>NZ_CP056087.1:4442057-5076637 GCF_001839655.2 Pseudomonas argentinensis
CTGCGCCCCGGCACCCGGGTGGTGTCCCACGCCTTCAGCATGGAGGACTGGGAACCGGATCGCAGCGATATCGTCGAGGGCGCGCGCATCTACCTGTGGATCGTACCGGCCAGGATCGCCGGCAGCTGGACGGTCGAGCGCGAGGGCGAAACCTTCACCGTCGACCTCGAGCAGCGCTTCCAGGAAATCAGCGGCACCACCGGGCATCAGGAGCGCCTGCGCGGACGTCTGAACGGCACCGAAGTGCGCTTCGAGGTCGACGGCCAGCTGTACGTCGGCCAGGTCGAGGGTGATCGTATCGAACCGATTTCCGCCGAAGGCGCGGTAACCGGTTGGCGCGCACGGCGAAGCTAAGCCATGAGCGCACGCGCAGCGGCACGACAACCCGGCCTGTCGGTGCTCGACGGCGTCGCCATGCTGGTCGGCGTGGTGATCGGCGTCGGCATCTTCGGCTTTCCGCCCCTGGTGGCCCAGCACGCCGACAACGCCTTCGTGTATATCGGCCTGTGGCTGGCCGGCGGCCTGGTGATGCTGGTCGGCGCGCTGTGCTACGCCGAACTGGGCGCCAGCTACCCGGATCGCGGCGGCGAATACCATTACCTCAACCTGGCCTGGGGCCGGCAGGTCAGCCTGCTGTTCGCCTGGGCCAGGGGCACGGTGATCCAGACCGGGGCGATCGCCGTGGTGGCCTTCATCTATGGCGACTATGCCCAGCGCCTGTTGCCGCTCGGCGAGTACGGCAGCGCCTGGCACGCCACCCTGGTGGTGCTGGCGCTGACCGCCCTGAATATCCTCGGCACCCATGAATCCAAGCGCCTGCAGGTGCTGTTCACCGGCATCACCCTGCTGGCGCTGCTCACGGTGGTTGTCGCCGGCCTGCTGCTGGCCGAACCGCTAACCGAGATAGCGCCGGCGGCGGCCGATAGCGGCGGCAACCTGGCCGGCATGCTCGGCATGGGCATGGTGTTCGTGCTGCTCACCTACGGCGGCTGGAACGAGGCGGCGTACCTGTCCGGCGAGCTGCGCAACCCGGGCCGCAACATGAGCCGCGTGCTGCTGTTCGGCACCCTGGTGGTAACCGGCGTGTACCTGCTGGCCAACCTGGTGTTCCTCGACATCTTCGGCCTTGTGGGCCTGCGCCAGTCCAGCGCCATCGGCGCCGACCTGATGACCATCGTCGCCGGCCCCTGGGGCGGCGTGCTGCTCAGCGCGCTGATCTGCGTCACCGCGATCAGCACCCTCAACGCCACCATTCTCACCGGCTCGCGGGTCTATTACGCCCTGGGCCGTGACGTGCCCCAGCTGGCGATGCTCGGCGCCTGGAACGACCGCGCCTCCACGCCGGTGCGGGCGCTGCTGGTGCAGTGCCTGATCACCCTGCCACTGTTATTGTTCGGCGCCCTGAGCGAGAACGGCGTGCAGAGCATGGTCGCCTACACTGCGCCGGTGTTCTGGCTGTTCATGTGCCTGACCGCCCTGTCGCTGCTGCGCCTGCGCCGCCTGCAGCCCAATCGTGGCCGACCGTTCAGCGTGCCGTTGTACCCACTGCTGCCGCTGTTGTTCGCCGCCAGCTGCCTGGGGCTGTTCTGGTCGAGCACCCTGTATGCAGGGGTCGGCGCCTTGCTGGGCCTGGCGATCCTGGCCGCCGGCTTGCCCCTGTTGCTGCTGCAACGGCCGGCCGAAACCGTGGCGAGCGGTTCGAACTGAACGGGTTTCTGTGTTACACAGGCCCTCCCGCTTCTACAGGAGACAGCCTGCCATGCCGCCGAAACCGCCCATCGAACTGCTGATCTGCGACTGCGACGGCGTATTGATCGACAGCGAGATCATCGCCGAGCGCCATCTGCATGCCGCCCTG
Source organism: Pseudomonas argentinensis (assembly GCF_001839655.2). Taxonomy (NCBI): domain Bacteria; kingdom Pseudomonadati; phylum Pseudomonadota; class Gammaproteobacteria; order Pseudomonadales; family Pseudomonadaceae; genus Phytopseudomonas; species Phytopseudomonas argentinensis. Next base: position 4,443,916 of record NZ_CP056087.1, read on the forward strand.
GCCGAACACTACCCGGCCCACGAACTGGACGTGGTACTGGCCGGCACCTTCGGTTTGCAGACCCGCGACATCATGGCCCGCGCCGAAGCGCATTTCGGCAAGCCGTTGCCCGAGGGTTTTCTGGAGAAGAACCGGGCCATCACCAAGGCGCTGATCCGCGAGCAGGTAAAGCCGATCGACGGCGTGCGTGAAGCGCTGCTGCAGATCGACCTGCCGCTGGCCGTGGCCTCCAACAGCTACGCCGATGCGCTGGCCTTCGCCCTGCAGCGCTGCGAGCTGGTCGAGCGGGTCAACGTCGGGGCCTTTAGCGCCGACCAGGTCGAACGGCCCAAGCCGGCACCGGATCTCTATCTGCTGGCCGCCGAACGCGCCGGCGTCGACCCGGGCCGCTGCCTGGTGGTCGAGGACAGCATCACCGGCGCCACGGCGGCGCTGACCGCCGGCATGCAGGTGATCGGCTTTCTCGGCGCCAGCCACATTCCGCCCGAGCATGGCGAAGCCCTGCACCAATTGGGCGTTCAGCACCTGATCGGGCGCATGAGCGAGCTGCCGCCGCTGGTAGAGCGCCTGCGCCACGGCAGCGACTGACCGCTCCCCGGGCGGCCCGGGCTCAGGCCTGGGTCGCACCGTTTCGCCGTGTCCATTCGTCCACCACATCGCCCATGGTGCGCGGCGCACCGCTGCGCATCCAGGCCATGAACGGCCGGTCGAAGCGAAAGTCGGCGCCACACTGCGCGCTCATGAAGCGGCGCACGTTCTGGGTGTTGCGGTAATCGCTACCTACCGGGGTGTCGCGGGTGATGGTGCCGCCGTGCCAGTCGAAAGCCATGCTGCCTTTCCTTGCCGATGGGTTCGGCGTTCACAGTACAAGCCAGCCGATCAGCGCACCAGCTACCACCACCATCCAGGGCGGCAGCTTGCCGGCCATCAGTGCCAGCAGGGCAAGCAGCACCAGGGCGAAGTCCAGCAGATTGCCGACGGCGCCCGTGCCTACCGGCTGGTAGAGCGTGGCCAGCAGCAGGCCGACCACCCCCGCATTCACGCCCGCCATCGCCGCCTGCAGCCGTGGTCGGGTGCGCAACCGCGCCCAGAATGGCAGCACGCCGACCAGCAGCAGAAACGATGGCGCGAAGATCGCCAGCAGACACAGCAGGCCGCCCAGCCAGCCGGCCATGGCCGTGCCGAGGAAGGCTGCGAAGGTAAACAGCGGCCCCGGCACCGCCTGGGTGGCGCCATAACCGGCCAGGAACAGATCGTTGCCCAGCCAGCCGTTGGCCACCACCTCGGCCTGCAACAGCGGCAACATCACGTGGCCGCCGCCGAATACCAGGGCACCGGTTCGGTAGAACACCTCGAACAGGCTCAACAGCGGGCTATCCAGCAGATGGGCCAGCAGCGGCAGGCCGGCCAGCAGCAGCAGGAAAATCCCCAGCCACAGTGCGCCGGACCGCTGGCCAATGGCGATGGGCAATGGCTCGGTAATGGTCTGCGCCTTGGATTTCAGCAGCGCCGTTCCCACCAGGCCGGCACCGATAATCACCGCCAGCTGCCCGATGGCGCCCGGCACCAGCAGCGCGACGGCTGCGGCCACCAGCATCAGCACCCGCCGGGGGGTATCCGGGCACAGCGCACGGGCCATGCCCCAAACCGCCTGGGCGACGATGGCGGCGGCGACTATCTTCAGGCCATGCAAGGCACCGGAGGCCAGGGCATCGCCCTTCACGACCAGACCGTAGGCGAACGCCATCAGCAACAGGGCCGACGGCAGGGTAAAGCCGAGCCACGCGGCCAGGGCACCGCGATAGCCCGCCTGGGACAGGCCGACTGCCATACCGACCTTGCTGCTCGCCGCCCCTGGCATGAACTGGGCGATGGCGATCAGCTCCGCATAGACCGCCTCGCTCAACCAGCCCCGGCGACTGACGAATTCCTGGCGGAAGTAGCCGAGATGGGCGACCGGACCGCCAAAGGAGGTGAACCCCAGGCGCAGAAAGATCAGGAAGATCGACCAGGGGCTGCGGTCGTCACGTGGGGCATGGGCCATGCAGGGTTCTCGACGGTCGGGCCCATCAATGTGCCCTGTCCACATGACTTTTTAAAGGCTGCGCTCACTAGCTACGTTTCAGCGAACGGCTCATGGCCTTGGCCATGTCCTGGTCGACCTGGTGGCGCCAGTCACGGTCGCGGTCACTTTCCGGCTGCAGGCGCCGCTCGATATCGGCGTTGGCGCTGGCCTGGCATTGCTGGAAGCCATCATCCCAGCCGGTGGCGTACTGCGTATCGGCCAGGTACTGCGGCACGTTCTTGCGAAACGCACCGAGCGCCTTGGCCGCACTGTCGCCGCTGGCGCACCCATCGGCGTAGCCCGAGGCGAAGGCCGGCGGATAGCCCTGGGCGAGCAGGTAGTCGCGAGTGCTCTGACAACCGCTCAGTAGCGGCAGCAGCATCGTAAGGAAAAGCACGGCTCTGGTGGCCATGGTGATCACCTCGCTACTCGTTGAAGGCGTTGAGCAACCTGTCGCGCAGCGCACAGTAGGCCCAGGGGCTGGTACTGCAGGCGCCACTGGCCAGGGCCTGATGGAAGCGCGCCAGATCGACCTCGCGCACATAGCGCTCGGCATCCTCGAAGCGCTCCTGCCCACCGAAGCCGGCGCCACGCATTTCGGCAAGTGCCTGCTGCCTGCTCCAGCCCTGGTAGATGATGCGGTACATGGCCGCGATCAGGCCGGTGCGGTTCTGCCCGTGCTTGCAGTGAATCAGCACCGGGCCAAGCGCCTGCGCCTGGCGAATGCTGCGCAGGGCCTGCAGCACATCGGCATCGTCGACGCGATCGGCATGCAAGGGCTGGTGGATCTGGCGAACGGCCGGGTCGCTCAGCCACTGGGCATCGCTGCGCTGATAGAAATTGATCACCGTGGCAATCTTCAGGCGCTGCAGCTCACCCTGCTGAACGGCAGTGGGCAACGCACTGCGATACAGATCGGGCTGCATGCGGTAGAGGTTGAAGACCCTGTCAACGGGCGTAGCCCATGACGCAGGCCCTTCGCTGGAATTCGTGACGGCTACCGCGGCCCATGCCGGCGTCAGCGGCATACCGAGCAGCAGCGCCCAGCAGAAGATATGACAGCGTAGTTGGGCGTAGCGAAGCTGTGGCATCGTATGATCCTGGCTGGATGAACGAGCGCAGTCTCGTGTCGGCCCCGTGAGGGCTTCGTCATGGCCCTGTGAAAAAAGCGTCAATCCCCGTGAAGAGAACGTTGCATGCGCATACTGGTGATCGAAGACAACCGCGACATCCTGGCCAATATCCTCGATTACCTGCAGCTCAAGGGGTACACGGCCGATTGCGCACAGGACGGTTTGAGTGGCCTGCACCTGGCCACCCAGGGGCATTACGACCTGATCGTGCTGGACATCATGCTGCCCGGCCTGGACGGCTACCAGCTGTGCCGACGCCTGCGTGAAGAGGCGCGCAGCAGCATCCCGATCCTCATGCTCACCGCCCGCGATGCCCTGGAGGATCGCCTGCAGGGCCTGAGCGCCGGCGCCGATGACTACCTGATCAAGCCCTTCGCGCTGTCCGAGCTGGTGGCGCGCATCGAAGCCATCCTGCGTCGCTCCCAGGGCAACCGCCGACGCCTGCTGGAAGTCGCCGACCTGGCCTATGACCTGGACATGCTCAGCGTGACCCGTGCCGGCGTGCCGATCAAACTCAACCCGCTGGGCATGAAGCTGCTGGCCATCCTGATGCAGCGCTCGCCCGCCGTGGTCCGTCGCGAAGCCCTGGAGGAAGCCCTGTGGGGCGACGATTGCCCGGACAGCGACAGCCTGCGCAGCCATATCCACCAGCTGCGCCAGGCCATCGACAAGCCCTTCGCCGCGCCCCTGCTGCACACCGTCCACGGCGTGGGCTACCGGCTGGCGGCGAACCCCGATGCAAAGTAAGCAGCCGTTTCGCCGGCGCATCCTGATCGCCTTCGCGACCATGACCATTCTGGTCAGCGGGGTGTTTTCCCTGAGCATCGTGGCCATCGTGCACCTGATCGAAGAGCACCTGGTGTCCGAGGAACTGGCCCTGGAACTGGGCGTGGTGGTGCAGCAGGACCTGAAGAGCGGCCAGGCGCCGCGCCTGGACTCACGCACCCGCTTCTTCGCCTCGAACTACCCGCAGTACGCCATTCCGCCACGCTACGCCGACCTGCCGGTCGGCTTCAGCGAGCAGCTCGAAGGCGAACGCGCGTTCTACATCTTCACCCAACTGATCAACGGCGACCGCTACCTGCTGGTGCAGGAACAGAGCGAGTTCGAAAAGCGCGAGCAGGTGCTGTTCAACGTGGTGCTGGCGGGCTTCCTGCTATCGGTGCTCGGCGCCCTGGTGCTGGGCTGGTTCATGTCCGAGCGGGTGATGCGCCCGGTCAGCAAGCTGGCCAACCAGGTGCGTCACCGCGACCAGTTGCTGCCATTGGCGCCGGCCCTGGCACCGGAATACCCGGACGACGAAGTGGGCCAGCTGGCCGCCGCCTTCGACAGCACCCTGGGCCGCCTGCGCCAGTCCCTGGAGCGCGAGCGGCTGTTCACCAGTGACGTCAGCCACGAGCTGCGCACGCCACTGATGGTCATCGCCAGCTCCTGCGAGCTGCTGTCCCAGGTCGACCTGCAGCCGATGCAGCGCAAGCAGGTGCAACGCATCGAACGGGCCAGCGCGGAAATGCAGGACCTGGTGCAGACCTTTCTGCAACTGGCCCGGGTCAAGGGCAACGAGAGCCTGTTCGCCGGCAGTGCCAGCCTGGGGCAGATCGCCGACGAGCAGGTGGAGACCTGGGCGCCGCTGATGCGCGAGAAGGGCCTGGACTTCCAGGTCGAGGTACAGGCGTTGCACGAAGATGTCTACAACCCCACCCTGCTGCGCACGGTGATGGCCAACCTGCTGCGCAATGCCCTGCACTACACCGAAAGCGGCTTCGTGAAACTGACCCTGCTCGCCGACGGCTTTCGTGTCGAGGACAGCGGCGTGGGCATACCCGAGCAGCATCATGAGCAGATCTTTGACCCCTTCGTGCGTGGCGAGCAGGCCCGTGGCGAAGGGCTTGGCCTAGGGCTGTCGCTGGTCAAGCGGATCTGCGCTCATCAGGGCTGGCAAATCAGCGTGCACAGCCTGCCGGTGGTGGGCAGCTGCTTTGAAGTGAACTTCCAGGCCGCCAGCTGACGTTTTTTTCACGTTTGTTTGACGGGTTCATCAGAACCCGCCTCCTAACATCGAGGCACTCTCCTAGGGTCTGTTGCCGTTTCACGCACGGCCGCGCCGGAGCTCGTTTTATCGCGAGGCAAGGCACGAGCCGCGAAGTTTAGCGGGCTAAATGAGCCGGCGAGAAACGCCGCATCGCGATAAAACGAGCCCGGCCCTACGGGTTGTGCGGGAAATCTCGCCATGCGTCGTTGGAGGACTTGGCAAGGGAACAACCATTCCCTGCGTCCTCCGCCTAGCCTGGCGAGATTTCTCGCAACAACGCGGCTCGCGTTGAAACGGCAACAGACCCTAGAGGTGCCTCGTCATGTCCAAGCCCCGCTCCATCGAACTCCCTTTCTCCGGCAAATACGACCGGGAACACGCCCAGAACTACCTGCACAAGCACCAGGACGGCCTGGCCAGGCGCCTGTCGCACTGGCGCGACGTACAGGTCGGCCGCAGCGCCCTGCGCCTGGCCGGCGACCCCAACCTGGTGCTCGACCTGCCCTGTGGTGCGGGCCGCTTCTGGCCGATGCTCGCCGAGCAACCGAACCGGGTGATCCTGGCCGCGGACAATTCCGCGGACATGCTCGCCACCGCCCTCGCCGCCCAGCCGCCCGAGCTCCTCAGCCGGGTAAAAACCCTCAAGACCTCGGCCTTCGATATCGCCCTGGGCGACAACTCGGTGGACTGCGTGTTCTGCATTCGCCTGCTGCATCACTTCCAGTCAGCCGAGCACCGTGTGGCGGCGTTGCGCGAGTTTCATCGCGTCACCCGCGACACGCTGATCGTCTCGCTGTGGGTCGACGGCAACTACAAGGCCTGGCGCCGCAACCGCCTGGCGAAACGCCGTGGCAATGGCGAGAACCGCTTCGTGGTGCGCCGTGGGGAAATCGAGTCCGAGTTTCTCGAGGCGGGTTTCCAACTGCTCGGCCACCGCGATTTCCTGCCCGGCTACGCCATGTGGCGCACCTATGTACTGCGCAAGGCTGGGGTGAAGTGATGGCGACGGTCATCGTTCAGCATCCGGCCATTCAGGCCGGCTCGATGTTCGAGCACTGGTGGCAGTGCCGCGGCGCCTGGGTGGAGCCCCTCAACAAACGTCGCGAGGGCGAAAGTGGCGTACAGCTGCTGCGGCCCCGCGACTCGTCCCACCCCATGCTGTACAGCAAACGCCAGACCGGCCACCTGTACCGCAGCCTGCGCCACCCCCTAGGGCGCCCGACCATCCTGCGTGAGCTACATGCTTATCAGGCCTTCGCCCGCCTGGGCATCCGGGTGCCCAAGCTGATTTACGGTTCCGCTCGCAAGCACGAGGGCCAATGGCAGGCCCTGCTGGTCACCCAGGCGCTAACGGGCTTTGTCAGCCTGGAACAGTGGTATGAGAAACAGCGCAGCGCCGAGCATTGCGCCTGCATGCTGGCTGCACTGGCCGACACCCTGGCGCGCCTGCACCGCGGCCGCTGGCAGCACGGCTGCTGCTACGCCAAGCACGTCTTCATCAAGATTAAACACGATGAAAGCGGCTCGCTCCGGGCCGAAATCGCCCTGCTCGACCTGGAGAAAAGCCGCCGCCGCTGGCGCACGGCCGATGCCTCGCGCCACGACATGCGCCAGCTGAAACGTCATTGTGGGGCAATGCCCGAGGGCGACTGGCAATTGCTGATGCAGGCTTATACCGCGGCGCTGGCCACTTAGAAGTGGCGAGAGCGGCCGGTCGTTCCCGTCGGGTGGACTGGTGATTATCTGTGGGAGCGGGCCATGCCCGCGAAAAAAATTACGGGCATGGACTAGGCGTCCCCGCCCGTTCCCACAGGTAAAGCAACGATGGCCGCTTCTGCCTTTGTAGCAGCCGCTTAATGTCGCCTAAAAAGATCGTGAACAGATTCTCAAGGTGAGCACGAGGCTCAGCTGATCGCTTCGCGGGCAAGCTCTCGCCTGACCGGTTCAGCCTGGTGCAGATACCGCGTAAAGGTATCCTTCGGTCGTTCGAGCCCATTGATCGCCAGGGTGCGTGCCGCCATGCCGCGATGATTGCTGCCATGGGTCAGCAGGTGCAACAGCACCTCTTCGACCGACAACTGGCCGAGGTCACCATCGGTGAAGCGAAAGGCGATCACTCGCCGCAGTTCTTCGCCGGTGGCGCGCTCAGCGAAGTCGACGAGCCAGGCATCGTTCTGCGCGATGCGGGCCTTGAGCTCCGCGAATTTCGGCGTCTCGCGGGTGTTGTCAGCGACGTAGCGCTCCGCTTCACCACACAAACGACCGATAAACAGGCTGTCGACCACCGTGGTGTGATTGAGGATGCGCACGAAGAACTCCGCATCGCTGTCGGACATCTGATTCAGCTGGCGTTCGCCCAAGGCGAGCAGCTCGGCATTGGCCCATTGCTTGTACTTGAAGGCATCGGCGAACAGCATTCCATAGCTCCACGTTTTTTAATGAAACTCACTTTGTCGCCCAGTTTGCTTGATCAAGCCACCGCGCCCATGGCGACCCGAGGAAGCAAAGCTTCCAAGCTCCAAACCAATCAGCCAGGTCAGGGAGCGCCTGGCCTCACATCACCCAATCCTTGACCACCATATGGGTCTTGACCTTGAACACGCCCGGCAGGTTTTCGATTTGCCCGCGCACTTCGGCGAGGCGTTCCATGGACGCGGCCTCGAGGTAGATCAGCATATCGGTCTCGCCGCTGATGCCCGAGCAGCGCCGCACTTCCGGAAAGGCGCGCATGCGTTCGACGTATTGCTCGCAGCGCCCGCCCTTGTAGAACAGCTCCAGGTAGGCCTTGACCACCACCGCGTCAGGTTCGGCGATGCGCGCGTGGTAACCCTGGATGACGCCGCTGGCTTCCAACTGGCGGATGCGCTCGCTCACCGCCGAGCGTGACAGGTTGACCTGGCGGGCCACCTCGGTGACGGTCAGGCGCGCGTCGGCGCACAGCAAGGCGATGATGCGTTGATCGAACTTGTCCACTGAAGCTCTCTGCACAGGATGACGGCCATTGCCGCCGTTTCGTCGGCGATCGGCGACGCTTCGCCAGCAGCCGCCCAAGCGAGGCGGCCTTACCATTGCCGACAGGGCCGGCAGGCGCTCTGCCAGGGGCCGCGTCAGGAGCGAGAGCATACAACATGAGTCGATTGAACAAGGAACTGGGCCTGCTGCAGGGCGTGGGCCTGCTGTGTACGTCACTGCTGGGCACCGGGGTTTTCGTGATTCCCGCGCTGGCCGCCACGGCCGCGGGCGAGATCTCGCTGTGGGCCTGGCTGCTGCTGATCCTGCTGGTGCTGCCGATGGCCTTCACCTTCGCCCAGCTCGGTCGCCACTACCCCCATGCCGGCGGCGCGCCGCACCTGATCGGCCGCGCATTCGGCGCATCGATGGAACGCACCAGCGCCTGGCTGTTTCTCGCCGTGATTCCGGTGGGCCTGCCGGCGGCACTGAATATCGCCAGCGGCTTCTGGCACGCCCTGTTCGCCTTGAACGACCTGGCGATCCTGGCCATCCAGCTGGTAACCCTGGGCATCATCCTGCTGCTCGGCCAACGGCCTGCGCGCACCTCGGGCAGCGTGCAGATCGTCATCGCCCTGGTCATCGTCGCCACCATCGCGCTGATCTGGTTCAAGGGCGACCTGCCCCACACCGGGCAACCGCTGCTGCCGCCCCTGGCCGGCAACTGGCAATTGCTGCCGGTGGCCCTGGGCGTGATGTTCTGGTGCTTCGTCGGCATCGAGGCGTTCACCCACCTGGGCGAGGAATTCAGGAATCCGCAGCGCGACTTCCCCCTCGCCCTGTTGCTCGGCGTGCTGCTCGCCGGCCTGGTGTACTGGGCCTGCTCGGTGGCGGTGCTGAGCTTGCATGCCTACGGCGATGCGCGCACCGATGCCGCCTCGCTGCCGCTGATGCTCGACGTCCTGCTTGGCGACGGGGCGCGCTGGCTCAGCGCGAGCATCGGTTACCTGGCCTGCTTCGCCTCGATGAACGTCTACATCCAGGGCTTCGCGCGGCTGATCTGGAGCCTGGCCGACGAAGGCAAGCTGCCGCGCGCGCTGGCCGTTCGCAACGCCAATGGCGTGCCGGCCAGGGCGCTGCTGCTGGTGGTACTCAGCTGCGCCCTGAGCACCACGCTGATCTGGAGCCTGTCGCTGTCCCTCGACCAGTTGATCCGCTACGCCAATGGCAACTTCATCGTCATCTACCTGCTCAGCATGGCCGCCGGCTGGCTGCTGTTGCAGGGCCTGTGGCGCTGGCTGGCCGGCCTCAGCACGCTGTTGTGCCTGGCCGTCCTGCTGATGCTGGGGCTCGATGCGCTGTATGCCATCGGCCTGCTGAGCGGCCTGCTGATCCTTGATCGCCTGCGCCCATCCCGGCGCGCGGCGCTGTCAGCTTTTCCACCAGCGCCGTAACCGCCAGCGCACCCGCGCCGTCGGAAACTCACCGTGCCAACCCAGGCGAACACCGAGGCGCTGCCGCAAGCGCCAGAACGGCAGATGCCCATGGCCGGCCATGCCCTCGGCCTGGCGCAAAGTCTCCCGGGCCTGTGCGGGGTCGGCGGTGGCGGCGCACTGGGCCAGCTTGAACAGCGCACGGTAGTAGTCGCGCAGCGAGGCGTCCTGCAGGCGCTCGATCAGGCTGTTCAGCTCGGCCTGGTCGCCTGCCAACGCCGCATCGACCGCCAGCCAGACGAGCCCATCGGCACCCCGCGGATCACGCTCCAGCGACAGCTGCGACACCTCGGCGGCAATCGAATCCATGCCGCGCAGCCGGTAGCCCAGCGCCAGGTTGTCCAGGGCCCAGGCGGGGGTATCCGGTCGGCGCCAGTCGCTCAGGGTCTCGAACATCAGGCGGTAGCGTTTGCTCTCGATCAGCGCATAGCTGGCGGCGCCCCACACATCGGCGTTTTCGGCCAACGCCTGGCGGCAGCGCTTGAGGGTGGAGCCGAGGAGGATCCGATTGGCATGCCGGTGACCGCCCAGCAACCGCAACATGGCGCACTTGGCGGCATGCTGGGGATCGTTGCGCAGCGCCTTGTCGAAGGCCGCCGCCAGGGTCAGGTTGCTGAGCATGTCGTGGGTGCGCCAGCCCAGCCAGGTTTCCACGGCCGCGCTGTGCAACTCGCCCGCCGCCACGCCGGCATCCAGCACCTGGCGCAACACCGGTTCGCGCACGGCGAAGTCGGTGACATCCTGCTCCCAAGTGGCCTCGGCCGCCGGCTCGCTGGCCAGGGTGGTCAGCGCGCGCTGCAACAGCGCCTTGTCGCCATTGCCCCTGGCCAGGGGCAGCACGCGGCGCCAGGCGGCCACCGGATCGCCCGTGTCGAGCAAGGCATCCAGGCGTGCCAGGGCCGCGCCCGGCCCCTGCAGTTCGCGCAGCAGATCGAAGCTGTTGAACGCCGCGAAGCCGTAACGCCCATCCAGTGCCCAGGCCTGTTCGAAGGCCGGCAGCGCCTCGGCCTTGTCGCCGTTGAGCAATAGCGCGTGGCCAAGGAAGCCATGGGCCATGGCGAGCCGCGGTTCCAGGCGCACCATCTGCCGAGCGGCGGCGATATAGGCCGGATACTCGCCATCTTCGTCGTGCCAGTCGGCCAGCTGGCGCCAGCCATCGTAGTGGTCCGGGTGCTGCGCCAGCAGCCCGCGTAGCGCCTCGATGGCACCGGTGTCCCCTTCGGCGCGCAGGGCACGCGGGCCATACAGGGCCATTTCCACCGGCGGCTTGCCTTCCCAGCAGGGCGCGGCGAGCACCTCGCGGACTTCGCCGAAGCGTTCTCCTTCCATCAGCAGCTGCAGCAGGCGGTCGTTGATCCCGCGGCTGCGCGGGCTGTACGCCAGCGCCGCGCGCAGGGCTTTCTCCCGTGCTTCACGGTCATCATCCAGGTCGGCCAGGGCGAGCCAGGCATCGACGTCGCCGGGGCGGTTTTCCACCAGTTGCCTGGCCAGCTGCAGCGGGCGCCCTTCGGCCTGCAATTTCTCGGCGTAGTACTTGAGCTGATTCCACGCCCATTCGTGGCCGGGCTCGGCGCGCAGCACCCGCTCGGCCTGGTCGGCCGCTTCGGCGAACGCATCGCGACGCCCCAGTACGTAGGCCAGGTAGGCGCGCAGCTCGGTGTCCTCGGGCACTTGCGCGACCACTCGGCGCAACTGCTGCTCGGCCTCTTCGAGGCGCTCGCCCTGCTCCAGCAGGCAGTCGACGTAAAGGCTTACCGTGGGTGTCCACAGCGGGTTGATGCGGAAGCTTTCCTGCAGGGCCTGGCAGCAGGCGTCCAGCTCGCCCTGGCGCTTGTGCAGGCGCGCCAGTTCCAGCGCCAGCCGCGGCAGCAGGGGGAAGCGCTCGATGGCCCGGCCCAGGGTGTCGGCTGCCGCCGCGTACTGCTCCATGCACGCCTGTTGGCGGGCGACCAGCACCCACAGCTGCCAGAGGTCCTCGCGCTGGCCCAGGGCCTCGCGCAGTTGATCGAGCAGCACCTGCGGCTCCAGCAGGCGCTGGGCCTGCTGCTCATAGGCCAGCCAGCCATCACCAAAAGTCACCTGGCGGGTCAGCTCGGCATGGATCGCGGCCAGGGTGGCGACGGCCTGCTGCTGGCTTTCGCAGGTGTCGAGCAGCATGTTGCTGGCGTATTCGTTGTCGGCGAACAGCCGCAGGGCCTGCTGGAAGGCTTCGCGGGCGGCCCCGCGCTGGCCGTCCTGCAGCAGTACGAAGCCGTGGGTGGAGTGGAAATAGGTGTTCTGCGCATCGACCAGGCCGGCCTGCCGGCAGACTTCCAGGGCCTCGCCACGGCGCCCCTGGCGCGCCAGGCAACCGGCCAGCTCGCGCAGCGTCCAGGCGTGCTCGGGATGATTGTCCAGCAGACGCCGCAACGCCCGCTCGGTAGCGGGCAGGGAGCGCCGCTTGGCACGCTCGACCTGCAGCTCGGCGATCCCCAGATGGTGGGGGTACTCGGCAGCCAGGGCATCGACATAGGCATCGGCGGCCTCGCTGCCCTGCCCCTGCTCCAGCAGGGTCACGCACAGGCGGTGCGCCCCTACCGCCAGGGGTTCGAGCAGGGCGGCCTCGCGCGCCCAGACCAGGGTCTGACGCGGGTCCTCCAGGCGCCGCATGCCGGCCTGCACCGCCGCACGCAGCCACGCCGCCCGCCGGCACAACGGCTCGGCCTGCCCGAGCAGCGCCTGGCAGGCCTGGGCATCGCCGTTACGCCCGTGGTGCTCGGCCAGGCCGAGCAGCAACTCGCCATCTGCCGGGCGCCAGGCCAGCGCCTGCTCCAGCACCGCCTGCGCCTCGTAGGGGCGCTGCATTTCTTCCAGGGTTTCGCTGAGGGTCAGGCTGGGCGCCGCCGCCTGGCGGCCAAGCCGCGCCTGGCGGCGTTCGAGGAACTGCAGGCCTTCGCCGGTTCGGCCCAGCGCACGCAGGGCACGGAAGTACTGCACGGCGTAGCCCTCGTGGGAGGCGTGCAGGCAGGCCGCCAGGCGATACAGCTCACAGGCCTCCTCACGGCGATTCTCGCCCCAACGCAGGCTGGCCAGCGTGTTCCAGGCCCGGGCCTGGGTGGGCGTCTGCAGCAGCACGCGCTGCAGAATCTCGGCCACCCGGCCGTGGCAACGGCCGTCGTCGCTGAGCAACTCGGCATAGCGGACGCTGATGGTCGGCTCGTTCCAGCGCTGCCGACAATGCCCGGCCAGCCACGCGAGCTGCACGCCGCGCGGCTGCAACTGGGCCAGCGAAGTGGCCTTGGAGAGGATCAGGTTGGCATCCTCGGGAAACTGCGCCAGCAGGGCTTCGGTGCCGCGCAGCACCTCGCGCTCCTGGCCGTCGTACCAGCCCATCGAACGCTGCGCCTGCCAGGTCAGCCGATGTTCGGGGCTCAGCGCTTGCAGGGCGTGGTAGGCCGCCAGCGCCTCGTCGCGCTGGTGCACCTCCAGGGCGCTGGTGAAGCGGTAATAGCGATCCCACAGTTCGCGATCCGGCAGGCTGAGCCCGTCCAGGCGCGCCGCCTGGTCGGCCGGCAACAGCAGCATGGCGCGCGGCCCGGACGCACGCTGCGACGCGAACAGCAGCTCGGCCAGGCTCTCGCCATGGTGGGGCTGCGCCGGGTCGCGCACCAGCAGGGTACCGCGCGGCTCGTCGTAGCCGACCAGCGCCTGCAGGTGCCCGCTGCCGGTGTACTGCAGGGTCAGGGTGAAGGGCATGCCGCGGTCGATCAGGGCACGGCTGGTGGCCCAGTCCGCGGTGAACTCCACGGCCAGGTAGCCGTTGCGCTCGGCCCAGGCGCGCTCGGCCTGGTGCGAAGTGCCGTCGTAGCAGATCTCCTCGGCGACTTCGAGGTGCTCGACGCGCTTGCCCCAGTAGTCGGAAATTGCCGTCAGGGTCGCCGGCACGCAGGTCATGTGGTGCTGGCGCACGAAGGGCACCGGCAGCAACACCCGGCGCCCGCTGGGGCTCGCCAGGTGCGCCTGAATCTTCTCGTAGAAGCCGCCGCCGGCTTTCTCCGCCCACTGCCGGCCAGCGCCATGGTCGCCCTGCAGGCAGGCGATGTCACAGCGGCGCGCGGCGATCCAGTCGGTGGGGCTGCGCTCCTCGATGCGTTCCAGCGTCTGCATATGGTCGAGCCAGGCGCGCGCCTCGTCGAGTTCGTCCCGCTCGATCAGCACGTTGACCAGGTGTGCGCAGATCGCCGCACTTTGCATCTCCCGAGCGCCGCGGCGCAGCAACTGCAGGGCGCTGTCGACCTGCCCCAGTTGCAGCTGCAGCGAGGCCGCCTGGCTCAGCGCCGAGCGAAAGTCGGGCTGGCGGGCCAGCACCTGCTGGCACAGCGCCAGGGCCTCTTCGCGGCGATCCTCCAGCTCCAGGCCGTGACTGCGCTCCACCAGCAGCCACAGATCGCCGTCGCCATGCAGGCACGCCTGCTCGTACAGGGCCTGGGCCGTTTCGAAATCACGCAGCGAGGCGTACAGGTACGCCTTGAACGACAGCCATTCGGCCTGCTGCGCCGCCTCTGCCGGCAGCCAGTCAGCGAAGCCCTGCAGCAACCGCCAGGCACGGTAGTGACCACGCCTGGCCATCTGCATGCGCAGGAAACGCAGGCGGGTATGGAAGGATTGCGGGTAGCGCCGGTAGGCCAGCCAGGTCAGCACGTCAGCCAGCCGCGGCGCACCGATGTGCCCGGCCAGCCGCGCCATGCAGGTCATTGCCTCCGGGCCCTGCCAGTAGCGTGGGTCGCCCTGTTCGCTGGCAAGGGCAAAGGCCTGCAGGAACAGGCCACGGTCGATCAGCGCCTCGAGCTGCACCAGCAAGGCAGGCGAAGGTACCTGCGCATTGGGGTTGAAAACGGACATGGAGCGCCCTTCCCTGGTCATCGAATGTCAGCCGGCACTCTATGGCGGGGCGTTACTCACCACAAGGCCGGCACGCTGCACCTGTGACGGCCTGCTCGGGTACAATTACCCGCCGCCTCCAACTCGCTGTCACAAGGACCTCCCATGCCGATCCGTCACTGCATCGTCCACCTGATCGACAAGAAGCCCGATGGCACGCCCGCCGTGCTGCACGCCCGCGACAGCGAACTGGGCGCCTCCCAGGCCATCGAGAACATGCTGGCCGACCTCAACGACAGCTACAACGCCAAGCAGGGCAAGGCGTGGGGCTTCTTCCACGAGGAATCCGGCGCCTACCCCTTCAGTGGCTGGCTGAAGACCTACCTGGAAGACGGCGAGGATTTCACTGCCTTCAGCCGCCAGGCCGTCGAGCACCTGCAGAAGCTGATGGAAGAATCCAACCTGTCCACCGGCGGCCACGTGCTGTTCGCCCACTATCAGCAGGGCATGACCGACTACCTGGCCATCGCCCTGCTGCACCACAGCGAAGGCGTGGCGGTGAACGACGCGCTGGACGTGACCCCGGCCAAGCACCTGGATCTCGGCCAGCTGCACCTGGCGGCGCGCATCAATATCAGCGAGTGGCGCAACAACAAGCAGTCCAAGCAGTACATCTCGTTCATCAAGGGCAAGAACGGCAAGAAGGTCTCGGAGTACTTTCGCGACTTCATCGGCTGCCAGGAGGGCGTCGACTCGCCCAGCGAAACCCGCACCCTGCTCAAGGCTTTCAGCGACTTCGTCGAAAGCGAGGACCTGCCCGAAGAACAGGCGCGGGCAAAGACCGATACCCTGGTCGACTACGCCACCAGCCAGGCCAAGATGGGCGAGCCGATGACCCTGGAAGAACTCTCCGGGCTGATCGACGAAGAACGCCCCAAGGCCTTCTACGACCATATCCGTAACAAGGATTACGGCCTGTCGCCGGAGATTCCCGCGGATAAACGCACCCTGAACCAGTTCCGCCGCTTCACCGGCCGCGCCGAGGGTCTGTCGATCAGCTTCGAGGCCCACCTGCTGGGCTCCAAGATCGAATACGACGAAGCCTCCGACACCCTGACCATCCGCAACCTGCCGACCCAGCTGACCGACCAGTTGAAACGCCGCAAGGATTGAGCGATAACGCCAGGGTCTGTGCCCGTTTCAGCCATGCGTGGAACGGCAACAGGCCCTGCCCCCCCTGCCGAGACGCCCCTCATGAAACGGATTTTGCTGATTATCGTGGTGCTCGCCGCCTGGCAACACTGGGATCGCCTCGAGCCGATGCTGCTGGGCAAGCCGCAGCAGGTGGCCGGCCAGGGTGAGGTGATCCTCTACGCCACCAGCTGGTGCGGCTACTGCGCCCAGACCCGCGAGTTTCTCGGCGAGCGCGGCATCGCCTACACCGAGCTGGACATCGAGAAATCCCCCGACGCCCGCCGTGCCTACGATGCCCTGGGCGGTCGCGGCGTGCCGGTGCTGAAGGTCAATGGCACGGTGATCCACGGCTACAACCCGCAGGGAATCCTGGCGGCGTATTGAACCCGTCAAGCTGCCGAGCGGACCTGCATCTGCCAGGTATGGGGCGTCATGCCTTCGGTCTTCATGAATACCCGGCAGAAGTGCGGCTGATCATAGAACCCGCATGTCACGGCGATATCCGCCAGGAGCATGGTGGAGGTCGCCAGCAGCTCCTTGCTGCGCTGAACGCGCTGTTGGCGCAGCCATTCCTGAGGCGCCAGCCCGCTGCTCTGCTTGAATTTGCGGGTGAAGTGACTGCGCGACATGGCGCATGCATCGGCAAGGGCGGACACCGGAATCCCCGTTTCCAGGTTATCCAGCATCATCTGTTTGGCGAGCCGTTCCTGCCAGGGCCTCAGCGGCCCGGCCGAAATGCAGGCGATATTGGGTAGCACGGTGCACTGGTCCCTGTTCATGGCGATACCTGTATGAAGAGCAAATCCGCGCAGCGTTATCGAGGTGTGGTGCAGAACCGGGCCATCGACCGCGCAGCCGGAAGCCACGAAGATCGATGTGCGCTGCCTGGCGGCAAGCCAGGGCGACCCTTTCTTCTTCGGGCTATCGATTGGTTTGTTCAGCGCTGCCGGGACGCCGCAGTACCGGGGGTTATCCGGCGGCGCCGGGCAGCTCGGGTCAGCCTCGCACTTGGGGCTGCCGGTCGATGACGATCAGTTGGCTGTTGTGAGTGGTCAGCACTTCGGTCTTGCGATTGTTCATGGGTAGCGTCCTCTCGGTGGGTGTTGGTGGTTTCACGAGCCCCGGCGGACGATCACCATGCATTCGCCAGGGGGGCGGCAGCACCATGGGGGGGTGGCTGCTGCCCGAGTTCGAGAAAAGCTAACCGAAAGATCGCCGAGCCGCCGGCGCAAGATTGCACCTCTGATGATGCAAAAATGCGCCATTTAAATTTTTGTCGCGCTGCTAGCCTTTGCTTCCCGTCGACTCAGGTGAGCGCACCTGGGCGGCCTTTCAAGCAAGGAGATTGCAATGGCAGCTACACAACCGTTCGACAAGAAAACCGCCTACTGGGGCGTGCCATGGGAGCAAAGCTATGGCTATCCGCAGGCGAGGAAGGTGGGCAACGAGATCTACATCTCCGGCCAGTTCAACCACGATGAAGACGGCAACCTGGTTGCGCCTGCGCCACTGGACAGCGACGGCAAACCCAGCGATTTCTCGTCCATGGGCGAGCAGATGCGCAGCGCCTACGACAATATCGCCAAGCTGCTCGCGCTCTACGGCGCGACGCTTGAAGACGTGGTCGAGGAAACCCTCTACGTACTGGATATGGACGCCGCATTCGCCGTGGTGGGCAACGTGCGCAAGGCCGCCTATGGCAGCGAGCGCCCAGGGTGCGCGAGCAACATCATCGGCGTGTCGCGACTGGCCCAGCGCGCGCAGTTGATCGAGATCGTCTGCAAGGCGGTGACTGACGCGCGGAACGACTGAGCACCCCGCCCGCTTGCGCTACTCGACCGCAAGCGGCCGCTGCCCTTCGACCAGGGGCTTGAGCTCTGCGACGGCGGCCGCGCAAAAGGTCATGAATGCTTTCACCCGCCAGGACCTGCGAATGTCCTGGTGGGTGAGCAGCCAGAGCTCGTCCTGAAGCTCGGGCACCACCGGGCCGACGCGCACCAGGCCAGGGGTGATATCGCCCAGCATGCACGGCAGAAAACCGAAACCCAGCCCGGCAGCGATCGCCGCACTGGCGGCGGCCACCGAGTCGGTGCGGTAGGCGATGCAGTGAGCCGCCACCCGGCTTTCCACGTAGCTGGTTGCCCTGAGCCCGCACAAACCACCGGAATACGACACCCAGGCGTGCTCATCCCCGAACGGCTCGCTCGTCGGCTCCCGTTTCGTACTGCCATAGGGCGCCCAGGCAATCGTGGCCAGCTTGCGCCCCACCAGGCTTTCTGCCGGCTTTCGGGTCGCGCGCACGGCGATATCCGACTCGTCACGGGCCAGGCTCAAGGTCTGGTTGCCGACCAGCACCTCGATCGCGATGCCCTCGTTGAGGGCCTTGAAGTCGGCAATGATCGGCGTCAGGAAATACAGCAGCAGCGAGTCGCTGGTGGTGATGCGCAGCTTGCCCAGCGGCCCTTCGCCGGCGCGCGATACGCGCCGCGCGACACTGACGATATCCAGCTCGACGCGCTCGCCAAGGGCGCGCAACTCCTCGCCCTCGGCCGTGAGCATGTAGCCCGAACGCCGGTGATCGAACAGCGCCACCCCGAGGGTCTTCTCGACCTGGGCCACGCGGCGCGACACGGTGGAGACGTTGATCCCCAGTTTCTTCGCGGTGTCGTTACGGTTGCCGCACTGGCTAAGGGTCTTGATGATGCGCAGATCGTCCCACGACAGCTGATTGACCGCACTGCTCAAATCCCACGTCGCAACGGCCGGGGCAGCCGGGCTCGGTGGAGCACCTTTAGGTAACGATTTCACGCCAGCAGCTTCCAGGTATCGGGGGCGTCGATCATACGAAAAGCGTGCGGGTGAACCAAGGCGATGGGTGTTGTAAATGCAAGCGATGGGGATTGCGCGAGCGCCCACGACAGGGGGCCGCATGCTGCTCTTGGCGGCAGGAGCGGTCACGGCAAGGCCCTGCGATCCCTCTGACTTCGGCGCACGAGCGTTGGTGAGAGCCACGGAAACGTTCGGCACAAGGCGGTTTTCATCGAGGTTCCTTGTCGGCGACCGCCCCCAGCTGAACGGCATGCCTTAACGCGACGTCATAAACTATTTCGGCCATATTCCTTAAGGTGCGTTATGACTCTTATTCCCGGACTGAGCGGCGGTGCTCAGGTGCTGATAGCCGGCGCCAGCCGGGGTATCGGGCTGGCACTGTGCGCAGCTCTGCTCGAGCGCGATGATGTGACGCAGGTATGTGCCGTGGCGCGACACGCCAGCACCTGCGCGGAATTGGCCAAGCTTGCCGAGCAACACGGGCAACGCCTGAAACGAGTCGACTGCGATGCGAGCGATGAACACGCCCTCGACGCACTCGTCAGCAAGATTGGTGAGCAGTGCGATCACCTGCACCTGGTGATCAGTACCCTAGGCATCCTTCACCAGGACGGTGCAAAGGCGGAAAAGAGCCTGTCGCAACTGACCCTGGCGAGCCTGCAAGCGAGCTTCGCGACCAATACCTTCGCGCCGATCCTGCTGCTCAAGCACCTGCTGCCGTTACTGCGCAAACAACCCGCTACCTTCGTAGCGCTCTCCGCAAGGGTCGGCTCCATCGGCGATAACCGCCTGGGCGGCTGGTACAGTTACCGAGCCAGCAAAGCGGCGCTCAATCAGCTGCTGCATACGGCGGGTATCGAATTGCAACGCCTCAACCCGGCCTCCACCGTGCTGGCGATACACCCGGGCACCACCGACACGCAGCTGTCCCAGCCCTTCCAGGCGAACGTGCCAGAGGGGCAACTGTTCGAACCGGCGTTCTCGGCGCATCGCATTATCGAACTGCTGGGTGCCCATGGACCGGACGACAGCGGGACCTTCTGGGCCTGGGACAATAAGCCGATTGTCTGGTGAAAGGGGCCGTCCGACAACGAGATCATTATTAGCCAAGCCCATTGCTCCTGACTGCAGTCGGCGGAAATGGCCTCATATCAGCCAGGCCGGCAATCAGTGGTTTTACTGAAAAGGCATCTGTGAAGATTGGCAAAAGGCGCCTGGGTGGAAATCGGGATGTAAGCGGCTAGCTCCTCCGGGGTGTCACGCAGGTACGCCTCGGTCACAACGCCGAGCAGGCTGCAACGCGCGCGCTCAGCAGGCGCCGCGAGGGAGAGAGCAACCAAAACTCTGTGTCGGTTGCGTCGACTGAGTGCTGGCACACTAGGGTGTTTCTCGCTTGATCCTGACTCACAAACGAGACTGGAGTTTGGCATCACCGTGATAGCGGCATGCCGAGAATCGGTTGGACTTCCACGCGCCCTTCCCGGAGAGACTGCGTAGGGCCCGTTTCGTCGCCGCAGCGTGCGCTGCGCGGGTAACGGCCGGCACCAGATGAAAGGTCCAGCACAGCGTTGTCGTTGCCACGTGCCCAGCGCATGATGACGGTATGGGCATCTTTAGCTTCTTCGCCGTATGCCGATATCTACTGGGCCACTGGCGCGAGTTCAGATCTTAACTTCATGCCTTTTTTCGACCCGGTGACTACCCTATCAACAAGATGCTGTCTCGAGGTATTAGGAGTCATGCTTGTCGGCTAAAGGAAAAAAAACGGTGAGTCGTCGGGCTTATAAACCGCAATCGCAGCCCTTCTGGCTGATATTTAAACGATGCGTCCAGATAGGCGGCTGCACCAACATACTCTTATTCTTACTCTTTCACTGGCTGGGCTCGCCGATCCTCGCCTGGGTCAGTGTCGTCAGTTTCGTGCTTTATGTGTTGGCGTACCAACTATTGCTGAAGCGGCACAACAAGGTAGCTGTGGCGGTCGTCTGGTTCGAAGTGCTGGCACATGCCTCGCTGGGGGTAGTGATGCTCGGCTGGGAAAGCGGCACGCACGTTTTCATCCTGCTGTTCGTCCCCATTACCGTGGCCAGCACACAGCTGCGCCACGCGTTGCTGCCGGTCGCTGCGCTCTGGATCTACTACGTCGGTCTGTATCTGCTGACCCAGCTCTGGCTCCCACCACTGCAGCCAGTAAGCGTCACGGCAACCATTGCAATTCATACGGTCTCGCTTGGCATCGTGATCGCCATGCTGGGTTATCTGGCGCACCTCTACCTGAGCACCATTCACAGCGCTCAGCAACGCTTGCGTGATCTGGCTATCACCGACCCACTGACTGGCTTGAGCAACCGCCGGTTCATCCTGGAGGCTGCCCATAACGAAGCTGCTCGTACAGTGAGCGATACGGACTCCCTGAGCTTCGTGCTGGCAGACCTGGATCACTTCAAGAGCATCAATGACATCCATGGACACGAGGCGGGGGATCGTGTACTAGTCGCTGTCAGCGAGGTTTTCCGCAGCTGTGTTCGCGGAAATGATCTGGTCGCCCGTTGGGGCGGGGAGGAGTTTCTGCTGATGCTAACCGACACACCAGCCCGTGATGCTCGAAATATCGCCGAACGGATCCGCCAGAATATCGAATCACTCGATATCCCATTGGGCGACACTTCGCTGGGCGTCACCCTGACAATGGGGCTGAGCGTCCACTGTCGCGGCGAAACCGTGGGCGAAAGCATTTCGCGTGCGGACCAGGCGCTTTACCGAGGTAAGCAGGCAGGACGCAACCGTGTGGAAATGGACACCTAGCAGGCGCTCAGTAGCGTCCGCTTCTGGCCGACTGCTGCCAGCCTAACCAATCGAGGAGCATCTGTTCAGCCTCTCTGTAGCTGACAGGCCGGTTGACGGGTAACTTACTTGTCAACAGAAACTCCTAAAACAGCGGTTGCGAGTTAATCTCCTTGGCAGGCGGTCACGACCCGCCATGGCCGCTGTAAAGATCATTATTCCATACGCGAGGCCACGCGATTGCGGCCTTCTCGCTTCGCCAGGTAGAGCGCGCTATCGGCCGACAACAGAATTTCCTCGTAGCCAGTGGATTCGAATGCGGGTATCCCACCAGAGACTCCGATGCTCACGGTAACCCGTTCCAATAGCCCGCCAGGGGTCTGAATGTTTGCGTCCTCCACCGCCTGCCGGATCTTCTCTGCCACTTTCAAGGCGCCGTTCAGATCTGTGTGAGGCAAAATAATGGCTAATTCTTCACCGCCATAACGGGCGGCGAAATCTGCGCTTCTGTCCAAACAGCTCTTAACTATTGAAGAGACTCGGCGTAAGCATTCGTCTCCCGCCGGATGCCCGTGAAAGTCGTTATATCTTTTGAAGTAGTCAATATCCAGGAGGAGGAGCGATATCGACGCCCGATTGGCTCGTGCGTATTCAAATGCGCTGCTTAGCGTCTGATCGAAGAAGCGGCGGTTCGCTAAGCCGGTGAGGCCATCCTCGTTGGCCAGCCGGTTAAGCTCTGTGTTCACGACTTGCAACGATCCATGATCTTTTCGCAGCAAGGTTTCCTCTTTGGCTTTCTGCACGATGTTCTGCGTCGTTCTAATCCCAAGAAATATGATGACCGCTAATGTGGTAAGCGCGGCTATAAGCGTGGCAATACAATCTCGCCGCCATGAGGCATATGCGTAGTCCTCGGTAATACCGACGGATAATCGGATGGGATAGCGACCGCTACTGGCATAACCAACCATACGCCGGGTCCCGTCTACTGGGGAGTCGAACACCAAGACGCCGCGCGTGCTGCCCGCCAGAATTGCCTGCGCAACAGGCGCACCACTGACATTTACCGAAATCAGTTCCGGGCTGAACGGATTGCGCACAAGTTGGGCACCGTCTGTTCGTGCAAGGCTGACAATTCCGTTCGCGCCGAGATCGAAAGACCTGAAGTACTCCAAAAAGCTTTCGACGCGCATTGTTGCAAGCGCAACACCGTCAAACTCACCCATCTTATCTTCGAGACGGATGGAGATGGTGAAGATCCATTCACCAGTCGTTCGGCTTTGAATAGGAGGTCCTATATAGGGCGCCAGACTTTTATTGTTAAGATGATATTGAAAATAATCTCGATCAGAATTATTACGCTTAGGGGTCTGGGGCGACAATGTCGTAACAATCCAGCGCCCATCAGCAGCGTAAAAGAAAATCCCCTGAATTCTGGGCTCCCAATCTATCTGTGTGCGGGCGACGCTCATCATGCGCGCCAAATTCTCAGGCGTTTCCCCGTCATGCTGGTACCGCTCGGCTAAACCCAGCAGGATCATGCTGGCGTAGGTGATGGAACTCTCTGCGGCGGTGAGCACGGAGGCAGATAGGTTCGCAAGCTCGGCGTGGCGAGAGGCCTTTACATCATTGAACTTTGCATACAGCAGCACCCCGGTGAATGTGCTTAATGCTAGGCACGCGACCATAAGCAACATGACGGCCTGGATCCCAATCTTTCCAGAGGCCGGCAGGAGGGGCCTAAATACTGAATGGCGACGGTTACCCATTAGGGGACTCTTCGAATAAAATATTTGGTCTGCGTCAGTTATACCCTATGTGGAAGGCAACCACGTACCTGAGCTCCAACGGCTACGCGCCATCTCAAGCTAGCAGGAATCCTCTTAAAACGCCTTGGAGACTATAATCGAACCGTCTGCGCCAACGGGCTGCATAGGCAGCCCCAGTATCAACGCCTACCGTTGCTCGCTATAAATCCGATTTCCAAGCCATGCTGACTGCCTGGCCAGTGAAACCTGCCTTGATTTGGTCATCTCGCTGCAAGCCAGTTTGATAAGCTCTCATGCACCAGCACTGGCAATGACCTTTTGGCCGAAGCAGTCTGTCGTAAAGGGCCACTAACGGCCAAAAACAGTCACTCGCAAATAAGTTAAACCGGGCTCAAGGAGGACGGTCGATTCCGACAATGACCGCCGCTGTCTGCAGCACGCTGATCGGTGGCGGATCTCGCCAAACTCACAAATCGGCTCTCGTTTCGCTCAAGATTCTCGCAGCATCCCGCGCAGGAGGCAGGCCGAACACCCGTGCATAATCCCGCGTGAATTGCGTGGCGCTTTCATAGCCTACCTCGAACGCGGCAGCCGTGACGCTTTTGGCGCAGGCGACCATGAGCATTCGGGCCTGGAGCAGGCGAACCCGTTTCTGGTACTGCAATGGGCTTAGCGTAGTGACGGTTTTGAAATGCCGGTGAAACGCTGAGACGCTCATGGCCGCTTTCTGCGCCAGGGTTTCCACCCTGATGGGTTCGGCAAAGTCCCGTCGAATCCACTGAATGGCCAGGTTCACGCGGGCCATTGCGGTATCTGGTGCGGCGATCTCTCGCAACATCCAGCCATGCGGGCCTTGTAGAACGCGAAACAGTATCTCGCGCTCGTACGCAGGAGCGAGCGCGGCAATAGCATCGGGATTGCCCATGAGTCGAAGCATGCGCACCCAGGCATCCATCAGATCTGGCGTGACGGCAGCCACCGAAAAGCCAGGGTCGCTTTCATACCGGCCAATAGGTTTCGGAAGGTCGGCCAGCAACGTGGCGAGCACAGTCGGGTCGAGTGTCAGGCTAACGGCTAGATAGGGCTCGCCTGTCTCAGCGGCGTGGACAGCCCCTACCGCCGGCAGGTCGATGGACATCACGAAATACGTCGCAGGGTCATACCGAAGGGTGCGGTCGCCCACCGTCATCGTTTTGCTGCCTTGCAGGATGAGGTTGATCATCGGGTCGTAGACGGCAGCGAGCATGTGCTCGGGGATCTTGCCCTGAACCATGGCGACTCGCGGAATGCCCGTCTCGGTGCGGCGATTTTCGGCCTTGGCGGTTAAAGCGCGCAGTTCATTTAGTTGATTTTTCATGATGGGAATGTTGACCGTTAATCGATGAGCTATACAAGGGAAAAGCAGAAACAGGCAAGTTTGGAGTAGGAACGGCTGCGTCGGCGAAGCGGTGCGTAGCTACTGTGGTGACTCATTTCATCGACAGCGGAGCACCACATGAGCGTGATCGTTATCACCGGCGGCAGTCGTGGAATCGGTGCCAGTACGGCACGGCACATTGCCCAGCGTGGCATGGGGGTCATCCTTACTTACAACAGCAATGCTCAAGCGGCGGCAGAAGTCGTCAGAAGTATCGAGCAGGCCGGTGGTAGAGCCGCTGCGCTCGAACTCGATGTCGGCCAAGTGGGCAGTTTCGAAGTGTTTCGAGAATCGGTCTTGATGAGCTTGAAGAACATTTGGGGCATCAATACGCTCGCTGGCTTGGTTAACAATGCGGGGTATGGCCTGTTCAACCCGTTGCAGACGGTCAGCGAAGCGCAGTTCGACGGTTTGTTCAATGTTCACCTGAAAGGTCCGTTCTTCCTGACCCAGACACTTCTGCCGTTGCTGGAAGAAAACGCCAGCATCGTCAACCTGACCAGTGCCACCACCCGCGTGGCCACTGCTGGTGTGGCGCCTTACGCGGCGTTCAAGGGCGGTCTTGAAGTACTTACCCGTTACATGGCCAAGGAGTTTGGTGATCGGCGTATACGGGCCAATGCGGTTTCACCTGGAGCGATTCGAACTGAATTGGGCGGCGGGCTTAACGACGAGTTCGAAGCAATGCTGGCAGCGCAAACCGCGCTGGGCAGGGTGGGCGAGCCTGAAGATGTGGCGCGCGTCATTGCCATGCTGTTGTCCGACAATGGCGCTTGGATCAATGCCCAGACCATTGAAGTGGCCGGCGGCTACAACATCTGAACAAGCGAGGGCTATGACGTGCTGGATCATGTTTTTCTATCGGTTAGCGACATCGAGCGCTCCATCCGTTTTTACGAAGCGGCACTGTTGCCGCTTGGTATCACTGCACGTCTGGACTACGACGGCAAGAACGGCCCGCCAGGTCATCCGGATCTCAAAGGCTTCGGCGCCAATGGTCGGGTGTTCTTCTGGCTGCGCGAGGGTGTGGTCGAGGCGCGCGCGGCTCACGTCGGGTTTGTCGCGAGCAGCAAGGTCGAGGTCGAGGCTGCCTATGCCGCCGCGATGAGCGAGGGCGCTGTTGACAATGGCTCGCCGGGTGCCCGGCTGCATTACGACCCGAATTACTACGCCGCGAACGTGCTAGACCCGGATGGCTACAGCGTGGAATTCGTCTACAAGAACTGGCAGCACGCGCAATGAAGACATTACTGATTTACGGCGCGACGGGTTACACCGGGCGCATGGCTGCAGAACGGGCGAAAGCACTGGGTCTCAATTTCGAAATAGCGGGGCGTACGGTTGATCGGCTGGAAGATCTTGCTGCGCAACTGAATGTTCCTTACCGCGTGTTCGGAGCAGATGCTCAGGCCGCAGGGGCGCTGGATGGGATAGACGTACTGCTGAACGTTGCCGGACCCTTCGCGCAAACCGCCGAGGCTCTGATGCGGGCGTGCATGCAGGCTGGTGTCGACTACCTGGACATTACGGCCGAGATCAATGTCTACCGGCTCGCGGAACGGCTGGGTGCTCAGGCTGGCGAGGCAGGTGTGATGCTTCTGCCTGGCGTCGGCTGGGACGTTGTCCCCACGGACTGCCTGGCCATGCATGTCGCTCAGCGGGTTGCGAGTCCTCATGCGCTGAGCATTGCGTTACAGGTTCCCGGGTCCATGTCGCGGGGTTCGGCAATGAGCGTCAGCGAAATCATAGGGGCAGGCCTGCTCGCACGGGTCGACGGTGAACTCGTGGCAACACCTGATGCACAGCCACGGCAGTTTGATTTCGGCGATGGGCCAGTGACGTGCCAGCCGTTGTCTTTCGGTGATCTGGTGACGGGGTGGCATTCGACAGGCATCCCCAACATCGCGATGTTCGTGCATATCCCGGGGGACGCCTTTCCCGAGGGCGACTTATCAAAACTGCCTGATGGTCCCAGCGCCCATGAGCGGGACGCCCATCGGGCTCGCGCGGTGGCAGAGGTCACAGCAGCGGATGGCAGCGTTGCTTGCTCCATGATCGAAACGGTGAATGGATATTCCTACACCCCATTGGCCGCTATCGAAGCTGTGCGCCGCGTGTTGAGCGGTGAGCGCAAGCTTGGTTTTGAAACGCCTGCGCGCATTTTCGGTGGTGAATTTGCCCAGAGCATTGCCGGAACGACCATCACTGATCGCTGACTACCCCTAGGTAGCGTCTATGCGGCTTTGCTCAGGAATTCGTAGCGCTGTCGCTAGCCTCGAATTCAAGAGAAATCAGCTTGCCGGCAAGCTGCGCCGTTTCCATCAAGCGTTTGAGAGACATGCCACTGCACGCCGCCGCCGACAGCCCCCGCAGGGTGATAAGCACGTAGTCAGCCAGGACCTGAGCGGCGTCCGGGCGGACCTGATCAAGGTAACGACGGATGGCCTGGATGCCGACGCCGCCCAGTTTCTCGGCCATGTGGCGGGCGGTCGGATCGTCCGCACGCATGCCCTCGGTGATCAGGCAGCCACGCAAAACCCGGTCTCGTCCGTACTGCTTCGCAGCGGCAACCAGCAGTGCGGTCAATGCTTCTGCAGGCGATCGATCCGGTCCCAGCAGCCTGTCCATAGGCAGCGCGTTTTCACTGGCGTAGCGATGCATCGCACGCTCGAACAGCTCGGCTTTGCTGCCATAAGCGGCGTAAAAGCTCGGCGGCTTGATATTCATGGCCTCGGTCAGGTCGGTCAGGCTGACCGCGTCGAAGCCGCGCTGATGAAATAGCGCCTGTGCGATGGCTATTCCTTGCTCACGGTTGAAGGCGGGGCGGCGCTGCCGGGTTTTTTCGTTCATGGCAATCTCGTTCTGTCGGTGTGACTAATGTAGCGATCACTACAAGAGGTTTCAATCACCGATCGTTAGCCAGATTTATATAGCGATCACTAAATATGTTGCGCCTAGGTATTTAGCTATGTAGTGTTCGCTACATGTCCGCTCTCGAGGTATTCCCATGCTGTTTGAAAATAAGGTTGTTCTGGTCACTGGTGGCTCTTCGGGCCTCGGTTTCGCCATTGCTGAAGCGTTCGCCAGCCAGGGTGCCAAGCTGGTTATCACTGGGCGCCGCCAGCCTCAGCTCGACGAATCCGTTAAGGGCCTCGGCGAGAACGCCTCTGCCGTCTGCGCGGACATTTCGAACCCTGCCGACCTGACCGAGCTGTTCAGCCACATCAGCGGGGTGCATGGCCGTATCGACGTATTGATCGCCAATGCCGGGACGGGTGAAATCGAGCCCTTGGGTGCGATCACCGAAGCAGGCTTCGATCGGCTCTTCACGACCAATGTCAAAGGCACGACCTTCACCGTGCAAGGCGCGCTGCCGTTCATGGGTAAGGGGAGCAGCGTCATCGTCATCGGCTCGACCGCCTCGATCAACCCCGGCCCCGGCCTGAGTGTCTACGGAGCCACCAAGGCCGCGCTCCGTTCGCTTGTGCGCAGCTGGATTCTGGACATCAAAGGCTCCGGCGTGCGTATTAACCTGCTCAGCCCCGGCCCCGTGGATACCCCGTCCCTGCGCAATGTGCTTGGTGAGAACGCGCAGGAGGTAATCGATGCACTCAGCGAGAAGAGCACCCTCGGTCGGATCGGCCAGGCATATGAGATCGGTCAAGCCGCGCTCTTCCTGGCGAGCAATGCATCGAGCTATATCAATGGGGCTGAGCTGTTCGCCGACGGTGGTGCATCTCAAGTTTAGAACGGGCACGGAGCGATAGGCGCTGAATAACGCGCTCTACCAACCTGCCAATCAACGGCGATTTATGGAGATACCTGATGAGCAATTTCGCGGGGTCGGCAATCGACCATGTGGGCCTCGGTGTTTCGGACATTGCGGATGCTCAGGCCTTCTACGAAGCCGCGCTCAGTCCACTTGGGATTGAGTTGCTGATGAGCATCGAGGCCGATCCGCCAGGTTCAACACCTCGAAGATTAGGGTTCGGTTCTGAAGGAAAGCCGTTTTTATGGTTGCATGCTGCGCTTCCCCCCAGCCAGGGGACGCACATAGCTCTGATCGCGCAGAACCGTGAGGCGGTCGATGCTTTCCATGCGGCTGGCATAGCCGCTGGCGGACAAGACAATGGGGCGCCGGGCATCAGGCTTCATTACCACTCCAATTACTACGCGGCGTATGTGCTAGGCCCTGAGGGAGTGAATCTGGAAGCGGTTTGCCAGCTAACTGCTTAGGGCGGAGGTTCGCACCAGTCCCAGTAGTAAATTTGTAACGCGCCTAAGGCCACCACTTTGGCCGGAGGTCGCCTATGGCGACCTCCGCATCGGGTCGAGCTCTGCCCTTAGTCAACGGCAGCGATAGGTCATTAGCGACCGTCGCCACGACGGCCCATCCTTGGCTTCCCTTACGAGGACGACAAGCCATGAGAATCGTCGATACGCAGCGCCATGAACCTTGGAATAAGGGAAAGCTAGTCGGGCAGAAAGCACCACTTCGGGTCAGAGATATCTGGGCTATCCGAGTCAGGCTCCAGCTTGGAGAGAAAACTCGGGATCTCGCTCTGTTTGATCTTGCCATCGACAGCAAGCTTCGGGCTTGTGATCTAACGAAGCTCCGGGTACGTGACATCGCCCATGGCACTCACGTGTCAGCGCGTGCCATCGTAATGCAGCAGAAAACCCAGCGACCGGTACAGTTTGAAATCACCGAGCAAACTCGGGCGGCGCTAGAGGCTTGGATACATCAGGCACAGCTACGGGGTGAAGATTGTCTTTTTCCAAGCCGACTACATGCCTCAGAGCACCTCTCCACAAGGCAGTACGCTCGCATCGTCAAAGCCTGGGTAACTGCCATCGGGCTCGATCCCGCCATATACGGTACCCACACAATGCGGCGTACCAAGGCGTCGCTGATCTACCGCAGGACGAAGAACCTCAGGGCCGTACAGCTGCTACTTGGCCACACGAAGCTGGAAAGCACCGTCAGGTATTTGGGAATTGAGGTAGATTATGCTCTAGAAATGGCTGAACAGACCGAGGTCTGACCCTGATTAGCGACGGTCGAACCAGGCCGTCGCTACCGGCCAGGAGCGGACAGTGACCCCGTCAGATCGACAAGAGCATCTTTGGGTTTGGCATCCGACAGCTGGCGGGATCATCCGGCTGGTAGAACTCTTTGCGCTAGTTTCCTAGTACGTCGATGAGGTGGGATACCAGTGACCGTACTTTGGCGGACGGTTTCGGCCCGGATGGAAACACGGCAAACGCTTTTAAAGGCTCGAGTTCGTAGTCGGGCAACACATGAACAAGGCTACCGTCGCGTAGCTCTTGTGCTGACATGATCGCCGTGACATTCGCAATACCAAGTCCCGCCACTGCAGCAGCCAGAATGCCAGGAGCGGCATCAACCTTGACTCTTCCACGCACTGTCACAACCGTTTCCCTGCCTGCCTTGACCAGCTTCAGTGTGTGTTTTTCTGGGAGGCTCTGTTCGTGCAAGAGCGCGTCATGAAGCACCAGTTCTTCAGGTTTCGTTGGCATCCCTCTTCTGGTCAGGTATCCAGGCGACGCCACCAACACTCGTGCCACTGAAGCGATTTGCCGAGCGCCAAACGTTGAATCTTCGAGCGCGCCCATCCGGATTGCCACGTCTACTCCGGCTGCCACCAGGTTCTGCCTCTCATCTCGCATGGTGATTTCAACCCGTAGATCGGGATGACGCTCGAGAAAACCGGGCAATGCTGGAATGACCGCTCGGGTGCCATACACGATTGGCACCGCAAGACGAATGATGCCACGCAGGGAGTCAACACCTCGAGCCGCATCTTCTGCGTCCTCCAAGTCAGCAGCAGCTTGGCGAGCCCTCTCCAGGAACGCCGCGCCTGCTTCAGTGATTGCCACATTACGGGTCGTGCGTAGCAAAAGCTTCACACCTAACCGTTTTTCCAATCCCGTGACGATTCGAGAGGTCGACGGCTGCGAAAGCCCTAATTCATGGGCGGCACGGGAGAAACTTCCCGACTCCGCTACGCGAATGAAAACCTCGACTTCAAGCCAACGATCAGTCATTCGTAATCCAAATAAGTGTTCCTTGAAACGGCAGTATAATTTTATTTTACGAAAAGAGTTACCTTGCTTCCGTCATCCACAATCGCTGAGTGAGGGAACAATGTCCATTAAGGTTTATGGTGATTCGGGCTCGGGTAGCCTTCGTCGCGTCACTGCTGCCGCCGCAATCATGGGCGTCGAAATCGAACGCATCGATGTCGACCTATTTAAGGGTGAAAGTCACACACCTGAGTTCCTGACGCTGAACCCGCACGGGCTCACTCCTGTCCTGCAGGATGGAAATACGGTGATCTGGGAAGCGTCAGCCATCAACCTGTACCTTGCGGGAAAAGCGAACTCGCACTTACTTGGACGAACTCAGGCGGAGAAGCTGGAAGTCCTGCAATGGATGTTCTGGTCCGGAGAGCAATGGCGAATATTTTCCACTCTTCTGTTCAACGAATGGGCGGGTGAGAAGTTCGCGGGTAGATCAAGGAACGATGCAATCGTCGAGTTGGCGACGACCAACATTCGCAACGCTGCAAAAGTACTGGAATCGCATCTGGCGACACGTAAGTTCATCGTCGGTGATGCGTTGACTCTCGCAGATATCGATATTGCAGCACCTTTTTCGCAGTACAAACGGACCGGGGCGCCTTTTGAAGAGTTCCCGAATCTGGTCGCCTGGCAACAGCGTCTGCTCGAGACTGTGCCCGCATGGAAGGCTACTCGTGATGAGATTGAAAGGCGGATGACTGGAGTCGTTAGCGCCGCAAGCTAGCTGCTCTACGTAAACCCGTCTGAGCAATACCAACCAACATCTTGATGGTCGCTATGGGTCGTAACGCCGTTGCAGCAGCTTCGATTGAGGAGTGCAGCGGCATTTCCCCAGCCTTAGAGAAATGAGCCGTGAACATCGATTTTTCAGGACGCAAGGCGCTCGTCACAGGATCGACAGCGGGAATTGGTCGCGCCACTGCTGAAGGCCTCGCAAGAGCAGGCGCCTCAGTTGTCATTAACGGACGCACTGACCAGCGTGTGCAAGAGGCGCTAAATGAGTTGCGAGCGCTTCTACCTAGTGCTGAGTTCACAGGGGTTGCGGCTGATCTTGCCACCACTCAAGGATCGGCAACGCTGGCCTCCCGAGCAACCGACATCGACATTCTCGTCAATAACGTCGGGACCGCGCACCCAAATGATTTCTTTGAACAGGAGGACAGCGAGTGGATTGACCTTTTTCAACTGAATGTAATGAGTGGCGTGCGGGCAGCCCGACACTATCTCCCATTTATGGTGAGGCGGGGTTGGGGGCGTGTGGTGTTCATTAGCAGTGAGTCAGCCATTATGATCCCCAAAGAGATGATCGATTATGGCGTGACCAAGACAGCCCAATTGGCGGTATCTCGTGGACTTGCCGAGCTGGTTGGGGGAACAGGCGTTACGGTCAATGCGGTGCTGCCCGGCCCAACACGCTCTGAAATTCTAAGCAGCTGGATGAAGGCTACGGCTGAGCAGGAGGGCATTACCCAAGATCAGGCTGAGCAGAACTTTCTGAAGACAATGCGCCCGACCACGCTTTTGAACCGCTTCACAACAACGGAAGAGGTCGCAAACATGGTGGTTTATGTCTGCTCCGAACAGGCGGGGGGAACGACTGGCGCAGCATTGCGGGTCGACGGTGGTGTCATTCGCTCAATCGCATAAGGCGGGCGATTGCAAGAGCAGCCCAGAAGGGCTAGACCCGCCAATGTCAATTTCGGAGAAGTATCCGGTTATGAAGTTATCGCCTGGCCGGGGATAAGAGCCTAGCTGGCACCGATCCGTTTCACAAACGAAGGATTCGTCTAGGCGATGCACGTTCTGCGCGGCTTTACAAAAGCAGTTAACGTGTCGCACCAATGCCCGCCTCAGGCCCATAACTGCCGGTTGCGAAGGACTGCATCCGGCCGAAGGCAATCAGCTGAGGGCGATCACGCTTACCGCCGCAGCGGTATTGATGTCGTATGAGCAATTCGTCAACGCAGCCCTCTGGCGTCAAACAACTCGACGAGCCACTCTACGAAAACCCGGACACGCGCACTGAGATGGCGATTGGGCGAGTAGACGATGTAGATCGAATTCGGCTCCAGTGACCAGTCCTTCAGAAGTGGCAGCAATGCGCCAGACTTGAAGTGTGGTTCGGCCATAAACAGTAATGTCTGCAACACGCCCAAGCCCGCAAGTGCGGCGCTAAGCAGGGCGTTGGAATCGTTGACTGATACGAAGTAGCTGGCGTCGACCGTGATGCGCTCATCAGCTCTGACGAATTCTACTGGCAAACGCCTGTTCGTACCGGCAAAGAAGTAACGGACCATCTGGTGATCCTTTTCCAGATCACTCGGGTGCAAGGGCGTACCGTGGGCGGCAAGATACTCTGGCGTTGCGCAGGTGACGAACTTGAGGCTACCCAGGCGCCGGGCAATCAATGAGGGATCGCTCAAAGTGCCGCCGCGAATAACACAGTCAACCCGATCACCAAGGAGGTCGACCGGCCTGTCGCTGACACCAATATCCAGCTGCAGCTCGGGGTAACGTTTCTGAAAGTCCGCGAGGGCCGGTAGTACCAGCATCGTGGCCATGGTCGAGCCCATGTCCACGCGCAACCGTCCATGCGGGCGCGCCTGGGCATTGGCCAGGTCCGATTCAGCCTCCAACCATTGATCAACCACCCGTACCATGCGCTCGTAATAAGCCGTGCCGTCATTGGTCAGCGAAATGCGCCGCGTGGTGCGGTTGAGCAGTTTCACCCGTAGATGGCTTTCCAGCGATTGGATGTGCTTGGTAACGGTGTTACGCGGAAGATTCAGTGCCTGCGCCGCCTTGACGAAGCTGCCTGCTTCGACCACCTGGATAAATGCCTTTACTGCCGTGAAATAGTCCACGCCGCCACTCTTTCATTTGGGTTGGATTAGCTGAACATTAGCCCTAATTTAGGAACAGTGGTGTTGTTTTTTGCTAATTTATCCCACGATAGCTATCGCATAAATTGATCTCACCGAGACGAAGCCACCTATTCCAGGTGGCTCTTAGAGGAGATCAGGCAATGACTCAACAACTTCAAGGCAAAGTGGCTCTGGTAACAGGCGGTTCGCGTGGCATCGGCGCTGCCATTGCAAAACGACTCGCTGCCGATGGCGCCCATGTCGCGTTCAGCTACGCAAAATCATCTGAGCAAGCGCAAAAAATTGTGATTGAAATCGAACGTCAGGGTGTTAAGGCGCTGGCCATTCAGGCTGACCAAGGCGACTCGGCACAAGTGAGCGCGTTGGTCAAACAGGTTCATGAGCACTTCGGTCGTCTGGACATCCTGGTTAACAGCGCCGGCGTTTTCGTCACCGGTGCCGTTGATGATGCTGGTGCTGACATTGCCGCATTTGATCGTCAACAGGCGGTGAACGTTGGAGGTGTTGTCACCGCGGTGCGCACTGCAGTTGGCTTGATGAATGACGGTGGCCGGATCATTTCTCTGGGGACCACAGGCGCTGATAGCGTGCCTTTCCCAGGTGCTGCCGATTATGTGGCGACGAAGGCCGCCGTGGCTGCGTACAGCCGAGGTTGGGCCCGAGATTTGGGACCACGCAATATCACCGTGAACGTCATCCAGCCAGGCGCCATTAACACCGAGATGAACCCTGAAACCGCTGACCATGCGCCGTTTCTTGCCGGTTTGGCAGCGCTGGGACGCTACGGTCAGCCTGAAGACATTGCAGCAGCCGTGTCCTTCCTCGCAGGCCCTGAGGCGTCCTACATCACCGGCGCCACCCTCAACGTCGATGGCGGCCAGAGCGCCTGATTGATGCCACGTTAACCCAATCGACCCGGTCGAAATGTCGCGCCTCCCTTGCACAGGTTGGCGCGACTTACCTCGGTGTTGGTTATTGCTCACAATTTTTTATTATCGAGGCGGTCATGACTCAAAGCATCCGGATTTATCAGCAAGGAAGTCCTACAGTTCTTCAACACGAAACCTTTACCGTGGAGAAGCCCTCCCGTGGGCAGGTGCTAATCCGCCATGAAGCCATTGGCGTGAACTTTGTCGATACGATGTTTCGCGACGGTACATTCAACGTGCCATTGCCATTCAGTATGGGGGTTGAGGCTGCTGGCATCGTCGAGGCGGTCGGTCCGCATGAGCAGCACTTGAAGGTCGGTGATCGTGTTGGTTATTTCTTCGCGCCTGGTGCCTACGCGGATCGTCGTGTGATTGATGCCAGTGCACTGATCAAACTGCCGGGTGACATCTCCAGCGAGCAGGCCGCCGGGCTTCTATCGAAGGGGCTGACCGCATGGGCTCTGCTCACACAGGTCCATGTGGTTCAAGCAGGTGAAACCGTTGTCCTGCAGGGCGCATCCGGCGGCGTAGGTAGCTTGCTTGCCCACTGGGCTAAATCGCTTGGTGCTACCGTCATCGCCACCGTGGGCTCCGCGCTTAAGGCCCATATTGTCGAAGGCTGGGGACTTGATCATGTGCTGCGCTCGGATGAGCCCGCGCTGGCCGAGCGAATTAAAGCTGTGAATGGCAATGTCGGCGTCGACGTGGTGTACGATCTGGTCGGTCGGCGAACTTTGGATGCTTCAATCGGCGCGCTGCGTAACGGTGGAGACCTTGTCCACGTTGGCAACGCTTCTGGAGCAGCCGTAGCGGACACTGCGCTGCTGGCCTCGCGCAGCATTCGATATATCCAGCCCTCTACGCCGCAGTATGTTAATTCGCAGAATCAAGACATGGCGGCCTCCGAGTTGTTCGAGCGCTTCCGAGCAGGTGCGCTGGGGCCGCTGGAACTCTCCCGCTACGGACTGAATGAAGCGGTTGCGGCACATCAAGCCATTGCTGCGCGTAAGCACACCGGATCGATCCTGCTGATTCCCTGATCATGTTTGAGGCTAAAGGCATTGTTCACGGACAAGTCGCTATCGCTGATGTCGCCAGCGCCTTATTGGAACAGTTTGCCGTGGACTTTTCGTTCGTGCCGACGGGTGCCGCTATTGGGCATCACGGGCTGGCTACCTACGCTGGCAGGCGGGCCCTAAGGAAGAGCCGGTTGTGTGACTGGGGCCGATGCACAAATCAGCAACGGAAAAATTACCCAGCATTGGGTGCTGCTTGATCAACCACCGGTGAACGTCGAGAGCAGTACAGGGACGACCCAACTCAAGTTTCGGCTCCCTTACGAGTGTCTGCTTTTGGCCGGAAACTACCCGTCATAATCGGCTGCACTCGGTGCCAAAAGCGGTCTGTCGCTACCGATAGCCCTGGCCTCATACTGAGCCCTCAAAGACCGAGCATCCGTTTTTCAATCTGATTACCCGCCCAGAAAAAACCCAGGCCGATCAGGCAGACCACTGCTTGAGTGGCGCCGAGGGTTGTAACGGGAGCGAATTCCAGCACCGAGACCAGCCAGGTGGTGATCGCTGCCGCGCCCATGGTCAGAAAGCCGAGCAGCGCCGAGGCCAGCCCCGCTTCGTTGCCGAACGGCCCCATGGTGATGGCAGTGCCCAGCGGATTGGCCAGGCCCATGCCCCAGAGAAACGTGACCATCGATAGCGAGTACCAGGTCAGGCCGGGGTAGCTCGGGCCGATCAGCAACAGGCCGCCGGCCAGTGCGGCAGTGGCGAAGCCGACCGAGGCGACCCGGCGGCTGCCGAAACGGCGGGCAAGGCGCGGCGCGGCCATGCCGGCGGCGAACACCACGAACACGGTAGCAGCGAAGTACAACCCGGCCTGCAGGGGCGACAGCCCCATGCCGGTCATCAGGATCGCCGGTGCCGCGCCGAAGGAGGCGAACAAGCCGCTCATCAACAGGCTCACGGCCCCGGCGGGCAGGATGAATCGACCGTCGCCGACCAGCCGGCCATACGCCCCCATCACCTGCGGCAACGATTGCCTAACCCGGCGTTCGGGTGGCAGCGTTTCGCCAAGGCCACGGGCGTAGAAAACCGCGATGACGACGGCGGCAATTCCCACCATCACGAATATCGCCCGCCAGCCCAGGGCGGTGGTCAGCAAACTGCCCAACAGCGGCGAGAAACCGGGGGCCGTGGCGGTAGCGATCATGGTCAGCGACAGGGCCCGAGCCAGCGCCTCGCCGTCGAACAGATCACGGGCGATGGCCCGTGCCAGCACCGCAGCGGCGCAGACGCCCAGAGCCTGGATCACCCGACCGGCGATCAGTATGGCGAACGAACTCGCCAGGCCGGCCACCAGGGAGCCGACCACGAACAGCGTGAGCCCACCGAGCACCAGGTGCTTGCGGCCGAAACGGTCGGCCAGCGGCCCCACCACCAGTTGCGCGAGCGCGAAGGTGATGAAGAAGCTGGAGAGCGTCAGCCCGAGTTCGCGGGAGGACACCCCCAGTTGCTGGCCGATCGCCGGGAACGCCGGAAGAATGATATTGGTGGACAGGATGCTGATCGCCGACAGCCCCGCCAGCAACGCGACGACCCTGCCTGTCAGCGCGGTGCCGCCACGCAGGGGCAACGCACTCGTCACGCTTTCTGGTTGCGCACTCATCATGCGCTCTCCCAGCGACGAAACAGCACGCTGGCATTCACCCCACCAAAGCCGAAGCCATTGGAGAGTGCATGGGTGATCGGCATAGACCGGGCGTTCAGCGCTACCAGATCGAGCCCCGCGGCGGCTTCGTCCGGGTTGTTGAGGTTCAGGGTCGGCGGCACGATCTGGTCACGCAACGCCAGCACAGTGAAGATCGCCTCTATCCCCCCTGCGGCTCCCAGCAAATGGCCCGTGGCGGATTTGGTCGAGCTGATCGCCACACCCGCGTTGGCACCGAACAGCGCCTGAATGGCGGCCAGCTCACCCTTGTCGCCAACCTGGGTGGAGGTGGCATGGGCGTTGATGTGCTGCACCTGTTCAGGTTTCACGCCTGCCTGCTGCAGCGCCAGTTGCATGGCACGGCGCGCGCCGCTGCCATCTTCGGGGCCGGCGGTAAGGTGATAGGCATCGGCGCTGGTGCCATAACCCACCAGTTCGGCGAGCGGCGTAGCGCCGCGCACCAGTGCGTGTTCGAGTGACTCGATCACCAGCAACCCAGCGCCTTCGGCCATGACGAATCCGTCGCGGTCACGGTCGAAGGGGCGCGACGCCTCCTGCGGCCGCTCGGCAAAACCAGTCGATAGCGCGCGAGCAGCCGCGAAGCAGCCCAGGGTAACGCGGTCGATCACCGCTTCCGTGCCGCCACACACCGCGATATCGACTTCGCCACTTCTGATCAGTCGGGCCGCATCGCCAATCGCCTGCACACCGGCCGCGCAGGCGGTGACCGGTGCGCCGAGCGGCCCCTTGAAACCGTGGCTTATGGACACGTGCCCCGCTGCCATGTTGGCGAGAAACGACGGCGCAGTGAACGGTGATAGCCGGCGTGGCCCACGAGCGTCGGTTACTCGGACGGCCTCGGCCATCGCGCCGAAACCACCCACCCCCGACGCGATGATCGTCGCCGTGCGCTGCCGCGCCTCTTCCGTATTGGGCTGCCAACCCGCCTGCTGCAATGCTTCATGCGCGGCCACCAGTGCGAACTCGATGAAGCGATCCATCTTCTTGCGTTCCTTGGCCGCGATGACGAGGTCGGGTTGGTAGCCAGCGACCGCGTCCTCCTCTAGCGTAGGCACCTGCCCGCCCGCCGTTACCCCAGTGCCCTCGGTGATGGCCACCGGCAGCGTACCAATGCCCGAACGCCCGGCCAGCAAACGCTGCCACACCGTTTCGGTACCGCAGCCCAGCGGACCGACGATACCGACACCGGTTACCACGATGCGCTTGTGCTTGTAGAAATTGATCATTGCAGCCTCTCAGCTTGGCGACGAGCAGCCCGGCGCTGCTCGCCCGGGATTACGCGTGCGCGCCTTTGGGTTCATCGTTCGGGCGGATCCTGAACCAGATGGCGTACATCGCCGGCAGGAACGCCAGGGTCATGATGGTGCCGACGAAGGTGCCGCCGATCAGGGTGTAGGCCAGGGTTCCCCAGAACACCGAGTGGGTGAGCGGGATGAAGGCGAGGATCGCCGCCAGCGCCGTCAGCAGTACCGGGCGGGCGCGCTGCACGGTGGCCTCGACCACGGCCTGGAACGGATCGAGCCCTTCGCGCTCGTTTTGGTGGATCTGCCCGATCAGGATCAGCGTGTTGCGCATCAGGATCCCTGACAGCGCGATCAAGCCGACCAGGGCGTTGATGCCGAACGGCTGCTGGAACAGCAGCAGCACCGGCACCACGCCAATCAGGCCCAGCGGCGAGGTGAGAAACACCATGACCATGGCCGAGATCGAGCGCACCTGCAGGATGATGATCAGCAGCGTCAGGGCGATCATGATCGGCAGCAGCGGCGCGATCGCCTTGCTGGCCTTGCCTGACTCCTCGATGGCGCCAGCCATTTCGATGCGATACCCGGCCGGCAGCGTCTCGATGATCGGTTGCAGGTCTTTCCACACGGCCGTGGACACGTCCGGCGGCTGCAGCCCCTCGGCGATGTCGCCGCGCACGGTGATGGTCGGCGTGCGGTCGCGGCGGCGCAGGACCGGGTCTTCCATGCGCACGTTCACTTCGCCGACCTGGGACAGCGGAATGCGCTGGCCAGCTGAGCCAACCAGCGTGAAGCCCGCGATCTTCGCCGGGTCGAGGCGAATTTCTCCCGCCGCGCGACCGACCACCTGCACAGCGCGGATGTCCTCGCGCACCGAGGTGATCGGCACGCCGCTGAGCAGGAACTGCAGCTGCTGCGCCACGGCGTTGGAACTCAGGCCAACGGCCTGCAGACGATCCTGATCCAGGGAGAAGTGCAGCGTCGGCACCAGCGGCCCCCAATCGGCGTTCACCGTGTGCATCATCGGGCTGGCCTGCAACACGGCCTGCACGCGGTTGGCGATTTCGCGCAGCTGCATGGCATCGGGCCCCATTACCCGGTAGGCCACCGGGTACGGTGAATACGGGCCGAACACCAGCTGGGTGACGCGCACCTTGGCCTCGGGCGCCAGGCCTTCGGAGGCCGCTTCACGGATGCGCAGCTTAAGGGCTTCGCGGGCCTCCTGGCTGTCCGTCAGCACCACGATCTTAGCAAACGACGGATCCGGCAACTCGGGCGCCATGGCCAGGAAGAAGCGCGGCGGACCTTGACCGATATAACTGGTGACGATCTTGGCTTCTTCCTGCTCGCGCAGCCATGACTCGACCTTGATAGCTGTGGCGTTGGTCTGCTCGATGGACGTGCCGTAGGGCATCTGCAGCTCGACCAGCACTTCCGGGCGATCGGACGTTGGGAAGAACTGCTTCTTCACCAGCCCCATGCCCAGTACGGCGACCACGAACGCGGCGATCACCACACCGGCCACCAGCCACTTGTGCGCGATGACGCGCCCCAGCAGCCTGCGAAAGCGGTTGTAATGGCGCGTGTCGTAGATGGCCGCATGCCCACCCTCGACCTGCTTGATGTCGGGCAACAGTTTCACGCCCAGATAGGGGGTGAACGCCACGGCCACCACCCAGGACGCGATCAGCGCGATGCCGACGATCCAGAACATGTTGCTGGTGTACTCGCCGGCCGTGGACTGCGCGAAGCCATTGGGCATGAAGCCGATGGCGGTGACCAGCGTACCGGAGAGCATCGGCGCCGCGGTGTGGCTCCAGGCGTAGGCCGATGCCTTGAAGCGGTCGTAACCCTCCTCCATCTTCACCACCATCATTTCGATGGCGATGATGGCGTCGTCCACCAGCAGTCCCAGGGCGAGGATCAGCGAACCCAGGGTAATGCGGTCGAAGTTCTTGCCGGTGGCCGCCATCACCACGAAGACGATGGCCAGGGTCAATGGTACGGCGGCCGCGACCACCACACCCACGCGCCAGCCCATGCTGATGAAGCAGACCAGCATCACCACCAGCAGGGCGACGAAGAACTTGACCATGAACTCATCGACGGACGAGCTGATGTTGACCGCCTGGTCGGTGACCTTGTCCAGCGACATGCCCAGCGGCATGGCGTCATTGATGCGCGCCGTTTCCGCATCCAGCGCCGCACCGAGGTCGAGGCCGTTCCAGCCCTCGCGCATCACCACGCCGAGCAGCAGCGCGGGCTCGCCACCGTTGCGCACCAGAAAGGCGGCGGGATCTTCGTAGCCACGCTCCACGGTCGCCACATCGGCAAGTTTCAGGGTGCGCCCCTGCACGGCAATCGGCGTGTCTCGGATCTTCGCCAGGGTGTCGAACGCGCCATCCAGGCGCATCACCACTTGCGGGCCGGAGGTTTCCACCGAGCCGGCTGGGGTCAGGGCGTTCTGGCTGTTGAGTGCGGCGAAGATGTCCTGTGCAGTCACGCCCAGCGTCGCCAGCCGGTCATGGGAGAATGATACGAAAATACGCTCGGCCTGCTCGCCGATGATGTTGACCTTCTTCACCCCCGGTACATGCAGCAGGCGCTGGCGCAGCGATTCGGCTTCGCGTACCAGCTGGCGCTGCGGTTCGCCCCTGGCCTTCAGGGCATACACCGCGAAGGTCACGTCCGAGAACTCGTCGTTGACCATCGGCCCGATGACCCCTGCCGGCAGGCTCCTGGCTTCGTCACCGAGCTTCTTGCGGGCCTGGTAGAACTCCTCCTGCACCTGCGCAGGCGGGGTGCTGTCGAGCAGCGACACCATTGTGAACGCAAGGCCCGCGCGGGTGTAGGTTTCGCTGCGGTCGTACCAGCGCAGCTCCTGCATGCGCTTTTCCAGCGGTTCGGCGACCTGATCCTGCATTTCCTGGGCAGTGGCGCCCGGCCAGGCGGTGATGATGGTCATCTGCTTGACGGTGAAGGGCGGATCTTCGGCGCGGCCCAACTGGAAGAACGCCAAGGTGCCGGCCAGCGCGATCAGCAGAATGAGAAACAGGGTGATGGCGCGCTCGCGAACCGCCAGTGCCGACAGGTTGAAACGGCCTTCGCTCATGGCTGGCTCCCGGCGACTACAGGCACAGCAACCTGGGCACGCCGCACTTCCTCGCCATCACGCAGCAGGTGGGCACCGAGGGCCACCACCTGCTCGCCGGCATTGATCTGGCCGGCGACACGCGCCGCCTCATCGCCGATACCGACTACCTGAACAGGGCGCCAGGCGACTTTCGCCGGCTCGCCAGCGACCACCCAGACACCGGGGCCATTACCCGGGTCGTACAGCGCGGCAGCAGGCACCTGCAACCCCTGGGCTGCATCGCTGGCCGCGGCGATATCGAGGGTGATGGTGGCGCCGAGCGGGGCGTTGGCCAGCGCGCCGTCGAGTACGTAGCGGGCCTCGAAGGTGCGCGTGGTGGCATCGGCGGCCTCGGAAAGCAGCCGCAGCCTGGCCGCAACCGAGGCGCTGCTGCTGCCATACAGGGCAGCCTGGGCGGTCGAACCCGGCGCCGGGCGCAGGGTTTCCGGCAGGTGCACGATGGCTTCGCGCTGCCCTGCTCGCGCCAGCCGCACCACGGGCTGCCCGGCGCTGACCACCTGGCCGGGCTCGGCCAGGGTTTCCATCACCACGCCGTCGGCATCGGCCAGCAAGGCGGCGTAACCCGTAGCATTGCGCGCCACATCGGCCTGGGCCTGGGCAGCGCTGAGCTGCGCCCTGGCGGAATCGGCAGCCGCCTTGATCTGGTCGTAGGTCGAGGCCGACACCGCCCCGGCGGTGACCAGCCCGCGGTAACGGGCTTCGTCGTCAGCAGTCTGCCTGGCCCGCGCCCGGGCAGAGGCGACGGCCTCCTGCTGCGCCAGCGCCTGCAGCTGCAGGTCGACGGGATCGAGGCGCATCAGCGGCTGGCCGCGCCTGACCGTTTCGCCGGTGTCGACCAGACGCTCCAGCACCTTGCCCGAGACGCGAAAGCCAAGGTCGCTCTGGGTCCGCGCGACCACCACACCGGTGAAGGAACGAGCGGTCCCGGCTGCCTGCTCGACCGCTGCCACCCGAACCAGCGGCGGCTTGTTGCGGGGGTCTTTCTGGACAGACGAATCGCCGCACGCCACCAGGATGAGAGGCAGCAGGCAAACGGCAAGAACGGCGGGCACGAGGCGCATGGGTTCCATCACTCAAGAGCAATTCAGGAACCTCATTCTTAAACTAGTGACCAATATTGTCAATGGTCACAAGCGCATGACTACGGAGCCAAGCTGCGCAATATCAGCGCCGGCAGGTGCGCGGCGGCCTCGGCAGCGTCGTCCAGGTTGTACTGCAGCTGAGCGGGATTGACGTAGGGCCGCAGGATCAGAAAGATCGCGTTGGTGGTTTCGTCCAGCGGCGTCTTGCGCTCGAATTCCCCCGCTTCACGGCCCTCGAGGAGAATCTGCTGGATCAGCTCGCGAATGCGCAGCTCGTGCGCCTTGACCGACGGCCACTGGTCGCGCGAGGCCACCGCCGCGATGTCGTAGAGCTTGCGGTCGTGGAAGAACAGATCGCTGCCAGCCTCTGAAATCGAGCGGAACAGGCGCCTCAGCTTCTCCGAGGCACTCGGCGCATCGGCCAGTGCCGCGTCGACGATGCCCATGATCATGGCCAGGCGATTGGTGCAGATCACCCCACCGATGGCCTGCTTGGAATCAAAGAATTTATAGATGTAGGCCTTGGAGAAACCGATTGCCTTGGCAAGGTCCGAGACCGTGGTTTTCTCATAGCCGTAGTGGCCGAAATGCTGGGTCGCGGCGTTGATGATCTGGTCGCGGATCTCGTGATCCTGCGGCCCGCGTGTGGTCGAGTTGTTCATGTCGTCGTTCATGCCTAGAGCTTAACTCCACGGTGAGCTGATTGACAGCAAGTGACCAATCTATAATATAGTCACTATCTATTTTCGCCTACGAGAATTCCCATGCCTGCCTTGCGCCCCCTTGCCCTCGTGATCAGCACCAGCCTGGCGGCGGGTTGCGCGGTCGGCCCGGACTACCATCGCCCGGACGCGCCACTGGCCGACCATTACCTCGGGCAGGCCGCCGTGGAACGGCGAGCTGCGCCGGCACCCGCCAGTTTCGCCCGCTGGTGGGAGGGCTTCGGCGACGCCCAGCTGAGTGCGTTGATCGACGAAGCCCTGGCGCAGAACCTCGACATCGCCCAGGCCCGGGCCCGCGTCCTGCAAGCCCGCGCCGGCCTGGGCGCTGCCAATGCGGCGCTGCTTCCCTCCGCCACGGTCAACGGCCAGGCCGCACGCGCCTATCAGTCGGTGGAAAAGCCCCTGGGCCGGGTGCTGGACGCCACGCCCGGCTACGACCGCTATGGTAATAGCTACGAGGTCAACCTCGAAGCAAGCTGGGAACTGGATGTATTTGGCGGCCTGCGCCGAGGCAGGGAAGCCGCTCTGGCGGACTACCAGGCGTCCGAAGCCGGCGTCGTCGCCACACGGCTGGCGGTTGCCGCGCAAACTGCCGACGTCTACACCAGCATCCGCGGCCTGCAGGCGCGCCTGGCGATTGCCGAGCGGCAGGTCGACACCCAGCAGGCGTTGCTGGAAAAGGTGCGCCTGCTGCACGCGCGCGGCCTGGCCGCCGATTATCAGGTGCAACAGACCGAAGGTGAGCTCTCGCAAGTTAGGGCCAGCGTGCCGGTCTTGCAGACGGGCATCGATGCAGCCATGAACGCGATGGACGTGATGCTCGGCAGCGCGCCGGGCACCCACCGCGCCGAACTTGCCAACGCAGGCGTCATTCCACGTGCGCCGCAGCTCACCGCCACGGGCACGCCCGCTGAGCTGCTGCGCCGCCGGCCGGATCTGATCGCCGCAGAGCGCCGACTGGTCGCCGCCAATGCGCGTATCGGCGAGGCGATCAGCGAGTACTACCCGAAATTCTCACTCAGCGCCCTGTTCGGCAGTGCCACCACGCAAAGCGGCAACCTTTTCAGCGCTGGCGCCGCGCAATCGGCAGGCGTGCTGGGCCTGCGCTGGCGGCTATTCGACTTCGGGCGTATCAACGCCCAGATCGACGGCGCCAAGGGCCGGGAAGCCGAAGCGCTCGCGGCCTATAGACAGTCCGTGCTGA
Organism: Pseudomonas argentinensis; assembly: GCF_001839655.2. Lineage (NCBI taxonomy): Bacteria > Pseudomonadati > Pseudomonadota > Gammaproteobacteria > Pseudomonadales > Pseudomonadaceae > Phytopseudomonas > Phytopseudomonas argentinensis. The sequence continues at coordinate 4,488,508 of NZ_CP056087.1, forward strand.
TGGCCAGCGAGGATGTGGAGAATGCCTTCTCGGCGCTGGTCAACCGCGAAACCCAGGCGGCTACCCTGATGGCCGGCGAAACCTCCCTGGCAAGCGCCCGGCAGTCTTCATTCATTGCCTATCAGAACGGCGCCGCCAGCCTGATCGACGTGCTCAACGCCCACCAGACCCTGCTGCGCACCTCCGACGCCAGGGCGCAAGCCCAGATCGAATCCGCACGCGCGGCAATCGCCGCATACCGTGCTCTAGGAGGAGGCTGGAATCCCGAACAACTGGCAGATGGCCGCGCCTTTGAACGGTGAATAGTTGAAGCCTGCTTTTGGCCTGTAGCTGCCTGTCGTCACCGGCTGCAATCGGCCAAAAGGAGACGCCCACCGGATTTAAAAGATCGCATCGCCCTTGCAATCTATCCTCGGTCGAAGCATGACGGTGGAGGCGTTGCTATGCGTTTCGCTTGCGGTAGTCCGCTGGTGTAACACCTGTATGTTTTCGGAAAACACGCCGAAAGGTGTCGATGTTAGTGAAACCACATTTGGCTGCCACTTGTTTGGGCGCCTCATTAGCCATTTCGAATATCTTTCTCGCTGCGTCAACTCGCGCAGTTTCAACCCACACAGCAGGAGTGACACCGACCTGTGCGTGGAACAAGCGGGCGAAATGTCGAGGGCTCAGACCGACATGGTCTGCCAGCGCCTCAACTGAATGCACCATGGCTGGGTTAGCAGCCACCCAGCGTTGCACCTCTTGAATAACTGACCGCCCGGCGGGTGCTACTTCGCTTTTGCGACTGAACTGTTGCTGCCCGCCAGGGCGCTTGAAGAACATTACTAATTGCGAGGCGACGCGCATCGCTACATCGCGCCCAAGGTCTTCTTCAACCAGCGACAACGCCAGATCGAGCCCGGCCGTAACCCCAGCTGAGGTACGCAGCTTGCCATCACGTACGTGCAAGGCATCAGCTTCGACCATTACCTCTGGATACTGTAACAGCATGGCGTCGACCGAGGCCCAATGCGTGGTAATCCGACGGCCATCGAGCAAGCCCGCTGCGGCCAGGGCGAACGCACCGGTGCATACGGAGCCAAAGCGGCGCGACTGTTCGGAACTGGAGCGCATCCAGGCTAGCAGTTCTGCCTTGTAATATAGAGTCGATGCATGCGGCGCACCGGCGACGATGAAGGTATCAAGCGCTTCCATGGACTCACCAGCGACAACGTCCGGCAACAGACGCGCGCCGGAAGAACTGGTGATCGGCCCTGCCTCGCAGGCTATAACCCGCAGATTGTAAACCGACTGCCGAACCTCTAGGTTCGCCTGAGCGAACACATCGAGCGGGCCGGATACGTCCAGTAGCTGCACTCCCGGCAGGGCCAGAATGGCGACCGTTTTACGCATGGCAGGCGCTAACCTCACAGGTGTCTCGCCATCACACGAAATGGCAGAATATGACGTATTACATCAATTGAGGACATAACGATAGGCGATAACACTGGGGCTGCCAATCCTTCTTTCCTGGAGCCTGAACGTGACCCTGAACATAGGCGGTATCGCCATCCCCGATAGCCAACTGACCCGTGACATCACCGAGTGCGTGCGCGACACAGCGTCCCCGCTGCTTTTTCACCATTCCAGCCGAGTGTTCTATTTCGCCGCCCTAGCAGGCAAGCGCCGAGGGTTGGCGTTCGACCCCGAGATGCTCTACTGCGGCTGTATGTTTCACGACATGGGCCTGACCCACCAGCACAGCAGTGCCTGTGAGCGTTTCGAGGTCGATGGCGCAAACGCTGCACGTGATTTTCTGCAACAGCGCGGCATCGCCCAGCAAGACATCGACACGGTTTGGACCTCAATCGCCCTGCATACGACGCCAGGCATTCCCCAGCATATGCACCCGGTCGTTGCCCTGGTCACTGCCGGGGTGGAAATGGATGTATTAGGCCTGACCTACAGCCAGTACAGCGACTCGGAGCGACAAGCCATAACCCAGGAGCATCCCCGCGGCGCAGCTTTCAAGGAAGAAATCATTCAAGCCTTCTACGACGGCATCAAACACAAGCCCGAAAGCACCTTCGGTAATGTCAAAGCTGATGTTTTGGCCGATAAGGATCCGCGCTTCCAGCCGGGTAACTTCTGCAGTGTTATCCGCCACTCGCAGTGGCCAAGCTAAGCGGCAGCACTCGTTCAGACAGTGAAAGCAGCCTTTCGCAAAAAGGAAGCAGAACAAGAGAGGGTGTTGAAACGATAAACCTTGCCAGCGCTTGAGCAGCGAACCTGACCGTTCGCTTCTGGCCGATTGCTGCCAGCCCTAACCGGCAGCAATCGGCGCGGGCTGACCCTGATCTCAATAAATTAATCAGCCCCCATTTTCTATGCTCGAAGGGCCACCCTGTCGGCACGGCGCTATCGCGCCATCACGTCAGGTCGTGAAGGGCTTTGCTGATGGCCGGGTTAATTGCAAACTCCGAGAAGCGGACAACAAGCCCGCTTCGTTCCGGGGTACAGGCCGTGGGGCCGACTTGGTAGGTACTGGCAACCGGAAACGGGGCCAGCCGCAGCAGCGGCCAGAAGCTGCCGTCGCGGGACGCCTGGATACGCATCGCGCCATTGGAAAGGGTGACGCGGATATAGAAGTCTTCCAGCTCCTTGAACGGCTGTGAGACCGACCAATCCGATTTTCCGTCGGTAACGACGGTGCTGAGAAACGCTTGCCCGTCGGTAAACTCCACCCCGGTCTTTACCCAACGCTTCTCGTCGATACGCACCATCAGGCCTGCCTGGTCGTACAAAGAGCGGAATTCGCCCTGAATGCGGATTGTCGCCGTGAATTCGTCGGCGGTGGCGATGCCTAAAAAGTGTCCCGTGTCGCGGGTGAACCCGTAGTGGGTCTCGCGCCAAAAATCCGTTTCTGGATCGGTTGTAATCGTCAGGTTGTGTTCCGAAACCGCTGAGGTGGCGGGACGATTCAGCCATTGGCCACGTCTAAAATCGATATTCATACGCAGGCTCCATGCGAGACGAGATAAGGGCGTTTATACCGGCCGCTCGAAAAGCGATCAGCAACCCCATGCAAAGTCGGCCGAACCCTGCACCTCGGTCAAGACTCGCTGCCGACATTTGCCTGGTAGGGTTTCAGACTCGAGGGACGGGGACTTCGTTTCCCCGTTCTGGACGGGAACCGGTTTAGATGCACCGCATGGAACGGGTGCCATAGAAGGGAGCTGGCGTATTGGTTTTCTGGCTAATGGCAGCCAAAACCAAAAACCAATCCAGCTCTTTTGCGAGACGCCCATTGGCGGGCCACACAGCCAGTCACTCAGTGACGACGCCCGCCCACCCCATCGCTCTCATGCCGCCACTGCCTCGGGCTGACACCGAACCAGCGGCGGAAGGCGCGGGAGAAGGCGCTGACTTCCGAGTAGCCAAGCAGCGGCGCCAGGTTGGAGATGGGCAGCTGGTGCTGGCGCAGGTAGTGGGTGGCGAGTTCGCAACGCACTTTGTCGACCATCGCGGAGAAGGTAAGCCCCTGGTCGCGCAGGCGGCGCTGCAGTGACCAACTGCTCATGCCCAGTTGTTCGGCCGCCAGTTCCAGCACCGGCTCGCCCATCAGCAATTGCTGGCGAATCTGCTCGCGCACGTCGTCGGCCAGGTCCCGCTCACCGCGCCCGCTCAGGTTGCTGAGTTGGCTGAGCGAGTCCTGCATCACCAGCAGCAGGATGGGGTCGCTCTGCGGCATGGCGCGATCCAGGCCGCGTTTGGGGATGACCAGGGAGTTGAACGGCTGCTCGAAGTACACCGGCGCATCGAAGACTTTGCAGTGCTCGTGCCAGTGCTCCGGGCGCGGATGCTCGAAGTGCACCGCGCGTGGCGCCCACTGCGGGCCGAGCACGTGGCGCACCAGGTTGAGGGCCATACCCAGGGTCAACTCGGCATCCTGACGGCGACACAGAATCGCGCCGTGGCGCACCTGGTAGTCGAAGCGGTAGCACTCGCCCTCGTCCACCAGGCGGATCAGGCTGTTGCGCTGGTGCAGCGGAAAGGCGCGGGCGAAGTTGATCAGAGCCTGCTCGACGGTGGCCGAGCACAGGCCGATATAGCCGAGCAGCCCCAAGGCTTGCGGTTTGAATTGCTGACCGTAGTACAGGCCGAAGTTGTCGCAGCCGGACTGGCGCGACGCCTCCTCCAGCACCTGGCAGTAATTGGGCAAGGCCAGGCTCAAGGTGGGGTGGCGCAGGGATTCGGGGTCGATACCGGAAACGCCGAGGATACGATCCGGATCGCCGCCGTGCTTTTCGATAAAGCCGCACAAGCCGCTGGCCGCAGCGGCCAGCACACCTGTATTGGTTGGCCCGCCGGCCATGAAGGACAAACCGGCGGACAGGTCAGGCTGGACAAGAACCGAGCTCATGGCGCCTCCTTGGTGACAATTTATGTCTGAAAGCAAGAACTACGCCGTCATTGAACGAGCCGCCAAGACCCCCTTCCCTGCGGAGATCTGCGCCGTAGCGTCCTTTCGAACCTCTTTGCAAAAGCCCCGAAACGGGTCATTCGGAAACACCCGCACCGAAACAGAGCAGCGGCAGTTGACCCAGCGCGACAAGCTTCGAGCCGCTCTGCAAATTTGACTTTGCAGAACAGCCAGCCTCGCCTAGCGTCAAGTCGGCCCCATGAATTCGTCTCATAGTTCAACGCGAGCCCCGGTCGTGCTCGCGACCCGCCCTGAAAACTACAAGAACTCGCAATGGGAGAACGTCAATGATCTATGCCAAACCCGGTACCGCAGGCGCCGTCGTCACCCTCAAGCCGCGCTACGGCAACTACATCGGCGGCGAGTTCGTCGCGCCGGTGGGCGGTCAGTACTTCACCAACACCAGCCCGGTGGATGCCTCGGCCATCGGCGAATTCCCCCGCTCGGACGCCAAGGACATCGGCAAGGCCCTGGACGCCGCCCACGCCGCCGCCGATGCCTGGGGCAAAACCTCGGTACAGGATCGCGCGCTGATCCTGCTGAAGATCGCCGACCGTATCGAGGCCAACCTCGAACTGCTGGCCGTGGCCGAGACCTGGGACAACGGCAAGGCGGTGCGCGAGACCCTGAATGCCGACGTGCCCCTGGCCGCCGACCACTTCCGCTACTTCGCCGGCTGCATCCGCGCCCAGGAAGGCAGCGCCGCCGAGATCAACGAGCACACCGCCTCCTATCACTTCCACGAGCCCCTGGGCGTTGTGGGGCAGATCATCCCCTGGAACTTCCCGCTGCTGATGGCCGCCTGGAAGCTGGCGCCGGCCCTGGCGGCGGGTAACTGCGTGGTATTGAAACCTGCCGAGCAGACGCCGCTGTCGATCACCCTGCTGGCCGAAATCATCGGCGACCTGCTGCCACCGGGTGTGCTCAATATCGTCCAGGGCTATGGCCGCGAGGCCGGCGAGGCCCTGGCCACCAGCACGCGCATCGCCAAGATCGCCTTTACCGGCTCCACCCCGGTCGGCTCGCACATCATGAAATGCGCCGCCGCCAACATCATCCCCAGCACCGTGGAGCTGGGCGGCAAGAGCCCGAACATCTTTTTCGAAGACATCATGGGGGCCGAGCCGGCCTTTATCGAAAAGGCCGCCGAAGGCCTGGTGCTGGCCTTCTTCAACCAGGGCGAAGTGTGCACCTGCCCGTCCCGAGCGCTGGTGCAGGAGTCGATCTTCGAGCCGTTCATGAACGAGGTGATGAAGAAGATCAAGGCCATCAAGCGCGGCAACCCGCTGGACACCGACACCATGGTCGGCGCCCAGGCCTCGCAGCAGCAGTACGACAAAATCCTCGGCTACCTGGAGATCGCCCAGCAGGAAGGCGCCGAGCTGCTCGCCGGCGGCGCCACCGAGAAGCTCAAGGGCGATCTGGCGGGCGGCTATTACATCCAGCCGACCCTGCTCAAGGGCACCAACAAAATGCGCGTGTTCCAAGAGGAAATCTTCGGCCCGGTGGTCGGTGTGACCACCTTCAAGGACGAAGCCGAAGCCCTGGCCATTGCCAACGACACCGAGTTCGGCCTGGGCGCCGGCGTGTGGACCCGCGACATCAACCGCGCCTACCGCATGGGCCGTGGCATCAAGGCCGGCCGGGTATGGACCAACTGCTACCACCTGTACCCGGCGCACGCTGCCTTTGGCGGCTACAAGAAGTCCGGGGTCGGGCGCGAAACCCACAAGATGATGCTCGACCACTACCAGCAGACCAAGAACCTGCTGATCAGCTACGACATCAACCCGCTGGGCTTCTTCTGATCTGCCGATTTGCCCTAGACAGCCAACCCTTAAAGCGGCGCCCGCCACCCCGTGGCGGGCATGAAGGAGTCCCAACATGTCCAAAGAGACAATCGCCACACCCTCGCAAGGCGGTGTGGAAACCGAAGCGGTCAGCGCCGAGTACTTTGCCAACCGGCAATTGAAGCAGGGCGCCGCCGGCTGGATCCTGTTGATCGGCCTCGGTGTGGCCTACGTGATTTCCGGCGACTACGCCGGCTGGAACTTCGGCCTGGCCCAGGGCGGCTGGGGCGGCATGTTCATCGCCACGCTGCTGATGGCGACCATGTACCTGTGCATGTGTTTCTCGCTGGCCGAGCTGTCGTCGATGATCCCCACCGCGGGTGGCGGCTACGGTTTCACCCGCACCGCGTTCGGCCCCTGGGGCGGCTTCCTGACCGGCACGGCGATCCTGATCGAATACGCCATTGCGCCGGCGGCCATCGCCTGCTTTATCGGCGCCTACTGCGAGTCGCTGTTCGGCATCGGCGGCTGGATCATCTACCTGGTGTTCTACGTGGTGTTCATCGGCATCCACATCCTCGGTGCCGGTGAAGCGCTGAAGCTGATGTTCGCCATCACCGCCGTGGCGGCCATCGCCCTGGGCCTGTACATCGTCGCCATGGCACCGCACTTCCAGGTCGCCAACCTGTTCGACATCCCGGCGACCGATGCCAATGGCGCCAGCAGCTTCCTGCCGTTCGGCTACCTGGGCATCTGGGCTGCCCTGCCCTACGGCATCTGGTTCTTCCTGGCGGTCGAAGGCGTGCCGCTGGCCGCCGAAGAAACCAAGGATCCCAAGCGCGACCTGCCACGTGGCCTGATCGGCGCCGTGCTGGTGCTGCTGGTGTTTGCCGGGCTGATCCTGCTGGTCGGCCCGGGTGCTGCCGGCGCCCAGTCGCTGGTGGCTTCGGGCAACCCGCTGGTCGAATCGCTGGTCAAGGTCTACGGCGGTTCAACCTGGATGAGCCAGTTCGTCAACCTGGTCGGCCTGGCGGGTCTGATCGCCAGCTTCTTCTCGATCATCTACGCCTACTCGCGGCAGATCTTCGCCCTGTCTCGCGCCGGCTACCTGCCACGCAGCCTGTCGCTGACCAACCGCAACAAGGCGCCGGTGATGGCGCTGATCGTACCGGGCATCATCGGCTTCGGCTTGTCGCTGACCGGCCAAGGCGACCTGCTGATTCTGGTCGCGGTATTCGGGGCCACAGTGTCCTATGTGCTGATGATGGCGGCGCACATCACCCTGCGCAGCCGTCGCCCTGACATGCCACGCCCCTATCGCACCCCTGGTGGCGTGCTGACGTCGTCGGTGGCGCTGGTGCTGGCAGCGGTGGCGCTGGTGGCCTGCTTCCTGGTCGACCTGCGCGTCGTGATCGGCGCCGCCATCATCTACGCTCTATTCATTGCCTACTTCGCCTTGTATAGCCGTCACCACCTGGTGTCCGGCACACCGGAGGAAGAGTTCGCCGCCATCCAGGCCGCCGAACGCTCCCTGCGCTGATTGGCCCGGCTGGCCGCTCCGGCGGCCACGACAATGAGGACACGTCTAAAAACCTAGGCGAGGCAGTCAGCGTAAGGCGAAACAGGCAAGGAAGCGGAGTGTACCTTTGTACATGAGCATTCCGATCGGACTCGCGCACGAGCCTGTTTTCAACGCAGCGATGACAACCCAGGTAGTTTTTTAGAGGTGTCCGGGAGAAATGATATGGCTAGCTTCACCCATACCATCGGCAACATGACCTGGCGCTTCGACAGCCTGCGCGAACTGATGGCCAAGGCCAGCCCGGCGCGCTCCGGCGACTACCTGGCCGAAGTGGCTGCGCAGAGCGATGCCGAACGTGCTGCGGCGCAGATGGCCCTGGCCGATGTGCCGCTCAAGCATTTCCTGCAGGAGGCGGTCATCCCCTATGAACAGGACGAGGTCACCCGGCTGATCGTCGATACCCACGATGCCGAGGCCTTCGCGCCGGTCAGCCACCTGACCGTGGGCGGCCTGCGTGACTGGCTGCTCGGCGACGCCGCCGACGAAACCAGCCTGAACGCCCTGGCACCGGGGCTGACCCCGGAAATGGCCGCGGCGGTATCGAAGATCATGCGCGTGCAGGATCTGGTGCTGGTCGCCCAGAAGACCCGTGTGGTGACCCAGTTTCGCAACACCATGGGCCTGCGCGGGCGGATGTCCACGCGCCTGCAGCCCAACCACCCCACCGACGACCCGGCAGGCATCGCCGCCAGCATTCTCGACGGCCTGCTCTACGGTAACGGTGATGCGATGATCGGCATCAACCCGGCCACCGACAGCGCCAGCTCGATTCGCGCGCTGGTGGACATGCTCGATGCGATCATCCAGCGCTACGAAATTCCCACCCAGTCCTGCGTGCTGACCCACGTCACCAGCTCCATCGCCGCCATCGAACGCGGTGCGCCGCTGGACCTGGTGTTCCAGTCGATCGCCGGCACCGAGGCGGCCAACGCCAGTTTCGGCGTGACCCTCAAGGTACTGCAGGAAGGCTACGAAGCCGGCCTGAGCCTCAAGCGCGGCACCCTGGGCAACAACCTGATGTACTTCGAAACCGGCCAGGGCAGCGCGCTGTCGGCCAACGCCAATCATGGCGTCGACCAGCAGACCTGCGAAACCCGCGCCTACGCGGTGGCCCGGCACTACAATCCGTTTCTGGTCAACACCGTGGTCGGCTTTATCGGCCCCGAGTACCTGTACAACGGCAAGCAGATCATCCGTGCCGGCCTGGAGGATCACTTCTGCGGCAAGCTGCTCGGCGTGCCCATGGGTTGCGACATCTGCTACACCAACCACGCCGAAGCCGACCAGGACGACATGGACACCCTGCTGACCCTGCTCGGCACCGCCGGCATCAACTTCATCATGGGCATTCCCGGCTCCGACGACGTGATGCTCAACTACCAGACCACCTCGTTCCATGATGCCCTGTACGCCCGCAAGGTGCTCGGCCTACATGCGGCGCCAGAGTTCGAGGCCTGGCTGGCACGCATGGGCATCTTCCAGCAACAGGGCGGCCGCCTGAGCATGGGCAATGAGCTGCCGCCGGCATTTCGCCAGGCCCTGGCGCAACTGGCTTGAGAGGTCGCCATGTCCGATAAGTCCCCCGCTACGCCCAACCCCTGGCAGCAGCTGCGCCAGCTGACCCCGGCCCGTATCGCCCTGGGCCGCGCCGGCACCAGCCTGCCGACCGCCGCCCAGCTGGATTTCCAGTTCGCCCACGCCCAGGCGCGCGACGCCGTGCACCTGCCCTTCGACCACGCAGGCCTGGGCGACGAGCTGCGGGGGCGCGGCCTCGATACGCTGCTGGTGCAAAGTGCCGCGGCGGATCGGCATATCTATCTGCAGCGCCCGGACCTGGGCCGGCGCCTGAACGAAGAGTCCGCCACCGTCCTGGACGACTACACGAAGGAAAAAGGCCGTGGCTACGACCTGGCCATCGTCATTGCCGATGGTCTGTCGTCCCTGGCCGTGCGCCGCCACAGCCTGCCGTTTCTGGAAAGGCTGCTGGAACAGGTTGGCGAAGAAGGCTGGAAACTGGCGCCCATCACCCTGGTCGAACAGGGCCGAGTGGCGGTGGCCGATGAGATAGGCGAAAGGCTGGGCGCGAAGATGACGGTGATCCTGATCGGCGAACGCCCCGGCCTCAGCTCGCCGGACAGCCTGGGGCTGTATTTCACCTACGCGCCACGGGTCGGCCTCAACGACGCCTACCGCAACTGCATCTCCAATGTGCGGCTGGAGGGCCTGAGCTACGGCATGGCGACCTTTCGCCTGATGTACCTGATGCGCGAGGCCTGTCGCCGCCAGCTGTCGGGCGTCGAGCTGAAAGACGAAGCCGAAGTGCCGACGCTGGAAGGTGAAGGGCCGGGGAATTTTTTGCTGCCGGACCAGCGTTGAAGCTGGCGTGGGCGATGCGTTATCCGCACACGCCAGCTTACGAGCCGACTCTCAACCCCCTCGCGGCTAAAGCCGCTCCCACGGTTGACGCCGGTTGTAGGAGGGGCTTTAGCCGCGATCTTTATCGATTTTTCGACCGATCAACATGCCGTGATGCGAAACCAGGCTGGTAATGGGTTGCACCTACACGGCCCGCTTATTCTCGGCCCGGAAAACTAAATGCGGCCATTTCGCAGTACTTGTGGGAACGGGCGGGGACGCCTAGTCCATGCCCGTGATCTTTCGCGGGCATGGCCCGCTCCCACAAGAGTGAGCCAGTGCCTGCTCTTCCACTAGGCAGCCGCGAATGCTCAGCGCGCCTCGATACGAAACCCCAGCCTTGGGAAGTGCACATGCACGACGCCGGCGCGGGAATCTTCGCGGCGCAGGATCAGTTCCTCGGCACCGGCGAACAGCAGCTCCCCTTCCACGGCCTCCACGCCGTAGTCGATCGCCGAGATGGCGACGGCCTGGCCGCTGACAAAACCATTGGGATCCGTGAACGCCTCCTCCGGCAGCGGCGCAGGCGTGGCCGCGCGCGCCACCTCGATTGCAGCTTCACCACTCATCTCGTCGGACTTGCCATGCCCGAACGCCAGCACCCGATCCAGCCAGGCGACCACCGCCGGGTAGCCATCGACCAGCGGTGAGGTCACCGGAGTTGCACGCAGGAACCACAAGGGGTGCGCCATGGCGATATCGGCCAGGCTCGGCTCGCCGAACAGGAACTGGCCGCCGCTGGCCTCCAGCTGTGCCTGCAACCGTGCCATGAACCCGGGCCACTGGTGCTTGGCCTGCTCGGCCGGCATCCGGGTGGCCTGGCCGCCCGAGAACAGCTTGCTGCGGTCGGCGATAAAGGTCTGCAGGAACTCCGGTGGCGCCTTGGCGAACCGTACGGCGATGGACTCGGGCTGAAACACCAGGCTCACCGCATGCTGGAACACCACCGAGTCGGCCCATTGGGCGAAGGTGGCGATGGCGAATGCCTGGGCGCCGGGCAGCAATGCCGGCTGCGGCTGATGGGCCTCCAGGCGACGGGCAATCAGGGCGGTATCGCAGTATATGTCGGCGCCGATCTGCAGCACCGGTGTCTTGCGGTAGCCACCGGTCAGGGCGGTGAGGTCCGGCTTGGGCATCACCGGCGGAATCTGCACCGAATGCCAGGCGAGGTTCTTGAAGCCCAGCAGCAGGCGGGCCTTCTCGGCGAAGGGCGAGGTGGGATAATGGTGCAGGATCAGCTCAGACATGGAAGCCTCCGGGAACGGATGAGTACCCAGCTTAACTCAGCTTCCTGATGGCGTTAGGTAGATTCCAGTGGGGCTGATGGCTGTTCATCAAGCACATGCATCAGGCTGCCGGTGGCCACCAGGGCCTCCTTGGCGCCCTTGCCGAGGCGTTTGATCGCCCGCTCGCGGCGCAAGGCATCGCCCCTGCCCACACAGCTTTCGCTGTAGACCAGGGCCACCGCCGGGCTGGAGAAGAAGAAGCGGGCGCCCTTGCCGCTCTGGTGCTGGGCGAAGCGCCGCTGCGGATCGTCACTGATGCCGCAATACAGCGCGCCGTTGGCGGCGCGCACGAGGTAGACGAACCAGGGTTTATCGGCGCTGACGCTCATCGCGCGATCAGGCGAACCACTCGCGGGCCGAACGCCACACGCACATGCCCACGAAGTACGCCGAGGACAGGCCCCACAGGACCAGCAGCCACACCGGCTGGGCGGGAAACTGCAGGATCAGCCCGGCGCAGGCGAACATCCACACCATGGTCACGGCGATGTTGATCGGCATGAACTGCTTGACCCGGAACGGGTGCAGGAACTTCATGCGGGTCAGGGTCAGGCCGGCCAGCACCATGATCACCGCGAAGGTGACCCAGGGCTCGAAGTCGAGCAGGTAGAGGTACACCACCACCACGTTCCAGGCGGCCGGGAAGCCGACGAAGTAGTTGTCCTTGCTCTTCATGTTGACGTTGCAGAAGCAGAACAGCGACGACAGCAGGATCACGCCCACCGACAGCAGCAGTGTGTATTCGGGCAGCGGAATGAAGCGATAGACGAAGATCGCCGGGATGAACACGTAGGTGAGGTAGTCGATCACCAGGTCGAGGGTAGAGCCGTCGAAATGCGGCAATACCACCTTCACGTCGTACTTGCGCGCCAGGGTGCCGTCCAGGCCATCGACCAACAGCGCCAGCCCCAACCACAGCAGGCAGCTTTCCGCCCGCCCTTCGATCAATGCAAGCAACGCCAGCATACCGAGGATGACTCCGCTCGCGGTGACCGCGTGCACGCTCCAGGCCTTGGCTTTACGGGGGGATAGGGACATAACACTCATGATCGAAATACTCTGGCGGACGGGCTTTCAGTCGATGAACGAAGGCTTTACATGCACTCGGCCATTCATCGATGAACTTCTGACCGGAGAGCGTACCACTCCGTTCAGCCGCGCGCTTCTCCGCCGTGCTGCCCGTCTGACGCACGGGCGGCCTGGAACTGCCGCAGACCGTTACGCGCCTGCTTGCTCACGCTGTTCTTGAGCAACGGCGTCCAGCCGATCAGCATGCCCTGAAAACCCAGTGCCTGAGCGGCCCAGCGCCACATGTCGAAGTGGTCGCGGTGCTCGACGATCAGCCCGTCACGAATCACGAACGAGGCGTGGATGCGGTTGACAACGGTGCGCCCGGTCTGCGGAAACAGGTAGGTGGCCACCCAGTTGGCGCTACCGCCAGTAGCATCGCCCTGCACCTCGCTGAAGGTCAGGGAGAACTGCTTGGCACGGGCGGTGAGCATGCGCCACATGTCACGGGCATCGTCACCGTTCAACTCGCCGAAGGCCGGGTCGCTGAAACGCACGTCCGGCGCGTAGCAACGCGCCATTTCCTCGGCGTCGAGGCGTTGGAACGCCTGGTAGAAACGGGTGATCAACTGGGCGTTTTCTGCAGACATGGCATGACCTCCGGAAGTGGGCCGAAGTATCGCCCGAGCCGTGCGTGACCGCCATGGGCAGATAAGTCACGCAAACGCCATCTCGGCGCTATCACCGAGCAGAAAGGCGCGATTGCGCTCGGCGCAGGCGCGCAGGTAATCGGCCACCAGGGTGATGCGTTTGAGCTTGCGCAGATCCTCCCGGTAGTAGAGCCAGAACTGCCGCGTGACCTTCACCTCACTAGGCAGCACCTCGACCAGCCGGGCATCCGGGCCGGCCAGAAAGCACGGCAGGATCGCCAGCGCCCGCCCCTGCAAGGTGGCCAGGTACTGGGCCACCACGCTGGTGCTGCGCAGCGTGCTGCTGGCATTGGGCACGATGCCTTCGAGGTAGAGCAGCTCGGGGCTGAATGCCAGGTCATCGACGTAGGTGATGAACGAATGCCGGCCCAGGTCGCCGATCTGGCGGATCGGCGGGTGCCGGTCCAGGTACTCGGGTGTGGCATACAGCTTCAGGGCGTAGTCGCACAGTCTGGAACAGACGTAGGGCCCGCGTTCCGGGCGCTCCAGGGAGATGGCGATATCCGCCTCGCGGCGCGACAGGCTGATGAAGTGCGGCACCGGCAACAGGTCGATGGCGATATTCGGGTAGATATCCTGAAAGCCGCCAAGCTGGGCCGCCACGAAGTAGCTGCCAAAGCCCTCGGTCGAGCCGATGCGCACGTGGCCCGAGAGTGCCAGGCTGGCACCCGACACCTGCTCGCAGGCGGTCTGCAGGGTGCTTTCCAGGGCCTCGGCATAACCCAGCAGGTGCTGCCCTTCGCTGGTCAGCACGAAGCCGCTGGCCCTTGAGCGCTCGAACAATAGTGTGCCGAGCGCCTTTTCCAGGGCGCCGATACGCCGCGACACGGTGCTGTAGTCCACTCCCAGGCGCCTGGCGGCGCCACTTGCGGTACTTGTGCGCGCCACCTCGAGGAAGAACTTGAGGTCGTCCCAATTCATCTGGCCGGCCGACATCATGCTTTTTTGCATAACGAACCTGTCTTTTTAGGTGCTGGAACAGAAAGTTTGCATACCTATACTAAGATCCGTTGACGTTTCAAGTTCCTACGACAAAAACAAAAAGCAGGCAACTCATGAACGACTCTCACGCTCAAGGGCCGGCTGCCGGCCGCAAGCACTACCGTATCGCTGGCCTGGCCAGCATGGCGGGTACCACCATCGAGTGGTATGACTTCTTTCTCTATGGCACCGCCGCCGCCCTGGTCTTCAACAAGCTGTTCTTCCCCACCCTCGATCCCATCACCGGCGTGCTGGCGGCCTTTGCCACCTACGCGGTGGGCTTTATCGGTCGGCCCCTGGGCGGCATCCTGTTCGGTCACTTCGGTGACCGCATCGGCCGCAAGTCGATGCTGATGCTCACCCTGCTGATGATGGGCATCCCGACCATCGCCATCGGCCTGTTGCCCACCTACGAGCAGATCGGCTACTGGGCCGCGGCGCTGTTGGTGGTCATGCGTTTTCTGCAGGGCATGGCGGTGGGTGGTGAATGGGGCGGCGCGGTGTTGATGGCCGTCGAACATGCCCCGGAAGGCAAGAAAGGCTTCTATGGCAGCCTGCCACAGACCGGCGTGGGTGCCGGCCTGGTGCTGTCCACCCTGGCCATGGGCGCGGTCGCCACGCTGCCCGAGGAGCAGATGCTCAGTTGGGGGTGGCGCCTGCCGTTCCTGGCCAGCGTGGTGCTGCTGGCGGTGGGCTGGCTGATCCGCGTCAAGGTCGCCGAGTCACCGGACTTCGAGAAGCTCAAGCAGCAGAACCGCCGCGTCAGCCTGCCGCTGGTGGAAGTGGTGCGTAAACACCCACGCGCCACCCTGACCATCATCGGTGCGCGCACCGCCGAGAACGCCTGGTTCTACATGGCGGTCACCTTCGCCCTCGCCTACGCCGCCAACCAACTGCAGATTCCCCGGGCCGACGTGCTGCACGCCATCACCGCCGGTGCTGCGCTGTCGCTGGCGACCATGCCGTTCTGCGGCTGGCTGTCCGATCGTGTCGGCCAGAAGCGCCTGTACTTCACCGGCCTGCTGTTGCTGTGCGCCTTCGTCTACCCGTTCTTCGCCATGCTCGGCACCCGCGAGCCGCTGCTGGTGTGGTGGGCCATGGTGCTGGCGGTGGGCGTGGTGTTCCCGATTCTCTATGCGCCGGAATCTTTGCTGTTCGCCCGCCAGTTCCCAGCGGAGATCCGCTACAGCGGCATCTCGCTGTCGGTGCAGCTGGCCGGGGTGCTCGGTGGCGGCTTCGCACCGATGATCGCCACCAGCCTGCTGGCCGCCGCCGACGGCAGCCCGCGCTACGTGATCGCCTACCTGATCGGCATGGGCCTGGTCGCCCTGGGCTGTACCGCCCTGATGCGTAGCGACCCGCCCCGCCAGGCAATCGCCAGCCCCACGCTGGATACCACACGCCCCGTGCCCCTGCGCGCCCGTTGATCGAATAAAGGATCGAACCATGACCGCTACCGTCAAGCTGCTTATCAACGGCGAATTCGTCGAGTCACGCACCCAGCAGTGGCGCGATGTCGTCAACCCGGCCACCCAGGAAGTGCTGGCCCGGGTGCCCCTGGCCACCGGCGAGGAAATCGACGCCGCGGTGGCCAGCGCCAGCCAGGCCTTCAAGACCTGGCGCAAGACGCCCATCGGCACTCGCGCGCGGATCTTTCTCAAGTACCAGCAACTGATCCGCGAAAACATGAAGGAGCTGGCGGCCATTCTCACCGCCGAACAGGGCAAGACCCTCGCCGACGCCGAGGGCGACGTGTTCCGTGGCCTGGAGGTGGTCGAGCATGCCGCCGGCATCGGCAACCTGCAACTGGGCGAGCTGGCCAACAACGTGGCCGGCGGCGTGGATACCTACACCCTGCTGCAACCGCTGGGCGTGTGCGCCGGCATCACCCCGTTCAACTTCCCGGCGATGATCCCGCTGTGGATGTTCCCCATGGCCATCGCCACGGGCAACACCTTCGTGCTCAAGCCATCGGAGCAGGACCCGATGGTGACCATGCGCCTGTGCGAGCTGGCCCTGGAAGCCGGCGTGCCCCCCGGCGTGCTCAACGTGGTGCATGGCGGCGAGGACGCGGTAAACGCGATCTGCGATCACCCGGATATCAAGGCGGTGTCCTTCGTCGGTTCGACCCGCGTCGGCACCCACGTCTACAACCGCGCCAGCCAGGCCGGCAAACGCGTGCAATGCATGATGGGCGCCAAGAATCACGCCATCGTGCTGCCCGATGCCCACAAGGAGCAGACCCTGAACAACCTGGCCGGCGCCGCGTTCGGCGCTGCCGGGCAGCGCTGCATGGCGCTGTCGGTGGTGATTCTGGTGGGCGAGGCCCAGGGCTGGCTGCCGGACCTGGTCGCCAAGGCCGAGACCCTCAAGGTGGGCGGCGGCATGGAGAACGGCACCGATGTCGGCCCACTGATCTCCTGCACGGCGCTGGACCGGGTCAGCAGCCTGATCGACCGCGGCACCCGCGAAGGCGCCCGCCTGGTACTCGACGGGCGCAATCCATCCGTTGCCGGCTACGAGCGGGGCAACTTCGTCGGCCCGACCATCTTCGCTGGGGTGACGCCGCAGATGAGCATCTACCGCGAGGAGATCTTCGGCCCGGTGCTGTGCGTGGTGCACGCCACCACCCTGGACGAGGCCATCGCGCTGATCAACGCCAACCCCAATGGCAACGGCACGGCGATCTTCACCCGCTCCGGCGCCGCGGCCCGGCACTTCCAGGAAGAGATCGACGTCGGCCAGGTGGGCATCAACGTGCCGATTCCGGTGCCGGTGCCGATGTTCTCGTTCACCGGCTCGCGGGCTTCCAAGCTCGGCGACCTGGGCCCGTACGGCAAGCAGGTGGTGCAGTTCTATACCCAGACCAAGACCGTGACCCAGCGCTGGTTCGACGAGAGCGACGTCGGCGGTGCGGTGAATACCACCATCACCCTGAAGTGAGGCGACGACCATGAATATCGGATTTATCGGCCTGGGCAACATGGGTGCGCCAATGGCCCACAACCTGCTCAAGGCGGGTCATTCGCTGCGCGTCTTCGACCTCTCCACCAGCGCCGTCGCGGCCTTGGTGGAAGCCGGTGCCACTGGTGCCAAGACCGCCTGCGGCGTTTTGCAGGACGCGGAAATGGTCATCACCATGCTGCCGGCCTCGGCCCATGTGAAGGCGGTCTACCTCGGCGCCGAGGGATTGCTGGCCAAGGTCGCGCCGGGCGTGCTGCTGATCGACTCGTCTACCATCGACCCGCTGGCCGCCCGGGAAGTCGCCAAGGCGGCCGCCGCCCACGGCAACCCGATGCTCGATGCCCCGGTGTCGGGTGGCACCGGCGGCGCGGCGGCCGGCACCCTGACCTTTATGGTTGGCGGCGCCGAGGCGGACTTTGCCCGGGCGCAGCCGATCCTCGCGAGCATGGGCCGCAACATCGTGCACTGCGGCGGCAGCGGTAACGGCCAGGTCGCCAAGGTGGCCAACAACATGCTGCTCGGCATCTCCATGATCGGCGTTGCCGAGGCCATGGCGCTGGGGGTCTCGCTGGGCATCGACGCCAAGGTGCTGGCGGGCATCATCAACACCTCGAGCGGGCGCTGCTGGAGTTCGGACACCAACAACCCCTACCCCGGCGTACTCGACAACGTACCGGCCTCGCGGGGTTACAGCGGCGGCTTCGGCACCGACCTGATGCTCAAGGACCTGGGCCTGGCCACCGAGGCAGCGCGGCAGATCAGGCAACCGGTGATACTCGGCGCCCTCGCCCAGCAGCTCTACCAGCGCTTTAGCTGCGATGGGCATGGTGGGCTGGATTTCTCGGCGATCATCAACAGCTACCTGAAGCCTTAGGACAAGTCGTGATGCACGGCAATGCGCGCAAAGGACTGAGCGTATTACCGCCCCCAAAAAGGTTCCTCGCGGAAACTCGGGAAGTCAGTCTTGATACCGGACTGGCAAGTTTGGTTGAGTGCGGGTGTTTTTCGGCTCTTAACTGCTTATCAGCGCTCTGCTGAGGTCTTCCGTTTCGCCCTTCGGGCGAGTCACTTTTGCGGGCAAAAGTAACCAAAACCCTCCGCCCGATCATCCGGCCCCGGCTGCGCCGGGGTTCGCTCACTCCATCGCCGTTCCAGAGGCCCGCCGCGAAGGGCCATCCATGGCCCATCGCGGCTCTCGCGGCATCCATGCCGCTCAGCCTCTTCCACGACGATTCCATTCGCCCTCCTGGACGGGCTCTGCACGCCCCCGGAATCGGAGGTAGTTCACCAGAGCTTTGCGTGCTTGAACATGGGGTCAGCCTTGGGGCTGACCTGGATGCTATCCCGTGCATCCCCAAAAGCATGCCCGGTCGTGCAGGCGCGCGACTGTCCCCTTCAGGAGGGTGAGTGGAGTCGTTGCGTAAAGGGGCGAGCGGCATGGATGCCGCGAGAGGCTTAAAGGGCCAGGGATGGCCCTTGTAAGCCGACCCTCGGAGCGACGATGGAACTCACGAACCCCGGCGCAGCCGGGGCCGGATGATGGGGTGCGCTTTCTTTTGCTTACTTTTCTTTGCGCACTTCAAAGAAAAGTGAGTCGCCCGATGGGGCGAAACAAGAAATTTCTGCACACAACGCAGCGGCGTCCAAAACACCTAACGAGCCAACACACTGATTTGCCAGTCCGGTGTCAATCCGCACGCTGCCCAAACAATGCGAAGACCCATAAAAACGCCGGGGCTCAGGCCCCGGCGTTTTTATGGGTGTTCCGGAAAAGCGCAGACTCGTGCCTGCGCCCTGCTCACCCGTCCTTAGTGCAGGATCTGCCCCAGGAACAGCTTGGTACGCTCGTTCTGCGGGTTGTCGAAGAAGGCGTTCGGCTCGGCCTGCTCGACGATCTCACCCTTGTCCATGAAGATCACCCGGTCCGCCACGGTGCGGGCGAAGCCCATTTCGTGGGTCACGCAGAGCATGGTCATGCCGTCCTGAGCCAGGCCGATCATGGTGTCGAGTACTTCCTTGACCATTTCCGGGTCGAGTGCCGAGGTGGGCTCGTCGAACAGCATGATCTTGGGCTTCATGCACAGCGCGCGGGCGATGGCCACACGTTGCTGCTGGCCACCGGACAGCTGCCCCGGGTACTTGTGCGCCTGCTCCGGAATGCGTACGCGCTCCAGGTAGTGCATGGCGATTTCCTCGGCCTTGCGCTTGGGCATCTTGCGCACCCACAT
Source organism: Pseudomonas argentinensis (assembly GCF_001839655.2). Lineage (NCBI taxonomy): Bacteria > Pseudomonadati > Pseudomonadota > Gammaproteobacteria > Pseudomonadales > Pseudomonadaceae > Phytopseudomonas > Phytopseudomonas argentinensis. The sequence goes on from NZ_CP056087.1 coordinate 4,507,937, forward strand.
CGGCGCCAGGATGCAGTTCTGCAGCACGGTCAGGTGCGGGAACAGGTTGAAGTGCTGGAACACCATGCCCACCTCGCGGCGCACGGTCTCGATGTCCTTGAGGTCCCGGGTCAGCTCGGTGCCATCGACCACGATACGGCCGGCCTGGTGTTCTTCCAGGCGGTTGATGCAACGGATGGTGGTCGACTTGCCCGAGCCCGACGGGCCGCACAGCACGATACGCTCGCCCTGGCGCACGTCCAGGTTGATGTCCTTGAGAACGTGGAACTGGCCATACCACTTGTTCACGCCCTGCAGCTGAATGATCGGCTCGGCGCTGGGTTGCTTGTTTGCTTCACTCATAATTCACTCCTCTCGAGGGGCTGATTCAGGATTTAGCGAGCTACAGCCAGGCCAGGCGAAAACAGTCGAGGGAGCGGAGTGTACGGCTGTACATGAGCATCCCGAGAGTGTTTTCAACGCCGCCTGGCCGACGCGCAGCAAATGCTGAACAGCCCCTAACGCTTGTGGCCAGTGTCCAGCTTTCTCTCCAGATGGAGGGAATAGCGGGACATACCGAAACAGAAAATCCAGAAAATCAGGGCGGCGAACACATAGCCTTCGGTCGCCATGCCCAGCCACGCCGGGTCGGCAGCCGCCTGCTTGACGCTGTTGAGCAGGTCGAACAGGCCGATGATGATCACCAGGCTGGTGTCCTTGAACAGGGCGATGAAGGTGTTGACGATACCCGGGATCACCAGCTTGAGCGCTTGCGGCAGGATCACCAGACCCATCATCCGCCAGTAGCCCAGGCCCATGGCGCCGGCTGCTTCGTACTGCCCCTTGGGAATCGCCTGCAGACCGCCACGTACCACTTCGGCGATGTAGGCCGACTGGAACAGGATCACGCCGATCAGTGCGCGCATCAGCTTGTCGAAGCTCATGCCTTCCGGCAGGAACAGCGGCAGCATCACCGAGGACATGAACAGTACGGTAATCAGCGGCACACCACGCCAGAACTCGATGAAGGTCACGCAGACCACCTTCACCGCCGGCAGGTTGGAGCGACGCCCCAGCGCCAGCAGGATGCCTAGCGGCAGTGCACCGGCGATACCGACCGCGGCGATCACCAGGGTCAGCATCAGGCCGCCCCAGCGGCTGGTCGCCACGGTGTCCAGGCCGAACACGCCACCGTGCAGCAGGCACCAGGCGACGACCGGATAGACCACCAGGAAGGCGATGCCGTAGACGGCCTTGCGCGGGAACCTGGAGATGAACAGCGGCGCGGCGCCAACAATCGCCAGCACCGCGGTCAGGTCCACGCGCCAGCGCAGTTCGCTGGGGTAGAAGCCGTACATGAACTGGCTGAAGCGCGCCTGGATGAACACCCAGCAGGCGCCCGACTGGGTGCAGTCGGCGCGGGTGGTGCCCACCCAGTTGGCGTCGATGAACGCCCACTTGAGCAGCGGCGGCACCATCAGCCAGACGAGGTAGATGGCGAACAGCGTCAGCAGGGTGTTGAGCCAGCTGGAGAACAGGTTGCTGCGCATCCAGGCGAGCGCGCCAACGCTGGCGCTCGGTGGCGGCAGATCCGGTTTGAAAGTATGAGTGCTCATTGCGCTAGGTCCTCACCGCTCGATCAGCGCGATGCGCTTGTTGTACCAGTTCATCAGCAGGGAAATGCTGATACTGATCGCCAGGTAGACGCTCATGGTGATGGCGATCACCTCGATGGCCTGACCGGTCTGGTTGAGTACGGTACCGGCGAACAGCGACACCATGTCCGGGTAGCCGATACCGGCGGCCAGGGACGAGTTCTTCGCCAGGTTCAGGTACTGGCTGGTCAGCGGCGGAATGATCACGCGCATGGCCTGCGGGATGATCACCTTGCGCAGCGTCGGGCCGGGGCGCAGGCCCAGGGAGCGGGCGGCTTCGGTCTGGCCGTGGCTCACCGAGTTGATCCCGGAGCGCACGTTTTCGGCGATGAACGCCGCGGTGTAGACGGTCAACGCGACAGTCAGCGCCAGCAGTTCAGGGATCATCACCCAGCCGCCGACGAAGTTGAAGCCCTTGAGCTCCGGTACCGACCAGTGCAGCGGGCTGCCGAAAACCAGCGCGACCAGGGTGGGGATGACGATCGCCATGCCCAAGCCGACCCAGAACTTGTGGAACGGCTGGCCGGTGGCTTCGAAGCGCTTGTTGGCCCAGCGGGTCATCATCACGATGGCCACGATGGTGACCACCAGGCCGATCGCGAACGGCCAGAACGCACCGGTCGCCTCGGCAGCCGGCATGTTCAGGCCGCGATTGCTGAGGAAGAAGCTGTCGCCCAGATTGATGCTGGCACGGGGTCCGGGCAGCGGCAGCAGCACGGCGAAGTACCAGAAGAGAATCTGCAGCAACGGCGGAATGTTGCGGAAGATCTCGATGTAGACGGTCGCCAGCTTGCTGATCATCCAGTTCGGCGACAGGCGCGCGACACCGATGACGAAGCCGAGGATGGTGGCCAGCACGATACCGATGAAGGACACCAGCAGGGTGTTGAGCAGGCCGATCACGAACACGCGGGCATAGCTGTCCGCTTCGGTGTAGCTGATCAGGTGCTGGGCGATGCCGAAGCCGGCACTGCGCTCGAGGAAATCGAAGCCCGAGGTGATGCCCCGGTGTTGCAGGTTGGTCTGTGTATTGCTGAACAGGAACCAGCCCATTGCGACCACGGCCACAACGGTAATGATCTGGAATAGCCAGGCGCGCACACGTGGATCGCTAAGGGAGAACCCCTGCGGTGCGCCGATGTTTTTCTGCATGGGAATGCCCCAGGTATAACGCAACGAAAATCGCCCGGCAGGGATCTGCCGGGCGACAGGCCAATCAACGCACTGGTGGTGCGTAATGCAGACCGCCTTTGTTCCACAGAGCGTTGAGACCACGCTCGATTTTCAGCTCGCTGCCCTTGCCGATGTTGCGCTCGAAGACTTCGCCGTAGTTACCGACCTGCTTGACGATCTGGACGACCCAGTCCTTCGGCAGCTTCAGATCCTTGCCGTATTCACCGTCGGCACCCAGCATACGGGCGACGTCAGGGTTCTTGGTTTCCTTGGCCAGGGCTTCGACGTTCTTGGAGTCGACACCCAGCTCTTCGGCATTGAGCATGGCGAACAGGGTCCATTTGACGATAGCCATCCAGTCTTCGTCGCCACGACGAACCAGCGGGCCCAGCGGCTCCTTGGAAATCACTTCCGGCAGTACCACCCAGTCATCCGGCGCGCCCAGTTTGATGCGCTGTGCGTACAGCTGCGACTGGTCGGAGGTCAGCACGTCGCAACGGCCGGCTTCCAGCGACTTGGCGCTCTCGTCGGAGGTATCGAAGGTGATCGGGGTGTATTTCAGGCCGTTCGAGCGGAAGTAGTCGGAGACGTTCAGCTCGGTGGTGGTGCCCGCCTGGATACAGATGGTCGCGCCATCCAGTTCCTTGGCGCTGGCAACGCCCAGCTTCTTGTTGACCAGGAAGCCGATGCCGTCGTAGTAGGTCACGCCGGTGAACACCAGGCCCATGCCGCCGTCGCGGGAGCTGGTCCAGGTGGTGTTGCGCGACAGCACGTCGACTTCACCGGACTGAATAGCGGTGAAACGCTCTTTGGCGGTCAGCGGGCTGTACTTGACCTTGGTCGCGTCGCCCAGCACTGCTGCGGCCACACCGCGGCAGATATCGACGTCGATGCCCTGGTAGTTGCCCTTCTCATCCGGCACCGAGAAACCCGGCAAGCCGTCACTGACGCCACACTGTACAAAGCCCTTCTTCTTTACGGCGTCCAGGGTAGCACCGGCGTGAGCCATGCCTGCAGCGCCCAGAACGGCGGCGGCGGTCAACATCGCCAGGGTGGTTTTAACCATCTTCATTGAACATTCTCCGGTTGCTTTTGTTGTGTTGGAGTCTCAGCCCGATCGCCGTACCCTTTTGGGGCATGTCGTCACTGTAGGCAGCAACAGTGTAGACCGGCGACCTGACCTCGGCGCCAGTGCCGTGACCCATTCGAAAGCAGGTCATCGGCGTTGGCACCAACCCGTTGGTGAACGGGCCCGAGACGGATCGCGAATTTGCACATCGACGGGCATGCAGCGCCCGGCGAACCTTTTGGAAATCCCATCAAATCGGCTTTCCCGTCTGCTCCGCGGCCCGGCGTGGTGTTACCACGCTGGCCCGACGACATCAGTCCTCCGTTACATAGCAAAGGCCATACCACAGGCTGTTTTTACTCGAGAGATGGACGGGTCAAGGGGGCAAAGTTGTAATCTTGCGACATCTAGTTCATGGATCAGTACAGTGACGGAAAACAGTCACGCACCAAAATAATGCACAGGCCCCACATTGGAGCAACACATGGATACCACATTGCTACTGCAGCCCCCACTTCCCGCCGATTCGTGCGTCATCTGGCTGCACGGTCTGGGTGCAGACCGTTTCGATTTCCAGCCGGTCGCCGAGGCGCTGCAGCAAGCGCTGCGCAGCACGCGCTTTGTACTGCCACAGGCGCCCACCCGTGCGGTGACCATCAACGGCGGCTACGCGATGCCCAGTTGGTACGACATTCTGGCCATGAGCCCGGCCAGGGCCATCGATCGCGAACAGCTCGAGCAGTCGGCCCAGCAGGTCATCGAGCTGATCGAGGCGCAGCGAGACGACGGCATCGACCCGCAGCGCATCTTCCTGGCCGGTTTTTCCCAGGGTGGCGCGGTGGTGCTGCACACCGCCTTTCTGCGCTGGCAGGGGCCACTGGGCGGCGTGCTGGCGTTGTCGACCTATGCACCGAGCTTTGCGGACGAGCTGCAATTGAGCGACGCCCAGCGCGCCATACCGGTCTATTGCCTGCACGGCGACAGGGATGGCGTGGTGCTGCCGAGCATGGGCCGCACCGCTCACGACTGGCTGCAGGGCCGTGGCGTCTGCGTGGATTGGCAGGAGTATCCGATGGCCCACGAAGTGTTACCGCAGCAGCTACGGGATATCGCCGCCTGGCTCGCGGCCCGTCTGTAACGCGGGTTTTGGCGGCGCGCCTGTGACGGCCTTCACAGTCCCCGTGCCGCCGGTCGTGCGCAGGTCGCAAGACGATTGTCAGCCCGGGTGGCGAACGCTACTGTCACCGCAATGAGACCCGTTCATTGATCACGAACGCCGTCATCGACCCATGGGAGCGTTAGCGATGCCCATCGTTAGGCGTTTCGAGCAAGGATGCTGATGCCATGAAGGCGGCCCACTGGCAAACCGACCTGCAGCAGATTCGCCAGCTGCGCCTGTTCGACAAGGTAGCGCTCGGTAGCCTCAACCGGCTGCTCGACGCCTTTCGCCCCTGCGAACTGGACGCGGCCGAAGTGCTGCTCTCGCCGTTCGATCGCAACCAGTACCTCTATATAGTCGTCACTGGCAGCCTCAAGGTGTACCTGGGCTCGCTGGACAACCAGCCGGTTACCACCCTGGGGCCCGGCGACTGTGCGGGCGAGATCAGCTTCCTCGATAACGAGCACCCCAGCGCCTACGTGGTGGCCACCGAGCCCAGCAGCGTGCTGCGCCTGCACCGCGACGCGCTCAACTCGCTGTTCCAGCAATCGCCGCAGATGATGCACAACCTGCTCAAGGTACTCTGTGATCGTGTGCGCCAGGGCAACCGGCAACTGATCAACAGCGAACAGAACGCCAACGTCGACAAGCTCACCGGAGCCTTCAACCGCCGCTGGCTGGAGCACGTGTTCGAGCGCGAGCGGGCGCGCTGCGTGATCGACAAGCAGCCGCTGTGCCTGCTGATGCTCGACGTCGACCACTTCAAGGATTACAACGATCAGCACGGCCACCTGGCGGGCGACTATGCACTGTGCCTGGTCGCCCATACCCTGCGCCGCCAGCTCCGGGCACGTGACAGCCTGGTGCGCTATGGCGGTGAGGAATTCGTGGTGCTGTTGCCCGAGCTGGCGATGCAGCAGGCCGTCGAGGTGGCCGAGCGCCTGCGCGAGAGCCTGGAGCGCATCGGCTCCTTCTATTCACCCCTGGGCGCCCAGCCGGGCGTGACCATCTCCCTGGGGCTGGCGCAGATGGCCGCCCGCGATGGCCTCGCCGGCCTGATCGCTCGGGCCGACAAGGCCCTTTACCGGGCCAAGAACAGCGGCCGCAACCGGCTCTGTCATTGAATTGCCGCGAGCGCGTGCCAGGCTAAAGGCAACCGCTTTTCGGAAAGCCCTCCATGCGCAAGCGCCTGCTTATCGTCCCGATCATCCTGGGCCTTGCCGCCGCTGTGTTCTTCACACTGCCGGACGTGCTCGACCGACGCATGAACAGCGTCGAATCCCCGGCGCCCTATCCGGCCAGCCAGGCCGCTACGCGCCTGCACGACACCCTGTTCATCGCCGACCTGCACGATGACGCCCTGCTCTGGGAACGTGACCTGCTCAAACGCTACAGCTACGGCCACTCGGACCTGCCGCGCATGCTCGACGGGCGCGTCGGCCTGCAGGTGTTTTCCACGGTCACCCAATCGCCGCGCGGCCTGAACTACGAAAGCAACGACGCCGACAGCGACACCATCACCCTGCTCGCCATGGCCCAGCGCTGGCCGCGGGCGACCTGGAACAGCCTGCTGCAACGTGCCCTGTACCAGGCCGAGAAACTTCGCGAAGCGGCTGCCGGCAGCGATGGCCGGCTCGTACAGATCCGCACACATCAGGATCTGACGGACTTTCTGCAGGCCTGGAATCAAGACCCACAGCGGGTCGCCACGCTGCTCGCCACCGAAGGCCTGCACCCGCTGGAGGGCCGGCTGGAGAACCTCGACCGGCTCCACGATGCCGGCTTTCGCATGGCCGGGCTGACCCACTTCTTCGATAACGAGGTCGGCGGCTCGGCCCATGGCGTGAACAAGGGTGGGCTGACACCATTCGGGCGACAGGTCATCGCGCGGCTCGAAGAAAAGTCCATGCTGATCGACCTGGCCCACGCCTCGCGCCCGCTGATGGACGATGTGCTGGCCATGGCCACGCGCCCGCTGCTGGTGTCCCATGGCGGCGTCGAGGGTACCTGCCCGGGCACCCGTAACCTCAGCGACCGGCATATCCGCGCCATTGCCGCGAGCGGCGGGGTGATCGGCATCGGTTACTGGGACACCGCCGTGTGCGCCACCTCGGTAGCCGCCATCGTCAAGGCGATCCGCTACACCGCGGACCTGGTGGGCGTCGAGCACGTGGCCCTGGGCTCCGACTTCAACGGCACCATTCATGCGCCGTTCGACGTCACCGGCCTGGCGCAACTGACCGAAGGCCTGCTCGGCGCCGGCTTCAACCGCGACGACATCGCCGCGATCATGGGCGGCAACGTCCAGCGCCTGCTACTCGCCAGCCTGCCGACACACTGAGCGACAGCCACCTGTGGCGCCGGTGGCAGGGTACTCCCTGCCCGCCGCGTCTTGCTTTACACTGGCTGGCGTTCATTCCTTAATCAATCGACGAGATGACCGTGCTCAAAGCACTCAAAAAAATATTCGGCAAAGCCGAAAATGAGCCACACAGCTCAGTCTCCCCGACCCTCGAAGCCACTTCGCCCCCTGTCGCCGCTCCTCGTCAGGAGCGCCAGCCGCGCCCGCCCAAAGAGCCGGCCAGCGCCGAACAGAAGCCCCAGAGCAAACCCGCCAAGCCCCGTCGCGAACGCGCGCCCAAGCCGGTCGACACCTGGAAGCTCGAGGATTTCCAGGTCGAACCCGCGCCTGGCAAGACCCGTTTTCACGACTTCAGGCTGTCGCCGCAGCTGATGCATGCCATCCACGACCTGGGCTTCCCGTACTGCACGCCGATCCAGGCCGGCGTACTGGGTTATACCCTCGAGGGTCAGGACGCCATCGGCCGCGCCCAGACCGGCACCGGCAAGACCGCCGCCTTCCTGATCTCGATCATCACCCAGTTGCAGCAGACCCCGCCGCCCAAGGAACGCTACATGGGCGAGCCGCGGGCGCTGATCATCGCGCCGACCCGCGAGCTGGTGGTGCAGATCGCCAAGGATGCCCAGGAGCTGACCAAGTATACCGGCCTCAACGTGATGAGCTTCGTCGGCGGCATGGACTTCGACAAACAGCTCAAGCAGCTGGAGTCGCGCTTCTGCGACATCCTGGTGGCTACGCCGGGGCGCCTGCTGGACTTCAACCAGCGCGGCGAAGTGCATCTGGACATGGTCGAGGTGATGGTGCTCGACGAAGCCGACCGCATGCTCGACATGGGCTTCATCCCCCAGGTTCGCCAGATCATCCGCCAGACCCCGATGAAGGGCGAGCGCCAGACCCTGCTGTTCTCCGCCACCTTCACCGAAGACGTGATGAACCTGGCCAAGCAGTGGACCACCAACCCGGCCATCGTCGAGATCGAGCCGGAAAACGTCGCCAGCGATACGGTGGAACAACATGTCTACGCCGTCGCCTCGGCGGACAAGTACAAGCTGCTCTACAACCTGATCGTGCAGAACGACTGGACCCGGGTAATGGTCTTCGCCAACCGCAAGGACGAAGTGCGCCGTATCGAGGAACGCCTGACCCGTGACGGTATCAGCGCGGTACAGATGTCCGGCGACATTCCCCAGCACAAGCGCATTCGCGCCCTGGAAGGTTTTCGCGAAGGCAAGATCCGCGTCATGGTCGCCACCGATGTGGCCGGCCGCGGCATCCATGTCGACGGCATCAGCCACGTGATCAACTTCACCCTGCCGGAAGATCCGGACGACTACGTGCACCGCATCGGCCGTACCGGTCGCGCGGGCGCCAGCGGCACGTCGATCAGCTTCGCCGGTGAGGACGATGCCTTCGCCCTGCCGCCAATCGAGGAGTTGATCGGCCGCAAGATCCAATGCGAAATGCCGCCGGACGAGCTGCTCAAAGCGGTACCGCGCAAGAACTGACAACCACGTCAGCACGCCAGGGCGCCCTCTCGCCCTGGCCCAACAGCCTCTCCAGCGCCCTGCCCCATACGGGCCGACAGGACGTCACGCTAGCTAGGGTCTGTTCCCGTTTCACGCACGGCCGCGCCGGAGCGGGAACAGACCCTAACAGGAACCCCATGACTCTAAAGATCGACAGCAGTGACCTGAGCCGCGCCGTGCAGGCCGGCGTGCTGCAGCCCGGCCAGGATCAGGCGCTGCTGACCTTTTTGCGCCAGGGGCCTGCCGAGCGCCCCAGCTTCCAGCTCGCCCATATCGCCTACTACTTTGGCGCCCTGCTGATCATGGGCGCCATGGGCTGGCTGCTCACCGAAGCCTGGATGAGCATCGGCGACACGGCCCTGCTGGCGATAGGCACGGCCTACCTGCTGCTGTTCCTGTTTTGCGGGCGCAGCCTGTGGCAGCACGGTCAGCCGATTCCCGGTGGCCTGCTCGGCGCCGTGGCGGTGAGCCTGACGCCGCTGGTGGTGTTCGCCGCACAAAGGCTGCTGGGCCTCTGGCCCCTGGATGACGGGCAGTCGGACTACCTCGACTACTACCGCTACGTGCAGGGCGGCTGGCTGGTCATGGAGGTGGCGACGGTGTTGGTCGGCCTGCTGGTGCTGCGCCTGCTGCCCTTCCCGTTTATCGTCATGCCGATTGCCGTGGCGCTGTGGTTCATGTCCATGGACTTGAGCGAGCTGCTGCATGGCGAGTACTTCAGCTGGGAGCAGCGCCGCGACGTATCGCTGTGGTTCGGCCTGGTGATCCTGCTCGCCAGCCTGCTGGTGGACGGCCGCAGCACGCGCGACTACGCCTTCTGGGGCTACCTGGCCGGGCTGACGGCGTTCTGGGGCGGCCTGAGCCTGATGAACAGCGGCAGCGAACTGGGCAAGGCGCTCTACTGCCTGATCAACCTGGGCCTGATCGGCCTGTCGATCCTGCTGCGCCGTCCACTGTTCATGGTCTTCGGCGCCCTGGGCGTGGCCGGTTATCTCGGCTACCTGGCCCACGACGTGTTCGAGGACTCGCTGCTGTTCCCGGTGGTGGTCAGTCTGATCGGCCTCGGCGTGATGGGCCTCGGGCTGCTCTACCAGAAACGCCGGGAGGCGATGAGCGACGCCCTGCGCCGGCAGCTACCAGCCGGCCTGCTGGCGCTGCTGCCGGCACTGCGCCGCTGAGCCTTCACCCTTGGACGGCAGGTTCTAACCGAGAAGTGAGCAGCGCCGTCAAGCTCACTGCAGCGCGAATTGGGCCTTAGATAGACGCCATCAATGGGCCAGCCTTGGCAAACCGCAACGAGCCGGTATGATGCGCCACTTTTTAGGAAAGCCGCATGCCGTTTCGCAGCCTTCTCGCCCTGCTGTGCCTGACCCTCTGCACCTCGCTGCAGGCCGCCCCACCGCAAAGTTTCAGCCAGGCCAAGAAGATCGGCTGGACGCTCTACGAGCGTCAGTCGGTGGAGTTCTATTGCGGCTGCAGCTTCAAGGGCAACCGTGTCGACCTGAAAAGCTGCGGTTATACACCGCGCAAGAATGCCACCCGCGCGGCTCGCATCGAATGGGAGCATATCGTCCCGGCCTGGCAGATCGGCCACCAGCGCCAATGCTGGCAGCATGGCGGGCGCAAGAACTGCAGCAAGAACGACAGCGTATTCCGTCGCGCCGAAGCCGACCTGCACAACCTGGTGCCGGCGATTGGCGAGGTCAATGGCGACCGCAGCAACTACGACTTCGGCTGGCTGCCGCAAAAGCCCAGCCAGTACGGCGCCTGCCCCACGGTGGTCGACTTCAAGGCCCGCAAGGTGATGCCACGCCAGCAGGTACGCGGCATGATCGCCCGTACCTACCTGTACATGAGCGACCGCTACCAGCTGCGCCTGTCGAAGCAGAACCGCCAGCTGTTCAACGCCTGGAACAAGACCTACCCTGCCGAACACTGGGAGCGCCAGCGCAACCAGCTGGTCGGCTGCGTGATGGGCTGGGGCAACCCCTATGTCGGGCAACTGGACAAGCGGCTTTGCCAGCAGGCACCGATTGCAGCGATCAATCGGCGGTAGGCCCTCGCGCTGAAAACAACAGCGACCGTCAGCGCACTACCCGTGGGAACGGGCAGGGACACCCAGTCCATGCCCGTGATTTCGCGCGCATGGCGCGCTCCCACAGAAGCGTGCCAACGCGGGCCGCAGCATGCAAGATGGCGCAGACATCGGCACACGGCCCCTGAAAGCAGGAAAGGCCGGCCCCTCTCGGTGACCGGCCTTTCGCATTGCAGCGCTATCGCTTACAGCGGCTTGCCGCGATTACCGTGGGCCGCCACGAATTGCTGCACGGTCGCCAGGTCATTGGCCAGTACGGTGCAGCGCTCGTCACGCTCGAACAGATCGGCCAGGTGCGCCGGCAGGGCTGGCGACAGTTCCACGGAGGACTTCTCGATGGCCTCCGGGAACTTGACCGGGTGGGCGGTGCCCAGCACCACCATCGGCACGGCCAGGCTGCGACGGCACTCGCGCGCGGCACGCACGCCGATGGCGGTGTGCGGGTCGAGCAGCTCACCGGTGGCGGCGTACACCTCGGCAATGGTCTGGCAGGTCTGTTCATCGCTCACGGCGAGGGAATCGAACAGCTTGCGCGCTTCGGTCCAGCGATCGTCTTCGACGGTGAAGCCGCCGGTCTGGCGGAATTCGGTCATCAGCGCGGCGATCGACGGGCCATTGCGACCGTGCAGGTCGAACAGCAGGCGCTCGAAGTTCGACGACACCATGATATCCATCGACGGCGACAGGGTCGGGTACAGCTCGCCCTTGGCGTACTGATTGCCGCTCATGAAGCGGTGCAGGATGTCGTTGCGGTTGGTGGCGACGATCAGCTGGCTGACCGGCAGGCCCATGTTGCGGGCAAGATAGCCGGCAAAGATGTCGCCGAAGTTGCCGGTCGGCACCGAGAAGGCCACCGAACGCGCCGGGCCGCCGAGCTGCAGGGCAGCATGGAAGTAGTAGACGATCTGGGCCATGATCCGCGCCCAGTTGATCGAATTGACCGCCACCAGGCGCGTGCCCTTCAGGAAACCCTGGTCGGCGAAGCTGGCCTTGACCATCTCCTGGCAGTCGTCGAAGTTGCCTTCGATGGCGATGTTATGGATGTTGTCACCAAGAATGGTGGTCATCTGCCGGCGCTGCACTTCGGACACCCGGTTGTGCGGATGCATGATGAAGATGTCGACGTTGTCGCAGGCCTTGCAGCCTTCGATGGCCGCCGAGCCGGTATCACCGCTGGTAGCGCCCATGATCACCACGCGCTCGTTGCGCTTGGCCAGCACGTAGTCGAGCAGGCGGCCAAGCAGCTGCAGGGCGAAATCCTTGAACGCCAGGGTCGGGCCGTGGAACAGCTCGAGCACCCACTCGTTGCCGTTCAACTGACGCAACGGCGCCACGGCCGCGTGCTCGAACACGCCGTAGGTGTCTTCGAGAATCTTCTTGAAGTCGGCATCCGGGATGCTGCCGGTGACGAACGGGCGCATCACCCGGAAGGCCAGCTCGTGGTAGGGCAAGCCGGCCCAGGAGGCGATCTCCTCCTGGGTGAAGCGCGGCAGGTTTTCCGGCACGTACAGGCCGCCGTCCGTGGCCAGGCCAGCCAGCAGGACGTCTTCGAAATTCAGGGCCGGTGCCTGGCCGCGAGTGCTGATATAGCGCATGGTCTGCAAACCTTCGGTCTGGGGCGCCACGCCGCGAATGAGTCGCGGCGCGCGACTGAATTAGCTGAGTTGTTCGACGCGGATGCGCACCACGTTGCCGACGACGTCGGCCAGCGCTTCCAGGGCAGAAATGGCGTCGTTCATGCGCTGCTCGGCAACGCGATGGGTGACCAGGATCATCGGCACCAGGCCGTCCTGCTCCTCGACTTCCTTCTGCATGATCGATTCGATGTTGATGCCGCGCTCCGACAGGATGCTCGCCACCTGGGCCAGCACGCCGGGGCGATCCTTGGCCTGAATGCGCAGGTAGTAGGCACTCTCGCAATCGGTGATCGGCAGGATCGGGTGATCGGACAGCGAATCCGGCTGGAAGGCCAGGTGCGGCACGCGGTTGGTCGGGTCGGTGGTCAGCGCCCGCACCACGTCCACCAGGTCGGCCACCACGGCCGAGGCGGTCGCTTCCATGCCGGCACCGGCGCCATAGAACAGCGTGCTGCCGGCGGCGTCGCCATTGACCATGACGGCGTTCATCACGCCATTGACGTTGGCGATCAGACGATCGGCCGGGATCAGCGTCGGGTGCACGCGCAGCTCGATGCCAGCCTCGGTACGGCGCGCCACACCCAGGTGCTTGATGCGGTAGCCCAGGGCCTCGGCATAGTTGACGTCGGCGGTGGTCAGCTTGGTGATGCCTTCGGTGTAGGCCTTGTCGAACTGCAGCGGAATGCCAAAGGCGATGGACGCCAGGATGGTCAGCTTGTGGGCCGCATCGATGCCTTCGACGTCGAAGGTCGGGTCGGCTTCGGCATAACCCAGGGCCTGGGCTTCGGCCAGCACGTCTTCGAAGGTGCGCCCCTTCTCGCGCATCTCGCTGAGGATGAAGTTGCCGGTGCCGTTGATGATCCCGGCCAGCCAGTTGATACGGTTGGCCGACAGGCCTTCACGGATGGCCTTGATCACCGGAATGCCGCCGGCCACCGCCGCTTCGAACGCGACGATCACGCCCTTCTCCCGGGCACGGGCAAAGATTTCGTTGCCGTGCACGGCGATCAGCGCCTTGTTGGCGGTGACCACGTGCTTGCCGTTGTCGATGGCCTTGAGGACCAGCTCACGGGCGACGCTGTAGCCGCCGATGAGCTCGACGACGATATCGATCTCGGGGTTGCCAGCCACCGCGAAGACATCGTCGGTCATGGTAATGCCGGTCGACTGGTACTGGGGCTTGGGTGTACGGGTGGCGATCTGCGCCACCTCGATGCCACGCCCGGCACGACGCGCGATTTCCTCGGCGTTGCGCTTGAGCACATTCACGGTACCGCCACCGACGGTACCCAGCCCACAGATGCCTACTTTGACCGGATTCACACTAGACTCCCAACTGCACTGCATAAAACGGCCGACGCGGGCGCCGGCCGTGGAAAAGAGCCGCACATTACGAAGCGGCCCAGGGATAGTCAATCGACGAGGGCCTGTTAACGCTCCTCGCAAGCGACGTCGCCGCGGGCGTTAACAGCCCCTTGCCACTCAAATCATTTGGCTTCCAGCGCCAGCTTGGCCAACTGCGCAGCGGGCTGATAACCGGGAATCATCTTGCCGTTTTCAAGAATGATCGCCGGCGTGCCGTTGACGCCGATCATCTGCCCCAGCTGATACTGCTGGGGCACCGGGTTGTCGCAGGTTGCCGCGGGCACCGACTCGCGCGACTTGGCCTTGTTCATCGCCGCCTGGCGATCCTTGGCGCACCACACGCTGGCCAGGTCCTTGGCGCCCTTGCTGCCGAGACCCTGGCGCGGGAAGGCCAGGTAGCGTACCTCGACGCCGAGCTTGTTCAGCTCGCCCACTTCGCTGTGCAGCTTCTGGCAGTAACCACAGTCGGTGTCGGTGAACACGGTGATATGGGTCTTCGGCTCTTGCGGCGCGAACACCACCATGTCCTTGGCAGCAATACCGTTGATCTGCTTGGCGATGGCCTTGCCTTCTTCCGCCTCGGTGAGGTTGATGGCCTGGCCATCCTTGAACTGGAACAGGTAGCCCTGCATCACGAACTGCCCGTCGGCGCTGGCATACAGCTGGCGACCGCCCTTGAGCTGCACCTGGTAGACGCCGGGCATCGGGCTTTCGGCGATGGCCTCGATCGGCAGATCCGGCTGGATCGACAGCAGGTTCTTGCGGATCGCCTGATCCGGGTCGGCAGCGTGGCCGAGGGTACCGACCAGACCAAGGGCCATGGCCGCGAAAATGCGGGTCACACGCATGGTTACTCCTATCGAGCGACGGGGTGACAAGGGAAGAGCGAAGACTACCATAACCAGGGCCCGTGACTGCGGGCGGCAGACGCAAAGCGTGAACCGCCGCCGGCCAATTCAGCCTCGCGGATGGTGCTGGGCATGCAGGGCCTGCAAGCGGGCACGGGCGATATGGGTGTAGATCTGCGTGGTGGACAGATCGCTGTGGCCCAGCAGCATCTGCACCACCCTCAGGTCCGCACCGTGATTGAGCAGATGGGTCGCGAAGGCATGCCGCAGGGTGTGCGGCGACAGCGACTTGGCAATCCCCGCCACCTGGGCCTGATGCTTGATGCGGTGCCAGAAGGTCTGGCGGGTCATCTGCTCGCCGCGCAGGCTGGGAAACAGCACGTCCGCGGGCCGCCCCGCCAGCAGGGCGGGCCGCGCCTCGCGACAATAGCGCTCGACCCAGCCTATGGCCTCCTCACCCATGGGCACCAGGCGCTCCTTGCTGCCCTTGCCGAACACCCGCAGCACACCCTGGCGCAGGTTGACCTGCTCGAGCGTCAGGCCGACCAGCTCACTGACCCGCAACCCGCAGGCGTACAGCACTTCGAGCATGGCGCGATCGCGCAGGCCGATGGGGTCGTCCAGATCCGGCGCCGCCAGCAACGCTTCGACATCGGCCTCGGACAGCGATTTTGGCAGGGGTCGGCCAAGCTGCGGCATGTCCACCTGCAGCGTAGGGTCGGTATCGATCACGCCTTCGCGCAGCAGAAAGCGGTAGAAGCCGCGCATGCCGGAAATCAGCCGCGCCGTGGAGCGCGCCTTGTAGCCTTGGTTCATGCGCCAGGCCAGGTGATCGAGCAGCACCTCGCGCCCGACCGATTGCAACTCGACGCCACGGGCCTGCAGCCAGCCATTGAGCAAGGCCAGGTCGCTGCGATAGGCCGCCTGGGTATGGGCGGACAGGCCCTTCTCCAGCCACAGGGCCTCGATGAAACGCTCGATCAATGGATGGTCGACAGCGGACATGGGGTCAGATCTGCCTCAGGTACATAGTCATGGTGCGGGTGCTCGCGGGCCTCACCTGTGGGAGCGCGAAACGACGAACCCACACCTGATACCAATACGCCAGACATCAGAAACGAAAAAAGCAGCCGAGGCTGCTTTTTTCGAGGGGAAATTCTGGCTTAAACCAGTTTTTCCTTGATGCGTGCTGCCTTGCCGGACAGGTCGCGCAGGTAGTACAGCTTGGCCTTGCGAACGTCACCACGACGCTTGACGGCCAGGCTGTCGACCAGCGGGCTGTAGGTCTGGAAAGTACGCTCAACGCCAACACCACTGGAAATCTTGCGCACGGTGAAGGCGCTGTTCAGGCCGCGGTTACGCTTGGCAATTACCACACCCTCGAACGCCTGCAGACGCTGACGGTCACCTTCCTTTACTTTCACCTGAACGACTACGGTGTCGCCCGGGGCAAAGGTCGGGATCTCTTTGCTCATCTGCTCAGCTTCGAGTTGCTGAATGATTTTGTTGGTCATGCTGCGCTCCTAAGACGGGCCGTCAGGCCGGCCATCGATATTAGTTATCGTCCCGCTGGCGGATGTATTCCTCCAGCAGCTTCTTCTCTTCTCCAGAAAGCGAGCGGCTATCCAGAAGATCGACACGGCGTTCCCAGGTGCGTCCCAGGGACTGCTGCAAACGCCAGCGCCGGATGTGTTCGTGGTTGCCGCCAAGCAGCACCTGCGGAACACGCTTATCCGCATACACCTCCGGACGGGTGTAGTGCGGGCAGTCGAGCAAGCCATCCGTGAAGGAGTCTTCCTCGGCCGAATCTGCATGACCCAATGCACCAGGCAAAAGGCGCGTTACCGCATCGATCAGCACCATGGCCGGCAGCTCACCGCCGGACAGGACGTAGTCGCCGATCGACCATTCCTCGTCGACGTGGGTTTCGATGAAACGCTCGTCGACGCCTTCGTAGCGGCCGGCGATGAGGATCAAACGCTCCTCCTTCGCCAGCTCGCGTACCGCCGCCTGGGTCAGCTTGCGGCCCTGTGGCGAGAGGTAGATCACCTTCGCCCGGCCGCCGCTGGCCTGCCTGGCATCGGCCAGGGCATCCTCAAGCGGCTTGATCTTCATCACCATGCCGGGACCACCTCCGAAGGGGCGGTCGTCAACGGTGTGATGACGATCCGTGGTATAGCTGCGCGGGTTCCAGCAGGTCAGCTGCAACAGCTCCTGCCTCACCGCACGGCTGGTGATGCCGTAATCGCCAATGGCGGCGAACATTTCCGGGAACAGCGTGATGACATCGACGCGCAAGCTCGGCATGGCGCTTAGAAATCCGCATCCCAGTCGACCTGCATCTCACCAGCCTCGAGACTGATCGACAGCACACACTGCTGCGTATAAGGCAGCAGGCGCTCGCGATCATCGAGGCTGTCAGCGCAGGGCTTGACCACCATCACGTCATTGGCACCGGTCTCGAACAGATGATCGACCTTGCCGAGCAATTGCCCCGCCTGATCGATGACTTTCAGACCTTCCAGCTGATACCAGTAGAACTCGCCGTCATCGAGTTCCGGCAGCTGGCTCCTGGGAACGCAGATCTCGAAGCCCGCGTAGGTACGCGCCACTTCACGATCATCGAGCCCCTTGAGCCTGGCGACCAGAACCTTGCCCTGCAAGCGTCCACCAGCCAGTTCAACCTGTTTCACCTCGCCATCGCGCCGTAGCGTCCAGCGAGGGTAGTCGAGCACGTTATCCAGGGGATCGGTAAAGGAGTACACCTTTATCTCACCCCTGACGCCATGCACCGAAACGATCTTGCCAAGAACCAGAAGATCCTCGGCGGGGGCCGGCGTCGTGCTCATAAGAAGTGCTTAGGCAGCAGCCTTGGCAGCTTCTTTCAGCAGCTGAGCAACGCGCTCAGACGGCTGGGCACCCTGGCTCAGCCAGTAGGTGGCGCGCTCTTGATTCACGGACAGCTTGACTTCAGCACCCGAGGCGATCGGATTGAAGAAACCGATACGCTCCACGAAGCGACCGTCGCGCGCATTGCGGCTGTTGGTCACGGTGAGGTGGTAGAAGGGGCGCTTTTTGGAGCCGCCACGAGCGAGACGAATAGTTACCATGTGAACATCGTTCCTGTAGTCGGTGCTAACTTGAGGCACACATCAAAAATGGGCCTAGGCCCGAAAGGCCGCATATTCTAAGAGCAAAAGTCGCAAGCCACAAGTGACAAGCTGCAAGTAAAAGCAAAATCCCGGAGACCTAGCTCTCTTGCGGTTTGCGGTTTGCAGCCTGCGGCTTGCAACTGCTTTTCTAGAACTTCGGCATGCCGCCGCCGGGCATCATGCTGCCCATGCCGCGCATCATCTTGGCCATGCCGCCTTTGGCGCTGAATTTCTTCATCATCTTCTGCATCTGCTTGTGCTGCTTGATGAGCCGGCCGATGTCCTGCACCTGGGTACCGGAACCCATGGCGATACGGCGCTTGCGCGAGCCGCTGATGATATCGGGGTCGCGGCGCTCGGCGGGGGTCATCGAGTTGATGATCGCCTCCATCTGCTTGAACTGCTTTTCCGCCGCACCCTGGGCATTGCCCATCTGCGCCAGGTTGACGCCACCCATCTGCGGCAGCTTGTCCATCAGGCCGCCGAGGCCGCCCATGCTCTTCATCTGCACGAGCTGGTCGCGGAAGTCCTCGAGGTCGAAGCCCTTGCCCTTCTTGAGCTTCTTGGTGAGCTTCTCGGCCTTCTCGCGGTCGAGGGTCTGCTCGGCCTGCTCGATCAGGCTGAGCACGTCGCCCATGCCGAGGATGCGCGAGGCGATCCGCTCGGGGTGGAACGGCTCGAGCGCTTCGCTCTTCTCGCCCATACCGATGAACTTGATCGGTTTGCCGGTGATGGCGCGCACCGACAGCGCAGCACCGCCGCGGGCGTCGCCGTCGACCTTGGTGAGCACCACGCCGGTCAGCGGCAGTGCATCATTGAAGGCCTTGGCGGTATTGGCGGCGTCCTGGCCGGTCATGGCGTCGACCACGAACAGGGTTTCCACCGGCTTGACCGCCGCATGCAGAGCCTGGATCTCGGCCATCATCTCGGCATCGACGGCCAGGCGGCCGGCAGTATCGACCAGCACCACATCGATGTACTTGAGCCTGGCTTCGCGGATCGCCGCTTCGGCGATGGCCACCGGCTTCTGGGTGATATCGGAGGGGAAGAAGGTCACGCCCAGATCATTGGCCAGGGTTTCCAGCTGCTTGATCGCCGCGGGGCGGTAGACGTCCGCGGACACCACCATCACGTTCTTCTTCTTGCGCTCCTTGAGCAGGCGCGCCAGCTTGCCCACGGTGGTGGTCTTGCCGGCGCCCTGCAGACCGGCCATCAACACCACCGCTGGCGGCGTGGTGCTCAGGTCGAGGTCTTCATTGGCGGCGCCCATGAGGCTTTCCAGCTCCAGGCGCACGATCTTCACGAACGCCTGGCCCGGGGTCAGGCTCCTGGACACCTCGGTGCCGACCGCGCGCTCCTTGACGCGGGCGACGAAATCCTTGACCACGGGCAGCGCCACGTCGGCCTCGAGCAACGCCATGCGCACTTCGCGCAGGGTGTCCTTGATATTGTCCTCGGTCAGCTTGGCCTTGCCAGTGACGCTGCGCAGGGTCTGCGAGAGGCGATCGGTTAAGTTTTCGAACATGCGCGTTCCTTTCGGGCCGTCGGGCCGGGATGGGCTGGCAGCAAACGGCGGATTATAACGAAGACTGGCCGGCTTTCGAGGCTTGTTTGTCGCCCCCCTGCGACCCAGGGTCTGTTGACGTTTCAACGCGAGCCGCGTTGCCGCGAGAAATCTCGCCAGGCCGGGCGGCGATCCGCTAGGCGGAGGACGCAGGGAATGGCGCTCCCTTTTCAAGTCCTCCAACGACGCATGGCGAGATTTCTCGCGCAACCTAGGCGGCCCCACCCGAAGGGCCGTGGGTGAAACGTCAACAGGCCCTAGTGAGAGCGGATAGCGCCTGCAGTCTTTTTGCGACAACCGTTGTGTGCCACACTCAGCGCCTTTGAGCCCGCGTATCCAGGATCTATGCACCCTCTGTTGCCCAGCCTCGCCGCCGCCATCCTCTATTTTGGCGCCGCCAGCTATCAAGGCCTGCATCTGGCCCGCCGCAGCACGCCCAGCCAACCGGTATTGCTGCTGGCAGGCCTCATCGCCCTGCTGTTTCACGGCGGTAGCCTGTTCATGCAGATGCACTACACCGCAGGGCTGAACCTGGACTTCTTCAACGCCGCCAGCCTGATCGCCTTCACGGTGATCGTGCTGATCCTGCTGGCCTGCCTGCGCATGCCGGTGCACAACCTGCTGCTGTTTCTCTTTCCGCTCGGCGGGCTGACGGTGCTCTGCGCGCAGTTCATGCCCAGCGGCACCAGCCAGCCGATAGAGGAAGGCCCCGGCATCCTCGCCCATATCCTGCTGTCGATCGTGGCCTACGGCCTGCTGACCATCGCCATGTTCCAGTCGCTACTGCTGCTGGTGCAGGATCACCAGCTCAAGCACAAGCATCCATCCGGGCTGATCCGCAACTTTCCGCCGCTGCAGACCATGGAAAGCCTGCTGTTCGGCTTTCTGTGGGGCGGCTGGGCACTGCTGTCGCTGTCGCTGCTCTCCGGCGCGGTGTTCATCGACAACCTGTTCACCCAGCACCTGGTGCACAAGACCATCCTGTCGTGCTTCGCCTGGGTGGTGTTCGCCGTGTTGCTGTGGGGCCGCCATCAGCTCGGCTGGCGTGGCCACAAGGCGATCCGCTGGACCCTGGCCGGCTTCTGCCTGCTGATGCTGGCCTTTTTCGGCAGCAAGCTGGTTCGTGAATTCATCCTCCATATCTGAGCCGTGAACATACCCTCCCCGCTGTTCCAGCTGGCCGTGCTGCTGATCCTGCTGGGCTGTGCGAGCTTTTTCATCTGCGCGCGCACCGTGCTGTTCGGCCTCAACCGCTATCGGCTGCGCTACCGGGCGCGCCAGGGTCATCGTGCGGCCGCCCGGCTGATCGCCCTGCTCGACCAGCCCCAACGGCTGTCGGCCACCCTGCGCATCGGCACCATCTGCAGCACCATGGCCGCCTCGGTCGCTGCCACCCTGCTGGCCTTGCGCCACGACGCGTCCGGCGCCCTGGCACCGTCCCCCTTCATTCTGACCCTGGCCGTGCTGATGCTCGCCCACCCCTTCGGCCGCCTGCTGGCCACCCTGCCGCCACCGCTATTCGCCTACCCGGCAAGTGCCCCGCTGACCCTGGTCAGCCTGGCCTTGTCACCGCTGACCCGCCTGCTGATGACCATCGGCCAGGGCCTGAGCCGGCGCATCGGCAAGGCCGATCCGGGCACCGAGCCCGATGATGCGCCGAGCCTCACCGAGCTGCGTGACGCGCTGCAGGCCGACGACCTGCCGCTGCCCGCCGAGCGGCGCACCATGCTGCTCGGCGTGCTGGAGCTGGACAAGGTCAGCGTCGAGGACGTGATGATTCCGCGCCACGAAATCAACGGCATCGACCTGTCGGGCAGCACGCCGCTGCTCGAGCAGGTCCGCGCCGCCTCGCACACCCGCCTGCCGGTATACCGCAACAGCCTCAACCAGACCGAAGGCATCCTGCACATGCGCCGTCTGGCCGGGCTCAGCGAGCTGGACGAAGCGGCCATGTTGCAGGCCTGCGACGCGGCGTACTTCGTGCCGGAAGGCACCACGCTGGCGAACCAGCTGGTGAGCTTCCAGCAGCACAGGTACCGCACCGCCGTGGTGGTCGACGAGTACGGCGAAGCCATGGGCATCGTCACCCTGGAAGACATCCTTGAAGAGATCGTCGGCGACCTGAGTTCGGTGGAAACCGCCCATCCTCGTGAGTTTCACGCATTGGGTGACGGCACCTGGTCGATCCAGGGCAGCGCCTACCTGCGTGAAGTGAACCGGGCACTGGGCTGGCAACTGCCGGTGGACGGGCCGAAGACGGTCAATGGCCTGGTCACCGAAGTGCTGGAGAACATCCCGGACTGCGCGGTGTGCCTGCAGGTGGGCCGCTACCGGCTGGAGATCGTCCAGGCCAGCGGCAGTCGGGTGCTGGAAGTGCGGGCCTGGGAGGCCCAGCAGCACTGAAGCTGGGTAGCCCGCGGCACGACGCCGCTGGCACTGAGAAGCTGCTCTAGAGCACCCGTAACTGAGAGCTCGCCTTATTCACGGGCGACGGGAAGAAGGCAGAAGCGGACATTGAGCTTCAAGCCGCAAGCCTCAAGCTGCAAGAACAAGCTAGAGCACTGCGGACTGCTTTTAACCTGTAGCTTGGAGCTTGCAGCTTGCGGCCGCTTGCGCCACTTTGCGGCCGTTGCGCTAGCTAGCGAAAAAGGTTCGAGCGTTACAGCTCGACCTTGACCGCCTGTGCCGAGCGCAGCGCCTTGGCGCGGGCCGCGTCCAGCGACTCGTCACGGGCAAGAGCAACACCCATGCGGCGCTGGCCGCTGACTTCCGGCTTGCCGAACAGGCGCAGGGCGGTATCCGGTTCGGTGAGCGCGGCGCCCAGGCTGCCGAAGCTGACCTGGGTGGATTCACCTTCGACCAGGATCACCGCCGAGGCGGACGGCCCGAACTGGCGGATCGCCGGGATCGGCAGGCCGAGGATGGCGCGGGCATGCAGGGCGAATTCGGACAGGTCCTGGGAGATCAGGGTCACCAGGCCGGTGTCGTGGGGGCGCGGCGAGATCTCGCAGAACCATACCTGATCGCCCTTGACGAACAGCTCGACGCCGAACAGACCACGACCACCGAGCGAGCCGGTAACGGCCAGGGCGATGCGCTCGGCCTCGGCACGGGCGGCCTCGCTCATCGCCTGGGGCTGCCAGGACTCCTGGTAGTCGCCCTTCTCCTGGCGATGGCCGACCGGTGCGCAGAAGGTGGTGCCGCCGACGTGACGCACGGTCAACAGGGTGATTTCGTAATCGAAGTCGATAAAGCCCTCGACGATCACCCGGCCCTTGCCGGCACGACCGCCAGCCTGGGCATAATCCCAGGCCTTCTGCACGTCGTCGGCGCCCTTGAGCACCGACTGGCCCTTGCCCGAGGAACTCATGATGGGCTTGACCACGCACGGAAAGCCGATGGCGCCGACTGCCGCCTGGAACTCCTCGAAGGAGTCGGCGAACTGGTAGGGCGAGGTCGGCAGGCCGAGCTCTTCGGCGGCCAGACGACGAATGCCTTCGCGGTTCATGGTCAGCTGCGCGGCGCGGGCACTGGGGATCACGGTGTAGCCTTGGTTTTCCAGCTCGACCAGGGTGGCGGTGGCGATCGCCTCGATTTCCGGCACGATGTAGTGCGGCTTCTCCTGCTCGATCACCGCACGCAGTGCGGCGCCGTCGAGCATGTTGATCACGTGGCTGCGATGCGCCACCTGCATGGCCGGGGCATTGGCGTAGCGATCGACGGCGATCACTTCCACGCCGAGGCGCTGCAGTTCGATGACCAATTCCTTGCCGAGCTCGCCCGAGCCACACAGCAACACACGGGTCGCGCTGGGCGACAGGGGGGTTCCGATACGGGGCATAACAGGATCCTTGGGTAGCAGGAGAATTCAGGCGGCGATTTTAATCGCGCCCGGCCGCGACCGCGAACAAAATCGCCGGACATGCTTTTTATCGCAGCCTGGCCGGTTGCCAAGGCAGTGCATTATTGATCCCGCGAATTGCCCTCGATCAGCGCCACCGCCCGCCCCCTCGACTACGCTCAAGGTGTAGGCCGCCGCTGCCTCGGCATGCCGAGGCAGCGGCGCAGCTCCTGGCACGCGACTTCCGAGGAGGCTTGGCCATGGACGCTTTCCACATCATGATCGTGCTATTGATCAGTGGCTTTCTGCTGCTGGGCATCGGTTTCAACAACCGCGAACGGGAATGGGGCATCTGGCTGACGGGGCTGGGCGCGCTATCGATGTTCGCCCCGCTGTTCTTCAAGGTATTTATCGAATTCGGCTGAGCCACTTTCAGCTGTCGGCCTGCCAACGCCTGGCGGATGCCTGATCGCTGTCACGGCCCTCGACCCAGCGCGGGCCGTTGGGGGTGTCTTCCTTTTTCCAGAACGGCGCGCGGGTCTTCAGGTAATCCATGAAGAATTCGCAGGCCTCGAAGGCTGCCTGGCGGTGGGCGCTGGCCACGCCGACGAAGACGATCGGCTCGCCGGGCTCCAGCCGCCCGACCCGGTGAATCACCTCGACACCTCGCAGCGGCCAGCGCTCGCGGGCCTGGGCCTCGATGCCCGCCAGGGCCTTTTCGGTCATGCCCGGGAAATGCTCGAGAAACATCCCCGTCACCTCCTGGCCATCATTGAAGTCGCGCACGTAGCCGACGAAGCTCGCCACGGCGCCTACGCCGTTATTGGCGGCGTGCACGGCGTTGGTCTCGTGCCCCGGATCGAAGACGGCCTGCTGGACGCGAATACCCATTCAGCCTCCGGTAACCGTGGGGAAGAACGCCACCGCGTCGCCATCGGCCAGCGGCTCGCTCAACGTGCAGAGCACTTCGTTGCGGGCACACATCAGGCCGCGCTCGGCGAGCACCTCCCAGGCGCCGCCGCGGGCCAGCAGGTGCAGGCGCAGCTCGTCGAGGGTGGCGAAACTGCCCGGCAGCTCCTCGGCATCGAGACCCAGGGCTTCACGGTAGCGAGCGAAGTACTGCACACGGATCATCGCTCGCCCTCGCCCGCCAGGAAATGGCCGCTCTTGCCGCCGAGCTTTTCCAGCAGGCGCACCTGCTCGATGGCCATGCCGCGATCCACCGCCTTGCACATGTCGTAAATGGTCAGCGCCGCGACACTGGCGGCGGTCAGCGCCTCCATCTCCACGCCGGTCTGGCCGGTGAGCTTGCAGCGCGCACGAATCAGCACCGCGTCTTCACCATCGGCCTGCAGCTCGACCTTGACGCTGGTGAGCATCAGCGGATGACACAGCGGAATCAGATCGGCGGTCTTTTTCGCGGCCTGGATGCCGGCGATACGCGCCACGGCGAACACGTCGCCCTTGGGGTGTTCGCCGTCGACGATCATCTGCAGGGTGGTGGGCAGCATGCGCACCCGGGCCTCGGCCACGGCTTCGCGCACGGTCTGCGCCTTGTCGCTGACGTCGACCATATTGGCGCGCCCCTGGGAGTCGAGATGGGTCAGCACGGGCAATCTCCAAATAGAAAACCTGGCGATTGTAGGCCCCGCACCGCCCCCTGCAAACCATAGGCGCCGCAATAGAGGCCCGGAGCCGCCAGGCGGCTCCGGGCCGAGGGATTACATGTGGCTTTCGGCGTACTCGGCGAGGATCGAACGCGGCACACCCTGCAGGGTGATGTGCACGCCATGCTCGAAGCCCTTGAAGCGCTCGGTGAGGTAGGTCAGGCCCGAGCTGGGCGCCGACAGATACGGGGTGTCGATCTGCGCCAGGTTGCCCAGGCAGATCACCTTGGAGCCGGCGCCGGCACGGGTGATGATGGTCTTCATCTGGTGCGGGGTGAGGTTCTGGCACTCGTCGATGAGGATCAGGCTCTGCTGGAAGCTGCGCCCGCGGATGTAGTTCAGGGATTTGAACTGCAGGGGCACCTTCTGCAGGATGTAGTCGACGCTGCCGTGGGTGTTTTCGTCATCCATGTGCAGGGCTTCGAGGTTGTCGGTGATGGCACCCAGCCAGGGCTCCATCTTCTCCGCTTCGGTGCCGGGCAGAAAGCCGATTTCCTGGTCCAGCCCCTGCACCGAGCGGGTGGCGATGATGCGCCGGTAGCGCTTGCTGACCATGGTCTGCTCGATGGCCGCGGCCAGCGCCAGGATGGTCTTGCCCGAGCCGGCGGCGCCGGTCAGGTTGACCAGGTGGATGTCCGGGTCGAGCAGCGCATAGAGCGCCAGGGCCTGGTGGATGTCCCGCGGTTTGAGCCCCCAGGCTTCCTGGTGCAGCAGCGGTTCCTGGTGCAGGTCGAGAATCAGCAGCTCGTTACCCTCCACCTCCTTGACCCAGCCGACGAAGCCCTGCTCGTCGATGATGAATTCGTTGACGTTGACCGCCGGCAGGTCTTCGCTGAGCTGGACGCGGTGCCAGGTGCGCCCGTGGCCCTGACGGGTATCGACCTTGGCCACGCGATCCCAGAAGGCGCCGTCGACGTTGTGGTACCCCTTGGACAGCAGCGAGACGTCGTCGACCAGCTGGTCGGTGTGGTAATCCTCGGAATCCAGCCCGCAGCCACGCGCCTTCAGGCGCATGTTGATGTCCTTGGTCACCAGCACCACGGACATCCCCGGGCGACGTGCCTTGAGCTCCACCAGCTGGTTGATGATCTTGTTGTCGTTGAGGTCTTCGGGCAGCCAGGTGACCGGCGCCGCGCTCTTGCTCATGAGAATCGACAGAAAGCCGCAGGGGCCGCTCTTTTCCCGCTGGATCGGCACGCCATGCTCGACATCCTCGGGGGTGGCGCCATCGAGAATCTTGTCGATCAGGCGGATAGCCTGCCGGCATTCGGCGGCGACGCCCTGCTTGCCGGTTTTCAGCTTGTCGAGTTCCTCCAGCACCGTCATCGGGATGGCGACGTGGTGTTCCTGGAAATTGAGCAGTGCGTTGGGATCGTGAATCAGGACATTGGTGTCGAGGGCGTACAAGGTTGGGGCGGTGGGCTTGATGCGTCCGTGGTCATCCATACTCGTCACCTCTTGTCGGATCCAGCGACGGAATGCCAGGACGGCGCTCCGCCACACAGGACCACCGACTCCCGATCAGGAGCGCCGCAAACGGACGAGGGCCGAGGGCCGCCACCTGTCTGCAGGGTTCGGCGGTCTTTCAAGGCGTGGTCTGCACGGGCCGATCGTCATGCCCGACTCGCCGCAAACCACAGTTCGTTGATACTCCAAAAAATGTGACAGGCAAATGATCTTTTCAGTTTTTTTATTTTTATTTGTCGGTTGGACGAATGACCTTGGCAGCGGCGCTAGTCGGGCACTAGAGTCATGAGTCCGGCACCCTTGCCAGCCGCCCGCTGGCGCTGCCGAATCGGCTAGAATCGCCGCTCCGCCGAAGGAGACGACTCATGCTGATGGTGATCTCACCCGCCAAGACCCTGGACTACGACAGCGCACCGGTGACCTCGCGCTTCACCCAGCCAGAATTTCTCGACCACGCCCAGGAGCTGGTCGCCCAGTTGCGCGACTTCTCGCCCGTGCAGATCGCCGAACTGATGCACCTCTCCGACAAGCTCGCCGGCCTCAACGCCGCGCGCTTCGGCAGCTGGACACCCGAGTTCACTACAGAAAACGCCAAGCAGGCGCTGCTGGCCTTCAAGGGCGACGTGTACACCGGCCTGGACGCGGAAAGCTTCACTGAAGCCGATTTCGATTTCGCCCAGCAGCACCTGCGCATGCTCTCCGGCCTGTATGGCCTGCTGCGCCCCCTGGACCTGATGATGCCCTACCGCCTGGAGATGGGCACCAAGCTGGCCAATGCCCGCGGCAAGGACCTCTACGCGTTCTGGGGCGAGCACATCAGCGCATGGCTGAACGGGGCGCTGGCAGCCCAGGGCGACGATGTGCTGCTCAACCTGGCGTCCAACGAGTACTTCGGGGCGGTCAAGCGCAAGGTGCTCGAGGCGCGGGTCATCGACACCGAGTTCAGGGACCTGAAGAACGGCCAGTACAAGATCATCAGCTTCTACGCCAAGAAGGCCCGCGGCCTGATGGCCCGCCATGTGATCAAGGAACGCGTGACGGACCCGAAGCACCTCAAGGATTTCGACGACCAGGGCTACCGCTTCTCGGCAAAGGACTCGAGCGCCGACAAGCTGGTGTTCCTGCGCGACCACACCCCGGAGTGAGCCTAGGGTTTGATCCATCTCAGCGCGGCCGTGCGTGAAGCGGAAAAGTCCCTAGTGGAAACATCCATCAACCCCTGGGCGCGTGCCGAGCCCATCGGCCTTGTGTAGGATTGGTGGACACTCGACATTCAAGGTCCAGTCATGATCTTCGGCGCGATTCTGGTACTCAGCTGGTTCATTCTGCTGATCCGCTACCCGGCCAAGGCCCTGCCCATTTCCCTGGCGGCACTGGCGGGCCTGGGCCTGGTGGCGAGCTGGGTGCTGTGGCAGGAAAGTCGCGAGAACCGCAACCTGGCCCACCTCGAGCTGCGCTTGAGCTACGCCCCGGAAAGCTGCCCGGCAGATCGCCCACTGGAACTGCACCTGCACAACGGCAGCGAGGCTGCCCTGCAGGAACTGCGCTGGCAGATCACCGCCTACCGGCCGGGGGACAGCGTCAACCTGGCGCAGCGCCTGTTCGAGGCGCCACGCTATAGCGGTCCCGGTGAACTGTTGCCCGGCGCCGACTGGCAAACCTGCCTGCCGCTGCCTACCCTGCGTAGCGGCTATCGCGCCAGCACCCTGGAATTCCGCGCCGAGCAGTTGCAGGGCAGCTTCAGTCGCTAGGTACAGCCTCGAAATCCACACAACAACAATCACCAGGATTCCCCATGAGCCAACCGACGGTTCTGATCACCGGCTGCTCCAGTGGCATTGGCCGGGCACTGGCCGATACCTTCGCCCAGCAGGGCTATGAGGTCTGGGCAAGCGCCCGCAAGAGCGAAGACGTGGCGCGCCTCAGCGAAGCCGGTTTCCATGCCGTGCAACTGGACGTCAACGACGCCGCCGCGGTCGAACAGCTGGCCAGCACGCTCAAGGCACGCAACGGCGGGCTCGACGTGCTGATCAACAATGCCGGCTATGGCGCCATGGGCCCGCTGCTCGACGGCGGCGCCACGGCATTGCGCAAGCAGTTCGAGACCAACGTGTTCTCCCTGGTCAACCTGACCCGCGCATTGTTCCCGCTGCTGCGCCAGAACAAGGGCCTGGTGATCAATATCGGCAGCGTTTCCGCCGTACTGGTGACCCCCTTCGCAGGCGCCTACTGCGCCTCCAAGGCCGCGGTGCATGCCATCAGCGACGCCCTGCGGCTGGAGCTCGCACCATTCGGGGTGGGGGTGATGGAGGTGCAGCCGGGCGCCATCGAATCCAGCTTCGGTACCCATGCCAGCCGCCAGGCCGAGCAGTTGATCGGCGAGCACTCGCCCTGGTGGCCGATGCGCGACGGCATCCGCGCCCGCGCCATCGCCTCCCAGGACGACCCGACGCCGGCCAGCCACGTGGCGCGCAACGTGTACGCCGCCGTGGCCAGCGCCAAGCGCCCGCGGGTGCTGCGCCTGGGCAATGGCAGCCGCGCCCTGCCGCTGCTTGCCGCGCTGTTGCCCGGCACCTTGCTCGACCGCGTGCTGGGCCGCCGCTTCGGCCTGGATCGCCGCTTGTAGAACCTGGCGGCACGGGCGAGACTCCAAGCTTCATCGCCACCGCCGAGCCCTGTTGCCATGCCGCCGTCCCATCAGCCCGTCGCCATGCTGCGCTACGCCCTTGTCGGCGTGGTGGCAGCCGTAGTGCTCAACGTGCTGCTGCGCAGCTTCGTCAAACTCGGCGGCGTGCTGGCCACCCTGGTGATCGCCGCCAGCATCGCGGCGCTGATGGCGCTGCTGTTCGCCTGGCAGCAGCGGCGCCCGCCCACCCGTGGCGAGCGGCGCCGCCTGGTATGGTTGTACGGCGGCCTGCTCGCGCTGCTGTACGCGGGGCTGCTGACCATGATGACCCTGCAGGACGAGCCCAGCCCCATGGGCGTGCTGATCTTTATCCTGCATTACCTCGCTTACCCATTGCTTGCGCAACTGCTGTTCTCGGAACGTATCTTCAAGCGCACGCCCTGATCAGGCGGCACTTGCCGGCCAAACGCTGCTCTACACTCGATAACAGCAAACCGTTTGGAACCTCGATGAGAAGCAGCCGGCACATCAAGACCCAGGAGCGACGCATCATCGTGGTGCTGCTCGTCGCGCTGCTGACCGTGCAGGTGGTCATCTACCTGTTCAGCACCCGTACCAACCGCAGCATCGTCGCGGAAACCATCAGCAGCAGCCTGCAGACCACCACCCAGGTGGTCGACGAGCTGCTGGAGTTGCGCCAGCGGCAATTGGCCCAGGGCGCCGCGGTACTGGCCGCCGATTACGGCCTCAAGGAGGCCATCGCCACGGGCGAGCGCTCCACCATCGAGTCCATGCTGGGCAACCACGGCGAGCGGCTGAAGGCCGACATCGCCCTGCTCAACACCCTCGACCGCCAGTTGATCGCCAGCGTGCCCAGGGAGCTGCCACAGGCCGATATCGCGCCACTGCTCAAAGCGGCTGCCCAGTCCGCGAGCCCCGACGCGCAACCGGTCAGCCTGCTGCGCAGCCAGAGCGGCGTGCTCTACCAGCTCATCCACAGTGTGGTGAGGATGCCCACACCCCAGGCCGAGCTGACCCTGGGCTTCGCCATCGACGATGAACTGGCGCAAGCCCTCAAAAAGGTCACCGATACCGACTTCGTGTTTCTGTCCCGGGGGCAGAACGGCGCCTGGCAGCTGCACGGCAATACCCTGAACAGCAGCTTCGAGCGCTTGCTGGGCAACCCGGCGGCGCTGGTCGACGGCGCCGAGTGGACGCTGCAGGATGAGCGTGACGAATACCTGATGCGCTCGGTGACGCTAGACAACTTCACTGCCCAACAGGCCAGCGAAGTGTTGCTGATCGCCGGCAAGTCGCTGAGCCAGAACATGGCCGCCTACGAGCGTATCGAGGGTTTCCAGCGCTATCTGCTGTTGGCCAGCCTGGCGCTATCGGCACTGGTGGTGGTCCTGATCGGCCGGCACCTGCTGCGCCCCCTCAACACCCTGGCGCACCAGGACCCGCTGACCGAGCTGCCGAACCGCCGGGTGTTCGATCACAGCGTCGCCAGCGCCCTGGCCAATGGCCGCTCGGCATCCTGCGCGCTGATGATGATCGACCTGGACCACTTCAAGCAGATCAACGATCGCTACGGTCACGCTGCAGGCGACGAGGTGCTCCGGGTCAGTGCCAGCCGCCTGCGTGGCCTGCTGCGCAGCATCGACATGCCGGCGCGCCTGGGCGGTGACGAATTCGCCGTGCTGCTGCCGGGTCTCGACAGGGCCGCGGCCATTCGCCTCGGGCAACGCATCGAGGACGAGCTGGGTGACCCTATCGTCTTCAACGGGCAGAGTTTGCAGGTGGGCATCAGCATCGGTATCGCCATCGCGCCGCAGGACGGCACCAGCGCCAGCGACCTGCTGCGCATGGCCGACGCCGAGATGTATGCCGACAAGGCGCAGCGAGAGAACGCCCCGGTTTGAAAGATCGAACGCAGGCGGCACTGCGTCGGTCGCTAATAGGTCACCTGTCGTTTCTGGATGCCTTATGGAATACCTCGACTGGCTGCAATGGCCAGCCATGCTGATCACCGTCATCGCCGCCTGGCTGGTCGCCTCCAAGCAGCGTCGCCGCCGTAACCTGGGCTTCTGGGTGTTCATGGCCAGCAACCTGCTGTGGATCGTCTGGGGTCTATACAGCCACGCCTATGCGCTGATCGTGCTGCAACTGTGCCTGGGCGCGATGAACATTCGCGGCGCCATCAAGACCGAAGCGCCAGCCGAGCGCACCTGAGCCGCAGTGCTGCATTCCCGGGCGAGCTGTGAGACCATCGGCGGCTTGCCATCGTTTTTCCACTGCCATGCCAAACCTCGCCCTGACGCCAGAGAGCCCGCCCAATGCCTGACATCCTGCACCTGCAGCAGGCCGACTGGCGCGGCGACTTCGATGAAGGCGCGCTGCGCCGCGGCCAGGACTACGCCACGCGCGGCCTGAGCCGCCTGCTCAGCCTCAAGGACCACAGCCTGCTCGCCAGTTGCCTGGGCAGCGGCGAGCGCCCCTACCAGCAGCGCATCACCCTGCACGCCTACGGCAAGGGCTGGGGCGTCACCGGCCATTGCAGCTGCCCGGTGGGGTTCAACTGCAAGCACGTGGCGGCCGCGCTACTCACCCTGGAGGCGCGGCAGCGCGCCGGCGATGATCTCGGCACCCTGATCGTCACCGAAAAGCCGGTGGACGAAACCGTGCTGGACGACCTGCAGCCACAACCGATCCTGACCCTGGGCAGCCACGTGCGCGTGCATTTCGATGCGCGCAAGGGCCGCATGCTGGAACAGACCCAGCACCGCGCCGCCCTGGCCTTCGACTACCAGGGCCATACCGCGGTGGGTAAAACGGCCAAGGACCTGCTGGTGCGTCTGGGGTCCAATCGTCAGTTGCGCATCACCCGCAACGCCCCGCGTGAGGCCGAGCTGCGCCGTCGCCTGGAAGACGGCGGCCTGCGCATCGCCCTGCGGCAGAGCGAAGCCCTGGCCCAGCACCCGGGCGAGCATTTCGAACTGCAGGGCGATGCCGCCTGGTTGAGTTTCATGCAGCAGCAGGTGCCGGCGCTGCGCGCCGAAGGCTGGCGGGTCGAGATCCAGCCCGACTTCCAGTACAACCTGGCCGAGATCGACGACTGGTACGCCGATGTCGACGAGGTGCCCGAGCAGGGCTGGTTCGACCTGGAGCTGGGCATCGAGGTCGAGGGCCAGCGCATCAGCCTGCTGCCGGTATTGCTGCAGGCCATCCGCCGCTCGCCCTGGCTGCTCTCCGGCGACGCCCTGGCCCAGCGCCAGGACGAGGAGCTGCTGCTGGTCAGCCTGCCCCATAGCCAGCGCCGCGTGGCCCTGCCCTATGCGCGGCTCAAGCCACTGCTGGCGGCGCTCGGCGAATTGTTCATCGGCGAGGCCGAAGAAATCGGCACCCGGGTACGCCTGGCACGCGCCGATGCCGCCCGCCTCAACACCCTGCAGCAGGGGCCGGCGCTGAACTGGCAGGGCGGCATCGAGCTGCGCGAGTTCGCCCGACGCCTGCAGCACACCACGCAACAAGCGGTGAGCGCCCCCGACGAGCTGGCCGCACAGCTGCGCCCTTACCAGCTCCAGGGGCTGGGCTGGATGCAGGCGCTGGGCGAACTGGAAGTCGGCGGTGTGCTGGCCGACGACATGGGCCTTGGCAAGACCCTGCAGACCCTGGCGCACATCCTGCTGGAGAAGCAGAACGGTCGCCTCCAGCAGCCGGCGCTGATCGTCATGCCCACCAGCCTGATTCCCAACTGGCAGGACGAGGCCGCACGTTTCGCGCCGACCCTCAAGGTGCTGGCCCTGCATGGCAGCAAGCGGCGCAGCGGGTTCAAGCTGATCGCCGAGCACGATATCGTGCTCACCACCTATGCCCTGCTGCCACGCGACCTCAAGGCGCTGACCGCGCAGCGCTTCCACCTGCTGATTCTCGACGAGGCGCAGAGCATCAAGAATCCGCGCAGCAAGGCGGCCCTGGCCGCCGGCCAGATCAACGCCCGCCAGCGCCTGTGCCTGAGCGGCACGCCCCTGGAAAACAACCTGGGCGAGCTGTGGTCGCTGTTCAACTTCCTGATGCCGGGCTGGCTCGGCGACGCCAAGCGCTTCACCCGCGACTACCGCACGCCCATCGAAAAGCACGGCAGCGAGCAGCGCCTGGCGCACCTGCGTGGGCGGATCAAGCCCTTCGTGCTGCGCCGCAAGAAGGAACAGGTAGCCCGCGAATTGCCGCCCAAGACCGAAATCACCCAGTGGGTGGAACTGACACCCGCCCAGCGCGACCGCTACGAAATCCTGCGCCTGGCCATGGACCACAAGGTGCGCGAGGAAATCACCCGCCAGGGCCTGGCGCGCAGCCAGATCGTCATCCTCGAGGCGTTGCTGCGCCTGCGTCAGGTGTGCTGCGACCTGCGCCTGCTCGACGAGGCGCCGGCCGAGCTCACCAGCCACGACTCCGGCAAGCTCAGTAGCCTGCTGGACATGCTCGAAGCGCTGATCGGCGAAGGCCGGCGCGTGCTGTTGTTCTCCCAGTTCACCTCGATGCTGGCACTGATCGAAGGCGAGCTGCAGGCGCGCCGCATCGGCTACGCCAAACTGACCGGCAGCACCCGTGACCGGCGCACCCCCGTGGAGCAGTTCCAGGCCGGTCAATTCCCGGTCTTCCTGATCAGCCTCAAGGCCGGCGGCGCTGGCCTGAACCTGACCGCTGCCGACACCGTGATCCACTTCGACCCCTGGTGGAACCCGGCGGCCGAGGCCCAGGCCAGCGACCGCGCCTACCGCATCGGCCAGGACAAGCCGGTATTCGTCTACAAGCTGATCGCCCGCGGCAGCGTGGAAGAAAAGATCCAGCAGTTGCAGCAGGCCAAGGCCAACCTGGCCCACGGCCTGCTCGAGGAAGGCGGCAGCCAGAGCACCTGGCAGCTCAGCGAGGACGACCTGCAGGCGCTGTTCGCCCCCCTGGCCGACTAGGGCCTGTTAACAGGCCCCAGACGCCGTCAGCGCTCGCTGTAGTTGTCGCCCACCACTTCGCCGGTGGAGTCGATGGCCTTGCTGGACGGGAACCTGTACGACGCGAAACGCACCGCCAGTACCGACAGCGCCAGGAAGAAGATGCCGCCGCACAGGTACAACAGGCCGATGTCCGGCGCCTTGTGATGGGACACGTCGCCGATCAGGTAGCGGGTCAGCGCGGTGATGGCGATGTACAGCAAAAAGCGGATCGGCAAATGGTTGGTCTTGAAGTAGATGCCGACCATCGCCCCCAGCTCCAGGTAGATGAACAGCAGCAGGATGTCGTCCACGCTGGCACTGCCCTTGTCCACCATGCCGATGAACGCGGCGACCGACGCCCAGGCGGTCGCCGCACCGATGGCGAACAGCCCCAGGTAATGAAAGCCTTCGACGAACAGATTACCGATCGAATTCGCGCCTTCGTGCATCCGCTTGCGGCTATTGTCCACCCACTTCATGGCATTCCCCTTTCCAAATGATGCTGCCTGGCGCCCTGATCATGACGCGCCCGCATGACATTGCCATGCAGGAACAAGACCAGCGAACCGGCTGCGATGGCACACAGATGCGCAGCGGCACGGCAAAGGCACATGCAATCAGCGCCCAGGCCCGTGGCAGGATGTCGCGGATGATCGCCAGCTCGGTTTACGCTGTTCAAACGCAGGCCAGTTGATTATGCTTGCCGCCACTGTATGCATGAACAGTATTATTAATTATCAGCGAAGGCGTAGAGGTGATGAATGGCCGTCGAAGTGGTGTACCGCAGCAGTCGCGACCCGGAGCGCTTGTTTATGGATAAGGCCGAAGCAGATCGTCATGACAGGATGCTGGAGCTGGCCGAGCTGCTCAGCGAGGTGCTGCAGAAGGCCGTGCCGTCGCTCAGCGAGGACCAGGGCGAGGAGCTGGGTATCTACATGGCCAGAAATCGCGATGTGTTCGCCAAAGCGTTCAAGAACCAGCCCGATGCCCTCGGCGAACTGGGCAGCCAGCCGGACGCGGAGTGAGCACCCGGCACCCCGGTTAACATCTCTTCGCTTTTGCGGGCTGGACGGCCGGCGCGCGCGCAGCTAAAACAGGCTCATCCCCCGGGAGGTGACCATGAGCGCGCGCGATCACTGCCTTGCCTGTCTGAATGCCGAACAGCCGGCGCTGTTCGAAGCCGCACTCTGGATCGCCGCCGAGCACGATCCGGCAGTGCAGCCCCGACAGCTCATGGGCGAGCTGGAGAATCTCAAGCAGCAAGTCGGCGCCGGCCTGCCCAACTTCCCGCCCCAGGAATTGGCGCAACCCCTGTTGCGACGCCTCAGCGACCTGCATTTTTATGAGGATGACGACAGCCCGGTACGCCCCCAGGCCGCGCTGCTGCACAAGGTGCTGCAACGGCGTCGCGGCCAGCCGCTGAGCATCGCGCTGATCGCCCTGGAGCTGGCGCGGCGGCTGCAGATACCGTTGCAGGGCGTGAGCTTTCCCGGCTACTTTCTGTTGCGCGTGCCCGGCGCCGATCACCTGCTCGACCCCTGTGGCGGGCGACGTCTGTACACTCGGGATTGCCGGGAATTGCTGCTGCGCTACCTCGGCCCCCATGCCCAGCTGAGCGCCGAGCACATGCTGGGCTGCGATGCGCTCAGCATGATCGTGCGCCTGTCGCGCAACCTGCGCCATCTGCACGCCCAGGCCGAGGATTACCTCAGTGCCCTGAAGGACGCCGAACGGGTGCTGCAGTTGGCGCCCCCCAACGTCAACGACCACCTGGCCAGGGCCGATCTGTATCACCACCTGGATTGCTCCCATGCCGAGCGCTTCGACGTACAGCGCGCCCTACTCTTGTGCGAAGACCCGACTCTGCGCCTGAAACTCGGTGATCGGCTGCGCCAGTCCAGTGGGCAGCCCGCGCTCCATTGATACTCCCTGGGCGGGCGCCAACCAGCCCCATGCCTGCGTACTGGTTTCAATACAGCGTATCCAATACGACACACAGATAACCATGGGCGACATCCGTGGGCTCCGCAAGGCTTTCCGCCTTGGCAGGCGCCATCTGTATCGAAACCGATACATCGCTGCCAAACATCAATCTTTAAAATATCTAACTCATTGATTTTTAATGATTATTCTATATGGCATCGACCTTGCTTATTCGTTTCCCATAAACCGCGCCCACTCAGATGGGCAAAGATCAACAAGGGAGCCCCCATGAGCGAATTGCGTTTCACCGTCGAACACGAATGGCTGCGTCAGGAGGCCGATGGCCTGGTCACCGTAGGGATCACCGCCTACGCTCAAGACGCGCTGGGCGACGTGGTGTTCGTGCAGTTGCCCGAGCTGCAGGCCTACGCCGCCGGCGACGAGGTGGCGGTGCTGGAATCCGTGAAAGCCGCCAGCAACATCGGCATGCCACTCGACGGTGAGGTGGTCGAAGTGAACCCGGACCTCGAAGCCAGCCCCGAGCTGGTCAATGCCGAGCCCCTGGGCCAGGGCTGGTTCTTCCGCTTCCGCCCAGCCGATGCCGGCGCCCTGGCCGGCCTGCTCGATCAGGACGCCTACGAGCGCCTGCTCAACGCCAAAGCCGATGCTTGAGAGAACGCCATGACTGACCTGACCACCCGCAACGAATTCATCGTCCGCCATATCGGCCCGCGCGAGCAAGACACCGCCGCCATGCTGGAAACCCTGGGCTTCAGCGACCTCGACGCGCTGACCGCCAGCGTCATCCCGGGTAGCATCAAGGGCACCAGCGTGCTGCCGGCCGGCGACGGCCAGAGCGAAGCCGAGGCCCTGGCCGCCATCAAGGCCATCGCCACCAAGAACAAGCTGTTTCGCAACTACATCGGCCAGGGTTACTACGGCACCCACACGCCGTCGCCGATCCTGCGCAACCTGCTGGAAAACCCGGCCTGGTACACCGCCTACACGCCCTACCAGCCGGAGATCTCCCAGGGTCGCCTGGAGTCGCTGCTCAATTTCCAGACGCTGATCAGCGATCTCACCGGCCTGCCGATCGCCAACGCCTCGCTGCTCGACGAAGGCACCGCCGCCGCCGAAGCCATGACCTTCTGCAAGCGCCTGTCGAAGAACAAGGCCGCCAACGCCTTCTTCGCCTCCCAGCATTGCCACCCGCAGACCCTCGACGTGCTGCGCACCCGCGCCGAGCCCCTGGGCATCGAAGTGGTGGTGGGTGACGAAGCGGCGATCGACGATGCCAGCGCCTTCTTCGGCGCCCTGCTGCAGTACCCGGCGAGCAATGGCGACATCTTCGACTACCGCGAGGTGGTCGAGCGTTTCCATGCCGCCAACGCCCTGGTCGCCGTCGCGGCCGACCTGCTGGCCCTGACCCTGCTGCAGGCACCCGGCGAGTTCGGTGCCGACGTGGCCCTGGGCAGCGCCCAGCGGTTTGGCGTGCCACTGGGTTTCGGTGGTCCACACGCGGCCTACTTCGCCACCCGTGACGCCTTCAAGCGCGACATGCCAGGCCGCCTGGTCGGCATGTCGGTGGATCGCTTCGGCAACCCGGCCCTGCGCCTGGCCATGCAGACCCGCGAGCAGCACATCCGCCGCGAGAAGGCCACCAGCAACATCTGCACCGCCCAGGTGCTGCTGGCCAACATCGCCGCCATGTACGCCGTCTACCACGGCCCCCAGGGGCTGAGCCGGATCGCTCAGCGCGTCCATCAACTGACCCTGATCTTCGCCCGCGGCGTGCAGAGCCTTGGCCTGGCGGTCGAGCAACAGGCATTCTTCGACACCGTTACCCTGCGCACCGGTGCCCAGACCGCGGCGCTGCATGCCAACGCCCGCGCCGCCGGCATCAACCTGCGTGAAGTGGATGCCGAGCGCCTCGGCCTGTCGTTCGACGAAACCACCACCCAGGCGGATATCGAGCAACTCTGGTCGCTATTCGCAAACGGCAAGCCGGTGCCGGACTTCACCGCACTGGCCGCCGGGGCCGGCAGCAGCCTGCCTGCCGCACAGCTACGCCAGTCGGCGATCCTCGAGCACCCGGTGTTCAACCGCTACCACTCGGAAACCGAGCTGATGCGCTACCTGCGCAAGCTCGCCGACAAGGATCTGGCCCTGGATCGCAGCATGATCCCGCTGGGCTCCTGCACCATGAAACTGAATGCCGCCAGCGAGATGATTCCGGTCACCTGGGCCGAGTTCGGCAACCTGCACCCCTTCGCCCCTGCCGAACAGAGCGCCGGCTACCAGGAACTGACCGACGAGCTGGAAGCCATGCTCTGCGCCGCCACCGGCTACGACGCCGTGTCGCTGCAGCCCAACGCCGGCTCCCAGGGCGAATACGCCGGCCTGCTGGCGATCCGCGCCTATCATCACAGCCGCGGCGACGACAAGCGCGATATCTGCCTGATCCCGCAGTCGGCCCACGGCACCAACCCGGCCACCGCCCATATGGCCGGCATGCGCGTGGTGGTGACCGCCTGCGACGCCCGCGGCAACGTCGACATCGACGACCTGCGCGCCAAGGCCGAGCAGCATCGTGACCAGCTGGCGGCGATCATGATCACTTACCCGTCCACCCATGGCGTGTTCGAGGAAGGCATCCGCGAAATCTGCGCCATCGTTCACGACAACGGCGGCCAGGTGTACATCGACGGCGCCAACATGAACGCCATGGTCGGCCTCTGCGCCCCCGGCAAGTTCGGCGGCGACGTATCGCACCTGAACCTGCACAAGACCTTCTGCATCCCCCACGGCGGTGGCGGCCCAGGCGTCGGCCCGATCGGTGTGAAGGCCCACCTGGCGCCCTTCCTGCCCGGCCACGGGCATATGGCGCGCAAGGAGGGTGCGGTCAGCGCCGCACCGTTCGGCAGCGCCAGCATCCTGCCGATCACCTGGATGTACATCCGCATGATGGGCGGCACCGGCCTGCGCCTGGCCTCGCAGATGGCGATCCTCAACGCCAACTACATCGCCCGTCGCCTGGAAGAGCACTACCCGGTGCTGTACAGCGGTGAAGGCGGCCTGGTGGCCCACGAGTGCATCCTCGACCTGCGCCCACTCAAGGACAGCAGCGGCATCAGCGTCGACGACGTGGCCAAGCGCCTGATCGACTTCGGCTTCCACGCCCCGACCATGTCCTTCCCGGTGGCCGGCACCCTGATGATCGAGCCCACCGAGAGCGAATCCAAGCAGGAGCTGGATCGCTTCTGCGACGCCATGATCGCCATCCGCGAGGAAATTCGCGCGGTCGAGCGCGGCCAGCTGCACTCCGACGACAACCCGTTGAAGAACGCCCCGCACACCGCCGCCGAACTGGTCGGTGAATGGACGCACCCGTACAGCCGCGAACAGGCGGTCTACCCGACCCGCAGCCTGATCGACGGCAAGTACTGGCCGCCCGTGGGCCGCGTCGACAACGTGTTCGGCGACCGCAACCTGGTCTGCGCCTGCCCGCCCATCGAGGCCTACCAGGACGCCTGATCGCGCCTGGGCTGCCGAACGCGTCGGCAGCCCCTCCCTCTATAGCCCGCACGCTGTTGCGGGCCGCTCACGACCTATACAGGAGAGCGCAATGAGCTCTGAAATACTGGCGAAAACGCCCCTTCATGCCCTGCACCTGGAACTCGGTGCACGCATGGTGCCGTTCGCCGGCTACGAAATGCCGGTGCAGTACCCGCTCGGCGTGATGAAGGAACACCTGCATACCCGTGAAGCCGCGGGCCTGTTCGATGTCTCTCACATGGGCCAGATCGTCCTGCGTGGCGCCGGCGCCGCCACGGCGCTGGAAAGCCTGGTGCCGGTGGATATCGTCGACCTGCCGGTGGGTATGCAGCGCTATGCCATGTTCACCGATGAGAATGGCGGCATTCTCGATGACCTGATGGTCGCCAACCTGGGCGATGACACGCTGTTCCTGGTGGTCAACGCCGCCTGCAAGCATCAGGACCTGATGCACCTGCAGCAACGCATCGCCAATCAGTGCCAGATCGAATCGCGCTTCGAGCGTGCCCTGCTCGCCCTGCAGGGCCCCAGGGCGGTCGAGGTGCTGACTCGCCTGGCGCCGGAAGTCGCCAAGATGACCTTCATGCAGTTTCGCGCCGTGCGCCTGCTCGGCGTCGACTGCTACGTGAGCCGCTCCGGCTATACGGGCGAGGACGGCTTCGAGATCTCGGTACCCGCCAGCCAGGCCGAAGCGCTGGCGCGCAGCCTGCTGGCCGAGCCGGAAGTGCAGCCCATCGGCCTGGGCGCCCGCGATTCCCTACGCCTGGAGGCCGGCCTGTGCCTGTACGGCCATGACATGAGCACCGCTACCACGCCCATCGAAGCCAGCCTGCTGTGGGCCATCTCCAAGGCACGCCGCGCCGACGGTGCCCGCCAGGGCGGCTTTCCGGGCGCCGAGCGGATCTTCGCCCAGCAACGCGATGGCGTCGCCCGCAAACGTGTTGGTTTGCTGCCCCAGGAGCGCACGCCGGTGCGCGAAGGTGCCGAGCTGGTCAACGCCGAGGGCGAAGTCATCGGCCAGGTCTGCAGTGGCGGCTTCGGCCCCAGCCTGGGCGCGCCGCTGGCCATGGGCTACGTGCAGAGCAGCCATACGGCCGTGGATAGCGAAGTGTGGGCCCTGGTGCGCGGCAAGCGCGTGGCCATGAAGGTCGCCAAGGCGCCCTTCGTGGCGCAGCGCTACTACCGCGGTTAAGCCTTTGGGGCGGCATCCCAATCGCCCCTCGTTCTCAGCCGGCGTCCAGGCAACTGCGCCGGTTGCTGAATGCCTCGCGGCGTATATCACGCACGTCCACCGAAAGACTCTGAACCGCCGGCAGGCGCTCCAGCAGCGCACGCACGATGGCCATGGACAGCGCCTTCTTCTGCTCGTCGCTGCGACCGGCCAGCAGGTAGAAGATCACATGAACGAAATCTTCCTCGCTGCCACCGACCGTGAAGTGCTCGTAGAGGCTTAGCCGCACCTTCACCTCGCCTTCCTTGAACAATCCGCTGCCCATGGCGGCCGCGTGTACCCTCGTCACCAATTGGCTACCGTCCACGGTTTGCAGCAGGGAGCGGGAACCTTCGATCAGGCAATGTGGCATGGGGCTTCTCTTGTTTTTGAGTTGTCATCCGTTATCGCACAACATTCATCCAGTGGCGAGAGCCCATCGATTCCCTGCCCGCGATACCCTCCAGAAACCCTCTCAAGCGTGAAGCGATAAGCTGAAGGCCTCTATTTGCAAGGCATTGGCCATAGGCTGCAAGTATCGACAGGGCGTCCTAGAAACTTCAGTTGATCTTTTCATCGGCTTGCGTTGACAAGCCGATTGTGAGCTGTCGATAATCGCCGCAAGTGTTGTATGACAACAAAGCCTTATAAAAACAAAAAAGGTTCCATCATGAAGCCAGTCTTCACGTCACCCGTATACCGTCTTCCGGGCACCCGCGCCCGATCCGCCGCATTCATCTCGATACCTGCGCGCCACTTATTCGCCGATGGCTAGGGCCTGAGGCATGTCCTGCGTAATCGCGCAGGTCTGCGCCCTGTAAAGGGCATTCCATACCGCCCTCACGGCATGCCGATCAGCGATCGACAGAGGACGGGCTGTTCAAAAATCGGGAGCACAACAACAATGACCGCACGCAAAATCATCTCGCTGGGCC
Organism: Pseudomonas argentinensis; assembly: GCF_001839655.2. NCBI lineage: Bacteria > Pseudomonadati > Pseudomonadota > Gammaproteobacteria > Pseudomonadales > Pseudomonadaceae > Phytopseudomonas > Phytopseudomonas argentinensis. The sequence continues at coordinate 4,549,736 of NZ_CP056087.1, forward strand.
TGATCGGGGCCGGAACCATGGCCCTGGCCGTGCCGTTCGCCGCCCATGCCGAAGGCTTCGTAGACGATGCCAAGGTGTCGCTGAACCTGCGCAACTACTACTTCAACCGTAACTACCTCAACGGCACCGACCCGGTCATCAATGGCGAGCGCCAGGGCCAGGCAGAGGGCTGGACCCAGAGCTTCATTCTCGATGCGCGCTCCGGCTACACCGCAGGCACCGTAGGCTTCGGCATCGACGTGCTGGGCCTGTACTCGGTCAAGCTGGATGGCAATGCCAACACCAGCAACAGCGGCCTGCTGCCAGAGCACGGCCCGGCGGCCAATCGCAACATTCCCGACGACTTCGGGCGTACCGCCGTGGCCGCCAAGGCCAAGATCTCGAAGACCGAACTGAAGGTCGGCGAGTGGTTCGCCGTGCTGCCGATCCTGCGTGCCGACGACGGCCGTTCGCTGCCCCAGACCTTCCAGGGCGCGCAGATCACCTCTGCGGAAATCGACGGCCTGACCCTGTTCGGCGGTCAGTTCTGGAAGAACAGCCAGCGCAACGACGCCAGCCGTGAAGACATGTCCTACAGCGGCATTTCCGGTGGCGATTTCAACTTCGGCGGTGGCGAGTTCAAGTTCAACGGCAACAACACCCTAGTCGGCCTGTGGCACGCCCGCCTGGAAGACATCTACCAGCAGAGCTACCTGCAACTGACCCACAGCCAGCCGGTCGGCGACTGGGTACTGGGCGCCAACCTCGGCTACGTCACCGGCAAGGATGAAGGCTCGGCCAAGGCCGGCGACCTGGACAACAAGGTCTACCAGGGCGCCCTGTCCGCCAAGCGTGGCAACAACACCTTCCTGGTGGGCTACCAGCGCATGGGCGGCGACACCAAGTTCATGCGCGTCGACGGCGCCAGCGGCGGCACCCTGGTCAACGACGGTTTCACCACCAGCTTCGACAGCCCTGAAGAACGTTCCTGGCAGGTACGCCACGACTACAACTTCGCTGGCCTGGGCGTCCCCGGCCTGGTGTTGATGAACCGCTACATGAGCGGCTCGAACATTCGTGTGGCCGGTGGCGGCGAAGCCGAGGAATGGGCACGCGAATCCGAGCTGGCCTATACCGTGCAGGACGGCACCTTCAAGAACCTGAGCATCCGCTGGCGCAACTCCAGCGTCCGCCGCGACGTCGGCCAGGACGCCAGTGAAAACCGCCTGATCTTCAACTACCCGTTGTCGATCCTGTAACACGCCCATCCCATCGCTGACTCCAGTGGCACAGTTGGCCCGTCCTCGTGACGGGCTTTTTTATGCGCCGCCCGGCCACCCTCCCCCCGATGAGCTGGTTTAAACTGCCGCGCCCCGCCGACCGATCACGCCCTCCCCATGAATGCCGCCCATCTTGCCCTGCTACACCGACACCTGAACGATGCGCTGAACGCCAGGCCGGCCGAAACGCGTCGCCTGTTCCATGGCCGTGGGCGTTGCTGGGAGGGGCTCGAACACATCGCGGTCGACTGGCTGCAGGGCATCGTGCTGGTATGCCTGTTTCGCGAACCCCAGGCCGATCAGTTGCAAGCCCTGCAGGTCATGCTGCAGCAACTGAGCGAGTCGGATCAATGGCGAGCCAGCGGCGCCCACAGCCTGCTGCTGCAGCAGCGCTACCTGCCCGACAGCCCGATGCACTGCCTGGTCGGCGAGCTGCCCGAGGAGTGGGTCATTGAGGAAGACGGCCTGCGCTTTCTGCTCGACCTGGGCCGCAAGCAGAACACCGGCCTGTTTCTCGACATGCGCCTGGGGCGGCGCTGGGTGCGCGAGCATGTCGGCGGCCAGCGGGTGCTCAACCTGTTCGCCTACACCTGTGGCTTCTCGGTCGCCGCACTGGCCGGCGGTGCCGAGCATGTGGTCAACCTGGACATGGCCAAGGCCGCGCTGAGCCGCGGCCGCGACAACCACCGCCTCAACGAGCACGACCTGAGCCGGGTGAGTTTCCTTGGCCACGAGCTGTTCAAGTCCTGGGGCAAGGTCAAGCGTCATGGCCCGTACGACCTGATCATCATCGACCCGCCCTCCTTCCAGAAAGGCAGCTTCGCGCTGACTCGCGACTACGGCAAGATCCTGCGCAGACTCCCCGAGCTGCTTGCGCCTGCAGGCTGCGTGCTGGCCTGCGTCAACGACCCGGATGTCGGCAGCGACTTCCTGATCGCCGGCATGGCCAGTGAAGCTCCCGAGCTGCGCTTCGAACGACGCCTGGACAATCCGCCGGAGTTTCCCGACGTGAGCCCCGAGGGCGGGCTCAAGGTCCTGCTGTTCAAACGCGGTTGAACCAGTCCCACAGCCCCAGGGAGAAGCCGGAAAACAGGTTGATGCCCAGCGCCGACTTGATCAGGTAGAGGAACAGCAGGCCGATCGCCAGGCAAATCATCAGGAACAGGCTGACGCCCAGCGCCTTGGCGGTCAGCGACAATTCCTGCTGGGCGCGGCTGAGATCACGTTTGTTGCGCCCGGCCAGGAACACGAAATAGTAGCGCCAGTGCCACAGCTTGAGGGTGCCGCGCAAATCCACCGGGTGGCGCCCCCACTGCCGTGCGCCGAAGGCCACCTTCAGCGCGGCGAGCTGCTCGGCGGTGAAGGAATCCTTGAGATCCTCGGGCAGGCGATCCCTGAGGCCGGTGATAAAGGCGTCTTGTTCGTTCACGGTCATATCTCCAAATCGCTGAAAGCCTAACAGCCCCCACAACGAAAACGGGCCCCGTCATCGCTGATGACGGGGCCCGCTCGATTCGCTCGTCAAGACTCAGCGCGAGGCAAATGCCGCACAGAAGCCACTGACGTTGTCGACGCCGCAGATGTGATTGACCGAGGTCATCAGCATCTGGCTCGGCGTGGCCTGGAAGTCCACCGACATCATCACGCTCAGGGCGGTGATGGTGACGATGGAGAACACGAACAGCTTGCGTGCCCAGACCTTGTCATCGACGGCCTTGTAACCCGACACCCCCATCCACAACCAGTAGGCGCCGCTGACTGCCGCTACCACGAAGTAGCTGTAGCCCGCGTAACCACTGATGGTGAGCATCAGGGTGGCGACCAGGAACGCGGCGATGTACAGGACGATGCTGCGCTTGGCAGCGGGAACGCCCTTGATCACCGGCAACACCGGAATGTTGGCGGCCTGGTAGTCATTGAAACGAAAGATGGCGATAGCGTACGAGTGGGGCATCTGCCAGAGGCTGAAGATCAGCAGCAGAATCGCTGCCCCCATGTCGAACTCGTTGCTTACAGCGCAATAGCCCACAACAGGCGGAGCGGCGCCCGACAGACTGCCAACCAGGGTTCCATAAACCGAATTACGCTTGAGATACAGGCTGTACAGCCCGACGTAGACGACGAAGCCCATCAGGACCAAGGCGACTGCAAGCAGATTCGTGGCTTTATAGAGCAAGGCAACGCCTGCGATCCCGAGGACGCAGGCGTAAACGATGGCATGAGTCGGCGGAACCAGGCCTTTTACCAGCACCCTGTTCTTGGTCCGCTCCATCTTTTCATCGATGTCCCTATCGATGTAGTTGTTGAACACGCAACCGGAAGCAATCACCAGAGCGACGCCGAGTGCTGTTGCCAGGAACAGCATCAGGTCGATATCCCCCTTCGAAGCCAGGAAGAAGCCACCGGCCACGGAAATCATGTTCCCGAAGACGATGCCCGGCTTGGTCAGGAGCAGGTATTGCTTGAACATCAGGCTGCTCTCTTTTAGTTGGCCATCATGTAGTAGTGCATGCTCCAGATGATCCAGATAGAGAGCGCTACGACAATGATGGTGATCAGGATGGTGAACACGAAGGCAACCGTGTTCCAACGCTGCTCGGACGAAGTGTTCATGTGCAGGAAGTACACCAGGTGCACGTAGATCTGCACGACCGCGAACGCGACGATGGTGAACAGCGTGGCCGCTTTCGACATGACGGGGTTCATCACGATCGCGAACGGGATCACGGTGAGGATCACCGACAGCACGAAGCCGACGACGTAATCCTTGGTGCTGCCGTGGCTCGCGCCAGCAACAGAGTGGTGATCATGAGCCATTACAGAGCCCCCATCAGGTAAACAACGGTAAACACGCAGATCCAGACCACGTCGAGGAAGTGCCAGAACAGGCTCAGACAACTCAGGCGAGTCTGGGTGGCCGGAGTCAGGCCACGGCTGGCGACCTGGTGCATCATCACGGCCATCCACACCAGGCCGGCACTGACGTGCAGACCGTGGGTGCCGACCAGGGTGAAGAACGCGGACCAGTAGGCGCTGACCTGCGGTGCGGCACCTTCGTGGATCAGGTGGTGGAACTCGTACAGCTCGATCGAGATGAACACCAGGCCGAACAGGAAGGTGGCGGCAAGCCAGGACAGCACTTTGCCCTTGTCGCCGCGGTACATGGCCAGCATGGCCATGCCGTAGGTGATACTGGAGAACAGCAGGGCGAACGTCTCGACCAGAACCAGCTTCAGGTCGATCAGATCCTTCGGAGTAGGACCGCCGGCGTACGCGGTGCTGAGCACCGCGTAGCCTGCGAAGATACTCGCGAACAGGATGCAGTCGGTCATCAGGTAAATCCAGAACCCGAAGACCTTCATTTCACCCGCGTCGTGGTGATGCTCGTGCTCATGATCATCGTCATGAGCGGCGTGGTTGCTCAAAACTTCACTGGACATGGTTTACGCCTGATTAGCCTTTGCTTGAATGTGTGCCTTTTCGATGCGCTCGATCTCGTCGGGCTGCACGTAGTAGTCGACATCCGTGTTGTAGCTGTTACGGATCAGAACCACGAACGTACCGACGAAGCTCACCGCAGCCAGCCACCAGATGTGCCAGACCAGGGCGAAACCGAAGGCCAGAGCGCCAACGGACATGATCAGGCCAACACCGGTGTTCTTCGGCATGTGAATCGGCGCGTACTTGGTTGGCGCCGGCTTGAGGCCGTCACGCTTCTGCTCGTGGAACTCGTCGATGCGATCAGCATGCGGAGTAACCGCGAAGTTGTAGAACGGCGGTGGCGAGGAGGTCGACCATTCCAGGGTGCGAGCATCCCATGGGTCGCCGGTCACGTCGGCCAGTTCCTTGCGCTTGATGATCGATACCGCGAACTGGATCAGGGTGCACAGGATCCCCAGACCGATCAGCGCCGCACCGCACACCGCAACGTAGGTCCATGGCACCCATTCCGGGTTGGTGACCTGGTTGAGACGACGGGTCATGCCCATGAAGCCCAGGATGTACAGCGGCATGAACGCCAGGTAGAAGCCGATGATCCAGAACCAGAAGGACGCCTTGCCCCAACCTTCGTGCAGGCGGAAGCCGAAGGCTTTCGGGAACCAGTAGGTGATACCGGCCATGTAGCCGAATACCGCACCGCCGATGATCACGTTGTGGAAGTGGGCGATCAGGAACAGGCTGTTGTGCAGCAGGAAGTCAGCACCCGGAACGGCCAGCAGTACGCCGGTCATGCCACCGATGGAGAAGGTGATGATGAAGCCCAGGGTCCACAGGATCGGCGACGTGAACTCCAGACGACCGCGGTACATGGTGAACAGCCAGGTGAAGATCTTCACACCGGTCGGAATGGCGATGATCATCGTCGCGATACCGAAGAAGGCGTTGACGCTGGCGCCAGAGCCCATGGTGAAGAAGTGGTGCAGCCAGACCACGAACGACAGTACGGTGATCGCCACGGTGGCCCAGACCATCGAGGCGTAACCGAACAGACGCTTGCGGGCGAATACCGCGGTGACTTCGGAGAACACACCGAAGGCCGGCAGGATCAGGATGTACACCTCAGGGTGGCCCCAGGCCCACAGGAGGTTGACGTACATCATCGGGTTGCCACCGGCTTCGTTGGTGAAGAAGTGGAAATCCAGGTAGCGGTCCAGGGTCAGCATGCCGAGCACGGCAGTCAGGATCGGGAACGCGCCGCAGATGATCACGCTGGTGCACAGGATGGTCCAGGTGAAGATCGGCATTTTCATCAGGGTCATGCCAGGGGCACGCATCTTGATGATGGTCACGAAGAAGTTGACACCGGTGAGCAGCGTACCGATACCGGATATCTGCAGCGCCCATATGTAGTAGTCGACCCCGACCCCCGGACTGTATTCGATCCCCGACAAGGGCGGATACGCGACCCAGCCGGTCATGGCGAACTCACCGACGAACAGCGACACGTTGGTCAGCAGTACGCCGACCACGAACAGCCAGAAGCTCAGCGAGTTGAGGAACGGGAAGGCAACGTCGCGCGCACCGATCTGCAGCGGCGTGACGATGTTCATCAGACCGACCACCAGCGGCATGGCCACGAAGAAGATCATGATCGTACCGTGAGCGGTGAAGATCTGATCGTAGTGGTGCGGCGGCAGGTAGCCCTCGGCACCGCCGTGGGCGAGTGCCTGCTGGGTACGCATCATGATGGCGTCAGCGAAGCCACGCAGCAGCATGACCAGGGCGACGAGAATGTACATCACGCCGATTTTCTTGTGATCGACCGAGGTCAGCCACTCGGTCCACAGGTAGCCCCACTTCTTGAAATAGGTCAGGGCGGCGACCAGCCCGATACCACCCAGAGCCACCGCGATCATGGTGACTACAAGGATGGGCTCGTGCAGGGGTATTGCATCTAGTGTCAGCTTTCCGAACATCGTTTATTCCTCCGCACCTGAAGCGTGCGCGGCTTCGCTCACAGGGTTGCTCTTGTAATCGATGTACTGGCCGAGGATCTGCCGGAACAGACCTGGCTGAGCATTGAAGTACTCGACTGGGTTGTTTTCACTCGCCTTGGCCAGCATCTGGTAGCTGCCATTGAAGTCCAGCGTGTTCGGCGATTGCTTGGCCTTGGCCACCCACTGCTCGAACTCTTCGTTGCTGGTGGCATGGACGGCGAATTTCATGCCGGTGAAACCGTGACCGCTGTAGTTGCCCGACAGGCCGAAGAACTCGCCCGGCTCGTTGGCAATCAGGTGCAGCTGGGTGCGCATGCCACCCATGGCGTAGACCATGCCGCCGAGCTGCGGGATGAAGAAGGTGTTCATCACGGTCTGCGAAGTGATCTGGAAGCTGATCGGCGTATTGTCCGGAATGTACAGCTCATTGACCGAAGCGATGCCCTGCTCGGGATAGATGAACAGCCATTTCCAGTCCAGGGAGACCACTTCGACGGTCAGCGGCTTGTTCTCGTGCTCGATGGGCCGGTAAGGATCGAGCGAGTGAGTGGTCTTCCAGGTGATCACCGCCAGCACGATGATGATCACGCACGGAACGCCCCAGACGATGGCCTCGATCTTGTGCGAGTGAGCCCACTCAGGCGCGTAGGTCGCGTCCTTGTTCGAAGCGCGATAGCGCCAGGCGAACAGAATGGTCATGAAAATGACGGGTACCACCACGATCAGCATCAGCAGAGTGGCGGTAATGATCAGGTTGCGCTGCTCGATGCCGATTTGCCCTTTCGAATCGAAAAGAGCCCAGTCGCAGCCACTCAGGGAGACGGCCACGACAATCGTCAGAAGCGTGCGGAACAAGCGGTGGTACTTCTCTTCTCTCATTTCACGACCTTCAGCAAAGTGATATCCCACATAGCGTTCTGTTCAGCCTGACGCCCAATGCCACCGGGCATGCCAGGAAAACGATGCGCCGAGGCACCGAAATCGTTTCAGCTTCGAAACTACTAAACGGAGGGGGCGACATTTTCGGTTACGCAGCCAAAAAAACCAACCGCATAACGACGATGGGCCTACAAATAGTCGGGGTGTATTGCTCGCCCCGGCCTGCCCCGACCCTGCCAAACCAGCCGCTATCGGGCAGCTGGCAACAGCTCGCTTTACTCGCAAAGCCCCACATGACCGCACCTGTAGCGCGAGAGCGGAAGACCGCTCACGAACCAAGCACGCATCACCGGGAGAGTTGCAGCTCATAATAGTGGCTCATATCCGCGCAGTTGCGCGGCAATATGTCGCACAGCCACAACCACAAGGAACTCATGGGTTACCGCGGTAAATCAGGAACCCTCTTTCGCCTGCCAGTCGCAGTAGCAACCCACCGCCATGGTATTGGCCGCCGAGACACTGCGATTGGCCGACAACGCGTCGAGAATCGGCTCGACGAAACTGTTCGAGGAGTTGCACACCAGCCCTTCGCTGTAGGGGCCGGCATAGGCCAGGTTACCCTGCTGATCCCAGATGGCGATGGCCGGGCTGGCGGGAATCGACTCCATGCCTTCGAGCGCTTCCAGAGGCGTCAGCTTGCCGCGCAAGAATGGCAGCATCTCGCCGGTGCTGCCCGGCTTCTGCACGCTGTAGAACTCGACCCCGGAGAACCGGTAGAGGCCGATCAGGTAATTGAGGTGGGCGTCGGTTTCCTTGTGGCATGGGCACTGCGGGTCCCAGAAATGCACCACGCGAATCTTGCCCGGCCCGGCCAGCTCGGCGGGCAGCTTGAGACCACCGCCCTGGAAGAACACCGCCTGCTGCTCCTGGTCACCGAAGGGGCGCAGGTACGACACCCCGAAGCGGCTCCACGCCCAGGCGGCCATGGCCACCACGATGACCAGCGCCAGCAGGCACAGGATCAGCAGAAAGCGCTTGGACGGCGCGGCCTGTTCCTGGCCCATCACTGGGGATCCCGCCCGTACTTGATGCGGAACTGCTTCTCCATCTCCTTGCAGCTGTCGGTGGCGAAGGCCCGCGAGGTGGGCGTGGCCGACGGGTCATTGGCCTTGACCCAGCAGGCCTGGATGGCGCGCTGCTCGTTGGCCTGCACGTCGGCGGTCTGCTCACGGGTAATGGCATAGATGATGATGCCGAATACCAACACGATGAAGCCGAGCCCCAGCAGGGTCAGCCACAGGCAACCGCCGCGCTTGCCGCTGTCCGGCTGCTCGGGGGATCGATTACGTGCGTTGTCGTCGCTCATGTTCTGGCCCTGCCTGAGAGGGTGCGCAACATAGCACCTTTGCCCTGCCCAAGGCAGGGGCCAAAGAGCACACATAAAATATAGGGAAATACGCCCTCCCCTCCCCCTCCGGCCCGCCAAGCCCTGCGGCCGCTGGGCTTCGCGCGGCGTGGTACGGCGCCTTGCAGGGCCTGCTCGACATAACCGGTTACGAGCCGTTGCGGCTTGTGCCCGACCGCTGCGGCATCCCGTCAGCCGTGGCGTGCGACCGGGCATCCATGGCAATGGATCGGCTGCGCACGGCAGGGGTGGTGAATTTCTAGTCAAACCTATTGCGGTGAACTTCACTCATACCTGTGAGGGCTGAATTGAATGGCACCTGCCGCACAATCCAGGCTGATCAGCTCTCGGGTATCTCATGCCGGCACGATGCTGGAGTCAGAGGAGAAGAGTCATGATCAATCACATTTGGGGACTGCTGGCCAATCCGGGCCGCGAGTGGCGCAACATCGACCGGGAAAAGGAAAGCATCACCCACCTTTACGCCCGCCACGTGCTGCTGATGGCACTGATCCCCGTCGTCAGCGCATTCATCGGTACCACCCAGATCGGTTGGCACCTGGGCGGCGAAGCCTACAAGGTGGCGGTGCCCACGGCGGCGGCGCTGGGTATCGTCTTCTACATCCTGATGCTGATCGGCGTGGCGATCATGGGTAACGTCATCCACTGGATGTCCGACTCCTTCGCCAGCCGCCCGACCCGTCGCCGCTGCATCATCTTCGCAGGCTACGTGGCCACGCCGCTGTTTATCGCCGGTATCGCCCTGCTCTACCCGAAGGCCTGGTTGCTGCTGGCGGTCGGCATCGTTGCGCTGGCCTACAGCGCGCGTCTGCTCTACGTGGGCATGCCGGCGTTCCTGCGTATCCCGGTCAACGAGGGCCTGACCATCTCCGGCGGCACCCTGGCCATCGGCGTGCTGGTGCTGGAGCTGCTGCTGGCCCTGACCGTGGCCCTGTGGGGCCTGGGGTTCAACGACTACGCGGTGAGCTGGTCGCTGTTCCGCTAGAAGCAGCTACAAGCTGCAAGCCCCAAGCTGCAAGCAAGAGCGCCGCAGAGCGCTTCAAACTTGAGGCTTGCAGCTGCTTCAAAGGAACCAGCGGTACTCACGGGCGTCGATATGGTCCATGAACGCCAGGTGATCCTGGCGCTTGTTTTCGCAGTAGACCATCACGAACTCTTCGCCCAACCCGGCATTGACCGCCGGGTGACGGCGCATCTGCGCCACCGCAGCGAGCATGTCCATGGGAAAGTCAATGCCACTCTGGCGATTCTCGTTCAGCGGCGCGATGGGTTCGGCGCGCTGCTCCAGACCGTGCTCCATGGCCGCCAGAATCGCCGCCAACACCAGGTAGGGGTTGGCATCGGCGCCGGCCAGGCGGTGTTCGATACGCAGGTTGCGCGCATCGGAGTCGGGAATCCGCACGCAGGCATCGCGATCCTCGAAGCCCCAACTGGCGCGGCTGGCGGCGTTTACCCGCGAGCCGTAGCGGCGATAGGCATTGTGATGCGGCGCGAAGATCGGCATACAGTGCGGCAGCCAGGCCAGGCAACCGGCCACCGCGTGGCGCAGCGGCCGGCCGTGGTCAGGCGCCAGCAGGTTGTTGCCCTGCCCGTCGTACAGGCTGACGTGTACATGCATGCCGCTGCCCGGCGCATCCAGGTACGGCTTGCTCATGAAACTGGCGCGATGACCGTGCTTGAGCGCTACGCCGCGGGTCAGCCGGGTGAACAGCGCCGCCCAGTCAGCGGCCTGCAATCCCTCTTCGCAGTGGCCGAAATTGATCTCGAACTGCCCGGGGCCGATCTCCGCGGTGATCACGTTGGCGTCGATGCCCTGCTCGTTGGCCACCTCGACGATCTCGTGCAGCACCGGGGAGAAGCGCGACAGGCGCTCGATATGCAGGTTGGGCTGGTCGTCCTCATCGCCGCACAGCGGGTCACGCGGGTATTGCGGCATGCCCTCCTTCAAGGCCCGGTCGAACAGGTAGAACTCCAGTTCGAAGGCCACCACCGGATGCATGCCCTTGGCGGCCAGGCGCGCCAGCACCCGGGCCAGCACTTCCCGGGGCTCGAACTCGATGGGTGACTCGGTGCCATCGGAGCTGATGAGCATCTGCCCCAGCGGCTGCTGCTCCCAGCGCACCGGTTTCAGCGTACCGGGGATCAGCCGCCGCGTGGCGTCCGGGTCGCCATCATGGAAGCAGTAGTCGCCGATCTCGTGCAGGCCACCCTGGGCGCCGAGCAGCACGCAGTTCTGCGGCAACTTGAGCAGGCTGCCGGCGGCGACTTTTTCCAGCATGTCGATGGGGTAACGCTTGCCGTAGAAGTGCCCGGGAATGTCCAGACAGATCAGGTCGACATAACGCACCTCGGGGTGAGCGGCGCGAAAGGCGCGAACTTCGTCGGACAGGCTTGTGAAGGTCATATGCGATTCCTGTGCCCGCCTAGCGGAACACCCAGAGTACCCGTGCGGGCTGGTCGGTAAGGTTGGCGTAGCGAAACTGGCTGTGCGGCGGCAACTGGAAGCTGTCGTTGGGGCCAAGCGTCACCGGCTCCGGCTGGTCATCCAGCCAGATGCTCAGCTGGCCCTCGAGCACGAAGCCGCCCTGCTCGGAGCTGTCGTCCAGGTGCCCCTCGCCACTGGTCGCGCCGGGGGCCAGGTGGCTTTCCAGCATGGAGAAGCCGGCCGACATGGTCGGTGAGGCCAGCACATCGGTGATGCCGCCGGCGTAATAGAGGGTGCGACGTTCGCCCGGGCGGGTGACCCACGGCAAGGCCCGGGGCTTTTCCAGGCTGTAGAAATAGGTGGTCGACACGCCCAGGGTTTCGCTGATGGCGGTCAGGTCCGCGACGGTCGGCTTGGACAGGCCGCGCTCGACCTGGGACAGGAAACCCACCGAACGGCCAATGCGCGCAGCCAGCTCGCCGAGCGTGAGACTCTTGTGCTTGCGCAGGTCGCGGATCAGGATCGCCAGGCCTTCGATTTCTTCCTGCATGTCCATGCCGGTGGAATCCCTCATAAATAGTCACGCAGCCGATACCAGGCCTTGCCCGCCGCCTCCAGCGGCGCCGCCAGCCAGGCGCCGCCCGGAAAACGCGGATTGCCGATGCGCTGATACAGCGCCAGCAGCTGTTCATCGCCGAGAATCGCGTCGGTCACTGCCCGCGCCGCGGCCAGGGTCGGCAGTACGCCGTGCCCGGAAAACCCCTGCAACCAGTAACGCTGCCCCTGACGACCGACATCCGGGGTGCGCTTCATGGTGACGTCGATATGCCCGCCCCAGCCGTAATCGATGGCGACGCCCTTGAGCTGGGGAAATACCCGCTCCAGATAGGGCCGTGTCGCCGCCGGCACGTCCTCGGGCAAACCGCCGAGATAGGTGCAGCCGCCACCGAACAGCAGGCGGTTGTCCGGGGTCAGGCGGAAATAGTCGGGCACGAACTGGTTGTCTATCACGCAACTGTCATGGGGCAGCAGCGAGCGCGCCAGCTGTGGGTCGAGCACCGCGGTGGCTATCTGGTAGGAGCCCACCGGCAGCACCCGTTGCGACAGTGATGGATCCAGCGTATCGAGGTAGGCATTGCAGGCCAGTATCAGCACGCCGGCGCGCACTTCGCCCCGGGGCGTGCGCACCCGATAGCCGTCCGGCAGGGTTTCGTAGGCCAGGGCGCGGGTCTGTTCGAAGATACGGCCGCCATGCTGCTCGACGGCTGCGGCCAGCCCCTGGGCCAGCTTGAGCGGATTCAGGTGGGCGCCGCGGGCATCATGCAGCGCCGCCTGGTAACGCGGGCTGTCGATCCACGCGCGCAGCTCCGCGCCCTCCACCAGCCGCAGGTCGCGGTAGCCCCACCTGTGCAGCGCCTGGTGCTGCGCCTCGCGCAACTGGGCGACGCGGCGCGGCAGCACCGCCGTCCACAAGCTGCCGACGCGGTAATCGACCTCGAAGCCATGGCGCGCCGGCAACTCGCGCAACTCGTCGGCGGCCCAGCACATGCTGTCCCAAAGCTGGCGGGCGCCCTGCAGGCCAAGGGCTTTTTCCAGTGGCGACATATCGCACGACCAGCCCAGCAGCGCCTGCCCGCCATTGCGCCCCGAAGCCGCCCAGGCCACGCGGCTGGCCTCCAGCACCACCACACGCTTGCCGGCTCCGGCCAGGCGCAGCGCACAATGCAGGCCGCTGAAGCCGGCGCCGACGATCACCACATCGCAGTCGAGGTCATCATCCAGACAAGCACGCTCGGGGATGGGGCCTGGGTAGCAGCCTGCATAGTAGGTGGCGAGGTGCCCGGAGGCTTGCATGAACATGCGATGAAATTATCAGATGATTATTTCATGAAAAAATACACGAATATTTTCATCCCTCCAAGCAGGATCTGTTCGCCGTGGCGAACCGTTTGCCGGCAAGCCGGTCGAAGAGCGACAACAATCGAAGCCCTGACGGCTCCCTGACCGCTATCGGCCAGAAAGCGGGTCGTCTATCTGGAGCCCCACATGATCCAAGTGTCTGCCCTGACCACTCCCCTGCTGCTCGCCAGCTGCATCGTCCTGCTTGCAGGCTGCGCCAACCGCGAGCAAAGCAGGCCCCCGCGACCCCGGGCACGCCCGCCACCGTGTCACCCGAACGGCAGGCCGTCGACGGTGACATCCAGCGTCTGAGCGAGCTGGCGCAGCGTGGCGACCTGGACAGTCAGTTCAAGCTGGGCAGCTTCTATTTCGTCGGCAAACCGCAGAAGGACCTCAAGCAGGCCGAGTACTGGTGGAAGCAGGCGGCCGATCGTGGCCATGCCGAGGCGGCCGTCAGCCTGGCCTACCTCTACACCGGCCGTGACAACCCGGAATTCCGCAACCCACCAGCCATGCTCAAGTACCTGAACCAGTCGGCCAGTAGCGGCAACCCCATGGCTCAGCATATTCTCGGCAACCTCTACATGCGCGGCATCGATGGCGTCGAGCGCGACCCCAACCAGGCCCGCCGCCTGTTCCAGAGCGCCTGCCGGCAGAACTACGCGGCCAGCTGCAAGGCTCTGGACAGCGCACCGGGCGCCTGAGCGAGACAACGCCCTGATGAGGCAGGGCCTGTTATGAGCCGCGGCGTCACGCCAGGGCGAGCAAGGCTTCATCCAGCACGGCGATCAGCAGATCGGCATGCTCCCGCTCGAACGCCAGCAGGGGTCGAATCTTCAGGATGTTCTCCAGCGGCCCGGCGGCGCTGATCAGCACCCCGCGTTCGCGCATGCCGTTGACCACCCGCTTGGCCTGATCGGCCGCCGGCGCCTTGCTGACCCGGTCGATTACCAGCTCGACACCGATAAACATCCCCGCCCCGCGTACATCGCCGATCAGTTCGTGGCGCTGCGCCAACTGGCGAATGCCGGCCAGCAAATAGCCGCCGATCTGCGCCGAGCGCTGCTGCAGGCCTTCGTCGCGGATCACGTCCAGCACCGCCTGCGCCGCAGCGCAGGACACCGGGTTGCCGCCAAAGGTGTTGAAGTAGCGCAGGCTGCGGCCAAAGGGTTCGAGCACCTCGGGGCGCACCACCACCCCGGCGATCGGCTGGCCATTGCCCATGGGCTTGCCGAGGCTGACCAGGTCCGGCTGCACGCCATGGCGCTGGAAACCCCACAGGTGCGAGCCGGTGCGGGCGAAGCCACATTGCACCTCATCGGCGATATACAGCAGCCCTTCGGCCTGGGCTATGGCCACCGCTTCGGCGATGCAGCCTTCAGGATCGGCGAAGATACCATCGCTGGCGAAGATGCCATCGATCAGCAGCGCCGCCGGCTTGATGCCCTGGGCACGCAGATCGGCGATGGCAGCGCGCACGTCCTCGGCAAACAGCCTGCCGGCCTGAGGCCCCAGGCGATAGACATCCGGGGCCCGCACGCTGCGGGCATGGGCGGGAAGCTGGATACCCGCACCCAATGACGGCGACAGCGCGGAAATATCGCCGGTCACCCCGTGATAGGCGAACCGGGTGATGATCACACCGGAGCCGCCGGTGTAATGCCGGGCGATACGCAGGGCCAGGTCGTTGGCCTCGCTGCCGGTGCAGGTGAACATCACTTGGTCCAGGCCAGTCGGAAAGGTCGCCAGCAACTGCTCGGCATAATCGAGAATGCCTTCCTGCAGGTAGCGGGTGTGGGTGTTGAGCAGCGCCGCCTGCGCGGTGATCGCCTGCACCACCCGCGGGTGGCAATGGCCGATGGACGCCACGTTGTTGTAGGCATCCAGATAGCGCCGGCCTGCGGCGTCGTACAGCCACACGCCCTCGCCGCGCACGGTATGCAGCGGGCGTTCGTAGAACAGCCGGTAAGCCGGCCCGAGCAGCCGCTCACGGCGCTCGATCAGCCGGCGTTCCGTTTCACTCAGCCGTTCGGCATCCGCCGCATTGAAGCCGTTGATCATGCTCATGGCTGCAAGGCTCCCCGGCAAGCTTGCTGGATACGTTGACGCACCACCGCCGGCTCGATGGCCGCCAGCCCGCGCAGGCTGGCGCTGGCCTGGGGCACGTTGCGCAGGATGTAGTCGCGGTTCTGCGGATGCAAGCTGGCACGCCAGGCGGTGATGGCGATGGTCATCACCAGCCGCGTGGCGATCAACACGCCAAGGATCTCCAGTTCCTCCTCGTGCAGCGGGTTGCGCCGGTGGTAGGCGGCCATGAAGTCCAGGGCCGGCGCCAGCACATCGCCCCCGTGGCCCAGTTGGTAGGCCGCCGCCACGCCCACCTCGTTGATCAGCGGCGCCTCGACCATGTCGCCGAAATCGAGAATGTTCAGCACGCGCTCCGGCTGCCGAGGGTCGACGATGACGTTGTGGGGGTTGAGGTCGTTGTGGATCACCTGTCGGCGCAACCTCGGATAACGCGGCAAGGCCTGCGCCTCGAAGGCGTCCAGCGCTTCGCCGACTAGCGTCCTGAGCGCCTGGTCGGCAATATGCGTCAGCAGCGGCCGCAGCCGGGCGGCCTGCTGCATGTCCCAGAGCAGCTCGTGCCCCGATGCCGGATGCCGATAGTCGCCCAGCGCCCTGTCCAGCCGCGCCATGGCATCGCCCAGGTTATGGCGCAACGCGGCGCTGCGCCCGCCAACCTGATGCAGCGGCCGCCCATCGATGAACGACAACAGCCGCACCAGCATGCTCTGGCCGTCGATATCGACCGCCGCCTGGTAGCGGCCGTCGCGCGTCGCGTACACCCGCTGTACCGGCAACTCGGGATCGGCGCGCTGGATCCGCAGCAGCGCCTGGTTCTGGAAATCCACCACCTGGGGGGTTTCCAGCGGGTGGGAAATCTTCAATAGATATGCAGAGCCATCGGCGCAGGTCAGCTGGAAATTCAGGTCACGCTCGCCGGCCAGGGGGCGAGCGCTACCCAGCACGCCAAAGTGCTCGCTGGCGATGATACCGGCGCGCACCGCGCTGACCTGCGCGGGCTGCGCCTGCAGCAAGGGGTCATGCACAACCTGGGTATTCAGTGACATATCCACCGACCTCGCGAGGCCCGACGCCTGCCGCCATCGCCACGACCTCGTCGGCTCTGCTCTGGCAATGGAACCGACGACCTTCGACGGGCTATCTAATCTGTCTGCTAAGGCAAGCCATTAAAGCATCCTGAAAAATATGATGCATCATAATTGCGGCTGCGCCATCATCCATCCGTTGCCACAGTCATTGCCCACCCCCATGCGGAGAACCGCCATGAGCCACTCGAAAACCCTGTTGCTGACCGGTGCCAGTCGCGGTATCGGCCATGCCACGGTCAAGCATTTCAATGCGGCGGGCTGGCGCATCTTCACCGCCTCGCGTCATGACTGGGTGGCCGAGTGCCCGTGGGCCGAAGGCAAGCTCAACCATATCCATCTGGATCTCGAGGACATCGAACACCTGCAGGAGAGCCTGCCGCTGATCCGCGAAAAACTTGGCGGGCGTCTGGATGCGCTGGTCAACAATGCCGGGATCTCGCCCAAGGGCGAGGATGGCCGGCGCCTTGGCGTGCTGGGCAGTGACTACGCGACCTGGACCAAGGTATTCAACGTCAACCTGTTCTCCACCGCCCTGCTCGCCCGTGGCCTGTTCGAAGAACTGAAAGCAGCCCAGGGCAGCATCATCAACGTCACCTCCATCGCCGGGTCTCGGGTGCACCCTTTCGCCGGCTCCGCCTACGCCGCCTCCAAGGCCGGGCTGGCGGCGCTGACCCGGGAGATGGCCCATGAATTCGGCTGTCACGGGGTGCGCGTCAACGCCATCGCACCGGGCGAGATCGACACCTCGATCCTCTCTTCGGGCACCGAGCAGATCGTCGAACGCGACATTCCCATGCACCGCCTGGGCAAGCCCGAGGAAGTGGCCTCGCTGGTGTACTTTCTCTGCACCTCTGGAGCGACTTACGTCAATGGCGCGGAAATCCACGTCAATGGCGGCCAGCACGTGTGAGGTGACGCAAGGTAGAATCGCCCGGCCCGCGCCCCGGAAGCCACCTCCATGAAATACCCCATCGACGGTCTCAGCCACACCTACCTGGGTAGTGGCGTCTACGCCCTGCTGCGCGAGGCACTGATCACCGGGCGCTTCCAGCCTGACGACCGCCTGCGCATCCGTGACCTGGCCGAGCAGTTGGGCACCAGCGTCACGCCGGTACGCGACGCCATCCTGCAACTGGCGAAGGAAAAGGCGCTGATCCTCAAGACCCCGCGCGACATTCGCGTGCCGGTGCTGACCCTGGAGCAGTACGCGGAAATCCGCAGCATTCGCCTGGCGCTCGAAGGCCTCGCGGCGCAAACCGCAGCCGGCAAGGTGACCGCCGAACAGCTGCAGATGCTCGAACGCACTATCGGCGACAACCTGGAGGCGGTGCACAGCGGCGACCTGATCGCGGCGTTGAAGCTCAACCAGGCCTTCCACTTCGCCCTGGCCGATATCGCCGGCATGCCGTTGCTGCGCGATATGCTCGACAGCCTGTGGATGCGCACCGGACCGCTGATTGCCCGGGCCTATGGCGACTTCAACGAGCGCATGGCCATCGAGCACCATTGGGAAGTGTTTCATGCCCTGCAGAAGGGTGACGGCGCAGCGGCACGTCAGGCGATCTGCACCGACATTCTCGATGGCAACGGAAAGATGATGGAATTCATTGCGCGGCGCGAGGCCACGGTGGCCTAAACGTCGTTCGCCAGCCAGATGCTGTACGTTGGCAACGATGGCCAACGGGCAGAGCCTTGTGGGAGCGCGCCATGCGCGCGACATCTCCACGCGACAGGACGCTGCGAGGCCCTGAGCAGAGTCGAGGAGCCCGGTGCGCTTGTGGCGCACCGGGTGACGCTCAAGGGTAGAAACCGCGGTCGGGCTTGTGGCCCGGCGCGTATAAGCGAAGTCGCGGCAACGATTCGCCTATTCGGTCAGAGCGGGGTGATCAGCTCGCCACGCTCTATAAAGGCGTCGAGATTATCGAACACCAGGTTCTCCATGGCCAGCCGGGTTTCCTCGGTGGCACTGCCCACGTGGGGCAAGAGCACCACATTGGGCATGGCGAACAGTGCCTCGGGTACCCGCGGCTCGTCCTCGAATACGTCCAGCCCTGCGCCACCCAGCTTGCCGGCCTGCAGCGCCGCGACCAGCGCCTGCTCGTCCACCACGCTGCCGCGGGAGATGTTGACCAGAGTGCCCTCGGCGCCCAGGGCAGCGAGCACCTCGGCATCGATCAGGTGATGGGTGGACGCACCGCCCGGGCAAGCCAGCACCAGGAAATCGGCCCAGCCGGCCAGGGCCTTGAGATCGGCCTCGTAGATATGATCGGTGCTCGGGTCAGGCCGGCGATTGTGGTAGCGGATATGCATGTCGAAACCGGCGGCACGCTTGGCGATCTCCTTGCCGATTCGGCCGAAGCCGACGATACCGAGCTTCTTGCCGCTGACCTTGCGGGTCAAGGGGTACTGGCCCTTGAGCCATTTGCCTTGGCGCACGTGCTGATCGGAGGCGGAGAATTGCCGGGCGGTGTCGATGATCAGGCCGATGGCGGTGTCGGCCACGCACTCGTTGAGCACGTCCGGCGTGGTGCTGATCAGGATGCCGCGGGCCTTCGCCTCTTCGACGGCAATCGAGTCGTGACCAACGCCAAAACTGCAGATCGCCTTGAGGTTGGGCATCTGTGCCAGTTGCTCGGCCGAGCAACCGTAACGCGCCGAGGTGACGACGATATCGACCTCGGCGCCGCGCTCGGTGAGGAAATCCTTCTGCTCCCACAGGCGGATCAGTTGATAGTCGCGCTGCAGGCGCTCATTGAAACGCGGCGGAAAACGGCCGACCTGAAGCACGGTTGGACGACTCATGCAGCTCTCCTGTCGTGGATATCGAAGTGCGGATGATACCTGCCACGACGCAGGCAAGCGCGCCGCGGCAGGCATCTGTGTCCGGTTATCGATCAGGTGACTGGAGCAGGATTGAACAGCACCAAGTCATTGTGCAGGCGATGCTTCTCCGCCCAGGTCTGTTTCTTGCCACTGGCGACATCCAGATAGAGCTGGAAGATGTGCCAGCCCATCTCATCCAGGGTCATGCGCCCCGAGGTGATCTGCCCGGCATCCACGTCGATCAGGTCCGGCCAGCGCTCGGCCAGCTGGGTGCGCGTGGCCACCTTGATCACCGGCACCATGGACAGGCCGTAGGGCGTACCGCGCCCGGTGGTGAAGATGTGCAGGTTCATGCCGGCGGCCAGTTGCAGGGTGCCGCAGATGAAGTCGCTGGCCGGCGTGGCGCAGAACCACAGGCCCTTGCCGCGGATCCGCTCGCCGGGCGAGACCACCCCGACGATTGGGCTGTTGCCGGACTTGGCGATGGAGCCCATGGCCTTCTCGACGATATTGTTCAAGCCGCCCTTCTTGTTGCCCGGCGTGGTGTTGGCGCTGCGATCGGCCATGCCCCGCTCCAGGTAGCGGTCGTACCAGTCCATCTCGCGGATCAGCGCATCGGCGACCTCGACGGTCGAGGCGCGCGGGGTCAGCAGATGGATGCCGTCACGGACCTCGGTGTTCTCGGAGAACATCACGGTGGCGCCGGCCCGCACCAGCAGGTCGGCCGCCACGCCCAGCGCCGGATTGGCGGTGATGCCCGAGAAGGCGTCGCTGCCGCCACACTGCATGCCCACCACCAGTTCGCTGGCCGGTACGGTTTCGCGGCGGCGCTGGTCGAGCACCTTCAGGCGATCCTCGATCATGCCCATGATCTGCTCGATCATGCCGGCGAAGCCGGTGCCCGAATCCTGCAGGCGGAACAGCCATTCTTCCTCGCCCTGGCCACAGGTCAGAGCATCGCCGTCCATCAGCTGGTTGGCCTGCAACTTCTCGCAGCCCAGGCTGATCACCAGCGCCTGGCCGCCCAGGTTGGGGTTGCGGCTGATATTGTAGAGGGTGCGGATCGGCACCACCGCGTCCGGCGCATTGATCGCCACGCCGCAGCCGTAGCTGTGCGACAGTGGCACCACGTCGTCGACGTTCGGGTACTTGGGCAGGATTTCCTTGCGCACGCGCTCGACGCAGTAGTCGAGCACCCCGACCACGCACTGCACCGTGGTGGTCACGCCGAGGATGTTGCGCGTGCCAACGGTGCCGTCGGCATTGCGGAAGCCTTCGAAGGTATAGCCTTCCAGCGGCTCGGGCGTCGGCGCCTCGATGGTCGCCTTGGGCAGATTGTCCAGCACCGGCGGCTCCGGCATGCGCAACAGCGCTTCGGTCACCCAGGTACCTGCGGGAATGGGATCGAGGGCGTAGCCGATCACTTCCCCGTAGCGCACCACGTGGCCGCCTTCGGGAATCGCCACCAGCGACACCTTGTGGCTCTGGGGAATGCCTTCCAGCGCCTCCAGGCCATCGGCGAAACGGCCACCAGCCGCTACCCCCTGTTCGTTGACCACCACACCGACATTGTCGTCGGCATGCAGGCGGATGTAACGCGGGGAGTCCTGATGTTGAATGAGATCCATGGGGCTAATCCTTTTCTTGTTGTAGGGACAGGTTCACGGCCTCACGGCCGCGGGCGGCAGTCAGGTGACTGGCGAAGGCAAAGCCTGGTCGCGGATCGCCAGACCGTTTTCATCCTTGAGCACCACGCGCTGAATACGGCCGACGATGAACAGGTAGCTGAACACCGCGACCAGGGCGTTGGCGCCGACGTACACCAGTGCCCACTTGAACGAGCCGGTGGCGCTGATGATGTAGCCGATGACGATGGGCGTGGTGATCGAGGCGATATTGCCGAAGGTGTTGAACAGGCCGCCGGACAGCCCGGCGATCTGCTTGGGCGAGGTATCGGACACCACGGCCCAGCCGAGGGCGCCGAGCCCCTTGCCGAAGAAGGCCAGGGTCATGAAACCGACCACCATCCATTCGGCCGACACGTAGTTGCACAGCACCATGCTGGTCGACAGCATCAGGCCGCAGACGATGGGCAGCTTGCGCGCCAGGGTCAGGCTATGGCCACGACGCAGCAGCCAGTCGGAGACCACCCCGCCGAGCACACCGCCGACGAACCCCATGATTGCCGGCAGGGAGGCGATGAAGCCGGCCTTGAGGATGGTCATGCCGCGCTCCTGCACCAGGTACACCGGGAACCAGGTCAGGAAGAAGTAGGTGATGGCGTTGATGCAGTACTGGCCCAGGTACACGCCGACCATCATGCGGTTGGTCAGCAGTTGGGTGATGTAGTGCCACTTCGGCCCGCCGCTGCCCTTGGACTGATCCATGTCGACCAGCCCGCCGTTGCTGGCGATGTGTTCGACCTCGGCAGCACTGATGCGCGGATGTTCCTTGGGGTTGTAGATGGTCTTCATCCAGATGCCGGCAAAGACGATGCCCAGCACGCCCATGACCACGAACACGTGCTCCCAGCCGAAGGCATAGACGATCCAGCCCATCAGGGGCGCGAACAGCGCGGTGGCGAAGTACTGCGCCGAGTTGAAGATCGCCGACGCGGTGCCGCGCTCTGCCGTCGGGAACCAGGCCGCGACGATACGGGCGTTACCCGGGAACGACGGTGCTTCGGCGAAGCCGACCATGAAACGCAGCACGAACAGGCTCACCACGGCCCAGGCCACCGGCATCATGCCGACGAAGCCCTGCAGCAGGGTGAACAGCGACAGATGAAGATGCCGGCGGCATACCCGCGTTTGGAGCCGAAGCGGTCGAGCAGCCAGCCCCCGGGATCTGCCCGATCACGTAGGCCCAGCCGAAGGCGGAAAAGATATAGCCGAGGGTTACCGCATCGATGCCCAGGTCCTTCTGCATGCTGGAGCCAGCGATGGAAATGGTGGCGCGGTCGGCGTAGTTGATGGTGGTTACCAGAAACAGCATCAGCAGTATCAGGTAACGGACGTGGGTTTTCTTTGTGTCTCCCATGGAGAGCTCACCTCGATGTTATTTTTATTGCTGACAGGCGCGTGCAGATGCGCCAGCCGCCCAAGGGCGGGGTCATGAAGCCTGAAAACGGAGCTGTATCTGGCCGGCTAGCGCGTGGCAGCAGCCGTCGCGACACCCAGGTAGGGCCTCGAGGCTTTGGACGCAGACAGGGACAAGCGAATATGGCCCCTGTTGGCATATGAAGAGGATGTGCGGATACTGTTTTTCACGGCTTTTTATCCTTATTGGCTGACGGCGCCTGGCTCGCTGAAAGGCAATCGATGATTGCGCAATCAACGTGACACTGAATACGGCACCACGCAGTTCGCTACACAGCCGACTTTACAATGATTGCGCAATCATTCAAGCGAATTCTTGTCATGTTATCAGTTGTCTGATGAGGAGCCGGGTTGGGTCAGGTGGTTTCGCGGTCGATCAGCGTGAAACCGCTGTCCAGGCGCACCGCTTGCTGCTCACTACCCCCGCGAAACCGCTGCAGCAGCGCGCTGGCAACCTCCTCGCCCATGCGCCGGCCATCGACGTTCACCGTGGAAAGCGCAGGGTGCAGATGGGCGGCGCTGGACAGGTCTCCGAAGCCCATGACGGCCAATTGACCGGGCACTTCGATGCCCCTGCTCGCCGCCTCCGCCAGAATGCCCTGGGCCACGGTATCCGAACTGCACACGATCACTTGCGGTGCATGCCCCTCGGCCAACAGCTGGCGCAGCCCTTCCCTGCCGCTTTGCAGGGTAGCCGGCGCGGCGAGCACGGCCATGGGTACCTCGTCGATGCCCAGCGACTTTAGCTGATCGATCACGCTGCTGCCGCGTTTGAGCGCCCGGGAATCATCGACCGATACGATGGCGAAGCGCCGGTACCCCTTGCCGTGCAGGTGATCGGCAATCGCCTGCCCGACCTTCTCGTGGGAGAAGCCCACCTGCATGTCGATGGGCGATGCGCCCAGGTCCCAGGCCTCGACCACTGGAATGCCCGCCGCCTGCAGGCGCAGCCGGCTTTGCTCGGTGTGCAGGGTGCCGGTCAGCACGATCCCATCGGGGCGCCGACCGAGCACCGCGCCGAGCAGGCGCTCTTCCTGCTCGGCCGAATAGCCGGTCAGGCCGATCATGGTCTGGTAGCCCGCGGTGGTCAGGTGATCCATCAGCGACTGCACGGTCTCGGCAAAGATCGAATGGGCGATGGTCGGCACGAATATCGCCACCAGTCGGCTCTTGTTCGAGGCCAGGCCGCCCGCCAGCATGTTCGGCACGTAACCGGTCACCCGCACCGCTTCGAGCACTTTCCTGCGGGCGCTTTCGCTGACCACCTCGGGCCGGTGCAGAGCACGGGAAACAGTGATCGGCGAAACGCCGGCCACCTTGGCCACATCGATCAGCGTCACGCTCGCGCCCTTGCTCGCGGGGGTGGAGGAAGATGATGCACGAGATTTCTTTGCCATGAAGGGCCGCGGGCTGCGTGAAGGATCACGCATCTTAACCAGCCGGCCGGACGGTAACCAGAGAGCCTGCGGTAATCGGGTGTTGCCCGGCAGAACGAAAAAGCCGGGCACGAGGCCCGGGCTTGTGGAGCGGCAGAATCCATTCACGATAGGGCGAGCTGGAGCCATGCAAGGCCTGGGCGGCCCCGCTAAACCAGGCGAGCAACGCAGCGCAGCCTAGTAACAGCCAACGGCTGGCCCCCAGGGTGAGCGCAGCGAATCAAGCGAGCAGGCTGGTGATCAGCTTGTTCTTGACGCCGCATGGCCGACGCGCAGCTCATCGTGGATAACGGTTATTGCGCGCCCTGGGCGTCGATCAGCGCCGCCAGCTTCTGGTATTCGTCTGGCAGCAGCTCGGTCAGCGGGGCGCGAACCGGGCCGGCGTCGAAACCGGCGATCTTGGCGCCCGCCTTGACGATGCTCACCGCATAACCGGATTTACGGTTACGGATATCCAGGTACGGCAGAAAGAAGTCGTCGATGATCTTGCCGACGGTGGCGTGATCTTCACGGGCAATGGCATGGTAGAAGTCCATCGCGGTTTTCGGGATGAAGTTGAACACCGCCGAGGAATAGACCGGCACGCCCAGGGCCTTGTAGGCAGCAGCGTAGACTTCAGCGGTCGGCAGGCCGCCCAGGTAGGTCAGGCGCTCGCCCAGACGGCGACGGATCGACACCATCAGCTCGATATCGCCCAGGCCGTCCTTGTAGCCGATCAGGTTCGGGCAACGCTCGGCCAGTTGCTCCAGCAGTGGCGCGGTCAGGCGGCAGACGTTGCGGTTGTAGACCACCACACCGATCTTCACCGATTTGCAGACCTGCTCGACGTGAGCGGCCACGCCCTCCTGGGAGGCTTCGGTCAGGTAGTGCGGCAGCAACAGCAGGCCCTTGGCGCCCAGGCGCTCGGCTTCCTGTGCGTACTGGATGGCCTGGCGGGTCGAGCCGCCGACGCCGGCGAGAATCGGTACGCTGCCCGCGCAGGTGTCGACGGCGGTCTTGATCACCGACGAGTACTCGTCAGCGGCCAGGGAGAAGAACTCACCGGTGCCGCCCGCGGCGAACAGTGCCGTGGCGCCGTAAGGGGCCAGCCACTCCAGGCGACGGACATAACCGGCCGGGTTGAATTCACCCGCCGCATCGAAGTCGGTCAGCGGGAAGGACAGCAGGCCGGAGGAGAGGACGGTTTTTAGTTCTTGTGGAGTCATTCTTCTTACACCCTTGAATGAGGATATGGAGGCCGTTACCGGCAACTGAAGTCATACGTTATCGTACAACTAAATAAATTCCAAGCCCCCGGAGGTATTTCGGCCCGTATCCGATGTGAGCAGAACAGAATCTGGCACCTAGATAAATTGTGCAAAAACCATCCAAATCGAGGATTTTTATTGCACAAAAAACGGAAACCTTATTGGTTAATAATAATTTTAAGCCTTTTTTGGCTCCAGCCATTCGTATTTCAGGTGACATCGGCGTTCCTGTATCGGCCCTCAGTCATACGACAACATCAACCAAAATGGATTTTATAAAAGGGGTGCCCGCTGCAAAAGCATCCTCACCAGCCAGACCATTCACCTGCATCTGCCCCAACCGCTCCCCCTCTGCAGGAGATAGAGAGACGGCAGGACAATGTAAGTGTCCAACTAGGGATCCGAGGCGGGAGCGCGCCATGGGCGCGAAAATCGCGGGCATGGGCTAGGCGCTCCCCCCTCCCACAAAGGGGGTAGCCAGCTGGCTGCAGAATGGGCGAGTTATAGAGGCGCAACCCGGCCGATGGGTTGTGCAGGTGCCATGGCAGAAATCCGCTTAACCGCTTCAGGCGCGGCATGCCTATCTTGAGGCAGGGGGCGAACAGCGGTGAAACTCGTGGGAGCGCGCCATGCGCGCGAAATGGCTGGCACGACCCGCGCACATCTATGAACAGCCAGTCGGCCCGCCCTACCCTACGACCGCCTACCGCTGCCAGACCCAAGGGTCCAGCGATCAGCATACGCCACGGCCACAAAAGCAAAAAGCCCAGGCGCTAGGCCTGGGCTTCTACTTTGCAGCGTTCGGCTTACTGGGCGCCTTGCGCCTTGATCAGTGCGGCCAGCTTCTCGTACTCGTCGGGCAGCAGATCGGTCAGCGGGGCGCGGACCGGGCCGGCATCGTAGCCGGAGATCTTGGCACCGGCCTTGACGATGCTCACCGCATAACCGGCCTTGCGGTTACGGATATCCAGGTACGGCAGGAAGAAGTCGTCGATGATCTTGCCAACGGTGGCGTGATCATCCTTGGCGATGGCGTGGTAGAAGTCCATTGCGGTTTTCGGGATGAAGTTGAACACCGCCGAGGAATAGACCGGCACGCCCAGGGCCTTGTAGGCAGCAGCGTAGACTTCAGCGGTCGGCAGGCCGCCGAGGTAGCTGAAGCGATCGCCCAGGCGACGACGGATCGACACCATCAGCTCGATATCACCCAGGCCGTCCTTGTAGCCGATCAGGTTCGGGCAACGCTCGGCCAGTTGCTCGAGCAGCGGCGCGGTCAGGCGGCAAACGTTGCGGTTGTAGACCACCACACCGATCTTCACCGATTTGCAGACCTGCTCGACGTGGGCGGCGACGCCCTCCTGGGAGGCCTCGGTCAGGTAATGCGGCAGCAGCAGCAGGCCCTTGGCGCCCAGGCGCTCGGCTTCCTGCGCGTACTGGATGGCCTGGCGGGTGGAGCCACCCACGCCAGCGAGAATCGGCACGCTGCCTGCGCAGGTGTCGACTGCAGTCTTGATGATCGAGCAATACTCGTCAGCCGCCAGGGAGAAGAATTCACCGGTACCGCCAGCGGCGAACAGCGCGGTGGCGCCGTAAGGGGCCAGCCACTCGAGGCGGCGCACGTAGCCTTCAGGATTGAATTCGCCTTGGGCATCGAAATCGGTCAGCGGGAAGGACAGCAGACCGGAGGAAAGGACGGATTTTAATTCTTGTGGGGTCATTCTTCGAATACCTGTAGCACATGTGGAAAAAGAGCAGCCGCTGGCTGTAGAGATACGTTATCGTACGACAATAACTAAAACCATACCCTTCTCGACCTTTTGCACGTTCCTGCCTAAAAAAGGCGCTATACACAACCGCGCGCTTCACCAATGACGGTGACTGCGCGGTCATCTTTAGCGCGCCGGGCACCTGCCAACAGAAGGGTGAAACCCTCAGTCAACGGGGCGTCTGGCATACCGGATGGATAGTCGAGGTTTTTTTTGGCGTCGCGTTGACAGCGCAATCGGAGGCTGTTGATAATCCTCTCACTCATACGACAACCGATAACAAGCTCTCCATAAAAACAAACCAGAGACCGCTTACGCCATGACTACCCCTTCCAATGCGCAACCGCCCTTCCATCGCCTGCTGCTCACTGGCGCGGCAGGCGGATTGGGCAAGGTGCTGCGCGAGCGCCTGCAGCCACTGACCGAGATTCTGCGTCTTTCCGACATCGCCGAAATGGCGCCGGCCGAAGGCCCGCACATCGAGGTGCAGATCTGCGATCTGGCCGACAAACAGGCCGTTCATCAGTTGGTCGAAGGCGTCGACGCCATCCTGCACTTTGGCGGGGTCTCGGTGGAGCGTCCGTTCGAGGAAATCCTCGGCCCGAACATCAGCGGCGTGTTCCATATCTATGAAGCGGCGCGTCGCCATGGCGTCAAACGCGTGATCTTTGCCAGCTCCAACCATGTCATCGGCTTCCACAAACAGACCGACACCATCGATGCCGACGCCCCGCGTCGCCCCGACGGTTACTACGGTCTGTCCAAGTCCTACGGCGAAGACATGGCCAGCTTCTACTTCGATCGCTACGGCATCGAGACGGTCAGCATCCGCATCGGCTCCTCGTTCACCGAACCGCTGAACCGCCGCATGATGAGCACCTGGCTGAGCTATGACGACCTGGTGCAACTGATCGAACGCGGCCTCACCACCCCGAACGTCGGCCATACCGTGGTCTACGGCGCCTCGGCGAACAAGACCGTCTGGTGGGACAACAGCAAGGCCGCCCACCTGGGCTTCCAGCCCAAGGACAGCTCGGAGGTCTTCCGCGACAAGGTCGAGGCCCAGCCGCCGGTGCCGGCAGACGACCCCAATGCGCTCTATCACGGCGGCGCCTTCACCGCCGCCGGCCCGTTCGGCGACAGCTGAAACCGCGCCCTTCCCCCCGATAACAATAACAAGAGGTCGGACATGCCCACGCAAGCCGAACTGATTCTCGATGCCCGCAACGCCGTGGGCGAAAGCCCGGTGTGGAGCCCGCGGGATCAGGCCCTGTACTGGGCCGACATCCCCAACAGGCGGCTGTATCGCTGGAACCTGGCGGATGCCAGCACGCAGAGCTGGGAAGCCGACGAAATGCTCGCCTGCATCGCCCAGCGCGCCGATGGCAGCTGGGTCGCCGGCATGCAGAGCGGCATCTTCCAGCTGACCGCGGGCAACGATGGCCGCCTGACCGGCGAGCGCCTGGTCGAGGTTGCCCACGCCCGGGAGCAGATGCGTTTCAACGACGGCCGTTGCGACCGCCAGGGCCGCTTCTGGGCCGGCAGCATGCTGATGGACATGGCCGCAGGTGCCAATGTCGGCGCGCTGTATCGCTATGACGGCGCCGGCCAGGCCAGCCTGCCTGTGCTGCTGGACGAGCTGATCGTGCCCAACGGCCTGGGCTTCAGCCCGGACGGCCGCGTCATGTACCTCTCCGACTCGCATCCCTCGGTCCAGGCCATCTGGGCCTTCGATTACGACATCGACAGCGGCACCCCGCACAACCGCCGCCTGTTCGTCGACATGAACGACTATCCCGGCCGCCCCGACGGCGCCGCGGTGGATGCCGACGGCTGCTACTGGATCTGTGGCAACGATGCCGGCCTGGTTCACCGCTTCACCCCGGCCGGGCGCCTCGATCGCTCGCTGGAGGTGCCGGTGAAAAAGCCGACCATGTGCGCCTTCGGCGGCCCCGATCTGGACACCCTGTTCGTCACCTCGATTCGCCCGGGCGGCAACCTGGACGATCAACCACTGGCCGGCGGTGTATTCGCGCTGCGACCGGGCATCGGTGGCCTTGCAGAAACCCCGTTCGGACACTGATACCAACCCTGGCCCCGGCGACTCGCGGACGCCAGACGCTACACACTGCTGCAAACCCACAACAACAAAACGGAGCTTCACATGAACTTCAAGCGCAAGTTGCTCATCGCCGCACTCCCGCTGGCATTCGGCTTGTCCAGCCTGGCACAGGCCGACGTCACCCTGAAGATCGCTGAAATCCACCCGGCCGGTTACCCGACCGTGGTGGCCATGGAAAACCTCGGCAAGAAACTCGATACCGCCACCAGCGGCGAGATCAAGTCGCGCATGTTCGCCGGTGGCGTACTGGGCTCCGAGAAGGAAGTGATCGAACAGACCCAGATCGGCGCCGTGCAGCTGACCCGCGTCAGCCTGGGCTCGGTCGGTTCGGTAGTGCCGGCCACCAACGTCTTCAATATGCCGTTCGTGTTCCGCGACATCGACCACATGCGCAAGGTGGTGGACGGTGAAATCGGTCAGGAAATCCTCGACGCCATCACCAACTCCGACTTCAACATGGTCGGTCTGGCGTGGATGGAAGCCGGCAGCCGCAGCCTCTACACCAAGAAGCCGGTGCGCAAGATCGAAGACCTCAAGGGCATGAAGATCCGCGTGATCGGCAACCCGCTGTTCATCGACACCCTCAACGCCATGGGCGGCAACGGCATCGCCATGGACACCGGTGAAATCTTCAGCGCCCTGCAGAGCGGCGTGATCGACGGTGCCGAGAACAACTCGCCGACCCTGCTCGAGCACAACCACTTCCGCGAAGCCAAGTACTACACCCAGACGCACCACCTGATCCTGCCCGAGCCGCTGCTGATGTCCAAGACCACCTGGGAAAAGCTGACCCCCGAGCAGCAGACCCTAGTCAAGAAACTGGCCAAGGAAGCCCAGCTGGAAGAGCGTGATCTGTGGGTCGCCAAGGAAAACGCCTCCAACGAGAAGCTCAAGGCCGAAGGCGTCGAATTCATCGAAATCGACACCAAGCCGTTCTACGACGCGACCGCTCCGGTACGTGAGAAGTACGGCGCCCAATACGCCGACCTGATCAAGCGCATCGAAGCCGTCAAGTAACCCCCTCGCGCAAGCGTACGGAGCCGGCGTTCTGCCGGCTCCACACCTTCCGGTGAAGTCACATGAAAAATCTGGTTCTAGGCGTCAATGACGCCATCTATCGTGCCTGCATCATCGTCACCAGCCTGGCGATCGTGATCATGGCCACGATCATCCCCTGGGGCGTCTTCAGCCGTTACGCGCTGGGGCAAGGATTGGGCTGGCCCGAGCCCATCTCCGTGATGCTGATGGTGGTGTTCACCTTTATCGGCGCGGCTGCCAGCTACCGTGCCGGGGCTCACATGGCCGTAACCTCACTGACCGATCGCCTGCCGACCGTCGCGCAGCCGCTGATCACTCTCTTCGTGCGCCTGGCCATGGGGGCCATTGCACTGTTCATGCTGATCTGGGGCTACAAGCTGTGTGTGGCCACCTGGAACCAGTTCCTCAGCACCCTGCCAAGCGTGCGCGTTGGCATCAGCTACATGCCGATTCCCGTGGGCGGCTTCATCACCCTGCTGTTCGTGATCGAGCAACTGCTCTACGGCGACCAGCATAAACGTCGCGTCGTCGATTTCGAAGCGGTCGAAGATTCCAAGGAGGCCGTGTAATGGACGCCGCCATTCTCGTGGGCAGCTTCATCGTCCTCATCCTGCTGCGCGTGCCTGTCGCCTATGCGCTCGGCATGTCCGCCCTGATCGGCGCCTGGTGGATCGACATTCCGCTGCACGCGATCATGATCCAGATCGCCGGTGGGGTGAACAAGTTCTCCCTGTTGGCCATTCCGTTCTTCGTGCTGGCCGGTGCGATCATGGCCGAAGGTGGCATGGCACGTCGTCTGGTGGCCTTCGCCGGCGTACTGGTCGGCTTCGTGCGCGGCGGCCTGTCGCTGGTCAACATCACCGCCTCGACCTTCTTTGGCGCGATCTCCGGATCCTCCCTGGCCGATACCGCCTCGGTGGGCTCGGTGCTGATCCCGGAAATGGAGAAGAAGGGCTACCCCCGTGAGTTCGCCACCGCCGTGACCGTTTCCGGCTCGGTGCAGGCGCTGCTCACCCCGCCCAGCCACAACTCGGTGATCTACTCCCTGGCCGCTGGCGGCACGGTGTCCATCGCCGCGCTGTTCATGGCCGGTATCGGCCCGGGCCTGCTGATGAGCGCCACCATGGCCGCGCTGTGCCTGTGGTTCGCCAAGAAACGCAACTACCCGAAAGGCGAAGTGATCCCGCTGCGCCAGGCCATCAAGATCTGCGTTGAAGCCCTGTGGGGCCTGATGACCATGATCATCATCCTCGGCGGCATCCTCTCCGGCGTATTCACCGCCACCGAGTCGGCGGCCGTGGCGGTGATCTGGGCGTTCTTCGTGACCATGTTCATCTACCGCGACTACAAGTGGCGTGAACTGCCGAAGATGCTGCACCGTACCGTGCGCACCTTGTCGATCGTGATGATCCTCATCGCCTTCGCCGCCTCCTTCGGCTACATCATGACCCTGATGCAGATTCCATCGAAGATCACCACGGCGTTCCTGGCAATCTCCGACAATCGCTACGTGATTCTGATGTGCGTCAACTTCATGCTGCTGGCCCTCGGCACGCTCATGGACATGGCGCCGCTGATCCTGATCCTGACCCCGATCCTGCTGCCGGTGGTGACCTCCTTCGGTGTCGACCCGGTACACTTTGGCATGATCATGCTGGTCAACCTGGGCATCGGCCTGATCACCCCGCCAGTAGGCGCGGTGCTGTTCGTCGGCGCGGCCATCGGCAAGGTGACCATCGAGAACACCGTCAAGGCACTGCTGCCCTTCTACGCGGCACTGTTCGCCGTGCTGATGCTGGTCACCTACGTGCCGGCTATCTCGCTGTGGCTGCCTAGCGTCGTACTCTGATACCGCTCCACCCGCGGCGGGTCATGTCCTGGACATGACCCGCCGTTTTTTTAGCGCAGCGAGAACGGTGATCAAACCGTCAGGCGCTCGAGGTTCAACACGATACGGAAATTGCTTATGACTGCCCCTGCCCTGTTTCCCCGCCACATCGCCGTCATGCTCCTGGCGTTGCTGGCCTGCTCCTTTGCCGGCAACCATATTGCCGCGCGTATCGCCTTCGACAACGAAACCGGCCTGCTGCTGGCCATCCTCTGCCGCTCCGGCGTGACCATGCTGGTGCTGCTCGGCATCGTGCTGTGGCAACGCCAGGCCCTGCAGATGCCGCCCGGTGCCTGGCGCTGGCAACTGCTGCTGGGTTTGCTGATCGCTACCCAGAGCATCTGCCTGTACTCGGCCGTGGCGCGCATTCCCGTGGCCCTGGCGCTGCTGATCGGCAACACCTTTCCGATCCTGCTCGCCTTGCTCACCTGGGCGCTGGGTGGCTCGGCACCGACGCGGCGTACGGTGATGCTGATGGGACTGATCCTGCTCGGCCTGGTCTTCGCTCTGGATCTGCCGGCACGCCTGGGCGCCAGCGAACAGGTCGGTCCCGAGTGGATCGTCGGCGTCAGCGCCTCGTTCCTGGCCGCCTGCGTGTTCGCCTGCGCGCTGTGGATCACCGATCACAAGCTCTCCAGTCTGCGCGGCTCGGTGCGCAGCATGCTGACCCTGATGATCGTGTTCAGCAGCATGGCCCTGGCCGGTAGTGCCGACCTGATCCCTGGCGGTATGAACCTGCCGGCCAACGCCACCGGCTGGACCGCCCTGGGCGCCCTGGTGCTGCTCTATGGCATCGCCTTCTGCATGCTGTTCGTGACCGTGCCGCGCCTGAACATGGCCAAGAACGCCCCGGTGATGAACATGGAGCCCATCGCCACGCTGCTGTTCGGCTGGCTGCTGCTGGATCAGGTACTCAGTGGCATGCAGATGATCGGCGGCGCGATCGTGCTGGCGGGAATCGTATTGCTGACCTATCGCAAGGACACCTGAGCATCGTGTCACCACGGGCTGCGCGTCGATCCTGCAGCAATGAAAAGGGCCTGGGTGCTCATCCAGCAACGTAGATTCGGCACCCAAGCCCTTCAGGGTCTCACGGGACTCAGGCCTGCTTGGCCGCCACCTCGGCGGACTCGTGGGCCTGACGCAGGCGCTCGCGGCTGTTGGTCAGGTGCAGGCGCATGGCGGCACGCGCCGCATCGGAGTCCTGGCGAGCGATGGCCTCGAAGATCTGCTCATGCTCACGCTCCAGGCGCGCCATGTAGTGGGCATGGTCGTCATGGGCGATACGCGCCGAATTGAGCCGGGTGCGCGGGATGATACTGGTGCCCAGGTGGCTCATGATGTCGGTGAAGTAGCGGTTGCCCGTGGCATGGGCGATCTGCAGATGGAACTGGAAATCCGACGACACCGCATCGCTTTCGTGGGCGGCGCCCTCGTTCAGCGCATCCAGCGCCTGGCGCATGGACGCCAGTTGCTCGGGGGTGCGGCGCTGGGCAGCCAGACCGGCCGACTCCACTTCCAGGCTGATACGCAGCTCGAGCACGGCCAGCACTTCACGCAGGGTGACGATGGTCGCCGGGTCGATGCGGAAACCGCCGGGATTGGGTGTATCCAGCACGAAGGTGCCGATGCCGTGGCGGGTTTCCACCAGACCGGACGCCTGCAGCCGTGACAACGCCTCACGCACCACGGTGCGGCTGACACCCTGCTCTTCCATGATCGCCGACTCGGTCGGCAACTTGTCACCACGCTTGATCACCCCGTCGCGAATGCGTTGGGACAACTCCGCGACCAGTTCCTGTGCCAGGCTGCGATGCTTGCGGCGCGCGCGTGGCTGCGTGTTCTGAGTTTCCATAGAAATCGCTATCGTCCGGATGGCCAAAGCGCATCATATCTCAGAGAGTTGTATGATGACACGTTCTTCGTTTATCTCCGCCTAACGGCTGGATAACTGCACAGGTACTGCCCTATGTCGTATGACACTCTACTCCTGCACGACGGTATTACCCAGCTTACCCTGGCACCGGGCATTGGCGGGGCCATCGCCAACTGGACGGTGGTCGCCACCGGCCAGCCGCTGCTGCGCTCCGCCGACCAGCAGGCGCTCGAGGCCGGTACGCCGCGCCTGCTCGGCTGCTACCCGCTGGCGCCCTGGTCGAATCGTATCACCGAGGGCGGTTTCGACAACCCCGAAGGCTGGCTGGCCCTGACCGCCAACGCCGATAACTCGCCCCTGCCGATTCACGGCAGCGCCTGGCAACAAGCCTGGCAGGTGATCGAGCACAGCGAGCGCTCGGCATTGTTGCGCCTCGACAGCCAGACGCCCTTCGCCTACACCGCCGAGCAGCGAATCGAACTGAACGAAGGCCGTCTGTACATCCACCTGCAGGTTACCCACGGAGCAGAGGCGCCGATGTGGCACGGCCTGGGGCTGCATCCCTACTTCCCCCGTACCCCCCATACCCGCCTGCAGGCCCATGCTGGGCAGGTCTGGCACTGCGATGTGAACAGCCTGCCCACCGAGTTGGGCGCGCTGCCGCCCCATTGGGATTTCAGCCAGGAACAGGAATTGCCGTCGATCCACACCGACAACGCCTTTATCGGCTGGAACGGCCAGGCGCGAATCCTTCAGCCGGACGCCGGTTACAGCCTGGAGCTCGGCAGCGATCAACGCATCTACCTGCTGTTCTGCCCCGACGGCAAACCCTTCTTCTGTTTCGAGCCGGTCAGCCATCCGGTCAACGCCCATCATCTGCCCGGCAAGCCCGGCCTGGTGCTGCTGCACCCGAATCAAAGCCATAGCCTGAGCCTCAGCCTGCGCTACCTCCCGCTGAGCTGAGCCAATCAGTTCACGCCGCCGGGGCGCAGCGCTGGACTTTCCGCGCGGGTTGATGATAATCACCCGCCTGCCCCGTGTTCGGCCGCACGCGCGAATAACCTGAACCATACAAGGGGCATAGGCTTCGAAAAGATGTGGCGACCGTATCAGTAAGACCGCCCGGTCTTACGTTGTTGCCCCATCCCCCTATTGGAAACCATGGGTACTATCGTGACGAAAGACGAACTGCGCGCCGAACTCGAGCGCCAGGCGCAGCGTTACAAGGATGTATACGGCGGTGAAGTGATCACCTACGCCGCTCAACCGGATCCGGAACGCAAGCCTTGGCGCAAGAAGGCCAGCCTGCTCGACCAGGCCTTCGACAAAGAAATCGAGAAGATCGAAAAAGATCTGTCCAGCAAGGCCGAGGCCAGAGCCGAAAGCGCCTGATGGGCTGACGGCTTCCGGGCTGCGAGCAGCAGCCCCCGCCCAGGCTTAGCGTCGCTTGGAGCCGGACTTGCCCCCCAGCAACGATCCCAACACACCCCGAACCAGTTGCCGGCCAAGCTGATTGGCGACCTGGCGCATGGCGCTTTTCACTGCCTGGCTGGCCAGCCCGCCGAGAAACTCGCCTGCCACGCTGGCGGTAGAGGGCGCCTGCTTGCCGGCCTGCACCTGTTCGCTCGCCTGGGTCGCGCGCGCGGTGAGAATCTCGTAAGCCGATTCGCGGTCGATGGGTTTGTCGTATTGCCCCGCCAGGGGCGATTGGCGAATCAGCGCAGCGCGCTCACTTGCGGACAGCGGCCCGATGCGTGATTGCGGCGGCGCGATGGCGACACGCTGCGCCATGGCCGGCGTGCCCTTTTCCTCCAGCGTGCCCACCAGCGCCTCGCCGATCCCCAGTTCGGTGAGCACCGCCAGGCAATCGAACGCCGGGTTGGGCCTGAAGCCGTCAGCCACCGCACGCAACGCTTTCTGCTCACGGGTGGTGAAGGCGCGCAGCCCATGCTGGATGCGCAAGCCGAGCTGGGCCAACACATCATCCGGCAGATCGCCCGGCGACTGGGTGACGAAATACACGCCCACGCCCTTGGAGCGAATCAACCGCACCACCTGTTCCAGGCGCGTCTGCAGCGCCTTCGGGGTATCGGCGAACAGCAGGTGCGCCTCATCGAAGAACAGCGCCAGTACCGGTTTGTCGGCATCGCCGCGTTCGGGCAGTTGCTCGAACAGCTCGGCCAGCAGCCAGAGTAGAAAGGTCGCATAGACCTTGGGCGCCTCGTGCACCAGGCGGCTGGCGTCTAGCAGGTGAATGCGCCCGCGGCCATCGCCATCCGGCTGCAGGAGGTCTTCGAGCTGCAGCGCCGGCTCACCGAACAGCGCCTCGCCGCCCTGCTGCTCCAGGCTGGCCAGGCGCCTGAGCAGCGCCTGGGCCGAGGTACTGGTGAACAAGGCACTGTCGGCGCCCAACACCTCGGGCTGTTCCTTCAGATGGGTCAGTAGCGCTTGCAGATCCTTGAGGTCGAGCAGCAGCAAGCCTTCACGGTCGGCGACCTTGAACGCTGCATACAGCGCCGCCTGCTGGCTATCGGTGAGCTCCAGCAGGGCGCCGAGCAGCAGCGGCCCCATTTCGCTCAATGTGGTGCGCAGCGGATGGCCGCTCTGCCCGTGCACGTCCCACAGGCTGAGCGGATAGGCCGTCGGGCTGTGCGCCAGCCAGGGCATGCTGGCGATACGCTCGGCCACTTTGCCCTGTGGCGCGCCGGCGGCGCCGAGCCCGCTCAGATCGCCCTTCACGTCTGCCGCGAACACCGCCACGCCGGCCTCACTGAAATTCTCGATCAGGCGCTGCAGGGTGACCGTCTTGCCGGTGCCCGTGGCGCCGGCGATCAGGCCGTGGCGGTTGGCCAGACGCAGCGACTGGCTGATCACGTCGCCCTCGCTGCCAGCGCCCAGAACGAATTGCTGATTCAACGCCATACCACCGTCCTCTGGATTAAAGCTTTAGGGATCCGCTGCCGACATACCCGCCAGGTCGCGACCGATTCAGCCTCGGCTCGATCGTCTGCCCTGCCCCACTCGCCACCTGGCGACGCCCTACAAGACTGGTTCCAGTGACTACCGGACGCAAGATGCCCATGACGAGAAACCTGCAGTTCAGCCACAAGATCCTGCTGGCCGCCACCCTGGTGGTTACGGTCGCCTTCGCCTTGTTCAGCCTCTATAACGACAGCCGCCAGCGTAGCAGCATTCAGGCATCGCTCCAGAGCAACCTGAGCCAGGCCAGCAACGCCGCCGCTGGCAATATCGAAAGCTGGCTGTCCGGGCGTATCCTGCTGGTCGAAAGCCTGGCCCAGAACCTGGAGTTGGCCATTGCCGGCGGCAACCTGCAGGAGGTCATTTCCCGGCCGGTCTACAAATCCGCCTTCCTTTCCACCTATATCGGCGTGCAAAGCGACGGCCGCTTCCTGTCCAGCCCGCCCACCCAGATGGCCGCCGGCTACGATCCGCGCACCCGCCCCTGGTACAAGGACACCGCCCAGGCAAATCGCACCATCCTTACCGCGCCCTACGTCGACCAGATCACCAACTCCCTGGTGATCTCGCCGATCGCCCCGGTACGCGGCCCGGACGGCCAGCCATTCGGCATGACCGGCGGTGACGTCAGCCTCGATACCCTGGTGCAGATCATCAATGCCATCGAGCTGGGCGATCTGGGCTATGCGTTCCTGGTCAGCAAGGACGGCACGGTGCTGGTCCACCCCCAGGGCGAGCTGGTGATGAAGAACCTGCGCGACCTCTACCCGAACACCCCCATCGGCCTGGACAGCAAACTCACCGAAGTCAGCCAGGGCGGCGAGGAACGCCTGCTGACCTTCGCGCCGGTCAAGGGCCTGCCGGACGTGCAGTGGTACGTGGGCCTGTCGATCGACAAGAACCTGGCCTACGCGGCGCTGGATGAATTCCGCCTGTCGGCCGCCATCGCCACCTTGATCGCCGTGGCGCTGATCATCGCCCTGCTCGGCGTGTTGATCCGCGTGCTGATGCAACCGCTGACCACCATGGGCAAGGCCATGGAAGACATCGCCCGCGGTGAGGGCGACCTGACCAAGCGCCTGGCCATTCAGTCCCAGGACGAGTTCGGCGCCCTGGCCAGCTCCTTCAACCGCTTCGTCGAGCGTATCCACGCCTCGATCCGCGAAGTGTCCTCGGCCACTGCCCAGGTCAACGAGGTCGCCAAGCTGGTGGTCAACGCCTCCAACTCCTCGATCCTCAACTCCGACGAGCAGGCCAGCCGCACCAACAGCGTGGCGGCAGCGATCAACGAGCTGGGCGCCGCCGCCCAGGAAATCGCCCGCAACGCCGCGGACGCCTCCAGCCAGGCCTCCGACGCTCGCCAGCAGGCCGAGGACGGCGGCAAGGTGGTGCAGCAGGCGATCAACGCCATGACCGACCTGTCGGCCAAGGTCGTCGACGCCCGCGGCAAGATCGAGATGCTCGCGGGCAAGACCGCCGATATCGGCCAGATTCTCGAGGTGATCAAGAGCATTTCCCAGCAGACCAACCTGCTGGCGCTCAACGCGGCCATCGAGGCCGCCCGTGCCGGCGAGGCGGGGCGTGGTTTCGCAGTGGTCGCCGATGAAGTGCGCAACCTGGCCCATCGCACCCAGGAGTCGGCCCAGGAGATCGAGAAGATGATCGAGGAGCTGCAGGTCGGCTCCAGCGAATCGGTCACCACCATGACCGAAAGCCAGCTCTACAGCGAACAGAGCGTGCAGGTCGCCAACCAGGCCGGCGAACGCCTGGGCAGCGTGACCCTGCGCATCGGCGAGATCGACGGCATGAACCAATCGGTGGCCACCGCCACCGAAGAGCAGACCTCGGTGATCGAGGCGCTGAACATGGACATCACCGAGATCAACACCCTCAACCAGGAAGGCGTAGAAAACCTGCAGGCCACCTTGCGCGCCTGCGCGGATCTGGAGCAGCAGGCCGCGCGCCTCAAGCACCTGGTCGACAGCTTCCGGATCTGAGTAACGAAAAGGGCGCCACTGGCGCCCTTTTTCATGTAACGGAGCTCTATTTGTCGGAGCTCTGCTGCTCGCGCTGCCACAAGGCTTCGGCTCCCTCGAACTCGGTGCCGTCCTCGTCGCTCAACGCATCAGGGTCGTACCGTCGCACGCACCCTTCGCCGAGCGTGGGTGGCGGCTTGGCGGCGCCGGGTTGTGGCGTGTCGTCGTCATCCATCGCAGAGCCCTTGTTCGGCCGGGGTCAGTCGAAGACCACCGTCTTGTTGTTGTGCACCAGCACCCGGTCTTCCAGGTGATAGCGCAGACCACGGGAAAGCACCATCTTTTCCACGTCCTTGCCCAGGCGCACCATCTCTTCGATGGATTCGCGATGGCTGACGCGCACCACGTCCTGCTCGATGATCGGGCCGGCATCCAGCTCTTCGGTCACGTAGTGGGAGGTCGCGCCGATCAGCTTGACGCCGCGCAGCGAGGCCTGATGATAGGGCTTGGCGCCCACGAACGAGGGCAGGAAGCTGTGGTGGATATTGATCACCCGCTGCGCATAGTCCTGACACAATTTGGGCGGCAGGATCTGCATGTAGCGCGCCAGTACGATGACGTCCGCCTGGTGCTCTTCGACCAGGCGCGCGACTTCGTCGAACGCCGGCTGCTTGTTCTGCGCGTCCACCGGCACGTGAATGAACGGAATGCCATGCCACTCGACCATGCTGCGCAGGTCGTCGTGGTTGGAGATCACGCAGGGAATGTCGCAGTCCAGCTCGTTGCTGTGCCAGCGGTGCAGCAGGTCGGCCAGGCAGTGAGATTCGCGGCTGGCCATCAGCACCACGCGTTTCTTCTGTGCCGAATCGGTGATGCGCCACTCCATGGAGAATTCCCGGGCGATCGGCGAGAACGCCTGGTTGAAACCGTCCAGGTCGAAGGGCAACGAATCGGCGCGGATTTCATGGCGCATGAAAAACCAGCCGCTCTGCGTGTCCGAATGGTGGCTCGCTTCGGTGATCCAGCCGTTGTAGGTCGCCAGGAAGTTACTGACCTTGGCGACGATGCCGGTACGATCAGGGCAGGCGATTACCAGCCGAAAAGTGCGCATGAACAACTCCAGAGAATTAGCGAAGGCGCGCATTTTAGCCAGACTAACGAAAAACTGCAGTATCTCGTGACGGCCGCCATCGACCATCCGGCGGGCGCGGCCCCGCGCCTGAAAAGCAAGGCACCGGCAGTTGGCTTAATAAATTCCTCCCTGGGTACCGTAACCGGTTAAATACCCATTTTTTAAGTAGTAATTAAATTAAACGCACTGAATTGTTGCCGGCGGGGGTGTAACTTTCTTTGTTCAAATACGTCTGTTTACTACAAAACGGTTTACTTAAAACCGGCCGCTGTCTACTATAAGCAACACTTGGTCACCCTCCCTCGCATTGCATTAAAGGTACACATATGTCGCTGATCACCGAATACCGCAGCCTCGAAGAAAACATCAAAGAACTGCAAGAGCGCCTGAAAAGCCTGTCGCAAGACGACAAGCTGAAAAAGGAACTGGAGTTCGAAGGCAAGCTGCGCACGCTGATGGGTGAATATCAGAAGTCGCTGCGCGACATCATTGCCCTGCTCGATCCCGAGGCCAAGGCCGGCAAAGCACCGCGCACGGCAGGTAAGGCAGCAGCCACCGGCAGCAAACGCGCACGCAAGGTTAAGCAGTACAAGAACCCGAACACCGGTGAAGTCATCGAAACCAAAGGTGGCAACCACAAGACCCTTAAAGAGTGGAAAGCCAAGTGGGGCGCAGACGTAGTCGAAGGCTGGGCCACCCTGCTGGACTAATGCCCGACCGGGGCGGTGAGTCCATGAAGAACGCCAGCATCGCTGGCGTTTTTTATGGGTGCCTTTTCGAATCACCGCAATAGAAAGATTTCATTGGTCACACCAGTTGACACAACGTGTGGCACTCTTGCTTATCGCTCTTCATGT
This sequence comes from Pseudomonas argentinensis, assembly GCF_001839655.2. NCBI lineage: Bacteria > Pseudomonadati > Pseudomonadota > Gammaproteobacteria > Pseudomonadales > Pseudomonadaceae > Phytopseudomonas > Phytopseudomonas argentinensis. The sequence goes on from NZ_CP056087.1 coordinate 4,590,473, forward strand.
TGTAGGCCATATCGCTGGCGCAACTGATGTGCGTGCTCGATCCAGGCCTGCAATAGCAGGCGCTGACTATCTGTCGCCGCGGTCAGATAAACCGCCATGTCCGCCTCGAAACTCGCCAGCGTATTCGGCGCACCCAACTCGCTCAGGGTAAGTCGCTGACGGCAGAAGCTGTGCCAGCGCAGTTGCTCTTCGCTGTTCAACGTACCGGGAAAGTTGCGTGCCCGGTAACGAAACAGCAACTCGGGCAAACGCGCATCATCGAACGGCCAAGCGTGCGTCGCCAATTGCGCCGGATCGCTGTTGCGTACCTGTTCACACAAGCGCCGATCGCGGTCACCTATAAAGCCGTCGTACAACTGCTGTTCTGGATCCATGACCGCTGCGAAACTTTCTTGCGCATAAACCTGCGGCAATTTGTCTCGCCATTGTTGCTGCGTATCGACCAACCGCTGGGCGCGGACCTGGAACTCGGCCTTGTCCAACTGCAGGCGCTGGCAATCTTCAGGGCGTAATACCCCCAGCGGTGCGATCATCGGGCAGCGATTGATATGTATGAGCTTGAGCGGCACCGGCTGCTCGCCTTCAGCCAGCTCATCGCGACGGGTGTAGAGGCGACGGCGCAAGGTGTCGGCATCCTGGTCAAGCAAGGGCGTGGCGTCGAGGTGCAGGTCGCAAACGATCAGGGCATTGCGGTTGCGCGGATGCCAGGCCAGGGGTAACACGATCGCCAGGTAATGTCGCGCCCCGGAAAAACGCCCGGATACATGCACCAGCGGCTGCAACAGGCGGATCTGATCGAGCACCTGCTGCTTGTTGCGCAGCCCGTAGAGGTAGTCATAAAGCTTGGGTTGGCGCTCGCGGATCAGGCGCGCCAGGGCGATGGTCGCCCGCACATCGGAAAGCGCGTCATGGGCCTGGCCATGCTCGATGCCGTTGGCCGCGGTGAGCCGCTCGAGCTTGAGGCTGACGCCCTGCTCGTCCCGGGGCCACTGGATGCCTTCGGGGCGCAACGCATAGGCGGTGCGCACCATGTCGATCAGGTCCCAGCGGCTATTGCCGCCCTGCCACTCGCGGGCATAGGGGTCGAAGAAATTGCGATACAGGCTGTAGCGCGTCACCTCGTCATCGAAACGCAGACTGTTGTACCCCACGCCACAGGTACCTGGCCGCGCCAGCTCGGTGTGCACGCGGGTCATGAACTCGGCTTCACCGAGGCCTTCACGGGCCAGACGCTCCGGCCCGATGCCAGTGATCATGCACGCCGCGGGATGGGGCAGGATATCGTCGCTAGGCTGGCAGTACAGGTTGACCGGCGCCTCGATCTCGTTGAGCTGCTCATCGGTGCGGATCCCGGCGACCTGCAGCGGGCGATCCCGGCGCGGGTCGATACCGGTGGTTTCGTAGTCGTACCAGAACAGACTGGAAGGCACAGCGGACTCCTGTAGCGAATGAGCGTCGCAGTCTAGGTTCGTTGTCCCCTGACCACAAACCATCAGGGTAGGGAAAAAGCTTGATGGCGTTCACGGCTGCAGACAAAGTCGGTGAGCCACCCCTTGTTCACTATTTGCAACACCATTAATATCAGGAAACAATCTTATCCCGCTCGCCAAGGAAGAATCATGAGTGACGCTACCAATCCCTACGCCGTTCCCACCAGCCAATTGCAGGATGCGCCCACTGGCGATCAGGCACTGAGCGTCGAACAGGCCCTGAGCCGCGGTTACGACTTCACCATCGGCGGCCTGCTCAGCGAAGCCTGGCAACTGACCAAGGGCACCAAGGGCATCATCATCGGCGGCTTCCTGATTTTCTACGTGGCGATCCTGGTCGCCTCGTTCGTGGTCGGAGCCGTGCTGGGCATCTTCAGCCTGTTCAGCGACAGCCTGGTCCTGATCATCATCGGTCAGCTGCTGACCACCATCATCGCATCCGCGGTGAGCTACCCGTTCTTCGCCGGCCTGAACATGATCGGCATTCGCCGTGCGGCCGGTCAGCCGTTCAGCTTCAACGAGATCTTCAGCCACTTCGGCAGCCTGGTGCCGCTGCTGATCGCTGCCGTGCTGATGATGGTGCTGATCTACCTCGGCATGATCCTGCTGCTGATCCCGGGCATCTACCTGGCGGTGGCCTACATGCTGGCGATCCCCCTGATCGTCGAGCGTGGCCTCTCCCCCTGGCAGGCCATGGAAGCCTCGCGCAAGGCCATCACCCAGCACTGGTTCAAGGTGTTCGGCCTGTTCCTGCTGCTCGGCCTGATCGTCATCGTCAGCGCCATCCCACTGGGCATCGGCCTGATCTGGACCATTCCGCTGTTCGTGATGGTCATGGGCGTGCTGTATCGCACCATCTTCGGCGTCCTGCCCGTCGCACGTTAAGCAAGTTCAGCCCAGGTCGCGCCCGTGCGGCCTGGTTGCTTCCCGCCCCGCTGCTGGCTAGCATCGGGCTTTGCTCCTTACGACGTGACGATGCCAGCCTCCTCCGTTTCCCCTTCTTCCCGATCCCAGCAGGCCGTGCTGGACACGCGCTATCAGGTGGAAACCCCGGAAGGGATCGACCTCGCGCTGCGTCCTGCCGGGCTGGTGCCGCGCGCCCTGGCCTTCACCATCGACCTGCTGATCCGCGGCGCCATCCTGGCTATCGTCTACCTGGTACTCGGCCTGTTCGGCCAACTGGGCATGGGCCTGGCGACCATCGCGCTGTTTCTGGTCACCTGGTGGTACATGGTGCTGTTCGAGGTGCTCAATCAGGGCCGCTCACCGGGCAAGCAGCTGCTCGGCCTGCGCGTGGTGCATGACGATGGCACGCCGATCGGCTGGCCGGCGTCGCTGACCCGCAACCTGCTGCGTTTCGTCGACCTGCTGCCGTTCGCCTATACCCTGGGCATCATCAGCTGCCTGAGCAATCGCGCCTTCAAACGCCTCGGCGACATTGCCGCCGGCACCCTGGTGGTCTACCGCGAGCACCCCATTGAACGGCCCAACCTGCCCGAGGCCGATGCGCTGCCCGCGCCCCTCGTGCTGGATTTCGCCGAGCAACGGGCGGTCCTGGCCTTCGCCGAGCGCGGCGAAGGGTTGTCGAGCGCGCGCCGTACCGAACTGGCGGGCATTCTCGCCGAGCCGCTGCAGGTCGACGCCAGCCAGGCGGAACAACGCATCAACGGTATTGCCCGCGGCTTGTTGGGCCCGACATGAAACAGAGCGTTTTCGAAAACCGCCATCAGCCCCAGTGGCAGGCCTTCGCCGAGCAGCTCACGCGCCTCGAGGCCGGCGGCGGCGACGCGGAAAAGAGCCGCACCTTCGCCGCCGAGTACCGCCGCCTCTGCCAGCACCTGGCACTGGCCAGGGCGCGCGGCTACAGCAACCACCTGATCGAGGAACTGCAACACCTGGCCCTGCGCGGCCACCAGCAGTTCTACCGCCACCGCAGCGCCATCGGCCCACAGCTGATCGGCTTCGTGCTCGCAGGTTTTCCGCGCCTGGTGCGTGAAGAGTGGCGCCTGGTGAGCATCGCCAGCCTGCTGTTCTTCGGCAGCCTGGCGCTGATGGGCAGCCTCGTCTACCTGTTTCCGGATCTGGTCTACAGCGTCATGGATCCGGCCCGCGTCAGCGAGATGGAGAGCATGTACGACCCCGACACCACGCGCCTGGGCCGCTTTGGCGAACGCGACTCGGGGGACGACTGGATGATGTTCGGCTTCTACATCATGAACAACATCGGCATCGCCTTTCAGACCTTCGCCAGCGGCCTGCTGTTCGGCGTTGGCAGCCTGTTCTTCCTGCTGTTCAACGGCCTGATGATCGGCGCGGTGGCCGGCTACCTCACGCAACTCGGCTACAGCGAAACCTTCTGGTCGTTCGTGATTGGCCATGGTGCCTTCGAGCTGACCGCCATCGCCCTGGCCGGTGCCGCGGGCCTCAAGCTCGGCTGGGCACTGCTCGCCCCCGGCCGCCTGCCGCGCGGCGAAGCGCTGCGTCTGGCGGCGATCCGCGCCGTGCGGCTGCTCGGCGGCGCTGCGCTGTTTCTGCTGATCGCGGCCTTTATCGAAGCCTACTGGTCATCCATGACCTTCTCCACGCCCGCGGTGAAATACTGGGTCGGCGCGGGCCTCTGGGCGCTGGTGCTGGCGTATCTGGGCCTGGCTGGCAGGAGGCACCATGCGCCTGACTGACGCCAGCGTGGCGATTCGCCCGCGCACCCCCTGGGAGGCCATCGACCTCGGCGTATTGATGGCCCGCCAGCATCGCCGCCTGCTGATGGCCAGTTGGGCCGCGGTTACCCTGCCACTGTTCGCCGTGCTCTGTGCGCTGCTGTGGCAATACCCGTCCTGGGCGATGTTCGCGTTCTGGTGGCTGAAGCCGGCCTACGAGCGGCTGCCGCTGTACATTCTTTCGCGCTCGCTGTTCGGCGACGCGCCGCCCCTCAAGCAGGCGCTGAAGGCCTTTCCCGGCCTGCTCAAGCCACAACTGCTGGCCAGCCTGACCTGGCGCCGCCTGAGCCCGACGCGCAGTTTCGATTTGCCGGTGTTGCAGCTCGAAGGCCTCAAGGGCAAGGCGCGCACCCAGCGCCTCAACGTGCTGGCGCAACGCGACGCCGGCGCTGCCACCTGGCTGACCGTGGTCGGCATGCACCTGGAGACCGCCCTGTGGATCGGCCTCGGCAGCCTAGTCTATCTGCTCATCCCGACCCAGGTCTCCACCGAATGGGACTGGCAGAGCCTGATCAATGGCGATACCAGCGACTGGCTGTGGCTGGAGCACCTGTCCAACCTCGGCTACGCGCTGCTGCTGATTCTCTGGGGGCCGATCTACGTCGCCGGCGGCTTCAGCCTCTACCTCAACCGGCGTACCGCCCTGGAAGGCTGGGACATCGAGCTGACCTTCCGGCGCCTGCGCCAGCGCCTGACCGGGGTGGCCTATGCCTTGCTGCTGGGCGTCGGTGTACTGGTGCTGCAGGCCCCAACGCCGGCCTTCGCCGACACGCCTGCCAGTTGCCCGCTGCCCAATGAAGACCCCAATGGGCCGGACGCAGCACGCCTGCTGGCCCAGCCCCTGACCAGCCAGGCCTCCCGGGAGGCAGCGCTGCAGATTCTCGACGCGCCGCCTTTCGAGAACCGCGAAACGGTGACCCGCTGGCGCTTCGGCGACGAGGCCAGGAAAGAGGAGCCCGAGCCGCCCGAGAACCTGCAGAAACTGCTCGACATGATCGAGAACTGGGGTGCCCTGAAAGGCCTCGCCCTGTTCTTCGAGGCCGCCCTGTGGGCGCTGGTGATCGGCGTCATCGCCCTGGTGCTGTGGCGCTACCGTGAATGGCTGGGCACCTTCGTCGGCCGCGGCCGGTTCAAGCTGCCGCACAGGAACCAATCCCCGGACCAGCTGTTCGGCCTGGACGTGGTGCCGGAAAGCCTGCCGGACGACGTGGCCAGCAGCGCCGAGCGCCTCTGGGAACAAGACCCCCGCGCCGCCCTGGGCCTGCTCTACCGTGCCCTGCTCAGCCGCCTGATTCACGACCACAAGCTGCCCCTGAAGAGTTCTCACACCGAAGCCGAGGTGCTGCCTCTGGTCGACGGCCTGGACGATCCGGAGTTGAGCAACTTCAGCCAGACCCTGACGGGCCACTGGCAGAACCTCGCCTACGGCCATCGCCTGCCACCGGCCGAGCTGTGCCCGGTACTGTGCAATGACTGGCGACGCCTGGTCGAACAAGGGGGCCGCCCATGAGCCGCACCTTGCGCTTCGGCCTTGGCGTCTTGCTGGTAATGGCCCTCGGTCTGCTCGGCAACTATCTGCTGCAACGCGCCGAATCCTACGAGGAAGTGGTCACCCACGGGCCGTCGCCCGAAGCACGCGCCAATCCCTACCTGGCCGCCGAACAGTTCCTGCGCAAGCAGGGCCTGGAGGTGACCCGCGCCGACAACCTCAGCGGCCTCGACAGCCTGCCGAGCCGCGGCCATACCCTGCTGCTGCTCGCCAACCGTAGCAACCTCACGCCCCGGCAGAACGAGCGCCTGCTGGAATGGACGGCCCGTGGCGGCCATCTGCTGTTCATCGCCGAGCGCATGTGGGACGAAGAACAGGGCAAGAGCGGCGACGGGCTGCTCGACACGCTGAACGTGCAGCAGTATCCGGTCGAGCAGCTCGACGAGGAAGAAGCCGAGCAGGAAAGCGACAGCGCCGCCGATGAGCAGGACTCGGCGTCGCCCAGCGAGGAAGATCCGGAGGAGCCGGCCGATGCCTACCCGGACCTGACCAAGCTGTACCTGGAAAACGAGCAGGCTCCGGCCTATATCGGTTTCGATACCGACTTCCACCTCTATGATGCCAACAACCTGGCCCATGTCTGGGCCAACAGCGGTGAGGCCACGCACCTGCTGCAGATCTACCACGGCGACGGGCTGATCAGCATCGTCACCGACGCCTGGATCTGGCAGAACGCCAACCTGGGCGATTACGACAACGCCTGGCTGCTCTGGTACCTCAGCCAGGACAGCGCCGTGACCCTGGTCTACAACGCCGACCGCGATGGCCTGCTGACCCTGCTGCAGCGTCATTTCGCACCTGCGCTGCTGGCCCTCGGCCTGCTCCTGGTGTTGACCCTGTGGCACGTCGGCCAGCGCCACGGGCCGCTGCTGCAGCCGCAACCGGCCAGCCGCCGGCAGTTGCAGGAACACCTGCGCGCCGGAGCCGATTTCCTGCTGCGCCATGGCGGCCAGCAGCGCCTGCTTAGCAACCTGCAGCAGGACATCCTGCGCCGCGCCCGCCGTCGCCACCCCGGTTTCGAACGCCTCGCCGTGGCCGACCAGTGGCAGATACTCGGCCGCCTCAGCCGTCAGCCTTCAACAGTCATCAGCCAGGCCATGCGCCCACTGGGCCAGAAACGCCTGTCCGCCAGCGACTTCACCCGCCAGGTCGCCCACCTGCAAACACTCAGGAATGCGTTATGAGCGAACATACCCCCGACCAGCCGAGCAGTCCGATCAGCGAAGAGGCCACTGCGCCGGCAGCCGCCCCGGCGGCCAGCAACATCGCCCAGCAGCGCCAGCGCGCCAGCCAGCTGGCCCAGGGCCTGCGCCAGGAATTGCAGAAGGCGGTGATCGGCCAGAGCGCGGTGATCGACGACGTGCTCACCGCCTTGATCGCCGGTGGCCATGTGCTGCTCGAAGGCGTGCCCGGCCTGGGCAAGACCCTGCTGGTGCGCGCCCTGGCCCGCTGCTTTGGCGGCGAGTTCGCGCGCATCCAGTTCACCCCTGACCTGATGCCCAGTGACATCACCGGCCACGCCGTGTACGACCTGCAGAGCGAGCAGTTCAAGCTGCGCAAGGGGCCGATCTTCACCAACCTGCTGCTCGCCGACGAGATCAACCGCGCGCCGGCCAAGACCCAGGCCGCCCTGCTGGAAGTCATGCAGGAGCGCCAGGTGACCCAGGAAGGTCGCCCGCTGGCGGTGCCGCTGCCGTTCATGGTGCTGGCCACCCAGAACCCCATCGAGCAGGAAGGCACCTACCCGCTGCCGGAAGCCGAGCTTGACCGCTTCATGCTCAAGCTGCACATGGATTACCCCGAGCAGGACGAAGAGCTGAACATGGTCCGTCAGGTCACCCGCTCGCCGAAGGCCGACATGCTCGAGGTCACCCCGCTGCGCACCCTGCTGCAGGCCAAGGACGTGTTGATCATGCAGAAGATCGCCAGCGACCTGCCGCTCGACGACCAGGTGCTCGACTACGCCGTGCGCCTGGCCCGCGCCACCCGCAGCTGGCCCGGCCTGGCCATCGGTGCCGGTCCGCGCGCGTCCATCGCCCTGGTGCGCGGCGCCCGTGCCCGCGCCCTGCTGCGCGGCGGCGACTTCGTGCTGCCCGATGACATCAAGGGCTGCGCCCTGGCCGTGCTGCGCCATCGCGTGCGCCTGTCGCCGGAGCTGGACATCGAAGGGCTGTCGGTCGACCAGGTTCTGCTGCAACTGCTCGACCAGGTGCCTGCGCCCCGTCTATGACCGACTCGAACCGGGATAAAGCGGCATGAAGCCCTCCTCCACCCTGTTGCGCCTGCTGGCCGGCTTGCTCGTGGTCGCCATCGTGCTCGGCGCGCTGGACGCGCTGTCGGTGGCCGTGCCCGAGCGGCTCGTCATCCTCTGGTGGGGCGCCCTGCTGCTGCTCACCCTGGCAGCCCTGGTCGACGCACTGCGCCTGCGTCGCCTGCCCTCGCCGCGCCTGCACCGGCAACTGCCGGGCAATCTGCCCCTCGGCCGCTGGAGCGAGGTGCGCCTGAGCGCCGAACATGCCTACAAGAACGGCCTGCACATCGGGGTGTTCGACCACACGCCCCAGGACATGGCCGTGGAGCACATGCCGCAGCAGGTCGAGCTGCGCCCCGGCGAGCACACCACCTTTACCTACCGGGTGCGCCCGCTGGTGCGCGGCCACTTCGTGCTGCCGCGCTGTGAAGTCAGCCTGCCGAGCCCGCTGCGCCTGTGGCAAGCGCGCCGCACCCTCGAGCTGCGCGACGAAACCCGGGTCTATCCGGACTTCGCCCGCCTGTACGGCGCCCAGCTGATGGCCGTGGACGACTGGATCAGCCAGCTGGGCGTGCGCCAGCGCCAGCGCCGTGGCCTGGGCCAGGCGTTTCATCAGCTGCGCGAATTCCGCGATGGCGACACGCTACGGCAGATCGACTGGAAAGCCACCGCCCGCAAGCGCACGCCGATCGCCCGCGAGTACCAGGACGAGCGCGACCAGCAAATCCTCTTTCTGCTCGACTGTGGCCGGCGCATGCGCAGCCAGGACGGCGAGCTGTCGCACTTCGACCATGCTCTCAACGCCAGCCTGCTGCTGGGCTACGTCGCCCTGCGCCAGGGCGACGCGGTGGGGCTGATGACCTTTGCCAGCGAGCAGCGCCGCTACCTGCCGCCGGTCAAGGGCCAGGCCCAGGTCAACGTGTTGCTCAACGCCGTGTATGACCTGCAGAGCAGCCAGCGCCCCGCCGACTACAGCAATGCGGTGGAGGCCCTGCTCAAGCGCCAGAGCCGGCGCGCCCTGGTGGTGCTGATCAGCAACCTGCGCGACGAGGACGACGAGGATCTGCTCAGCGCCGTGAAGCGCCTCGAGCGCCGTCACCGCGTACTGATCGCCAGCCTGCGTGAAGATGTGCTCGACCACCTTCGGCACACCCAGGTCAACGACTACGAGTCCGCCTTGAACTACTGCGGTGCCGTGGATTACCTCAACGCGCGCAATACCCTGCACGAGCGCCTGGCAGCCCATAACGTACCCGTGCTCGACGCCCGCCCCGGCGAGCTGGGCCCGGAACTGGTCAACCGCTACCTGGCCTGGAAGAAAGCCGGCGTACTCTAGGACCTGTTCACAGTCTTTTAGGCGACATTAAAGAGACTGCAAAAAGGCAGAAGCGGACATTGAACTTCAAGCCGCAAGCCTCAAGCTGCAAGAACAAGCTAGAGCACTGCGGACTGCTTCTAACCTGTAGCTTGGGGCTTGCAGCTTGCGGCTGTTTCCGCCACATTGCAGTCAAAACGCTGAAGGTGGGGCCGATAGATCGTGAACAGGCTCTTGGACCGAGCGCGCCGTTCGCCCGGCTGCCGTTACTTTGTTACCGGCGGCTGCCCACACGCACGCCATTCCCTATACTGCGCTCCATCGTTTATGCCCGTGGAGCCTACGCCCGTGAACTTTTCGTCCTGGACACCCAAGGAGCGCCTGATTTCCGCGGCCTTCTTCGCCGTGGCCATTGGTTGCCTGCTGTACGGTTTCGCCTCGGGCGTACCGCCGATGAGCAGCGAGTTCTTCTCGATGTTCGCCGTGGTATCGCTGGTGATCGGCTTGGCCCTGACCCCGCGCTTCATGCTGCAGCCGCTGCGTGACAGCCTCGGCGCCAACCTCTCCAAGCCACTGCGCATCGCCCTGGGTTTCTTCTGCGCCTTCCAGCTGATCGCCGTAATCCGGGTGATCGCAGGCTGAGCAGGGCTAGGGGCCTGTTAACCCTTCCGCACGACCGCGCCGGAGCCCTTCGGCTTGCGCGGTAGCGTTAACAGGCCCTACAGCGGCGTGACCGTCACCTGCACGTCCGGGTCGTGATGGCCGCCGCCGAGAATCACCCCGCGCAGGGGTGAGACATCACCGAAATCACGTCCCCAGGCCAGGGTGACGTGCTCCAGCGCCGGCAACAGGTTGTTGGTCGGGTCGAAGTCCACCCAGCCGTTGTGCGGGCAGTACACCGACACCCAGGCATGGGAGGCATCGGCCCCCACCAGCCGCGCCTGACCCGGCGGCGGCTGGGTCAGCAGGTAGCCGCTGACGTAGCGGGCGGCCAGCCCCCGGGAACGCAGGCAGGCCAGCATCAGGTGGGCGAAGTCCTGGCACACCCCGCGCCGCTGTTCGAGCACCGTCAACAGCGGTGTGGCCACCAGGGTAGCGCCCGCATCGAAGGCGAATTCGTCGTGAATCTTCTGCATCAGCCCCTGCACCGCTTCCAGCAATGGCCGCTGGGGAGGGAAGCAGTCGGCCGCGAAAGCGTCGAAGGCCGGCTCCAGGCCCACGTAGGGTGAAGCGAATCGATAGCGCACGGCCTCCAGGGCTTCGGCTGGCCAGGCGCGCCGCTGGTAGCGCAGGGCCTGGCGCACGGCGGTCCAGGGCGGCGAGCCTGGCAGGTCGACCGGGCGGCGCGGCAGCACTTCGACCGTCAGCTGTGCGCGTACGTGCAGGGCATCATGGGGCCGCTCGAAGGCCAGCCGGGTCAGCGGATTGCCGAACACGTCGCGACCATCCAGGCGCCGACAGGGTGGCGGGCTGACCAGCAGATTCTGCGCCAGGCAGCGCTGCCAGATGCAGTCGCGCGGCCCCAGGTGCGCCAGTTGCTGAGCCAGGGAAACCGGCGCCGCGTAGCGGTAATGGGTGTCGTGCAGCACCTGGTAACGCCGGCTCATGACGACTGGGTTCCCTGGCTGGCGGCCACATGGGCGAAGAAACGCAGGCTCAGCTGCTCGGAGACGGTGCCGGCGGCCTGGCCGATGGCATCGAGCAGCCCGGCCAGCCCTTCGAGCACGGCGCGAATGCCGCCGGCACCGAACAAGGGGTTTTCCAGGCTGTGCAGATCGAAGGCGCTCAAGCGTCGTTCGAGCTGCGCCAGGCCAGGGCTGCCTGGCATATCGAAGCGCTCGGCCAGGCGTTTCAGGGCGCGCAACAGCAGGCGCAGCTGGTACAGCACGGCATGGGGGTTGCGCTCGTCGAGCAGCAGCAGGTCGAGCACCGGAATCAGCTGGGCGCTGGCCATGTAGCGGGTGCGATAGGTGATCGAGCTGTTGCCCAGTTCCAGCAGCCAGTCCAGCGCCGCGGCGTCGTCACTGGCGCCGATACGCAGGAAGCCGCCGATGCTGTCGCAGAGAAACTGCAGCCGCTCGATGCAGCGGCCGATCATCAAAAAGCGCCAGCCATCGTCGCGGGTCATGTCGTCGAGGGCGAAACCGGACAGCGCGGCCAGGGAGATCATCAGCCGGTTGAGCACATCCAGCAGTTGCCCGAGGTCACCCTCACGCCCTTCCAGGCGCTGCAGGTCGCGCTGCAGCTCCACCATGGCCTGCCAGTTGGCCTGGGACAGCTTGCCGCGCACGCTGCCGGCCGTCCATTGCAGGCGCTGCAGGTTGACGCGCACGCTGGCGGGCCACTCGCTGCCGAGCAGCGCTTCGCGCAAACGCGTCTCCAGGGTGCCGTGGGCCTCATCGGGCAAGGTGCCGAGTGTCTCGGCGAGCGCGAACATGGCCTGCAGCGCCCGCGGGTCGTCATCGTCATCGACGTAGCGGGCCAGCATGATGCGCAGCAGCCGCGCGTTGTCCTCGCAGCGCTCGCTGTAGCGCCCGAACCAGAACAGGTTTTCCACCACCCGCGAGGGCAGGTAGGGGTCGCTGCGCACCAGATCGGCAGCGCCCAGGGCGCGCGTGCCCTGCCAATGCTCACCGGGCGCCTGGCGTTCGCCCAGCACCCAGGTGTCCTTGCTGACGCCACCGCGCTGCATGGACATCACCTCGCCATCGCTGGCCACGGCCACCCGGGTCAAGCCGCCGGGCATCACCCGGTAACCGTCGCCGCTGGCCACGGCGAACACGCGCATGCCGATGGCGCGCGGCTGCATGCCCTGTTCGCCGAGCCACACCGGCGCCCGGGACAGCTGCACGGGCGCCTGGGCCACATAGGCCTCGGGGTGTTGGCGCAGGTGATTCGCCAGTTGCTGCGCCTCCAGATCGCCCGCCTGCCCCGCGATAACAGGTTGCGCCGCTGCACAGGGGCGAATCAGCCAGTTCGGCAGGTCTCCAAGCACCTGCGCCAGTACCGGCGCCTCCCCGCACCAGGCACTGGTGATGCCGGGCAACAGCAGCGGCTCGCCGAGCAGGCGCTCGCTGATCGCCGGCAGGAATCCGCTCAGTCCCGGCGCTTCCAGCAGGCCACTGCCCAGGGCGTTGGCCATCAGCACCCTGCCCTGGCGCACCACCTCCAGCAGCCCGGGCACGCCGAGCGCCGAATCGCTGCGCAGCTCCAAGGGATCGCAGAAATCGTCATCCAGGCGGCGCAGCACCGCATGCACCCGCTGCAGCCCGGCGAGGGTCTTGAGGTAGAGCGTGGCATCGCGCACGGTCAGGTCGCTGCCTTCCACCAGCGGGTAGCCGAGCTGGCGCGCCAGGTACAGGTGCTCGAAATAGCTCTCGTTGAAGCGCCCGGCGGTCAGCACCACTACCAGCGGCGTGTCGTTGCCGGCCGGCGCCTGGCTGGTCAGGGTGTCCTGCAGGGTGCGGAAGAAACCGGCCAGGTGCTGCACGCCAAGGTCGCGGTACAGCTCGGGAAAGGCCCGCGAGATGATCTGCCGGTTCTCCAGGGCGAAGCCGACACCGGCCGGCGCCTGGGTGCGATCGGCGATCACCTGCCACCGGCCGTCCGCCGAGCGGGCCAGGTCCACGGCGTACAGGTGCAAATAGGTGCTGCCGGGCGGCTGTACGCCCTGGCATGGCCACAGGAAGCTCTCGTGTCCGAACACCAGCTCCGGCGGCAGCAGCCCCTCGGCCGGCAGTTGCTGCGGGCCGTAAAGGTCGGCCAGCACCTTGTCGAGCAGGCCGGCGCGCTGCGCCACGCCCGCGGCGATGGACTGCCATTCGGCCGCGGGCAGTAAATTGGGCAGCAGATCCAGCTCCCAGGGCCGGTCGGCACCGTCGGGATCGGCGTAGACGTTGTAGGTGACGCCGTTGGCCTGGATCTGCCGGGAGACCATGGCCTGGCGCTGCTGCAACTGCCCGGGCGTGCTGCGCCGCAGCTGGCCCAGCAGCGGCCGCCAGTGCCCACGCACCTGCCCCTGGCGGTCGAGCAACTCGTCGTAGGCCGCCTCGTCAGGCAGGTAACCGGCAAGCAAGTCAGGCATGTATGTCCCAGAGGAGTCCGTCGATGGCGCTGCGTTGCCGCGCGCCGTGAAAGCGTAGCTGCTGCCACCCGCCAGGGGGCTGCAGATGGTCAAGAATGCCACCTGGACCAGGCGCTGCCCAGCTGCCAGGCGCGATCAGCCAGCAAGATGTGCGCCAGTCACGGGTTTGCCGAGGCGACGACGGCACGGGCGAACGGGCCGGACAACGCCCCTTAGCCAGCGCCTCGCGCTTCCGTTACCATCGGCACACCCAGTAGCGAGACGCGGCATGTATATCTATCGATTGGTTCTGATTCTGGTAGTCGGTATCTACCTGTTCTCGCCTGCCATCATGGACTGGTGGATCGACCCCAACGGCGCCTGGTACCGCCCCTACATGCTGTGGCTGATCCTGATCGTGGTGACCTTCATCCTGCAGAGCCAGCGCGATGCCGATGAGCTCTGAACCGATGCGCCAGCCGACGCCCGCCGCCTCCCCTGAATCGCAGAGCCGTGAATGCCGATGAGCTTTAGCCTCAGCGGGCTGATGCTGATCAGCGCCGCCTACCTGCTCGTGCTGTTCGCCGTCGCCTGGTGCGCCGACCGCGGCCTGATCCCACGCCGCCTCATCCGCCACCCGCTGACCTACACCCTGTCGCTGGGCGTGTACGCCAGCGCCTGGGCCTTCTATGGCAGCGTCGGCCTCGCTTACCAGTATGGCTACGGCTTCCTGGCCAGTTACCTGGGCGTGACCGGCGCCTTCCTGCTCGCCCCGGTGTTGCTCTACCCCATCCTGCGCATCACCCGCACCTACCAGCTGTCATCGCTGGCCGACCTGTTCGCTTTCCGCTTTCGCAGCACCTGGGCCGGCGCGCTGAGCACCCTGTGCATGCTGATCGCCGTGCTGCCGCTGCTGGCCCTGCAGATCCAGGCGGTGACCGACGCCATTGGCATCCTCACCCGCGAAGCGGTGCAGCCGCAGATCGCCCTCGCGTTCTGCGGGCTGTTCATCCTGGTGACCATCCTGTTCGGCGCCCGCCACCTGGCCACCCGGGAAAAACACGAAGGCCTGGTGTTCGCCATCGCCTTCGAGTCGGTGGTCAAGCTGCTGGCCATGGGCGCCATCGGTCTGTACGCGCTGTATGCGGTATTCGACGGCCCTCGTGAGCTGGAGCAATGGCTGGTGCTCAACCAGGCCGCCCTGGCCAGCCTGCACACGCCCTTGCAGGAAGGCCCATGGCGTACCCTGCTGCTGGTGTTCTTCGCCTCGGCGATCGTCATGCCGCACATGTACCACATGACCTTTACCGAGAACCTCAACCCGCGGGCCCTGGTCAGCGCCAGCTGGGGCCTGCCGCTGTTCCTGCTGCTGATGAGCCTGGCCGTGCCGCTGGTGCTGTGGGCCGGGCTGCGCCTGGGCTCGACCACCAACCCAGAGTACTTCACCCTCGGCCTGGGCATCGCCGTGGACAGCCCGACGCTGGCGCTGATCGCCTACATCGGCGGCCTGTCGGCCTCCAGCGGGCTGATCATCGTCACCACCCTGGCGCTGTCCGGCATGCTGCTCAACCATGTGGTGCTGCCGCTCTACCAGCCGCCGGCCGAAGGCAACATCTACCGCTGGCTGAAATGGACGCGCCGCGCGCTGATCGTCGCCATCATCCTGGCCAGCTACGCCTTCTACAACCTGCTCGACGCCCAGCAGGACCTGGCCAACCTGGGCATCGTCTCCTTCGTCGCCACCCTGCAGTTCCTGCCCGGCGTGCTCTCGGTGCTGTACTGGCCGACCGCCAACCGCCGCGGCTTCATCGCCGGGCTGCTGGCTGGTATCGCGGTGTGGGGCGTGAGCATGCTGCTGCCGCTGCTCGGTACCCTGCCCGGCCTGTACGTGCCGGTGCTGGATCTTGTCTACGTGCTCGATGACAGCAGCTGGCACCTGGCGGCCATCGCCTCGCTGGCCATCAACGTGCTGGTGTTCACCCTGGTTTCGGTGTTCACCGACTCCAGCCCCGAGGAAGACAGCGCCGCCGAGGCCTGCGCGGTGGACAACGTGCGCCGCCCGCAACGCCGCGAACTACTGGCCCTGTCCCCTCAGGAGTTCGCTGCCCAGCTGGCCAAGCCCCTCGGCGCCAAGACCGCCCAGCGCGAGGTCGAACAGGCCCTGCGCGACCTGCACCTGCCCTTCGACGAAAGCCGCCCCTACGCGCTACGCCGCCTGCGTGACCGCCTGGAGGCCAACCTGTCCGGCCTGATGGGCCCCAGCGTGGCCCAGGACATCATCGAATCCTTCCTGCCCTACAAGTCCGGCAGCGAAGGCTACGTGACCGAGGACATCCACTTCATCGAGAGCCGCCTGGAGGACTACCACTCGCGCCTCACGGGCCTGGCCGCCGAGCTCGATGCCCTGCGCCGCTACCACCGCCAGACCCTGCAGGAGCTGCCCATGGGCGTCTGCTCACTGGCCAAGGATCACGAGATCCTGATGTGGAACAAGGCCATGGAGGAACTCACCGAGATTCCCGCCCAGCGCATCGTCGGCTCGCGCCTGTCGACCCTGGCCGAGCCCTGGCGCGAGCTGCTGCAGAGCTTCACCGAGATTCCCGACGAGCACCTGCACAAGCAGCGCCTGGCCCTCGACGGCCAGACCCGCTGGCTGAACCTGCACAAGGCGGCCATCGACGAACCCCTGGCCCCCGGCAACAGCGGCCTGGTGCTGCTGGTCGAGGACCTGACCGAGACCCAGATGCTCGAAGACAAGCTGGTGCACTCCGAACGCCTGGCCAGCATCGGCCGCCTGGCCGCCGGGGTGGCCCACGAGATCGGCAACCCGATCACCGGCATCGCCTGCCTGGCGCAGAACCTGCGCGAGGAACGGGAGGGCGACCCCGAGCTGACCGAAATCAGCGGGCAGATCCTCGAGCAGACCAAGCGGGTCACGCGCATCGTCCACTCGCTGATGAACTTCGCCCACTCCGGCAACCACCAGCAGGCCGACGAGCCGGTGTGCCTGGCGCAAATCGCCCAGGAAGCCATCGGCCTGCTGGCTCTCAACCGGCGCAGCGTCGACGTGCAGTTCTTCAACCTCTGCGATCCCGCGCACCGCGCCGAAGGCGACCCCCAGCGCCTGGCCCAGGTGCTGATCAACCTGCTCAGCAATGCCCGCGACGCCTCGCCTGCCGGCGGCGCGATCCGGGTGCGCAGCGAGGCGTCCGAGCACACTGTCGACCTGATCGTCGAGGACGAAGGCAGCGGCATTCCCAAGGGCGTGATGGACCGGCTGTTCGAGCCGTTCTTCACCACCAAGGATCCCGGAAAAGGAACCGGACTCGGCCTCGCGCTGGTCTATTCCATCGTGGAAGAGCATTATGGCCAGATAACAATCGACAGCCCGATCGACCCCGAGCAGCAACGTGGCACCCGCATCCGGGTGACGCTGCCGCGGCACATCGAGGCAATGCCACTGGCGAACTAAATTCCGAAGAACCGCATTCCTGGGAGTGCGCGGCCGGGCTTGGCTGCGGCAACAGGAAGCAGGTTCCGAGACCGTCGAGAGAATTCGTTTAAATGCCTCATATCCTGATCGTCGAAGACGAAACCATCATCCGCTCTGCCCTGCGTCGCCTGCTCGAACGCAACCAGTACCAGGTCAGCGAGGCCGGTTCGGTACAGGAAGCCCAGGAACGTTTCGATATTCCCGGCTTCGATCTGGTGGTCAGCGACCTGCGCCTGCCGGGCGCGCCGGGCACCGAATTGATCAAGCTCGCCCAGGGCGCGCCGGTGCTGATCATGACCAGCTATGCCAGCCTGCGCTCGGCGGTCGATTCGATGAAGATGGGCGCCGTCGACTACATCGCCAAGCCCTTCGACCATGACGAAATGCTCCAGGCGGTAGCGCGCATCCTGCGTGATCGCGAGGCGCGCAACCAGGCCGCCGGGGCGCCGGCCGCCCCGCGTGGCGCCGAGAAAGCCGACAAGGCGGCCACCGGCGAAATCGGCATCATCGGCTCGAGCCCGGCGATGCTGGAGCTGTACAGCAAGATCCGCAAAGTCGCGCCCACCGACTCCAATGTACTGGTACAGGGCGAGTCTGGCACCGGCAAGGAGCTGGTCGCCCGCGCCCTGCACAACCTGTCCAAGCGCGCCAAGGCGCCGCTGATCTCGGTCAACTGCGCGGCGATTCCGGAAACCCTGATCGAGTCCGAACTGTTCGGCCACGAGAAAGGCGCCTTTACCGGGGCCAGCGCCAGCCGCGCCGGCCTGGTGGAAGCGGCCGACGGCGGCACGCTGTTTCTCGACGAGATCGGCGAGTTGCCCCTGGAAGCCCAGGCGCGCCTGCTGCGCGTGCTGCAGGAAGGCGAGATTCGTCGGGTCGGTTCGGTGCAGTCGCAAAAGGTCGATGTGCGCCTGATCGCCGCGACCCACCGCGACCTGAAAACCCTGTCGAAGACCGGCCAGTTCCGTGAAGACCTCTATTACCGCCTGCACGTCATCGCCCTGAAGCTGCCGCCACTGCGCGAGCGCGGTGCCGATGTGCTGGAAATCGCCCGCGCCTTCCTGGCCCGCCAGTCGGCGCGCATGAGCCGTACCGACCTGCACTTCGGCCCGGATGCCGAACAGGCCATCCACCACTACAGCTGGCCAGGCAACGTGCGTGAGCTGGAGAACGCCATCGAGCGCTCGGTGATCCTCTGCGACGGCAGCACCATCAACGCCGACCTGCTGGGCATCGACATCGAGCTGGAGGATCTGGACGAGGACGTGTTCATGGGCCTAGCGACCCAGAGCGCCGCGGTCAACGCCACCAGCCAGGACCCCAGTGAAGACCTGTCACTGGAAGACTACTTCCAGCACTTCGTACTCGAGCACCAGGACCACATGACCGAGACCGAGCTGGCCCGCAAGCTGGGCATCAGCCGCAAGTGCCTATGGGAACGGCGCCAGCGCCTGGGCATTCCGCGCCGCAAGTCCGGTGCCGCCAGCGAGTAACACGGCGCGCAACGCTCTAGGGCGGATGTTACCGCCATTCATGACAACACGTAACAAAGCCGGGGTTTACGGTAACGGAACCCCGGCTTTTTTCTGCCCGCTAAAAAGACAAAAAATCACAACCATCTGTTTTTAAAGGAAAAATAAAAACTGGCACGGCGAATGCTTTATTTCTGGCACAACAACAATAACAAGCATGACCCACGATAATAAAAATAAGACGCAACGGCTTCAGCACAATAAGAACAAGATCGCGGAAGGCGCAGCTAACTGATTATTTTGGAGAGGATCGCCTCTCGGCTCCCCAGCCAGACAGACAACAACAATAAATGTCGACGGATACCACCCACGCGGTGAGATCCAGGGCCCGAGGTAGCGTCAGCATCCAAAATAATCCGTTCGCTCTTGCTCCCAGTCGGGAGGTACTCCGGATCCGATCCGGAAACAGGCATCCCAACAAGAACAACAGCCTGCATAACAAGAACGACATGGCAACATTTATGGGGGAGCTTCGGCTCCCCCAGTCGTATCCCGCCCGGCCTGCCCGCCTCCCCGCTTACGCCTCACTGTCACCTAATGCTAGAATCCGCGCTATTTCTGCGCCTTTCCATTATTCTGGCCGCTCAATTCGTCATACAGTGCCCTCCATGCTGAAAAAGCTGTTCCAGTCCTTTCGCTCGCCGCTGCGCCGTGCGCACCAGCCCCACAGCACACCGCACGTGCTGAACAACAACCAGCACCCGATCCAGCGCGGGCAGATCAGCCGCCACGCCATCAGCGTGGTCGAGCGCCTGCAGAACGCCGGCTACGAGGCCTACCTGGTTGGCGGTTGCGTGCGCGACCTGCTGCTGGGCATCGAGCCCAAGGATTTCGACGTCGCTACCAGCGCCACGCCGGAGCAGGTCAGGGCCGAGTTTCGCAATGCTCGGGTGATCGGCCGCCGTTTCAAGCTGGTGCATGTGCACTTTGGCCGCGAGATCATCGAAACCGCCACCTTCCGCGCCAATCACCCGGAAGGCGACGAGGAAGAGAACAGCAACCAGTCCTCGCGCAACGAAAGCGGCCGCATCCTGCGCGACAACGTGTACGGCACCCTGGAAGACGACGCCCAGCGCCGTGACTTCACCATCAACGCGCTGTACTACGATCCGGTTTCCGAGCGGATTCTCGACTACGCCAACGGCATGCACGACATCCGCAACAACCTGGTGCGGCTGATCGGCAACCCCACCCAGCGTTATCAGGAAGACCCGGTGCGCATGCTGCGCGCCGTGCGCTTCGCCGCCAAGCTGGACTTCGACATCGAGAAGCACAGCGCCGACCCCATCCATGACCTGGCGCCCCTGCTGGGCGGCATTCCCGCCGCGCGCCTGTTCGATGAAGTGCTCAAGCTGTTTCTCAGCGGCTACGCCATCTACACCTACGACCTGCTGGTCGACTACGGCCTGTTCGGCCAGCTGTTCCCGGCCAGCGCCGCGGCGCTGCGGCAGAACCCGGAATACACCGACACGCTGATCCGCAATGCGCTGGACAACACCGACCTGCGCATCCATCAGGGCAAGCCGGTGACCCCGGCCTTCCTGTTCGCCGCCCTGCTCTGGCCGGCCCTGCCAGCGCGGGTGATTCGCCTGCAGGAACGCGGCATGCCGGCCATTCCGGCCATGCAGGAAGCCGCCCACGAGCTGATCGCCGAGCAGTGCCAGCGCATCGCCGTACCGAAGCGTTTCACCCTGCCGATCCGCGAAATCTGGGACATGCAGGAGCGCCTGCCACGGCGCAGCGGCAAGCGCGCCGACCTGCTGCTGGAGAATCCTCGCTTTCGCGCCGGCTACGACTTCCTGTTGCTGCGCGAAAGTGCTGGCGAGCAAACCGGCGGCCTGGGCGAATGGTGGACCGACTACCAGGACGCCAGTGACAGTGATCGTCGGGTGATGATCCGCAACCTGTCAGGCAAGGACGAGGCCGGCAGCGCGCCGCGCAAGCGCCGTCGCAGTGGCGGCGCCAAGCGCAAGCGCACGCCCCAGGGCGGCGGCGAGTAACTGATGGAACGCGCCTATATCGGCCTGGGCAGCAACCTGGCCGAACCCGCCGAGCAGTTGCGCCAGGCACTCGTGGCGCTGGAGCAGCTGTCGCACACCCGCCTGGCAGCGGTGTCTTCCTTGTATGTCAGCGACTCGCTGCTGCCCGGCCAGCCCCGCTACACCAACGCCGTCGCCGCCCTGGATACCGAGCTGCAACCGCTGCAGTTGCTCGATGCCCTGCAGGCCATCGAGCTGGATCAGGGCCGCGAGCGCATTGAGCGCTGGGGGCCGCGCACCCTGGATCTGGACATCCTGCTGTTCGGCCAGCGGCTGATCGACGAGCCACGCCTGCGCGTGCCGCACTACCATATGCACGCCCGCGCCTTCGTGCTCTATCCCCTGGCGGAGATCGCCACCGACGATCTGCAACTACCCGACGGCCGCCCCCTCAGCGAGCTGCTGGCGGCCTGTCCATTCGAGGGCCTGGAGCGTCTCACGCCCTGACGCCAGTGGCCGTGCCCCTAGCGGTAACGTCGTAACAGCGCGGTAACACATTCGATTGACTTGCGCCCCTGCCATCGGGACTATAGCCACCCATTGCCCCTGCCGGGGCCACATTGAAGCAGCCCCGCTGCCCCTTCGATGCCAACGTGAACCTGCTCCACGAGAGCCTGCATGAACAGGCCCGCACAGGTTCCGAGTGAGGATACGTTCATGCCTGATGTAACCCTGACCACCCTGCGCGCTCTCAAGCAGAAGGGTGAGAAAATCACCATGCTGACCTGTTACGACGCCACCTTCGCCGATGCCTGCAGCAAGGCCGGGGTCGAAGTGCTGCTGATCGGCGACTCGCTGGGCATGGTGCTGCAGGGGCATGACAGCACCCTGCCGGTGAGCATGGCCGATACCGTCTACCACACGGCCAGCGTCAAGCGCGGCAATGCCGGCGCGCTGATCGTCGCCGATCTGCCGTTCATGGCCAATGCCACCCTGGAGCAGACCCTGCACAACTCGGGCCTGCTGATGCAGGCCGGCGCCCACATGATCAAGGTCGAAGGCGCCGCCTGGCTGGCCGAGTCCATCAGCAAGCTGGCCGAACGTGGCGTGCCGGTATGCGCCCACATGGGCCTGACGCCCCAGGCGGTGAACATCCTCGGCGGTTACAAGGTCCAGGGCCGTGAACACCACCAGGCGCGCCAGATGGTCGCCGATGCCATCGCCCTGGAACAGGCGGGCGCCGCCATGCTGTTGCTCGAATGCGTGCCGAGCGACCTGGCCGGCGAAATCAGCCGCACGGTGAAGGTACCGGTGATCGGCATCGGCGCCGGCCCGCAGACCGACGGCCAGGTGCTGGTGCTGCACGACATGCTCGGCCTGTCGCTGAGCGGCCGGGTGGCCAAGTTCGTGAAGAACTTCATGAGCGGCCAGGCGAGCATCCAGGATGCCCTCTCTGCCTATGTAAGAGAGGTCAAGGCGGTCAGCTTCCCCGCCGCCGAGCACGGATTCTCCGCATGAACACCATCAAGACCGTGCGCGAGCTGCGCGCCGCCGTCGCCCAGGCCCGTAAGGAAGGCAAGCGGATCGGCCTGGTGCCGACCATGGGCAACCTGCACGCCGGCCACGCCGCCCTGGTGGAAAAAGCCGCGCAGCGCGCCGATTTCGTGGTTGCCAGCATCTTCGTCAACCCGATGCAGTTTGGCCTTGCCGAGGATCTCGACAAGTACCCGCGCACCCTGCAGGCCGACCAGCAGCGCCTGGTCGACGCGGGCTGCCATCTGCTGTTCCACCCGGATGTCGAGGAAATGTACCCCGGTGGCATGGGCGAGCAGACGCGGGTCAGCGTGCCCGGCGTGTCCGAAGGTCTGTGCGGTGCCAGCCGCCCCGGGCATTTCGAAGGCGTGGCCACCGTGGTGACCAAACTGTTCAACATGGTGCAACCGGATCTCGCCATATTCGGCCAGAAGGACTTCCAGCAACTGGCGGTGATCCGCACCCTGGTGCGCGACCTGAACATGCCGATCGAAATCATCGGCGAGCCGACGGTACGCGCCGAGAGCGGCCTGGCGCTGTCCTCGCGCAACGGCTACCTCAGCGACGATCAGCGGGCGACCGCCAGCGTACTCTATCGCTCGCTCAAGCATATCGCCCAAGCCATCCAGGGCGGCGAACGCGATCTGCCCAAACTGCTTGCCGACGCCCAGCGCCAGCATGCCGCTGCGGGCCTGCGCGCCGATTACCTGGAAGTGCGCGAGGCCCAGAGCCTGCGCGCGGTCAGCCCTGGCGATCGCGAACTGGTGGTGCTGGTGGCGGCTTACCTGGGTAACACGCGACTGATCGACAACCTGAGTTTTACCCTGGATCAGGGCTACTGAAACCGTTCTGCACGCGTACACTGAAAAGCCCGGACAATCAGCCGGGCTTTTTAATGCTTGAGTCTCTAGCAAACCGCCAACCGAAGCCTCAACAAGGATGCCCCATGGCGTATCACCATCAGCCGCTCGATGTTCTTGCCCTTCCCACCTGGCAGGCGCTGCAGCAGCACCGCCAGGCCATGCAGCATTTCAGCATGCGCGATGCCTTTGCCGCCGACCCACGGCGTTTCGAGCAGTTTTCCCTGAGCAGCTGCGGGCTGTTTCTCGATTATTCGAAGAACCTGGCCAACGACCAGACCATCGCCCTGCTGATGGCATTGGCCCGCGAAGTCGGTCTTGAGCAGTCGATCCGCGCCATGTTCGACGGCGAGAAACTCAATGCTTCGGAAGGCCGCCCGGCGTTGCACACCGCCCTGCGCCGGCCGCTGGGCGACAAGGTGCTGGTCGACGGCGTCGATGTGATGCCCCAGGTGCAGCGCGTGCTGCAGCAGATGACCGAGCTGGTCGGGCGCATTCACAGCGGCCTGTGGCGCGGCTATACCGAGAAGCCGATCACCGATGTGGTGAACATCGGCATCGGCGGCTCCTTCCTCGGCCCGCAGCTGGTCTCCGAGGCACTGCTACCATTCGCCCAGCGCGGCGTGCGCTGCCATTACCTGGCCAATATCGACGGCAGCGAGTTCCATGAGCTATCGGCCAAGCTGCAGGCGGAAACCACCCTGTTCATCGTCTCGTCGAAATCCTTCGGCACCCTGGAAACCCTGAAGAACGCCCAGGCGGCGCGCGGCTGGTATCTGGCCCAGGGCGGCTCGGAGGCCGAGCTGTACCGCCACTTCATCGCCGTGTCGAGCAACCGCGAGGCAGCGGTGAGCTTCGGCATCCGCGAGGAAAACATCTTTCCGATGTGGGACTGGGTGGGCGGGCGTTATTCGCTGTGGTCGGCCATCGGTTTGCCGATCGCCCTGTCCATCGGCATGTCCAACTTCAAGGAGCTGCTGGCCGGCGCCTACAGCATGGACATGCATTTCAAGACCGCGCCGTTCGAGCAGAACATGCCGATCCTCCTGGCCCTGCTGGGCATCTGGTACGGCAACTTCTGGGATGCCCAGAGCCAGGCGATCCTGCCCTACGACCACTACCTGCGCAACATCACCAAGCACCTGCAGCAGCTGGACATGGAGTCCAACGGCAAGCGCGTGCGCCAGGATGGCAGCCCGGTGGGTGGCGCCACCGGCCCGGTGATCTGGGGCGGTGTGGGCTGCAACGGCCAGCACGCCTACCACCAGTTGCTGCACCAGGGCACCCAATTGATTCCGGCGGACTTTATCGTGCCGGTGGTCAGCTTCAATCCGGTTGCCGACCACCACCAGTGGCTGTACGCCAACTGCTTGTCGCAGAGCCAGGCGCTGATGCTCGGCAAATCCCGCGAGGAGGCGGAAGCCGAACTGCGCGCCAAGGGCATGGGCGAGGACGACGTGCAGCGCCTGGCGCCGCACAAGGTGATTCCCGGCAACCGGCCGAGCAATACCCTGGTGCTGGAGCGCATCAGCCCGCGTCGTCTCGGCGCCCTGGTGGCGCTGTACGAGCACAAGGTGTTCGCCCAGAGCGCCATCTGGGGCATCAACGCCTTCGATCAGTGGGGCGTGGAGCTCGGCAAGGAGCTGGGCAAGGGGGTCTACTCGCGCATGGTCGGCAGCGAGCAAGCCAGCGCCGAAGACGGCTCCACCCAGGGGCTGATCAACTACTTCCGTGGTCGCCACCGCGGCTGATATTTGTTGCAGGCGCCCATTGCCGGCGCCTGCAATACGTTGAACCACTCTTGGTCTCGCCCTAAAACTTGGCTGCTACCCTTAGTGTCTATTGCAGACATATAACAACAAGGGTAACCCGCCATGTCTCTCCCCCATCGCTACCCCGTCAGTGACGCCGCCCGCCAGCGTACCCACCTCGACGACGCCAGCTACCAGCGCCTCTACCGCCAATCGGTCGACGACCCGCGGACCTTCTGGAGTGAGCAGGCCAAGGCCTTTCTCGACTGGTTCAAACCCTGGGACCAGGTCTGCAGCGGCAGCCTGAGCCGGGGCGACATCCGCTGGTTCGCTGGCGGCAAGCTGAACATCAGCCACAACTGCATCGACCGCCACCTGGCCAAACGCGGTGATCAGGTGGCGTTGATCTGGGAAGGCGACGACCCGAAGGACTCGGCCCGCATCACCTACAAACAGCTACACGAGCAAGTCTGCCGCCTGGCCAACGTGCTGAAGAGGCGCGGCGTGAAGAAAGGCGACCGGGTGTGCATCTACATGCCGATGATCCCCGAGGCGGCCTACGCCATGCTCGCCTGCACCCGTATCGGTGCGGTGCATTCGGTAGTGTTCGGCGGCTTCTCCCCGGACGCCCTGCGCGACCGTATTCTGGATGCCGATTGCCGCACGGTGATCACCGCCGATGAGGCGGTGCGCGGCGGCAAGCTGGTCCCGCTCAAGGGCAACGTCGACAAGGCCCTGAACAGCTGCCCAGACGTGTCCACCGTGCTGGTGGTCAAGCGCACCGGCAACCCCGTCGACTGGGATCAGAAGCGCGACCTCTGGTACGGCGAGGCCGTGCAGCAGGTAGGCGCCGACTGCCCCGCCGAGCCGATGGACGCCGAAGACCCGCTGTTTATCCTCTACACATCGGGCAGCACCGGCAAACCCAAGGGTGTGCTGCACAGCACCGCCGGCTACCTGCTGCAGGCGGCGATGACCCACAAGTACGTGTTCGACTACCACAACGGCGACATCTACTGGTGCACCGCCGATGTCGGCTGGGTCACCGGGCACAGCTACATCGTCTACGGCCCGCTGGCCAACGGCGCCACCAGCCTGATCTTCGAGGGTGTGCCCAACTACCCGGACACCTCGCGCTTCTGGCAGGTGATCGACAAGCATCAGGTGAACATCTTCTACACCGCGCCGACCGCCCTGCGTGCGCTGATGCGTGAAGGCGAGGCACCGGTGAAGAAAGCCTCGCGCAGCAGCCTGCGCCTGCTCGGCAGCGTTGGCGAGCCGATCAACCCGGAAGCCTGGGAGTGGTACTTCAAGGTGGTCGGCGAGCAGCGCTGCCCCATCGTCGACACCTGGTGGCAGACCGAGACCGGCGCCATCATGATCACCCCGCTGCCCGGTGCCACCGACCTCAAGCCGGGCTCGGCGACCCGCCCGTTCTTCGGCGTGCAACCGGTGCTGCTCGACGAACAGG
Organism: Pseudomonas argentinensis; assembly: GCF_001839655.2. Taxonomy (NCBI): domain Bacteria; kingdom Pseudomonadati; phylum Pseudomonadota; class Gammaproteobacteria; order Pseudomonadales; family Pseudomonadaceae; genus Phytopseudomonas; species Phytopseudomonas argentinensis. The sequence goes on from NZ_CP056087.1 coordinate 4,616,477, forward strand.
GCAAGGAGATCGACGGCCCAGGCGCCGGCGTGCTGGCGATCAAGGCCAGCTGGCCGAGCCAGATCCGCAGCGTGTACGGCGACCACCAGCGCATGCTGGAGACCTACTTCACCGCCTACCCCGGCTACTACTTCAGCGGTGACGGCGCGCGCCGCGACGAGGATGGTTACTGGTGGATCACCGGGCGCATCGATGACGTGATCAACGTCTCCGGCCACCGCATCGGCACCGCCGAAGTGGAAAGCGCCCTGGTGCTGCACGACGCCGTGGCCGAAGCCGCCGTGGTCGGCTACCCCCACGACGTCAAGGGCCAGGGCATCTACGCCTTTGTCACCGCCATGAACGGCGTCGAGCCCAGCGACGAGTTGAAGAAAGAGCTGCTCAGCCTGGTCGGCAAGGAAATCGGCAGCTTCGCCAAGCCGGAGCTGATCCAGTGGGCGCCGGGCCTGCCGAAGACCCGCTCGGGCAAGATCATGCGCCGCATCCTGCGCAAGATCGCCTGCAACGAACTGGACAGCCTCGGTGATACCTCGACCCTGGCCGACCCGGCGGTGGTCGACAGCCTGGTGGCCGAGCGGCTCAACTCCTGACGACCGCTCCCGGGCGCTCTAGGGCCTGTTAACACTGCCGCACGACCGCGCCGGAGCCCGGCATGGAGCGCCGCGATACCCGGCACATCCGCCATTGTGGCCGGACTTGTGGCCAGCATCCGCGCGCATTAGGCTCGCGCCATGGAAATCATTCGCCGCCGTATCGAACAGCAAGCCCTGAGCCTGAGCGGCATTTCTCTCGGCCAGATCGACTTCGAAAACCCCAAGGGCGACCCTGGCCTGTTCGGCCCGGAGGCGGTGTGCTGGCGTATCCACGGCGACTTCACCAGCATGCTGATCGGCGGTATCACCGCCCTGCTATTGCAGGCACTGCATCCGCTGGCGCTGGCCGGGGTCTGGGATCACTCCAATTTTCGCGAAGACCTGCTCGGCCGTTTGCGCCGCACCGGCCAGTTCGTTTCCGGCACCACCTTCGCCAGCCGGGCCGACGCCGACTGGCTGATCGACAAGGTCAGGCGCATCCACCTGCATGTGGTCGGTACCGCGCCGGATGGCCGCCCCTACAGCGCCAGCGACCCCGAACTGCTGACCTGGGTACACGTGGCCGAGGTGCACAGTTTTCTGCAGGCGCATTTGCTTTATCTCAATCCGCAGATGAGCGGCGCCGATCAGGATCGCTACTACGCCGAGATCGCCCTGGTGGCCGAACGCCTGGGCGCGCGCGACGTGCCACGCGACCGGGCGCAGATCGACAGCTACCTGCAGCGCATGCGAGGCCAGTTGCAGTGCGACGAACGCTCACGGGAAATCCTGCGCATCCTGCTGGCGGCACCTGCGCCCAGCCGGCTGGCCGCACCGGTTGGCAAGCTGTTTATGCAGGCCGGTATCGACCTGTTGCCGGACTGGGCGCAGCGGATGCTCGACCACCCCATGACGCCGCTGCGCAGCCGCCTGGTACGCAGCGGCGTGCACGGCATCGCGCCGGTCATTCGCTGGGCGGTGCGCAGTGGCTCGCTGCACCGGTCGCGAATTCGCATGGGCCTGCCGCCGTACTGAGCGTCCGGCAAGCCAGGCATGCAACGGGGACCCGGCAGGCGTTCAATGGATTCCGAGGGTGGTAGACTGCGCGCCCCTTTTCCACGAGTCGCCGCCATGCCGTCTCTCGACCAGGCAGTGCGCGCCGCACTCGCCAATCGCCAAGCCCTGATCGCCGAACTGCACGGGCAGCAAACAAACTGCTATCGCCTGTTCCATGGCAGCCAGGAAGGCGCCGGTGGCCTGACCCTCGACCGCTACGGCCCGCAGCTGATGGTGCAGAGCTTTCACCAGACCCTGGGCCGCGACGAGCTGCTGGCCCTGCACGAGCAAGTCGACGAAACCCTCGGGCTGCAGACACTGCTGGTCTACAACGACCGCTCCAGGGGCAACTCGCGCGTCGACCGCAGCGACCTGGTGTACAGCGCCGATGACGACGCGCTGGTCGACCTGGTGGGTCGGGAATGGGGCCTGAACTACCGGGTTCGCGGCCGGCATGCCGGGCAGGACCCACTGCTGTTTCTCGACCTGCGCAACGCCCGCGGCTGGGTGCAGCGCCATAGCGCCGGGAAAAGCGTGCTCAACCTGTTCGCCTACACCTGCGGCGTGGGCTTGAACGCCGCCGCTGGCGGTGCCCGCGAGATAGTCAACCTCGACTTCGCCGAAGGCAACCTGGCGGTTGGCCGGGAGAATGGCGCACTCAACCCGAACCTGCCGGCCATGCAGTACGTGCAATCGGATTACTTCCCGGCGATCCGCCAGTGGGCCGGCCTGCCCATCGCTGCCCGGCGCGGCCAGAAACTGCCGAGCTACCCACGCCTGGAACAGCGCCAGTTCGACCTGGTGTTTCTCGACCCGCCGGCCTGGGCCAAGAGCGCCTTTGGCACCGTCGACCTGCTGCGCGATTACCAGAGCCTGCTCAAGCCGGCGATTCTCGCCACCACCGAAGACGGCACCCTGGTGTGCTGCAACAACCTGGCGAAAGTCGCCATGGAAGAGTGGCGCGAGCAGGTGTTGCGTTGTGCCGCCAAGCTCGGTCGCCCGGTACGCGAGTACGAGCAATTGCAGCCGGCGCAGGACTTCCCTTCGCAGGATGGCAACCCGCCGCTGAAAACCCTGGTTCTGCATTTCTGATAAGCGGCCGCCTCCCGTGGAACCCAGGCCCCATGCCATAATCCAAGGCACTCCCGCCAGGAAGATGAAGCGAAACCATGCCCAAAGGATTGCGCCGCGCCGCCACTGCCCTGTTGATTGCCCTGGGGCTGTACAGCCTGATCGGCTTCCTGATCCTGCCAGGCGTTGCCCTGCGCATCGCCAATCAGCAGTTGGCGAATTACGCCACCCAGCCGGCGCGGCTGGATCGTCTGCAGCTCCACCCCTTTACCCTGGAACTTAAACTGTGGGGCCTGCACCTGGGCGAGCCCGGCAAGGAGCAGGTGGCGTTCGAACACCTGACGGTCGACCTGCAGCTGGACAGCCTGTGGAGCGGCGCCCTGCACCTGGCGGACGTGACCCTGGTCAAGCCGCACACCGAGGTCCGTTTCGCCAAGGACGGCAGCCTGAACCTGGCGCAACTGTTCAAGCTGCCGCCCAGCGAGCCCAAGCCCGACGAGCCGAGCGAGCCGAGCGAGCCGTTTCCCCTGCGTATCGACCGTATCGAACTCGCCGGCGGCAACCTGCGCTTTCAGGACCTGCGCCCCCAGGAGCCGATCGACATCCACTACGACGACCTGAACCTCGAGCTGCACAACCTCAGCACCCTGCCGGACGACAACGCCGACATGACCCTGGTGGCCACCGGCCCGGCCGGTGGGCGCATCGATTGGCGCGGCGAGCTGAGCCTGAGCCCGTTCAGCTCCAGCGGCAACCTGAAGATCACCGACGAGCCCATGCAGGCCTTCTGGCCCTACGTGCGCGACGCCGTACCGCTGGTGCTCGAGCAGGGCGTGGTGAATCTCGCCACCGACTACCGCCTGGACCTGCGTCAGGGCACCGAGCTGACGCTCAGCAACACCCGTATCAAGGCCGCGCCCTTCGCCATGAAAACCCCGGACGGCAAGCCGCTGGTCAAGCTGCAAGCCCTGGAGATCAGCGAAACCTCGCTGGACCTGGCCAAGCAGCAGGTGGTGATCGGCAAGGTGCGCGGGCAGAAGCTCGAAGCCTGGGCTGCCCGCGAAAAAGATGGTGAGCTGGACTGGCAGAAGCTGTTTGCCGGCAAGCCACAGCAGGCGCAAACAGACGATGGCAAACAACCGAACGCCGGCGTCAGCGAGAACGACAGCCAGGCCAGGCCAGCCACGAAAGCGCCCGCCAAGCCCTGGCAGGTGCAGGCCAGGGACGTGCAGCTGCGCGACTACCACGCCCACCTGGTTGACCGTGTGCCGAGCGAGGAAGTCGCCGTCGAACTCGGCCCGCTCAACCTCGACATGCAGAATTTCGACAGCCTGGGCACCTCGCCCTTCACCCTCAAGTTGGATACCGGCGTCGGCAAGCAGGGCAAGCTCGAGGCCCAGGGCCAGGTGCAGCTGAGCCCGACCACCGCCCGCCTGAAGGTCGCCACCCGCAACCTCGATATGCGCCTGGCCCAGGCCTATATCAGCCCCTTCGTGCACCTGGAACTGCGCAGCGGCCTGCTGAGCAGCGATCTCGACGTCGCCCTGACCAGTACCGAGCCCCTGGCGCTGCGCGTGCAGGGCAACGCCCAGGTGACCCAGTTGCATACCCTCGACACGATCAAGGACCGCGACCTGCTGCGCTGGAAGCAGCTCGACCTGGGCGGCATCGATTACCGCCATGGCGAGCGCCTGGACATCGAACGGGTCGACCTGCAGCAGCCTTATGCGCGTTTCATCATCAACGAAGACCTCACCACCAACGTCAACGAGCTGATCATCAGGCAGCCGGCCGGCAATGCCGCGCAGGCGCAGTCGTCCGCTGCGGCATCCGAGAGCAAACCGCTGGCGATCCGCATCGGCGAGGTCAACCTCAAGGACGGCTCGGCCAACTTCGCCGACTTCAGCCTCCGGCCCAACTTCGCCACCGCCGTGCAGCAGCTCAATGGCCGCATCGGCACCCTCGACAGCACAGGCAACAAGCCTGCTCCGGTGGATATCAGCGGCAAGGTCGACCGCTACGCACCGGTCAGCATCAAGGGCAGCCTGACGCCGTTCGACCCGCTGCAGAGCCTGGACATCGCCACCCGCTTCCGCCAGGTCGAGCTGACCACCTTGACGCCTTACTCCGGCAAGTTCGCCGGCTATCGCATCCGCAAAGGCCGGCTGAACCTGGATCTGCACTACCGAATCAACGACGGCAAGCTCAATGCAGAGAACAAGGTGCTGGTCGAGCAGCTGCAGCTCGGCGAAAAGGTCGACAGCCCGGACGCCGTCGACCTGCCGATCCGCCTGGCCGTGGCCCTGCTCAAGGACACCCAGGGGCGTATCTCCCTGGAGCTGCCCGTACAGGGCGATCTCAACGACCCGCAGTTCAGCGTCATGCCGATCGTCTGGCAGACCCTGCGCAACCTGGTGCTGCGCACCGCCCAGGCGCCGTTCAAGTTCATCGGCGGCCTGGTCAGCGGCGGCAGCGAGATGGATCTCAGCACCGTGCTGTTCACCCAGGGCAGTGCCGAACTGGACGGCCAGGCCCGCAAAGCCCTCGACACCCTGGCCAGCGCCCTGCAGGAACGCCCGGCCCTGCGCCTGGAAATCGAAGGCGCCGCCGCCCAGAGCAGCGACGGCCCGCCTCTCGCCGAACGGCGCCTGGAGCGCGAGTACCAGGATTACCTGTACCGCATCATGCAGCGTCGTGGTGACCAGGTGCCGGCCAGTGCCGAAGAGCTGGTGGTGCCCGAGGACGAAAAAGCGCCGCTGCTCGAAGGCATCTACCGCGCACGCCTCAAGCAGCAGCCGCCGGCCGACTGGGCCAAACTGAGCGATGAAGAACGCACCGCCAAGCTGCACGCGGCGGTGCTGGCATCCTGGAGCGACAGCCGCGGCCTGCAGCGCCAGCTGGCGCAGGCACGTGCGGCGGCGATCAAGGCCTATCTGGTGGACAATGGCAAACTGGCGGACGAGCGTATCTACCTGCTCGACGTCAACCTGGGCCAGGCCGAACCCGATGGCCGCGTGGCCACCCCCCTTCATCTGGGCAGCGAGTGATGAGCATGAAACGACTGAGTCTGCTACTGGCACTGTGCGCCAGCCCGCTGCTAAGCCACGCCGACACGCTGCGCTGCGGCAGCAAGCTGGTGAACCTGGGCGATCGCACCTTCGAGGTGATGCACAAATGTGGCGAGCCGGCGTTTCGCGATCCGGTCGGCTACACCGTTGGCCCCTACAACCGACGTGAAACCAGTATCGAGGAATGGGCCTACGAGCCCAGCAACGGCATGTTCACCATCCTGACCTTCGAGGGCAATCGGCTGACGCGCATCGAGCGCAAACGCCGGCAATAACCATGATCAAGACACTCATCCCCTGCCCCCTGCTCGTGCTGCTGGCCGGCACCGTCGATGCCGCGACCTGGCGCTGCGGCAGCGCGATCGCCAGCACCGGCGACACCACGGCCGAGGTGCAGGCCAAATGCGGCGAGCCAAATAACCGCGCGTTCGTCGGTTACAAGGAGCAGACCGACAGCTATGGCTTCACCCATGAGGTGCAGATAGAAGAATGGAATTATGGCCCGCGCAACGGCATGAACTACTTCCTGCGCTTTGTGGGCAATCGTCTGGAGCGGATCGACAGCAAGCGCGGCGATTAGCTTGCTGCCCTAAGCGGATAGGCGACGACAGAAGGTCGCCGCCGGAGAGATCCTGGAACCGGCTCAAAGGCTTCAAGCCCAGGTTCGTCAATTTTAGCAGCTAAGTGGCGCAAGCAGCTGCAAGCTCCAAGCTCCAAGCTACAGGTTAAAAGCAGTCCGCAGTGCTCTAGCTTCTTCTTGCAGCTTGAGGCTTGCGGCTTGAAGCTCAATGTCCGCTTCTGCCTTGTAGCAGCCTCTTTCATATCGCCTAAAAGATCGTGGACAGGTTCTTAGCCGCGAGCGGCTTTGACTGCCTGGATATAGGCTTCGGCATTGCGCTGATCCTGGATCAGGGCGATGAAGTCATTGCCGGCGGCGTCCTTGGCATCCAGGTCATAACCGGCCTCGACGAAGAAGCCCAGGAAACGCTCGAAGTCGTGATCGCGCAGGCCACGGTAGGCCTTGACCAGCTTGTGCAGCGAGGGCGGCGTGGCATCGGCCGGTTCCACGGCGAGAAACAGCTTGATCTGCTCATCGCTCACGTCGTCGCCAATCACCTGCTTCTTGTCTTTACGCATCGCTCACTCCAGCCAACCAGAACACACGGGGCCGGCAGTGTAACGCCGGCGCTGCAGCCGCTCAACGCACGACGCGAATACCGACTGCAGCCGGTCTTTGTAACACCGCCGCGCCTCCGTCACCAGCCGACATAGGTCAACACCCAAGCGCCCGGCGCCGCTCTATACTGGCGGCAATCCTCCAGGAAGCGCCACCATGCCCACCCTGTTCGCCGCCTGCCGCCAGAGCCTGCGTAGTGGCTACTCCTGGGCCAGCCTGCGCGGCGACCTGGGGGCCGGCCTCACGGTGGGCATCATCGCCATTCCCCTGGCCATGGCCCTGGCGATCGCCGTGGGCGTGGCGCCGCAACACGGCCTGTACACGGTGCTGGTCGCCGCCCCGCTGATCGCCCTGTGCGGTGGCTCGCGCTTCAATATTTCCGGCCCCACCGCCGCCTTCGTGGTGATCCTCCTGCCGATCACCGGGCAGTTCGGCATCGGCGGACTGCTGCTGTGCACCCTGATGGCCGGGCTGATCCTGATCGCTCTGGGGCTGTTCAAGGCCGGGCGGTTGATCGAATTCGTGCCCTACCCGGTCACCCTCGGTTTCACCGCCGGCATCGGCATCGTCATCGCCACCCTGCAGCTCAAGGACCTGCTCGGCCTGCAATTGGCCGGGCAGCCAAGCCACTACGTACAGCAGCTGCAGATGCTCTGGCAGGCGCTACCCGGCATCCAGCCCGGTGACAGCCTGGTGGCCCTGGCCTGCCTCAGCGTGCTGCTGCTATGGCCGCGGCTGGTGCCGCGGGTGCCCGGGCACCTGGTGGCGCTGACGGCTGGCGCATTGCTGGGCATGGCACTGGAACGGGGCGGTCTGCCGGTGGCGACCCTGGGCGAGCGTTTTAGCTACAGCGTCGGTGGCATCAGCTATCCGGGCATTCCGCCGTTTCTGCCGAGCTTCGCCTGGCCCTGGCAATTGCCGGGCGCCGATGGCCAGCCGCTGCTGCTGTCGTTCGAGCTGATCCGCCAGTTGCTGGCGCCGGCCTTTGCCATTGCCATGCTTGGCGCCATCGAGTCGCTGCTTTGCGCGGTGGTCGCCGACGGCATGACCGGCAGCAAGCACGATCCCAACGCCGAACTGCTCGGCCAGGGCATCGGTAACCTGGTCGCGCCGCTGTTCGGCGGCATCACCGCCACCGCGGCCATCGCCCGCAGTGCCACCAATGTACGGGCCGGCGCCTGCTCACCGTTGGCGGCGATCATCCATGCCGGCGTGGTACTGGCGGCCATCGTGTTTCTCGCACCGCTGTTCAGCTACCTGCCGATGGCGGCGCTGGCCGCCCTGCTGCTGATGGTGGCCTGGAACATGAGCGAAGCCCATCACGTGGCCCACACCCTGCGCATCGCCCCACGCAGCGACGTGCTGGTGCTGCTGACCTGCCTGCTGCTCACGGTACTGTTCGACATGGTGCTGGCGGTGGGCGTCGGCCTGTTGCTGGCGGCCGGGCTGTTCATCAAGCGCATGAGCGAGCTGACCGATGCCCGCAGCCTTCCGCGGTACAGCCATCAGGCGCTGAACGACCTGCCCGAGCACGTGCTGGCGCTGGCCATCCGCGGACCCCTGTTCTTTGGCGCGGCGCAGCGCACGCTGGAAACCCTGCGCCGCCTCGACCCGCATATCCGCGTGGTGATTCTGGATGTCAGCGCCGTGCCGATGCTCGACATGACCGCCCTCGCCGCGCTGCATAGCACCGTGCTGGAATACCGCCAGCAGGACATCGCCCTGATCGTCAGCGGCGCCTCGCCGTCACTGCGCCTGAAGCTGCGCCGGGCCGGCCTGCAGCGAGCCCATGGGCGCCTCAGCTACGCCCGTGATCTAGCCCAGGCACGGGCGATGTGTGAAGGCTGGCCAGGCGACGCCTGAGCCGCGCGCCGGCCAGCCGAAGGGCTTGGAACCTGTTCACAATCTTTCGCCTGGACTTCAGCGCTTTGCCTGCAAAGTGGCGGAAGCGGCCGCAAGCTGCAAGCTGCAAGCTACAAGTTAAAAGCAGTCCGCAGTGCTCTAGCTTCTTCTTGCAGCTTGAGGCTTGCGGCTTGAAGCTCAATGTCCGCTTCTGCCTTGTAGCAGCCTCTTTAATGTCGCCTAAAAAGATCGTGAACAGGCTCTCAGAGCCCTTTCACCGCGTAGATGCCCGGGGCGTTGCGCCAGTAGCCCTTGTAATCCATGCCGTAACCGAAGATGTAGCGATCGATGCACGGCAGGCCCACGTAGTCGGCTTTCAGGTCGGGGCGTGCCTTGCGGTCGTGATCCTTGTCGATCAGCACCGCGGTGTGCACGTTGGCGGCACCGGCGTGGTGACAGAAGTCGATGATCGCGCCCAGGGTGTGCCCTTCATCGAGGATGTCATCGATGATCAGCACGTCGCGGTCGATGAACGACACCTCCGGCTTGGCCTTCCAGAACAACTCGCCGCCGCTGGTCTGGTTGCGGTAGCGGCTGGCGTGCAGGTAGCTGGCTTCCAGCGGGAAGTCGAGCTGGGTCAGCAGTTTGCCGGAGAAGATCAGCCCGCCGTTCATCACGCAGAACACCACCGGGTTGCGCTCGGCCAGATCGGCGTTGATGGCCGCCGCGACGCGGGTGATGGCGGCCTCCACGTCGGCTTCGCTGTACAGGCAGTCGGCTTCGGCCATTACCTGGCGGATGTGGGCGAGATCGGCAGACATATCGTGTCCTCATAGGCGGGCTGGCGTGCACCGCATGGGTGGCCCCGGCGCAGGCATTGATCACCGGGTCAGAAAAAAGCCGGCAACGTTACGCATCCGCCCGACAAGGCGCAAGCGCCACCGTCAACACGCGACAGGTGGCATAGCCGTTGCTCGGTGATTATCAAAAGTTCCACATCCACAGCGCCAAGTTGCGATGCAATGCTTTAATCTAGCGTGTTTTTTGCCCATTTTTGCCGGAGACCCCGCAATGCCCGTCCTCGAGATCCGCCACCCGCTGATTCGCCACAAGATCGGCCTCATGCGCCGCGCGGATATCAGTACCAAGAACTTCCGCGAACTGGCTCAGGAAGTGGGCGCCCTGCTCACTTACGAGGCGACCAAGGATCTGCGCCTGGAAACCTATGAAATCGAAGGCTGGGCCGGCCCGGTACAGGTCGAGAAGATTTCCGGCAAGAAGATCACCGTGGTGCCGATCCTGCGGGCCGGCATCGGCATGCTCGACGGCGTGCTCAGCCTGATCCCGGGTGCCAAGGTCAGCGCCGTCGGCGTGGCGCGCAACGAAGAAACCCTGCAGGCGCACACCTACCTGGAAAAGCTGGTGCCGGAAATCAACGAGCGCCTGGCGATGATCATCGACCCGATGCTGGCCACCGGCTCCTCCATGGTCGCCACCATCGACCTCTTGAAGAAGGCCGGCTGCAAGGAGATCCGTGCCATGGTGCTGGTCGCCGCTCCCGAAGGCATCAAGGCGGTGAACGAGGCGCACCCGGACGTGCAGATCTACACCGCATCCATCGACCAGCGCCTCAACGAACATGGCTACATCATCCCGGGCCTCGGTGATGCCGGCGACAAGATCTTCGGCACCAAGCAAAAGGACGCCTGATCGATGCACGACGAATACAACGATCCGTTGTGGCGGCAGGTGCTGTCCGGTGCGCAGATGCTCTTCGTGGCCTTTGGCGCGTTGGTGCTGATGCCGCTGATCACCGGCCTGGATCCCAATGTGGCGCTGTTCACGGCGGGCCTGGGCACCATCCTGTTCCAGATCGTCACCGGCCGTCAGGTGCCGGTGTTCCTGGCCTCGAGCTTCGCGTTCATCACGCCGATCATCCTCGCCAAGGGCCAGTTCGGCCTGGCCGAAACCATGGGCGGCGTGGTCGCGGCGGGCTTCGTCTACACCTTTCTCGGCCTGGCCGTGAAGATCAAGGGCACCGGGTTCATTGACCGCCTGCTGCCGCCGGTGGTGATCGGCCCGGTGATCATTTCCATCGGCCTGGCCATGGCACCGATTGCCGCCAACATGGCCATGGGCAAGGCCGGTGACGGCAGTGTGCTGCTGCCCTACAGCACGGCGATGTGGATTTCCATGCCAACCCTGCTGACCACCCTGATCGTCGCCGTGTTCGGCCGTGGCATCTTCCGCCTGGTGCCGATCATCTCCGGCATCCTGGTGGGCTTCGCCCTGTCGATCTACTTCGGCGCCCTCGACCTCGGCCACGTGGCCACCGCGCCCTGGCTGGCCGTGCCGGCGTTCACCGCACCAGCGTTCAACTGGCAGGCGATCCTGTTTATCGTCCCGGTCGCCCTGGCACCGGCCATCGAGCACATCGGCGGGGTGATCGCCGTGGGCAGCGTGACCGGCAAGAACTACCTGAAGAACCCAGGCCTGCATCGCACCCTGCTCGGTGACGGTGTGGCCACCTCGGCAGCGGGTCTGTTCGGCGGCCCACCGAACACCACCTACGCGGAAGTCACCGGCGCGGTGATGCTGACCAAGGCCTACAACCCGAAGATCATGACCTGGGCGGCGATCTTCGCCATCGTCCTGGCCTTCATCGGCAAGTTCGGCGCCATCCTGCAGAGCATTCCGGTGCCGGTGATGGGCGGTATCCTGTGCCTGTTGTTCGGCTCCATCGCTGCGGTAGGGATGAACACCCTGATTCGCCACAGCGTCGACCTCAGCGAAGCGCGCAACCTGGTGATCGTCTCGGTGACCCTGGTGTTCGGTATCGGCGGCGTGCTGATCGGTACCGGCGATGGCCCTGACGACTTCGGCCTCAAGGGCATCGCCCTGTGCGCCATCGTCGCCATCGCCCTGAACCTGATCCTGCCCGGCAATGACGGGTGGAAGAAGAAAAGCGCCGACGAAGCGCCCGACGTCTGAGAGAGAAAGAAAAATGCCCGGTTCTGACCGGGCATTTTTTTACACGCTCTGCGGGGCTCGCTCGCAAAGCCGCTTGAGCGCTGCCACCCAGCTCGGATGGTCGTTCAGGCAGGGCACCAGCTCCAGGCTTTCACCGCCCGCCCCCTGGAACTGCTCACGGCCGCGATCACCGATCTCCTCCAACGTCTCGATGCAGTCGGCCACGAAGGCCGGGCACATCACCAGCAGCTTTTTCACGCCCTGGGCGGCCAGCTCGTCGAGGCGCGCCTCGGTGTAGGGCTCGATCCACTTGTCCTTGCCCAGGCGCGACTGGAAGGAGACCGACCACTGCTCCGGCCGCAGGCCCATGCGCGTGGCGAAGGCTTCGGCGCTGCGCATGCACTGGGCGCGGTAGCAGGTGGCGAGCACCTCGGGCGACGCCGTGCGGCAGCAGTCGGGTCCGCGCAGGCAGTGGCCAGTCGCATCGAGCTTGCGCAGGTGCCGCTCCGGCAAACCGTGGAAACTCAGCAGCAGGTGATCGAACTCCTTTTCCAGGTAGGGCCGGGCGCTGTCGGCCAGGGCCTCGATGTAATCGGGGTCCTGGAAGAACGGCGGCAGGATCGAGAAGCGGATCGGCAGCTTGCGCTCGCGCACCACGCGCTTGGCCTCCTCGATCACCGTGGTGGTGGTGCTGTCGGCGAACTGCGGGTACAGCGGCGCCAGGGTGACCTGGGTGATGCCCTGCCCGGCCAGGCGGGTCAGCACAGTGTCCAGGGACGGCTCGCCATAGCGCATGGCCAGCTCCACCGGCCCCTGGGTCCACTGGCTCTTCATCGCCGCCTGCAGGCGCTTGCTGAGCACGACCAACGGCGAGCCCTCCGGCCACCAGATCGACGCATAGGCGTGGGCCGACTGCGCCGGGCGGCGGATCAGAATCAGCGAGACCAGCAGCCGGCGCAGCGGCCAGGGCAGGTCGACCACGTAGGGGTCCATGAGGAATTGATTGAGATAACTGCGTACATCGGCGACTTCGGTGGACGCCGGCGAGCCGAGGTTGACCAGAAGTAAGGCGTGATCGGTCATGCAATATCCCTTGAAGGTGCCACGATCAGGACCCACCCGGATCGCGAACAGGTGTTAATGAAGGCTCAACAGGTCGACCAGCGCCACGTCCAAGCGGCTGAAGCGGAACTCGAAGCCCGCCTCCTGCGCCCTGACCGGCAAGGCGTGCTGGCCACCAAGCAACAGCAGCGCCATTTCCCCAAGCCCCGCGCGCAAGGCGAAGCCCGGCAACGGCACGATGGCCGGTCGATGCACGGCGTGGCCAAGCTCACTGGCGAATTCGGCGTTGCGCACCGGGTGCGGCGCGCACGCATTATAAGGACCGCTCGCCTGCTCACGCTGCAAGAGAAAATCAATCAGGGCGATTTGATCGGCGATGTGAATCCACGGCATCCACTGGCGTCCATTGCCGATGCGCCCGCCCAGGCCGAAACGAAACGGCGTGACCATGCGCTTGAGAACGCCGCCGTCCCTGGCCAGCACCAGGCCGGTACGCAGCAACACCACGCGGATGCCTAGCGCCTCGGCCTGCTGGGCGCTCTCCTCCCAGGCGATGCACAACTGGGCGGCAAAGTCGGCGCCGGGCTTGGCCTGCTCATCGACGATATGCTCGCCGGCGTCGCCGTACCAGCCCACCGCCGAGCCGGACAGCAGCACTGCCGGCTTCTGCTCGCGGCCCTGCAGCCAGGTCACCAGGCGCTCGGTGAGCCCGATGCGGCTCTCCCACAAGAGCTGTTTGCGCGCCTTGCTCCACGGGCGATCCGCGATAGGCGCACCGGCCAGATTGACCACCGCGTCGAGCGGCTCGTCGCCAACCTCCTCGAGGCGGGAGACGCCACGCACCCGGGTTCCGCAAAGCACCGGCACCTGTTCGGGGCGCCGGCTCCACACGGTCAGTTGATGGCCCTGTTCGGCCCACTGGTGACAGAGCGCCCGACCAATCAGGCCGGTACCGCCAGTAATCAGGATATGCATGGCAGACTCCTCGTTATTGTGGTCTAAGAACCTGTTCACGATCTCGCGAGCTAGAGCCATACCAGGCCTAGGCGGCCCCGCAAAAACAGGCGAGGAAGCGGACTGGGCTCGCACGCGAGTTTACGAGCTGTAAATGAGCATTACTCGCTTCGCTCGCCCCTTCGGGGCCGCACTAAAGTGCGTTAACCGCAAGCGGCTTTCCGACCGGGCTGGCGATCCAGCCTGTTTTCAACGCAGCAGGGCCGACGCGCAGCAGATCGTGAACAGGTTCTAAGGGTTCGACACGACCTGTGCAACCTTGCTCAAGAACAATCCGCGCCTGGCCTGTAACCGACAGAAACGAGGGAAACTATTGCCGGACGCACCTATTCTGAAGAATAGATGCCCTGGCTGCAGATACTGCCGACGCTCATGCACGGACTGTACATTGTATGAGCGATGTTCGAGGCGTAGCCTGAGGTCCAGCGAGTCGACGACAGGCAGTCACGGCGACTCGACAGTAAGTGAGGTAACCATGACCAACGCAGTCCCCATCGCCATCATCGGCACCGGCATCGCCGGCCTGTCCGCCGCCGAAGCGCTCCACGCCGCAGGCTACCCGGTGCAACTGTTCGACAAGAGCCGCGGCAGCGGCGGCCGCATGGCCAGCAAGCGCAGCGACGCCGGCGCCCTGGATCTCGGCGCCCAGTATTTCACCGCCCGTGATCGCCGTTTCGCCGCCACCGTGGCCCAATGGCAGGCCCGCGGCTGGGTCGAGCAATGGACACCCAGCCTCTATCAATACGCCAATGGCGTGCTCAGCCCATCGGCCGACGAGCAGGTGCGCTGGGTCGGCAACCCGCGTATGAGCGCCATCACCCGCGCCATGCTCGGCGCGCTGCCGGTCAAGTTTTCCTGCCGCATCACCGAGGTGTTTCGTGGCGAACAGCACTGGCACCTGCTCGACGCCGACGGCGAAAGCCACGGCCCGTTCGCCCAGGTGGTCATCGCCACCCCCGCGCCGCAAGCCAGCGCGCTGCTGGCCACTGCGCCGAAACTGGCCGGCACCGTGGCGAGCGTCAGCCTGGAGCCGACCTGGGCGGTCGCCCTGGCCTTCAGGGAGGCGCTGGACACGTCGCTGGAAGGCTGCTTCGTGCAGGACGATGTGCTCGACTGGACCGCGCGCAACCGCAGCAAGCCGGGCCGCGACGCCACCCTGGATACCTGGGTGCTGCACGCCAGCAGCATTTGGAGCCGCCAACACCTGGACCTGTCCAGGGAGCAGGTGATCGAACGCCTGCATGGCGCCTTCGCGGAAATGATCGGTTGTGCCGTGCCTGCTCCCGTTTTCAGCCTGGCCCATCGCTGGCTGTATGCGCGCCCGTCCGCCGCCCATCAACTGGGCGCGCTGGCCGATGCCGACCTGGGCCTCTACGTGTGCGGCGACTGGTGCCTGTCCGGCCGCGTGGAAGGCGCCTGGCTGAGCGGCCAGGAAGCGGCCCGCAAACTGATCGCCCATAACCAATGAACAGCACCCGACATCGGCTGACGCCGCGCAAGCTGCTGCTGCTGTCGAAATGGACTGCCGCCCGGCCCCAGAACCGCGAAAAGCATTTTCTGGTCACCGAGCTGTTCTGCGGCGAAGACGGCACCGTGCTCGAAGTCGAACTGCAGGCCGTGCTCAGCAAGCGCGCTCAGCGCCTGGACTGGCGCCAGCTGCAGGATGCCGAGCAGTGGCGGATGGGGTGGCGTTGAACCTGGCAGCGGCGACCGGCTCTGCGCTTACACCCTGTACAGGAAATTTGACTTGTACAAGATCAGGCTTAAGATGAAATAACCCTGTACAGAAATAAATCCTTGTACAAGGTCATTTCCGAAGGTGTGCCATGCTCGTCAGCCCGCTCCACCGCAGAAAACCCGCGCTTGGCGTCAGCGCCTGCCTGCTCGGTGCCGAAGTTCGCTACAACGGCGGGCACAAGGCGTCGAGGCTGTGCCTGGACCAGTTGAGCGAATATTTCGACTTCGTGCCCTACTGTCCCGAGGTCGCCATTGGCCTGGGTACGCCGCGCGAGCCCATTCGCCTGGTCGGCGACCCTGGCGCGCCGCGAGCCGTGGGCACCGTCCACCCGGATCAGGATCACACCGACGCCCTGGCGGCCTACGGTGAACAGGTGGCAGCCGAGCTGCCCGCCATCAGCGGCTACATCGTCATGCAGCAATCGCCGTCCTGCGGCCTGGAGCGGGTCAAGGTCTACCAGGACAACGGCCACCCGAGCGAGCCGAAGGGGCGCGGCATCTTCACCCGTGTGCTCACCGAGCGCCACCCGAACCTGCCCATCGAGGAGGAAGGCCGGCTAAACGACCCGGTGCTGCGCGAGAACTTCCTGACCCGGGTATTCACCTATTCGCAGTGGCAGACGCTGTGCGAATCGGGTCTCACCCGCGGCAAACTGATCGAATTCCACGCCCGTCACAAGTACCTGCTGATGGCCACCGACCCGCTGCGCTACAAGCGCCTGGGCCGGCTGCTCGGCGACCTGTCCGGGGAGGACCTGGACGAACTGGCCAGCCACTACATCGCCGAGCTGATGACCGCCCTCAAGCGCTGCGCCACCCGCGGCACCCACAGCAACGTGCTACAGCACCTGAGCGGCTACCTCAAGGGCGCCCTGAGCGCCGAGGAAAAGCAGGAAATGCAGCAGCTGATCAGCCAGTACCGCGAGGGCATCATTCCGCTGGTGGTGCCACTGACGCTGCTCAAGCACCATTTCCGCCAGCACCCTGATCGCTACATCGCCCAGCAGGTCTACCTGCAGCCGCACCCGGAAAACCTCAGCCTGCGAAACGCGCTATGAGCCAGCCGACCTCCAGCGAGCCGGACGCCAGCACCACCCAGGACCTGGTTGCCAAGGGCTACCTGCCGATTCGCGACGTGGCCAGCATCACCGGCGTCAACCCGGTCACCCTGCGCGCCTGGGAGCGCCGCTACGGCCTGATCGTGCCGCACCGCACCACCAAGGGCCATCGCCTGTACTCCCCCGAACAGGTGCAGACCATCCAGACCGTGATCGGCTGGTTGAACCGCGGCGTCTCTGTCGGCCAGGTGAAGAGTCTGCTGCGCGCCGACCAGCCGCTGCCCGCCGAGCAGGCCTCGCAGTGGCAGGAAAAACGTGACCGCCTGTGCGATGCCATCCATGCCCTGGACGAGCGGCGACTGGACGAGCGCTTCAATGCCGAACTGGCGCTCTATCCAGTACAGATCCTTTGCCAGCACCTGCTGCTGCCGCTGCTGGTGACCCTCGAAACGCGCTGGCCGCAACGGCCCGGGGCGGCCACCGAACGGCTGTTCCTGCACAGCTGGCTGCGCAGCAAGCTCGGTGCGCGGGTCTATCACGACAACCGCCAGCATCAGGGTCAGCCGCTGATGCTGATCAACCTGTGCCAGTCACCGATGTCGCCGCAGCTGTGGCTCTGTGCCTGGCTGATCGGCACCGCCGGCTGCCCGGTGGACGCCTTCGATGGGCCGATGCCGATCGGCGAACTCCCCCTGGCCCTCAGCCGCCGGCGCCCGCGCGCCCTGCTGCTGTTCTGTGAAGCCGACTCCAACACCAGCGCCCAGTCGTCGCTGCAACACTGGCTCGACGACCATGGCCTGCCCTGCCTGCTGATCGGTATCGAAGACCAGCAGGAGGCCGAGCAACTGGTCGCCCGTGCCCCCGTCTCGGCGGATATCACCGTCGTCGCCGACCCGCTGGCGGCGCTGCAACACCTCGCAGATCGTCATCTGCTCGAATAGGAAGTCCCATGCTGCAACTGATGTGGTTTCGAACCGATCTGCGGGTTACCGACAACAGCGCCCTTGCCGCCGCCATGCAGGCCGGGCCGACGGTCGCCGTGTTCCTGCTCAGTCCGGGCCAGTGGCAGCAGCACGACGATGCGCCCTGCAAGGTGGATTTCTGGCTACGCAATCTCGCCGAGCTGAGCCGCGAGCTAAAGCGCCTCAACGTGCCGCTGCTGATACGCGAGGCCGATCTCTGGAGCGCCACCCCCCAGGTGCTCGGCACCCTCGCCCAGGAGCTGCAAGCCACCGCCCTGCACCTGAACGAGGAATATGGCGTCAATGAAAGCCGTCGTGATCAGGCCGTGGCTGCCGCGCTGGAGGAACTTGGTGTCAACGTTCGCAGCCACCTCGATCGCCTGCTGTTCAGGCCGGGCAGCGTACTGACCCGCACCGGCACCTATTTCAAGGTATACAGCCAGTTCCGCGGCGTCTGTTATCAACGCCTGCACACCGCCCTGCCGGCCCTGCTGCCGCTGCCCAAGGCGCAGGGCAAGCTGAAGATCGCCGCCGATTCGCTGCCCGAACAGGTCGAGGGTTTCGAGGCGCCCAGCCAGGCCCTGCGCGAGGCCTGGCCCGCCGGCGAGCACGCCGCCCGCGAGCGTCTGCAGCGCTTCGCCGACGAGTGGATCGAGGACTACCACGACAACCGCGACTTTCCCGTCCGCCCCGGTACCAGCCAGCTCTCGGCTTATCTTGCCGCCGGCGTGCTGTCGCCGCGCCAGTGCCTGCACGCGGCGCTGAACGCCAACGCCGGCGAGTTCGAAAGCGGCAGCCAGGGCGCGGTCACCTGGATCAACGAGCTGATCTGGCGCGAGTTCTACGCCCATATTCTGGTCGGCTACCCGCGCGTCTCCATGGCCCGTGCCTTTCGCCCGGAAACCGAGGTCCTGCCCTGGCGCAGCAGCGGTACGGATCTGCTGGCCTGGCAGGAAGGGCGAACCGGTATTCCGATCATCGACGCGGCCATGCGCCAGATGCTGGCTACCGGCTGGATGCATAACCGCCTGCGCATGGTGGTGGCAATGTTCCTGACCAAGAACCTGTTGATCGACTGGCGCGAAGGCGAGCGCTTCTTCATGCGCCACCTGATCGACGGCGACCTGGCCGCCAATAACGGTGGCTGGCAGTGGAGCGCCTCGACCGGCACCGACTCGGTGCCCTACTTCCGCATCTTCAACCCGATCAGCCAGTCCCAGCGCTTCGACCCGGACGGCCGCTTCATTCGCCAGTGGCTCCCCGAGCTGGCCTCGCTCAGCGACAAGGCCATTCACGACCCGCATGCCGGCAAGGGTCAGGCCAGCCTGTTCGGCGGCGGCGTGGATTATCCCAAGCCGATCGTCGACCTGCGTGCCAGCCGCCAACGTGCGCTGGAGGCCTTCAAGAACCTGCCTTCGGCCAGCGAATCGGCATGAGCGCAACCGGCGCCAGCAGCGGCGCCGGTAACGCCCTGGCCGAGTGTCTGGTGCTGGGCGAGCGTGACATCTCCTGACACGCCGCTGGCTTGCATGCGCCTGCGTGGGCCAGGCAACATCGGCGGCCTTTTTCGCAGCCGCCAGGCACCTGACCGGATCCTCCGATGCCCAGACATTCGCTCAACGCTCTGCTGTTTCTCGTCGGCTGGCTCGCCTGCGTCCTCGGCGGCGGTCAATGGCTGTGGACGGTCGTCGCGGTGCTGCTGGTGCACCTGGTGCGGATCGGCAGTTGGCAGCGCGAGGGCAGGCTGTTGGTGAGCACTTTCCTGTTCGGCAGTGCCATGGACAGCTTTCTGCTGCAGTTGGGTTTCTTCGACTTCGGTGAAGCGCGCCAACTGATTCCGCCGTGGCAAGCGCTTATCTGGCTCTTGGTGGGCACCACCCTCTACCACTGCCTGGCGTGGACGGCCAAACCCTGGTGGCGCGCCAGCCTTGTGGGCGCCGGCTTCGCCCTGCTTTCCTACGGCGCCAGCACCTGTCTCGGCCTGGTGCGCCTGCCCCATGGCGAGGCCGCCACCCTGGCGCTGGCGGCGCTGGTCTGGGCCATCGTGCTGCCGCTACTGCACGGCTTCGCCCGGCTCTACGCCGCCCGCCCGATGTAAGGTTTGCTTGGCAGCGCGGCGCCTGGCGTAGACTAGGCCAATGAGCGATACCCAACGGATTCCCCATACCCAGGTCGACGAACAGGTCAGTTGCAGCACTTGCGCGGCCTGCTGCTGCCAGTTGGAGGTGATGCTGATCACCGATACCGGCGTACCCGAGCGTTTTATCGACAGCGATGAGTGGGGCGGCGAAGTCATGCGTCGCCTCGACGACGGCTGGTGCGCCGCGCTGGATCGCGACAGCATGCGCTGCAGCATTTATGAAGTACGGCCGTTGATTTGCCGCGAGTTCGAAATGGGCGCGCCGGAATGCCTGGAAGAGCGCCGCGGTATCAACACGATCTATCGCTGACGGCGTTATACATACATAAGAACATGCATAAAAATATGCATAAAAAAACCGGACGATGGTCCGGCTTTTCTATGCTGCCGCGAACTTAGAAGTTCAGCCGGTAGTGCAGCGAATAGGCTTCGACGCCATCGTTGGGCTGCTTGATACCGGCGTTGGAATAGTGGATTGCACGAATACCCACCTCATGACCACCGGCGAAACGCAGGCCCGCACCGATGCGGTCCTCGAACTGGAACGACGAACCCAGGTCGTTGGACTCCAGACGCGTGCTGGAGAAGGCCGCTACCCCGATACCGGCTTCCAGATAGGGTTTGACGGTTTGCCCGGCGAATTCGTAAACGAATACCGGCGCGAAGGAAACGCTGTGATTGGTGGACGTGTCATCCCCCTGCCAGTAGGTGTAACCGGCATCCCAGTAGCCACCGAGATGACCGACGCTGCTTTCGAACCAGCGGCTGTTGAAATCGAACTGAGCACCGAGGCGATAAACCATGGTGGAATCGCCAGACTGACCCACGGAAAAGGTCAAACCCGTTGCCTGAGCGGCTGTAACCGATCCAAGAGACAACGCAACTGCAGCGGCCAAGCCAACCAGCTTCTTCATTGGAGCATCCTTCTAATAGGGACTTATTGGTCTTTTAAGTGCGGCACGGTGAAAACCACAGTTACAGACTTTAGACAAGTTCCGTTGGTTCTAGAAATATTTAATGGCGTATCGCCCACTCAATATCTTCGGTCATCGGGCTCACCCGTTCGGCGCTGCCCCACAGCTGCGGCAATACGCGCTGCATGGCCAGCGGATCGCCGCTGCACCAGAACGCATCGGCACCACGGGGCCCGCTAGCCAGCAAATCGCGGCTGGCCAGCAGCCGTTGCAGCTGCCGGGCCACCGCCGCGCCGGTATCGATCAGGCTGATCGACGGATCCAGCCACTGCTCGAGCAATGGCTTGAGGAACGGATAGTGGGTGCAGCCGAGAATCAGTGTGTCGCAGCCCTCGGCCAACAAGGGGGCGACGTAACCGCGCAGCAGCCCATGCAACGCTGGATCGTCCAATTTACCTGCCTCGATCAGCTCGACCAACCCCGGGCAGGGCTGCGTCACCACCCGTACATCACTGGCGAACTGGTCGAGCAAGGCGGCGAAACGTGCGCTTTTAAGCGTACCGGTGGTGGCCAGCACGCCGACCACCCCGGAGCGCGTAGCCGCCGCCGCCGGCTTCACGGCCGGCTCCATGGCCACGATCGGCAGGTGCGGATACAGGCTGCGCAGCTCGGCAACCCCGGCCACGGTTGCGGTGTTGCAGGCCAGCACCAGCGCCTTGGCACCGCGGGCGAGCAGAAAAGCGGCGATGGCCCGGCAGCGCTCGCGAATGTATTCGGGGCTTTTTTCCCCATAGGGCACATGGCCGCTGTCGGCCACGTAGAACAGCGTCTCATCGGGTAGCAAGGCGCGGATTTCCCGCAATACCGTGAGGCCACCGATGCCGGAATCGAACACCCCGATCGGCGCCTCAGCCATGGGCGGGGTTTCCGCACACGGCACAACCCGGGTCGCGCTTGACCCGCAGTTCACGGAACCGCGAACCGAAGGCATCGATCAGCAGCAGCCGGCCGACCAGTGGTTCGCCAAAGCCGGCGAGCAGTTTCAACGCCTCCAGCGCCTGCAGGCTGCCGACCAGGCCGACCAGCGGCCCGGCCACGCCCGCTTCGCTGCAGGTCAGCTCGGCCTCGCTGCCATGGCCATACAGGCAGTGGTAACAGGGGCTGTCCTCACGGCGCGGGTCGAACACCGACAGCTGGCCCTCCAGGCGGATCGCCGCGCCACTGACCAGTGGCCGGCGCGCCGCCACGCAGGCAGCGTTTACGGCTTCGCGGGTGGTGAAGTTGTCGGAGCAGTCGAGCACCAGATCGACCGCCGCCACGGCGGCAGCCAGGGAGTCGGCATCCAGCGCCTGGCGCTGGGCACGCAGGGTGATTGCGGGGTTGAGCGCCGCCAGCCGCGTCAGCGCCGAGTCGACCTTGCTCTGGCCGATGCTCGCGCAGTCGTGGGCGATCTGCCGCTGCAGGTTGCTCAAGTCGACGCGGTCGAAATCCGCCAGGTGCAGCTCGCCCACACCGGCGGCGGCCAGGTACAGGGCCACGGGCGAGCCGAGACCGCCAAGGCCGACGATCAGCACGCGGCTGCCTTTCAGGCGCAACTGGCCTGCGACATCGATCTGCGAAAGCAGAATCTGCCGGCTGTAGCGCAGCAGTTCCTCGTCGCTCAGGTGTTCATTCATGTGGCCACCGCCCCAGGCTGATGCGCTCATGATCGGCGAGATCACGGCGGCTGTGAACCTCGACGAAGCCGCGCTGGCTCAACAACTCGCGCACCGCCCCGGCCTGGTCGAAGCCGTGTTCGAGCAACAGCCAGCCGGGCGCCGCCAGGTGCGCCGGCGCCTGCTCGATGATCACGCGGATGTCGTCCAGCCCATCGTTGCCCGACACCAGCGCGCTGCTCGGCTCGAAGCGCACATCGCCCTCGCCCAGGTGATGGTCGTCGCTGGCGATATAGGGTGGGTTGCTGACGATCAACCCGTAGCGCTCGCCCGCCAGCGCCGCGAACCAGTGGCTCGAGCGGAACGCGGCATTGGCCAGGCCCAGCCGCGCACGATTGCCTTCGGCCAGGGCCACGGCTTCCTGCACCCGATCGACGCCGGTGAGCTGCCAGGCGGGCCGTTCGCTGGCCAGCGCCAGGGCGATGGCGCCGCTGCCGGTACCCAGGTCGAGCACCCGCGCCGGGCCGCCGGGCAGCAGCGCCAGGGAGGTTTCCACCAGCAGCTCGGTGTCCGGGCGCGGGATCAGGGTATGGTGCGCGACGTCCAGGTCCAGGCTCCAGAAGCCCTGGCGACCCAGAATATAGGCCACCGGCTCACCCTGCCGACGGCGCGCCAGGCTGAGGGCAAAAGCCTCGGCGGCGACAGGCTCGACTTCGCGATCCGACCAGGTACGCAGGTAACTGCGCGGCTTGCCCAGGGCATGGGCCAGCAGCAGCTCGGCGTCCAGGCGCGGGCTGGGCGAGTCGGGCAGCTCGATGCTGTTGAGCAGGGATTCGATAGTGGCCATGGGTAGCTTCTTGGGCGGATCGGGGCGCAGGGGGATGAGAACGGCGCCAGCTGCGCGCCCCGATCCACCCCACAGGCTGTTCAGTCGCTCAACGCCGCCAGCTGATCGGCCTGGTATTCGGCGAGCAGCGGTTCGATCACGGCGTCTACGCCGCCGGCGATCACTTCGTTCAGCGAATACAGGGTCAGGTTGATGCGGTGATCGGTCACCCGCCCTTGCGGGAAGTTGTAGGTGCGAATGCGTTCGGAGCGATCACCGGAGCCGACCAGCAGCTTGCGCGTGTCGGAGATTTCCTTGTGGGCGGCGGCATCCTGCTGGTCCTTGAGCTTGGCCGCCAGCCAGGCCATGGCCTTGGCGCGGTTCTTGTGCTGGGAGCGCTCTTCCTGGCACTCGACCACGGTGCCGGTGGGGATATGGGTGATGCGGATCGCCGAGTCGGTGGTGTTGACGTGCTGACCACCAGCCCCGGAGCTGCGGTAGGTGTCGACGCGCAGGTCCGCCGGGTTGATCTCGATGGCCATCTGCTCGTCCGGCTCGGGCAACACCGCGACGGTGCAGGCCGAAGTATGGATGCGCCCCTGGGATTCGGTCTCCGGCACGCGCTGCACGCGGTGCGCGCCGGACTCGAACTTGAGCTTGCCGAACACGTTGTCGCCCTCGACCCGGGCGATCACTTCCTTGAAGCCGCCGTGCTCGCCTTCGTTGGCCGACAGCACCTCGACGCGCCAGCCCTGCTTCTCGGCATAACGCGAATACATGCGGAACAGGTCGCCGGCGAAGATCGCCGCCTCGTCACCGCCGGTACCGGCGCGCACTTCGAGAAACACGTTACGGCCGTCGTTGGGGTCCTTGGGCAGCAGCATGCGCTGCAGGCTGTCCTCCAGCTCGGCCAGGCGCGCGCGGGCGGTGTCGACTTCTTCCTCGGCCATCTCGCGCAGGTCCGGGTCGCTGTCCTTGAGCAGCGCCAGGGCGCCCTCGAGGTCGGCCTGGACCTTGCGGAATTCGCGAAACGCCATGATCACCGGCTCGATCTCGGCGTATTCCTTGGAATAGGCGCGGAACTGACTCTGGTTGGTGATCACCTCGGCGTCGCCAAGCAGCGCCGTGACCTCTTCGAAACGGTCGTGCAGCAGGTCGAGTTTATTGATCAGCGAAGCTTTCATTGCAGGCCTTCTATTTATTGACCAAGCCGGAGGACGCGCCTTCGTCGAGGGCGAACAGCTCCTGAGCCACGCCCAACGCATCGATGCGCCCGGTGGCGGAGAATTTCTTCAGTTGCACGCTGGGTGCGTGCAGCAACTTGTTGGTCAGGCCCCGGGCCAGCTGAGCCAGTACGTCTTCGGCGGCGGCGCCATTGGCGAGCATGCGCTGGGCGCGAGCCAGCTCGTCGTCACGCAGGCGTTCGGCCTGCTGGCGGTAGGCGCGCAGCACATCCACCGCGGCCAGCTCGCGCAGACGCGCCATGAAGTCATCGGTGCCGGCAGCAACCAGCTCTTCGGCGGCCTGGGCCGCGCCCTGGCGACTCTTGAGGTTCTCGGCGATGACTTCGTGCAGGTCGTCGACGGTATACAGGTAGACGTCATCGAGCTCGCCGACCTGGGGTTCGATGTCCCGAGGCACGGCGATGTCGACCATGAAGATCGGCTTGTGCTTGCGCTGCTTGAGGGCGCTTTCCACCGCGCCCTTGCCAAGGATCGGCAGCTGGCTGGCGGTGGAACTGATGACGATGTCGCTGTGCACCAATTCCTGGGGAATGTCGGAAAGCAGCACGGCGTGGGCGCCGAACTGCTCGGCCAGGCTGCTGGCGCGTTCCAGAGTACGGTTGGCGACCACGATGCGCTTGATGCCCTGATCATGCAGGTGGCGGGCCACCAGGCTGATGGTCTCGCCGGCGCCGATCAGCAGCGCCTGGCTGCGATGCAGGTCGGCGAAGATCTGCTTGGCCAGGCTGACCGCGGCAAAGGCCACCGACACCGGGTTCTCGCCGATGGCGGTGTCGGTGCGCACGGTCTTGGCGGTGCTGAAGGTGGCCTGGAACAAACGCCCCAACAGCGGGCCGAGGGTGCCGGCCTCACGGGCCACGGCAAAGGCGGACTTCATCTGGCCGAGAATCTGCGGCTCGCCGAGCACCATGGAATCGAGGCCGGAGGCCACGCGCATCATGTGACGAACGGCCGCATCGTCTTCATGGATATAGGCGCAGGCGCGCAGCTCTTCGACGCTCACATGGTGGTAGTTGGCCAACCAGCCAAGCACCGCTTCGACGCCCTGGCCGTCCTGTTCGAGATACAGCTCGCTGCGGTTGCAGGTCGACAGGATCGCCGCTTCGCGGCTTGGCGTATCACGGCACAGCAGCTGCAACGCCTCCACGAGCTGCTCTGGAGTAAAAGCCACGCGCTCGCGAACATCCACCGAAGCGGTCTTGTGGTTGATACCGAGGGCGATAAAGGCCATGCACGTCGCTGACAGGGGTTGGAAGCCGACAATTGTCCTACTTCGGCCGGTGCAGGACAACCATTGCACCGTGCATGGCGACGATAGCGAGGGCTGATAAGCGGCAACGACAATGACTTCGTCAGCACCACAAGGGACCCTCTGGATTGGATGCAACCCACCCAGGCTTCGGCAGTCCAACTCCACATCGCCAGGACACAGGGGCTGCCCCATGGGCTTGCCCAACGGCTTGTGTCATGATGGCCAAAACCGCAGGTTAGTCGCATTTCCTCTTATGAATAGATCCATCGCGTTGCTCACCGCCCTGGCCTTGCTGGGTGGTTGTCAGACTTTTGCGCCGTCCGCACCGGATGGCAACGTTCCCGTGGAGGAACCGGGCACCGAGGCGACCGCCGAGGCACCGGAAAGCTACGGCTCGTTCAGCCAGGAAACCCTGCTGGCGCTGCTGACCGCCGAACTGGCCGGGCAGCGCAACCGCTTCGACATCGCCCTGAGCAACTACGTGCAGCAGGCCAATGCGACCCAGGATGCCGGCGTCGCCGAGCGCGGCTTCCGCATCGCCGAATACCTGGGCGCCGAGCAGGAAGCCCTGGACACCGCGCTGGTGTGGGCCAAGAACGCCCCAGATGACGTCGATGCCCAGCGCGCCGCCGCCGTGCAGCTGGCCCGTGCCGGCCGCTACGACGAAGCCATGAGCTACATGGAGCGGGTGCGCCAGCGCCAGGGCAACACCCATTTCGACTTTCTCGCACTGTCCGCCGCGGAAACCGACCCGGACACCCGCGCCGGCCTGCTGCAAAGCTTCGACCGCTTGCTCGGCAAGTACCCGAACGATGGCCAGCTGCTGTTCGGCAAGGCGCTGCTGCTGCAGCAGGACGGCCGCGCCGAGGAAGCCCTGAAGCTGCTCGAGACCAGCGAGGCCAAGCAGGATCAATCCGCCCCCCTGCTGCTGCGCGCCCGCCTGCTGCAGAGCCTGGGCCGTGGCGAAGAAGCGCTGCCGCTGCTCAAGCAGGGCATGGAGCGCAACCCCAGCGACAAACGCCTGCGCCTGACCTATGCCCGCCAACTGGTCGAGCTGGGCCGCATGGACGAAGCCCGCGGCGAATTCTCCTCGCTGCTGCAGCAATTCCCCGAAGACGACGACCTGCGTTTTTCCCTGGCCCTGGTGTGCCTGGAAGCCGAGGCCTGGCGCGAAGCCATCGTCTACCTGGAAGAACTGATCCAGCGCGACGCCCATGTGGATCCTGCGCAATACAACCTTGGCCGCGCCCATGAAGCCCTGGGTGAGGTGGACGACGCCCTGCTCGCCTACTCGATGGTCGGCGGCGGTACCGACTACCTGCCCGCCCAGGCGCGCATGACCGACCTGCTGGTCGCCAATGGCCGCGGCGCCGAGGCGTCCAGGCACCTGGCCGAAGCCCGTGACAGCGAACCGGAATATGCCCTGCAGCTGTACCTGATCGAAGCCGAGTCGCTGTCCAAGCAGAACAAGGCCGACCAGGCCTGGGATCTCATCCAGCAAGCCCTCAAGCAGTACCCGGGCGACATCAACCTGCTCTATACCCGCGCCATGCTCGCCGAGCCGCGCGGCGACCTGAAGCAGCTGGAGCGCGACCTGCGCCTGATCCTCGAGCGCGAGCCGGACAATGCCATGGCCCTCAACGCCCTGGGCTACACCCTGGTCGATCGCACCGATCGCCACCAGGAAGGCCTCGAGCTGATCGAGAAGGCCCACGACCTCAACCCGGAAGACCCGGCCATCCTCGACAGCCTCGGCTGGGCCAACTACCGCCTGGGTAACCTGGCCGCTGCGGAGAAGTGGCTGCGCCAGGCGTTCGAACGCTTCCCGGACCACGAAGTCGCCGCCCACCTGGGGGAAACGCTGTGGGCCCAGGGCAAACAGCGTGAAGCCCGGAAGATCTGGCGTGACGCCCTGAAGGAGCAGCCGGAAAGTGAAATTCTGCGCAGCACCGTGCTGCGCCTGACCGGATCGGAGAAACCCTGATGTCGCTTCGCCCCCTTCTCGTACTCGCCCTGGTCACCCTGTTGGCCGGCTGTTCCGGCCTGTCCACCCGCGAGGCGGTGGAACAGGGCCTGGGCGATCCCGCTCGCTGGCAGGCACACAAGCAGCAGATCGGCACCCTCGATGGCTGGCAGATCAACGGCAAGGTCGGCATTCGTGCCCCGCGCGACTCGGGCAGCGGTACGCTGTTCTGGCTGCAGCGCCAGGATTACGCCGATATCCGCCTGTCCGGCCCCCTCGGTCGCGGCGCTGCACGGTTGACCGGCCGCCCCGGCAAGGTCGAACTGGAAGTCGCCAACCAGGGCCGGTATCAGGCCGAGTCCCCGGAAGGGCTGCTACAGCAGCAACTGGGCCTCAACCTGCCCGTCTCGCACCTGCTGTGGTGGATCCGTGGCCTGCCCGCACCGGACAGCAAGAGCCGCATCACCCTGGACGCCGACAGCCGCCTGGCGCAGCTGAGCCAGGATGGCTGGGAAGTCAGCTACACCCGCTACGCCGAACAGGATGGTTACTGGCTGCCCGAGCGCCTGCGCCTCGAAGGCCACGATATCCAGGTGACCCTGGTGATCAAGGACTGGCAGCCGCGCCACCTTGGCCAGTAATCGCTAGCCCTCCGAGCGCGATGCCTTACCGCATCGCGCGACTTTCGTGCCCGCCATTCCCCGCCCCGTAGCCTGCGGCTGAGCGCAGCGATACCCAGGACGACCTCCCGGTGTCGCTGCGCTCGACCCGGGCTACGGGCTGCGCTAGCCTGCGCGCCTCTCTTACCCCCTTTTGGCAGCCATTGCCCAATGACCACTCACGCCATCCCTGCTGACGCCGAGCTGACTCTGCCGGCTCCGGCCAAGCTCAACCTGATGCTGCATATCCTAGGCCGCCGCGACGATGGCTATCACGAGCTGCAGACCCTGTTCCAGTTTCTCGACCACGGCGACGAGCTGGGCTTCAGGCGCCGCGACGACGGCGTGATCCGCCTGCATACGGATATCGTCGACGTGCCCCACGACAGCAACCTGATCGTGCGCGCCGCCAGACAGTTGCAGCAGCAGAGCGGCACCCGCCTGGGTGCGGATATCTGGCTAAACAAGCGCCTGCCCATGGGCGGCGGCATCGGTGGCGGCAGCTCGGATGCCGCCACCACCCTGCTCGGCCTCGATCACCTCTGGGAGCTGGGCTGCAGTGAAGATCGCCTGGCGGCCCTGGGCCTCGGCCTGGGCGCCGACGTGCCGGTGTTCGTGCGCGGCCGCGCGGCGTTCGCCGAAGGCGTCGGTGAAAAACTCACCCCGGTGGAGCTGCCGGAGCCCTGGTTTCTCGTTGCCGTGCCGCAAGTGCTTGTCAGTACAGCAGAAGTTTTCTCCGACCCTGAGTTGACACGCGATACGCCGCCCATTAAAGTTCGCAGCCTTCTTGAGGGGGGTGGTCGTAATGACTGCCAGCCGGTCGTCGAGAAGCGTTACTCAGCTGTTCGTAACGCGCTGATCTTGCTGAACAAATTCGTTCCGACAAGATTGACCGGCACTGGAGCTTGTGTGTTTGGGAGCTTCCCAAACCGGGACGATGCTGATAAAGTCGCCCGCCAACTTCCAGCCACACTGCCAAGTTTTGTTGCGCAGGGTGCCAACGTTTCGATGTTGCACCGCAAGCTGCAAGAACTGGCCAGGAAGTGAATGCGTAGCATCGGTTATACGTTACAGGGGCGTCGCCAAGCGGTAAGGCACCAGGTTTTGATCCTGGCATGCGTTGGTTCGAATCCAGCCGCCCCTGCCATAACCACCCAAGGGTGGCTCGTACTACCGAATTGAGCAGCATTGCGTCACACACGATACAGGGGCGTCGCCAAGCGGTAAGGCACCAGGTTTTGATCCTGGCATGCGTTGGTTCGAATCCAGCCGCCCCTGCCATTTTTATACTCATCCAGGTTACCCTCAGCCGGCAGGTACTGCGCGTGTCCAAGATGATGGTCTTTACGGGGAACGCTAACCCCGATCTGGCGCGACGTATCGTTCGTCAGCTGCACATCCCCCTCGGTGATGCCTCGGTCGGAAAATTCTCCGACGGCGAAATCATGATCGAAATCAACGAGAACGTCCGCGGTAAGGACGTTTTCCTGATTCAGCCGACGTGCGCGCCAACCAATGACAACCTGATGGAACTGGTGGTGATGGCTGACGCCTTCCGCCGCTCCTCAGCAACTCGAATCACTGCAGTCATCCCCTACTTCGGCTATGCCCGCCAGGATCGCCGCCCGCGCTCCGCTCGCGTGGCAATCAGCGCCAAGGTGGTGGCCGACATGCTCACCGTGGTAGGCATCGACCGGGTTCTCACCGTCGACCTGCACGCGGATCAGATTCAAGGCTTCTTCGATATTCCGGTCGACAACATCTACGGCTCGCCCGTACTGGTCGACGACATCGAAGATCAGCGTTTCGACAATCTCATGATCGTTTCCCCGGACATCGGCGGCGTGGTGCGTGCTCGCGCCGTGGCCAAGAGCCTGGGCGTCGATCTGGCGATCATCGACAAGCGTCGTGAAAAGGCCAACCACTCCGAAGTGATGCACATCATCGGTGACGTGGAAGGCCGTACCTGCATCCTGGTCGACGACATGGTCGACACCGCCGGCACCCTGTGCCACGCGGCCAAGGCTCTGAAGGAACACGGCGCTGCCAAGGTGTACGCCTATGCCACGCACCCGGTGCTGTCGGGTCGTGCCATCGAGAACATCGAGAACTCGGTACTGGACGAACTGGTGGTGACCAACACCATCCCGCTGTCCGCCGCCGCGCAATCCTGTTCGCGCATTCGTCAGCTGGACATCGCGCCGGTTGTCGCTGAAGCGGTACGCCGCATCAGCAATGAAGAATCGATCAGTGCGATGTTCCGCTAACCCGGAACAGCCCTGACGAAACATGCCTGGCCATCTGGCCAGGCCTTTCACCGAACCGCCCCGCCGCTGGTCGCAAGCGTAACGGGCGGTTTGGTTATTCTGGAGAAGTGAAATGACTGCTGAATTTACCCTGAATGCCGAAGCGCGTTCCGACCTGGGGAAAGGTGCGAGCCGCCGCCTGCGTCGTAACGCTAGCCTGGTTCCTGCCGTGATCTACGGTGGCGACAAGGCTCCCCTGTCCATCAGCCTGGTTGCCAAGGATTTCGCCAAGCTGCTGGAAAACGAAGCAGCCTTCAGCCACGTGCTGAACCTGACCGTTGATGGCAAGAAAGAAAACGTCCTGATCAAGGCCCTGCAGCGCCATCCGGCCAAAGGCTTCGTCCTGCACGCTGACTTCATCCGCGTGGTTGCCGGCCAGAAGCTGACCGCACACGTTCCGCTGCACTTCATCAACGAAGCTAGCTCCGTTGGCGTCAAGCAGAAAGGCGGCGAAGTCCTGCACTCGCTGAACGAAGTTGAAGTTTCCTGCCTGCCGAAAGACCTGCCGGAGTTCATCGAAGTCGACTTCGCCAACGTCGATCTGGATCAGACCGTTCACCTGTCCGACATCAAACTGCCGAAAGGCGTTGAGCTGGTTGCCCTGGCCCACGGTAGCGATCTGCCGGTTGCCAGCGTCCACCTGCCGCGCGTTCGTGTAGAAGACGCAGCTGAAGGCGAAGGCGAAAGCACCGCCGAGTAATTCCGGCTCGCTACGCCTGCTTCAAGAAAGGGCTCCTGTATGACTGCCGTACAACTGATCGTTGGCCTGGGTAACCCGGGCCCCGAATACGACCAGACCCGGCACAATGCAGGGGCCCTTTTCGTTGAGCGCCTGGCGGAGCGCCTGCGCGTCAACCTCAGCGTTGATCGCAAGTATTTCGGCCTGGTGGGCAAGTTCAATCACCAGGGCCGCGAAGTTCGTCTGCTCATCCCCACCACCTTCATGAACCGCAGCGGCCAGTCCGTGGCGGCGTTGGCGAATTTCTTCAAGCTCAAACCCGAAGAAATCCTGGTGGCCCACGACGAACTCGACATGCCTCCCGGCGTCGCCAAACTCAAACAGGGTGGCGGGCACGGCGGGCATAACGGGCTGCGCGACATCATCGCCCAGCTCGGCAACCAGAACAATTTCCACCGCCTGCGGCTTGGCATCGGCCACCCCGGGCACGCCAGCCTGGTCTCCAACTTCGTGCTCGGCCGCGCGCCGCGGGGCGAGCAGGAATTGCTGGATACCAGCATCGGCTTCGCGCTCGACGTCCTCCCGGAGATCCTTGCCGGTGACTGGACGGTGGCGATGCGCAAGCTGCACAGCCAGAAAGCCACACTCTAATTTCAGCTACCGCCATTGGCGCGAGGGATACACCATGGGATTCAATTGCGGCATCGTCGGCCTGCCCAACGTCGGCAAGTCCACCCTGTTCAATGCCCTCACCAAGTCCGGCATCGCTGCTGAGAACTTCCCGTTCTGCACCATCGAGCCGAACAGCGGCATAGTGCCGATGCCCGACCCGCGCCTCGATGCCCTGGCGGAGATCGTCAAGCCCGAGCGGGTAATCCCCACCACCATGGAATTCGTCGACATCGCCGGCCTGGTGGCCGGCGCCTCGAAAGGTGAAGGCCTGGGCAACAAGTTCCTGGCCAATATCCGCGAGACTGACGCCATCGCCCACGTGGTGCGCTGCTTCGAAGACGAGAACGTCATCCACGTCGCCAACAGCGTCGACCCCAAGCGCGACATCGAGATCATCGACCTCGAACTGATCATGGCCGACCTCGACAGCTGCGAGAAGCAACTGCAGCGCGTTACCCGCACCGCCAAGGGCGGCGACAAGGAAGCCGTGGCGCAGAAAGCGTTGCTGGAAAAGCTCATCCCCCATTTCACCGAAGGCAAGCCGGCGCGCAGCCTGCTCAAGAGCCTCGGTGACGACGAGAAGCGTCTGGCCAAGACCTTCCACCTGCTGACCACCAAGCCGGTGATGTACATCGCCAACGTCGCCGAAGACGGCTTCGAGAACAACCCGCTGCTCGACGTGGTGCAAGCCATCGCCGACGAGGAAGGCGCCATCGTCGTGCCGGTGTGCAACAAGATCGAAGCCGAGATCGCCGAGCTGGACGATCTGGAAGAGATGCAGATGTTCCTGGAAACCATGGGCATGACCGAGCCTGGCCTGAACCGCGTGATCCGCGCCGGTTACTCGCTGCTCAACCTGCAGACCTACTTCACTGCCGGCGTGAAGGAAGTGCGCGCCTGGACCGTCAAGGTCGGTGCCACCGCGCCGCAATCGGCTGCCGCCATTCACACCGACTTCGAGAAAGGCTTTATCCGCGCCGAAGTCATCGCCTACGACGACTTCATCCAGTACAAGGGCGAAGCGGGCGCCAAGGAAGCCGGCAAATGGCGCCTGGAAGGCAAGGAATACATCGTCAAGGACGGCGACGTGATGCACTTCCGCTTCAACGTCTAAGCCCACCCTGCACGACACCAGGCCCCTCCAGAGCATGCTCTGGAGGGGTTTTGCGTTTGCAGGCCCACGAAAATCCAAACACCTGGGCGCAAATCCTCTCTATTAAGGTGAAGCCATTGCCTCGAGAGGGCGCTTGTCATGGATATGCTTTCCCACCGTTTGATGCTGCACTACCTCGCCAACCTGGGCGAAGCCTCTGGCGACTTCGCTGCATCGCCACACCGCGATCACCCCTCGGAACACATCGAACGGATAGTGCTGACGCGCAACGACTGGATGCCGAACAACGGCAACCACCCCGTCCTGCTCTATCGGCAGGCGCTCACGGATAAAGGCCTGCCCGACCCAGCCGGCACGCAGCAGCTGTTCAAGGCCCATGGCTGGCCCGCCCAGTGGGTAGACGGCATCTACCCCTACCACCACTACCACAGCAACGCCCACGAGGTGCTGGGCGTCATCCAGGGGCACGCACGGGTAATGCTGGGCGGACCCGACGGCCACGAGCTGAGCGTGCAGGCAGGCGACGTGCTGGTGCTACCCGCCGGTACCGGGCACTGCAACCTTGGCAGTAGCGATGACTTCCTGGTGGTGGGCGGCTATCCAGTGGGGCAGGAACCGGATCTCTGCCGCACTGCACCAACCGACGCGCAACAGCGCGGCATCGAACAGACGCCCTACCCTTCCACCGATCCCGTTCTCGGCTAGCAGCCGATTTCGCGTTGCGCCAGGGCCGCTGGAGTGAGAAACAGCTAAGCGGTTGAAAGTCCGTAAATTTATTCTGCACCGGGGCTTGACACACCCCCAGCAGATACGGAAAATGCGCGCCACTCGGCTACGTAGCTCAGCTGGTTAGAGCATAGCATTCATAATGCTGGGGTCCGGGGTTCAAGTCCCTGCGTAGCCACCAAACAAAACAAGGGTTTACCGAAAGGTAAGCCCTTTTTTGTTTGCGCCGGTGACTACAAAGTGACTACGGCGTGTCCACTACGATCAATCGACCCAAGGGTTTATGACGCTAACCCCCAGGTGATCGAAGTGCCGAACATTACGCGTAGCAACAGGCGCATCGTATAAAGCCGCAATGGCAGCGATCTGCGCATCGGCCATATCTGCCACTCTTCCCT
Organism: Pseudomonas argentinensis; assembly: GCF_001839655.2. NCBI lineage: Bacteria > Pseudomonadati > Pseudomonadota > Gammaproteobacteria > Pseudomonadales > Pseudomonadaceae > Phytopseudomonas > Phytopseudomonas argentinensis. Next base: position 4,650,614 of record NZ_CP056087.1, read on the forward strand.
TCGCCTCACTGGCTGCAGCCAAACTGGCATAGCGAATCGCCGCATCGGTATCGAACGGCAGAATTCGTCCCGCAAAATCCTCATCAAACATCAGCTTCGCCAGATCGGCGAAAGCAGTCTTGCGCTTTCCATCCGGCAGTCGAGCGATGCCATAGAGGATTTCAGCCACGGTGATGGAGCTTATGTAAAGCTGTCCTGCAGGCTGCTGGTCGACCCATGACAGAACCTCTACCGCTGGCTTCGCTTTCATCAGCTCCGAAAGCACGTTGGTATCAATCAGGATCATTCGTCGAAGCTCGCAGCCCTGGCTTTAGTGTTTCGCTCAGGCACTTCAAGGTCAGCGCCACCCACTGCAGAAAAACGGGCATGGATGCGACTACCTAAGCCACCTTTCTTATCTTGCTTGGTCAGCGCTTGGCGAATGATCAGTCTCGCCTCTTCTTCCATGGAACGCCCGTGGCTAGCGGCAACGACGCGCAGCATGGCCTTGAGGTCATCATCCAGATTTCGAATAGTGATAGTTGCCATGAGACCCTCCAAATGAAATCAATGCAGTCATTGCTATCATACGTGCATGCATGTGGACATGCACACATGTTTACAGGCCAATGGCGTAGCTGCTCTGCTGCAGCGGCGACAGACGAAGGGCCGAGGACAGGTGATCAGGCGACAGGTGTGCATAGCGCATGGTCATCGCAATGGACGAATGCCCCAGGATGCGCTGCAAGCTGAGAATATCCCCTCCCCCCATCATGTAATGGCTGGCGAACGTGTGCCGCAGAATGTGAGTTAGCTGCCCCGGTGTGTGGAAGCCGCAACGCTGGTACGCACTACGGAACGCAGCCCTGCAGGGCATGAATAGTCGGCCAGATCCTGGCATCGCAACCGATAGCGCAGCCTCCTCAACTTCCTTCGGTATCGGCACCGACCGGGACTGACGATTCTTTGTCCGGTGGAAGTGCGCCTTTCCGCCGAAGAGGCTAGCGCGGCTGAGGCTTTCGGCTTCATCCCAACGAGCACCAGTGGCCAAGCAGATCAGGGCGACCGGGTAGGTATGGTTGTTGGACGACTTGCGGCACTCATCGAGCAGCAGGCCGACTTGATCCAGGGTCAGAAACGTCAGCTCGGTCTGGTCGGTTTTGATCTGCCGGATCTTGGCCAGCGGGTTAACGCCATGCCATGCGCCGAGGCGGATCAGCTCAGAGAAAACAGCCGATAGGTAGCGCTGTTCATGGTTGACCGTGTGGGGCGAAACGTCCTTCAGACGAGACTGCCGATAGCGAGCCCAGGCGAGCGCATCGAACTGAGAGGCCAGAGGGTTACCGAGGCGTTCAACGACAGCCAGGGTGCGAGAGAGTCGGCCCTTCACGTCCTTCAGGCTGCTGCCGTGCAGTGAGTGCCATAGGGTCACCAGATCAGACAGGCGATCATCGATTGGCCTGCCGGTGTCCTGCAGTGAGGCGAAGTAATCCGACTCATAGCGCTGGGCTGCAGTCTAGGCATACTCCCGAGTAGTTCGAGAGTCGGACTAGATCACCAGAAACCCCGCCACGATCAGCGCGGCAACGGTCACCACGCCGAGAATAAGCAGTATGCGGCTGGTGCTGGTGTTTTCACGGCTGTCGATCAACTGCTGGGCTTGCAGCGGCAGGTAAGGCGGCGTGGTAGTCAGTTTGAGTGGGCGCTGGATGCGCAGGACATTGCCACCCTTGGGGCCGGGCTTGGCGCTGAAGTTGTCCCATGAGGCATTGTGGCCCCGCTGTCGGCGGCCTTCGCGCCACCACTCTCGGTCTTCCGGTCCCATGATCTCGCCCTCCTGGCTGGTGATGATCTGATCCATCAGAGCTGCATTGGCAGCTGCAAGTTCAGTGTACAGCCGTAAACCGATTCCTGCCGGTCTGATATGCATGCCGTCAATCGGCTGGTATTCGGCCGTGGCGCTGGCACGCCGGCGGGCGCGGTTGCACAATCCGCTTTTCCTTGCGCACTTGATTCTCTGCCGTGAATGCCCTCGCCTCCTCGTCTGCTCGTCGCCAGCCCTTGTGGGTGGTTCGCTGCTGCGCCTGGCTACTGGCGGGTTTGTTGGCCCTGCCGGTGCAGGCAGAACCGCTGGCGCAGCGCGAACACCATCGCTGGACCATGGCGGACGACGATGGCCCCAACCAGGTTGGTGCCCTGGCGCAAACCGGCGACGGTTATCTGTGGCTGGGCAGCGACAGCAACCTGCTGCGTTTCGACGGCTTCGGGTTCATGAACTACCAGCCAGGCGACGGCCAACCACTGGGTACGGTGACCAGCCTGCTGGCGGTGGATGATGGCCTGTGGGTCGGCCTGCGGGCCGGTGGTGCCCGGCTGATCCAGGGGCGCACGACCCGCAGCTACCCACCCGGCCAGGGCCTGCCGGGCGGTGCGCTGTACGGGCTGGCTCGCGACCGCGACGGCACCCTCTGGGCGGCGGCCCATGAGGGGCTGGCCCGCTTCGACGGCGAGCGCTGGACCCCGGTCGGCGCCGACCAGGGCTTCAGTGCCAGGAGCGCACGGGCGGTGTTCGTCGACCGGGACGGGACGGCCTGGGCCGCCGGCAGCCATCGCTTATATCAGCGCCCTGCCGGCGCCCAGCGTTTTACCGAAGTGGACGGCGCTATCGACTGGGCCAGCCAGATCGCCCAGGCCGCGGATGGCGCCATCTGGATCGCCGAGCGCTACGTCAATCGCCTGCATCGGGTAATTCCCGGCACACGGCCACGCATGCAGACACAGACGGTGGACGCGCCCATCAACGGCCTGCTGTTCGACAAGGCAGGCGGACTCTGGACCAGCACGCCGGGCAATGGCCTGCGCCGCTACCGCCATGTCCGTATGCCGCTGGATCTCAGCCGCGCCGAGCGGGTGACCCGCACCGAGGGCCTGAGCGCCGATTATCTCTGGCCGCTGCTGGAGGATCGCGACGGCACGGTGTGGGCTGGCAGCAACGCCGGGCTCGACCGTTTCCGGCTGCGCGAACTGAGTCCTGCGCCACTGCCGGCCGGTACCCTGAATGCGGCGCTGGCGATGGCCACGGATGGGGCGCTGTGGGCCGCCAGTGGCAACCGCGGGCTGATGCGCCTGCAGGACGGAGAGCTGCAGCACTGGCCGATCGCCGAACCGGTGACCGCCCTGCTCGCCGACCGTGCCGCTGGCATCTGGGCCGGCGGGCCCCACGGCATCTGGCACGCCACGGCGGCGGGCGTTGCGCTGCTGGCCAGGTTGCCGGAGCAGGCAATGGCGGATGCGTCGGTACGGGCGCTGACCCTGGCCGATGACGGCAGCCTGTGGGTATCGATCAACGGGCTCGGGCTGTTCGTGCTACGCGGGGGGCAGTGGCAGGCGGCGGCCGGCGTCGGCGAAAAGCCAAGCCAGGTGATGCCGGTCAGCGCCAGCCGCGACGAGCAAGGCCGGCTGTGGTTCGGCTACCGCGACAACCTGCTGGTCAGTCGCCAGGGTGATCAATGGCGCCAGTGGGGCGAAGCGGATGGCCTGCAGATCGGCCATGTCACCGCGCAACTGCACCGCCACGGGGTTTCCTGGGTTGGCGGCCAGCACGGCCTGGCGCGCTTCGATGGCCAACGCTTCCAGATGCTGCCGCTGCCGGCCAACGGCCAGTTCGACAATATCTATGCGCTGCTGCCCGGCCGCGATGGCGACCTGTGGGTGCATGGCAAGGGTGGCATCCTGCAGTTGCCGGCACCTGAAGTGGCGCGCGCCCTGGCCGAGCCAGGTTATCGCCTGCGTTACCGCTCGGTGAGCCTGGACGGCAGCCTGGCCAACGACCCCTATCGGCTACTGCCGCTGCCCACCGGCGTGATGGGTTCGGACGGGCGGCTGTGGTTTTCCACCAGTGCCGGCGTGAGCCTGCTCGACCCGGCGCGCCAGCCTGCGCCAGCGCCGTTGCCGACGGTGGTAATCGAGAGCCTGCTGGTCGATGGCGTACCCCAGCCGCTGCCGACCACATTGCAGCTGCCGGCAGGTAGCCGGCGCCTGGTCATCGACTATGCGGCGCTGAACCTGCGCGCGCCGCAGAGCCTGTCGTTCCGCTACCGCCTGCAGGGCTACGACCGCGACTGGATCGAAGCCGGGCGCCAGCGGCGGGCCACCTACACCGGCCTGCCAGCCGGCGATTACCGCTTCGAGGTGCAGGTATTCGATCAGAGCGATGGCGAACCGGCGGCGCCGACCATGCTGGCCTTCAGCGTGGCGCCGGCGTTTTATCTGCGCCCGCAGTTCTACCTGCCGCTCACCACGGCGCTGCTGTTCGTCCTGTGGTGGCTGCATCGCCGTGCCGTGCGCCGTGACCGGCAGCGCCTGCACCTGCAGTTGCAAGCCCAGCAGGGCGAGCGCGAGCGGATTGCCCGCGAGCTGCACGACACCCTGCTGCAAAGCCTGCAGGGGCTGATGCTGCGCTTCCAGGCGGCGGCCAATACCCTGGCCGCCGATCACCCGGCGCGCACGGGACTTGAGCACGCCCTGGATCGCGCCGACCAGGTGATGCACGAAGGCCGCGAGCGGGTGCAGCACCTGCGCCAGCCAGATACCAGCGGCCTTGGGCTGGCGGCTGAGCTAAGCCAGTTCGTGCAGGGCCTGGACGATCCCGGTATTGGAATCGCCCTGCATGACACGGGCAACAAGCGCACGCTGCACGCCGCCGTGCAGGACGCGGCCTACCGCATCGCCACCGAAGCCATCGGCAATACCCTGCGCCATGCCAGCGCGCGGCAGATCACTCTGACCCTGGACTACGGCGTGCGCGATTTGCGCGTATGCATCGAGGATGATGGCCAGGGCATTGCCGCCGACTACGCTACGGCTGAAGGCCGGCCCAAACGCTGGGGCGTGCGCGGCATGCACGAACGCGCGGCGCAGGTCGGCGGCACCCTCACCGTACAAGCCCTGGCAAGCGGCGGCACTCGGGTGGAACTGCGGATCAAGGCGGCGCTGTCCTATGCCGACCAAGCCCGACAACCCTGGCGCCGCTGGCTCACGCGCCCACGACCGCCCACGACCGAGAGCGACGACGCATGAGTGACATACCGATCCGCCTGCTGGTGGTCGACGACCATCCCCTGCTGCGCGAAGGCATCGCCGCCGTGCTCGAAGCCCACCCGGACATCGAGCTGGTCGGTGAAGCCGCCGATGGCGAGCAGGCCGTGGCGCGTTTCGCCGAGTTGCGCCCGGACGTGACGCTGATGGATCTGCAGATGCCCGGCCTCAGCGGCACCGAGGCGATCCGCACGATTCGCGCGCAATTCGCCGATGCCTGCATCGCCGTGCTCACCACCTACAGCGGCGACGCCCGCGCCTTGCAGGCGGTGCAGGCCAGCGCCCGGGGCTACCTGCTCAAGAATATGCTGCGCAAGGAGCTGGTCACCGCCATCCATAGCCTGGCGGCGGGCAAACGCTACTTTCCGGACCCCATCGCCAGCGAGCTGCTCGCCGCCATCACCGAGGACGGCCTCACCCCGCGTGAAACCCTGGTGCTGGCACGCGCCGCCCAGGGCCTGGGCAACGGCGATATCGCCGCGCAGCTGGCGATCTCCGAAGACACCGTCAAAGGCCATATGCGCAGCATCATGACCAAGCTCAAGGCGCGCAACCGCACCCATGCGGTGAGCATCGCCCTGCAACGCGGCATCATCGACGGCTGGCAGTAGCGCCCGGCCGAGCGTTATGGCGCCGGCTTGACCTTAATTAACATTACGCAACTCGCCGCCACCGCCCCGCTCTTCAACAATCCCTGCTGCCTCGCGACACGATGTCGCCGGGGCGCCAGCAGGGATATCAGCATGAAGGCCATCCAGGGTTCCGCACAGTCGCCAGCGTCGGCCGGCAAGCTCGCCGCCTGGCAGGAAGCGATCGCCAAGCAGTTGATGCTGACCAACCTGGATGCCGGCATATCGGTCGCCGAAGTGGCCGAGGCCTGTGCCCTGTCACGCAGCCACTTCACCCGCAAGTTCAAGCAAAGCACCCTCCTGTCGCCCCATGGGTGGCTGCGCCAGCAGCGAGTGGACAAGGCGATCGCGTTGCTACGCCATACGCCATTGTCCCTGACGCAGGTCGCCATGGAATGTGGCTTCTTCGACCAGGCGCATTTCTGCCGGGTGTTCGCCCGCAGCCAGGGCATGACGCCGCTGGCCTTCAAACGCCTGCATCAAGGCCCGCCGGTCGACTGCAGCGCCTCGCCTGCTAGCCGCTGCGCCTAGGCCAGCGCCGGCGTGTCCCACTCACCGAGGCTCGCCGCCTCCTGGGCCTTGTGCCGAGCGAAAGCGCGGGTGCCGCCGAGCATGTGGTAGTAGACCACCCCGCCATCACGGCGCAGGCCGATCAGCGACAACGCCACCAGACGCGCCACGGCGGCGCATCGCGCACTGTCACTGATTTTCAGCCCCGCCAGCGCCTGCTGCGCATCGGCCACCGTGAAGTACGCATCGCAGCATGCCAGGCCCTGCAGGCAGCGGCGCTCCTCGGCGCTGAGCAGTTGATAGCTCCACTCCAGCGAGGCCTGCAGGCTGGCATGCCGGGCCGGCGTGCTACGCCGCCCGAGCAGGCTCAGGTAACTGTGGTTGCCCAGTTGGGCCAGGATGCCATCGAGGCCCTGCACGTCGAGCTGGGCAGCGGCCAGCTCGATGGCCAGAGGCAGACCATCGAGCCGCCAGCACAGTTCGGCCACCCGCGGCACATCGCTTTCCAACAGACGAAAGTCCGCCTGACGGGCCCGCGCCCGGCGCACGAACAGCTTTACCGCCGGATAGCGCAGCGCTGCGGCCAAGCGCAGATGGCTGCCGAGCGGTGGCGCCTCCAGGGGCGCCAGCGGCTGCACGTATTCCTCGGCGGTGCGCAACGCCTCGCGGCTGGTGGCCAGGATGTGCAGCCGCGGTGCGGCCTGCAGCAGCGCCTCGCTGAGTGCGGCACAGGCATCGACCAGATGCTCGCAGTTATCCATCAGCACCAGCATGTGCCGGTTGGCCAGGGTCACCTGCAGATGGGCCTGGGCACTCACGCCTTCGGCACCGCGATGCCTATCTCCGAGGCCAGAGTGGCGGCCAGTCGCGCCGGCTCGTCGAGCGTTGCCAGGTCGGCGAAGCGCACGCCATCGGCGAACTGGCCGAGCTGCTGCTGGGCCACGCGCAACGCCACGGTGGTCTTGCCGACCCCGCCGGGGCCGATCAGGGTGATATGCCGGCGCGTTGGCAGGCGGCGGGTCAGCTCGTCGATCAGCCGCTCGCGACCCTCGATGCGCACCGCCCGGCCCGGCAGGGTGGGCAGCTCGCTGGGCGCACGCGGCGCATCGTTCTCGGCCTGGCTGACCAGCTCGACATGGGCGACGAAGCTATATCCGCGCTGGCGCACGTTGGTGATGTAGTCCCGCGATTGCGGACATACACCGAGCACCCGGCGCAGGGCGGAGATGTGTACCCGCAGGTTGATCTCTTCGACGAAGGTTCTCGGCCACACCCGGGCGATGATCGCCTCCTTGCTGACAATCTTGCCGGCGCTTTCCACCAGCACCAGCAGGATGTCCAGGGCGCGGGCGCCGATGGGCAGCGGCCGGTCGCCGTCGAGCAGCAGGCGACGCTGGGGGTGCAGCACGAAGCGGCCGAAACGCAGGGCGGTAGCACTGCCAGTGGGTTCGAGATCATGCATGACCTGTTCAGCATCCCGCCATGCCGGACGTCACCCATCGGGTCTCGGCTGCTCGGCGCTCTGCCGCTCCTGTTCTGATAAGAGAATCATTCTCTACCGTTCGTCGGCCCGGCGACATCGGCACGGGGGGGCGGATTCGGCCATCGCGGTGCGCAACTCGGACAACCGAGCGAGGGCTCTGGCGCGGGCATCGTGGCCCTTCGCCAGGGGGTCAGCCGAACTGGTGGCGGTATTGCACCGGAGTCAGGCCCAGGCACTTGTCGAACAGCTGCCGCATGTGCCGGGTGCTGCCGAAGCCGCTGCGAAAGGCCACCGTCTTCAATGGCAGGTCGGTGCTTTCCAGCAGCGCGCGCGCATGGTCGACTCGTGCGTTGAGCACGAACTCCATGGGCGTCATCTGCAGCTCGCGGGTAAACACGCGGGCGAAGTTGCGCACGCTCATCGCCGCCAGCTCGGCCAATTGCTCCACCGTGAACGGCTCCTGAATGTTCTCCAGCACGTACTGCTGCACGCGATCCAGTGGCGTGGCGCCTTGGCCGGTCGGCGGCAGCAAGGGGCTGAACTGGGCCTGGCCGCCCTGGCGCTTGATCACCACCAGCAGCACCTTGGCGACATCCAGCGCGAGCTTCTTGCCGTGATCGTCGGCGAGGATCGACAGCGCCAGGTCGATGCCGGCCGTCACACCGCCGGAGCTGAGCAGCTTGCCGTCCTTGGTGAACAGCTGATCGCTCTCCAGCTGCGCCTTGGGATAGCGTTTGCCGAGGCGATCCAGATAGTGCCAGTGGGTCGTCACCCGGTGGCCATCGAGCAGCCCCGCCTCGCCGAGAATGAAGGCCCCGGTGCACACCGCGCCATACCGGCGCGAGGCCTGGGCGGCATCACGCAGCCAGCCGTACAGATGCGGGTGCCTGTCGTTGTAAGCGCCGGGCCCGCCAGGCACCAGCAAGGTGTCGTAGGCGACCGGCGCATCGACGGCCAGTTGATCGGCCTGCATGCCGATGCCGTTGGAGGCACGTACGCCGAGGGAATCCGCCCCCAGGGTAAGGATGCGGTAGTGGTCGCTCTCCGGCAGGTAGCGGTTGGCGATCGAGAACACCTCGATGGGCCCTGCCACGTCGAGCATCAGGACGTCGGCGTAGAGCACAATCGCCACGGTTTTGCTGGTCATGCACAATCTCGAGCGCAAGGTAAACAACAGCTACCGTCACGGGGCAGCTGTCAGGTTTGTAAATCCTGGCGTCGATTATCGAGGCATGGCCGCCGGTTAAACAGCCCCTGCGGGGTTGCAACGAAGCGACACTAAGGTGTTGCTGGCGAATAGCCTGCAGGGCTCAGGCGGCCATGAAGCGCAGGATCTGTTCGCGCAGCCAGCGCTCGGCCGGGTCCTGATCCTGGGCGGCGCGCCAGACCATGGTCAACTGCGCCGGCACGATCTCGAACGGCGGCTCTTCCATTACCAGGCCGCCGCCCTGCACCAGCGCTTCGGCGGCGTAGTCGGGAATGGTGGCGATCATGTCGGAGTTGCGCAGCAACGCGCCCAGGCCGTTGAAGTGCGGTACCGCCAGGGCGATCTTGCGGCTGCGTTCCAGGCGCGCCAGGTCCTGGTCGATGTTGCCGCACAGGTCGCCGGACATCGATACCAGGGCGTGGGGCCGCGTGCAGTAGTCGTCCAGAGTCAGCGGCGGCGTGCCGTCGTCGGCGCGGATCACCATGGCGCGGATATCGCGCAGGCTGCGGCACTTGGCATTGGCCGGAAGCTGGGTGGTGTAGCTGATGCCGATGGACACCTCGCCGGTGGCGAGCAGGCCGGGCAGCAGCAGGAAGTTGGCGTTGCGCACCACCAGCACACAGTCGGGCGCCTGCTGACGCAGGTGGGCGAGCAACTGGGGCAGCAGGCCGCACTCGACATCGTCGGACATGCCGATGCGGAACACCGCGGTGCTGTTGCCCGGCTCGAAATCGCGTACTTCGCTGATCGCCTGGGAAATGCCATCCAGGGCAGCCGGCAGGCGGCGGAAGATCTCCAGCGCGCGGGGCGTGGGCTCCATCTCGCGGCCATTGCGTACCAGCAGCGGGTCGTTGAAATAGTCACGCAGACGGGTCAGCGAGGCGCTGATCGCCGGCTGGCCGAGGTAGAGCTTTTCCGCCGTGCGCGTGAGGTTGCGCTCGTGCATCAGGCTTTCGAACACGACCAGCAGTTGCAGGTCGACTTTGCGCAGGTCGTTGCGGTTCACGATGGGCTCCGGGAAATGGCTGCGCCGAAGAAATGGATGGGCAAGCTGACGCTGCCACCTATCGCACGACAGGTGGACGGAAAGGCGCCGTCCACCCTACTCTTGAAACGTGCTGCTTACTTGCCTGCGGTGAGCGCCGAGTAGCTGGTCATCAGGTTGCGGTAATCCGGGATGTGATCCGAGCAGATCTTCGCCAGGCCTTCCACGTCGTTGCGCCAGTCGCGGTGCAGCTCACAGGCTACGGCGAACCAGTTCATCAGTTGAGCGCCAGCGCTGGTCATGCGCTGCCAGGCCGAGTCGCGACTGATCTGGTTGAAGGTGCCCGAGGCATCGGTGACCACGAACACGTCGAAGCCTTCTTCGATGGCCGCCAGTGCCGGGAACGCCACGCAGACCTCAGTCACCACGCCAGCGATGATCAGTTGCCTCTTGCCGGTGGCCTTGATGGCTTTGACGAAATCTTCGTTGTCCCAGGCGTTGATCTGGCCAGGGCGAGCGATGTACGGCGCTTCCGGGAACATCTCTTTCAGCTCGGGGACCAGCGGGCCGTTGGGGCCGGTTTCGAAGCTGGTGGTGAGAATGGTCGGCAGGTTGAAGAACTTGGCGATGTCGGCCAGGGCCAGCACGTTGTTCTTGAACTTGTCCGGGTCGATGTCGCGCACCAGCGACAGCAGGCCGGCCTGGTGATCGACCAGCAGAACGGCAGTGTTGTTTTTGTCCAGGCGGTTATAGGGCTTGTTCATGATGAAACTCCGGTTGGGTTGGGGGAACGGGATCAGGGTGGCGCGGTTCGGGCACGCCAAGCAGATGGCGGATGCGCACGGCCACGCCTGCGCGCTGGTATTGCCGGGCGTTGGCCTCGATGCGTTGCTCGGCTACGGTGATGCGGCCGTGGTGGCGCAGGTGCTCGAGCCAGGAGGCGTCGAAGAAGAACTCCTGCCAGAGCTGCGGGTTTTCGCTGTCTTGCAGCAGGCCCCAGGACAGCGCGCCGTTACGCCGGCGCATGGCACGCACGGCGAGCATCGCGTGGCTGAACGCCTCGGCATGCTCCTGGGGAATGTCGTACTCCAGGGTGACCATCACCGGGCCGCGCTCGCGGTCCAGGTCAGCGCTGAGTACCGGCGCCGGCCAGTGCACCGAAGGCGCCAGGTCCTCGCTGTCGGTGACCGGCAGGCGGAAGCGCCAGGACAACAGCACGCCGAGTACCAGCAGCGCCCCGCCACCGGCCAGGGCCACGCTCAGCGAGTATTCGCTGGCCAGCGACCCCCAGACGATGCCGCCCAGGGCGCTGCAACCAAAGAACACCAGGATGTACACCGCCAGGGCACGGGCCCGCACCCAGCTCGGCACCGAGGTTTGCGCGGCCACCTGCAGGCTCGACAGCACAGCGATCCAGGCGGCGCCGCTGACCAGCATCACCGGAATCAGCAGGGTGAAGTCGCGGATAAAGGCCAGGCCGAACAGCACTGCAGCGTAGGCGACGCTGGCGCCCGCGACGATCAGGTCGCTGCGCAGGCGCTCACGCAACCTGGGCAGGCACATCGCCCCGGCGATGGCACCGGCGCCCACGCAGCCGAGCAGGATGCCGAAGTCCGCCGCCGTGCCGTGCAGCTCGCGGCGCACCAGCAGCGGCAGCAGCGACATGCCGGCACTGGCGCCAACGAAGAACGCGAAGGTGCGCGCCAGCACTGCCTGCAAGGGTTTGGCGCTGCGCGCATAACGCACGCCAAGACGCACCGCCCCGAACAGCCGTTCGGCCGGCAGGATACTCACCGCGGGGGTGCGCTTCCAGGCATACAGGGCGGCGATCACCGCGAAGAACGACACGGCGTTGAGGGCGAAGGTCAGCCAGGGGCCGCTGAGGCTGACCAGCACACCGGCAATGGCCGGGCCGATGGCCCGCGCCACGTTCATGCCCAGGCTGGATAGCGCCACCGCGGCAGGCAGCTCGCCCTTGCCGACCAGCTCGGGCGTCAGTGCCGACCAGGCCGGCATCATCAGCGCGGTGCCGATCCCCATGGCCAGGGTCAGCAGCAGGAGCAGCGGCACGTTCATCAAACCGAGCAGGGTCAGGCCGGCGAGCAGCACCGCCACGGTGGCCATCCACAGTTGCACGGTCAGCAGGTAGCGGCGCTTGTCGACGATATCGGCCAGGGCGCCAGCCGGCAGTGCCAGAAAGAACATCGGCAACGCCGCGGCCACCTGCACCAGTGCCACGGCCAGCGGGCTGGCCGACAGCGAGGTCATCAGCCAGCCGGCACCGACTTCGTGCATCCAGGTGCCGATGTTCGAGGCGATGCTGGCCAGCCATAGCCAGCGGAACACCTGAGTGCGCAGCGGGCTCCAGGGCCCGGCGGTGGTTGCTTGGGTGACGCGGGTCATGGGCTATCCCGTTAAAGAAGTCGGTATCGGTAAAAAACGGGCACAACCGTGCCCGAGACGGCGGAGAGACGCCGAGTTAAAAAATGTGTGTGCTATCTGTGGGAGCTAAGCAGCGCTAGAACGCAAAGCACGAACACCCAAAGGCACCCCAGAAGCCGGCGTAATCGCTCACCGGCACCTTGCTCTGCCGCGCCCGCTCATGGCTGTGGGCGTGCACCGAGCAGGCGCCGATGCACTGGTGCACGGCGGCCTGTAGCGGTGCCGCGGGCTTCCAGTGCCCGGGCACCTTGGCCACCGGCGACCAGTCCGGCAGCACCGGCAGCGGTGGGTTGCCATGCTTGTCGAATTCCTCGGCGCCGTAGACCACCTTGCCGCCCACCACGGTGAGCACCGACTCCAGGTACTTGATGGCTTCCTCGGAGACGCTGAAATAGTCCTGGGAAAGCACCGCCACGTCGGCCAGCTGGCCGACCCTGATCTGGCCCTTCTTGCCTTGCTCGTTGGAGAACCAGGCGCTGCCCTGGGTGAACAGTTGCAGCGCCACGGCGCGGGACAGGCCTTCGGGGTACAGCGCGGTACCGCCCACGGTCTTGCCGCTGACCAGCCAGTACAGCGAGGTCCAGGGGTTGTAGCTGGCCACGCGGGTGGCGTCGGTACCGGCGCCGACCGGCACGCCTTCGGCGAGCATGCGCTTGATCGGCGGCGTGCTTTCGGCAGCCTGCTTGCCGTAGCGGTCGACGAAGTATTCACCCTGGAAGGCCATGCGGTGCTGGATGGCGATACCACCGCCCAGCGCCCTGACCCGCTCGATGTTCTTAGGGGTGATGGTTTCGGCGTGGTCGAAGAACCACGGCAGGCCGTTGAACGGCATGTCGCGGTTGACCTTCTCGAACACGTCGAGCATCCGCGAGATGGATTCGTCGTAGGTGGCATGCAGACGGAACGGCCAGCGATGCTCGACCAGGTGGCGCACCACCGGTTCGAGGTCGGCCTCCATGTTCGGCGGCAGATCCGGACGCGGCTCGAGGAAGTCCTCGAAGTCGGCGGCCGAGAACGCCAGCATCTCGCCGGCGCCATTGTGGCGCAGGTAATCGGTGCCCTGGCCGTAGGTGACGGTCTTGGTCCACTGCTGGAAGTCGGCCAGCTCTTCCTTGGGCTTCTGGGTGAACAGGTTGTAGGCGATGCGCACGGTGAGCTGGTCGTTGTCGGCCAGCTGCTGGATCACCCGGTAGTCGTCCGGGTAATTCTGGTAACCGCCACCGGCGTCGATGGCGCTGGTCAGCCCCAGGCGATTGAGCTCGCGCATGAACTGGCGGGTGGAGTTGACCTGGTACTCGAGGGGCAGCGTCGGCCCTTTCGACAGGGTCGAGTAAAGGATCATCGCGTTGGGGCGGGCGATCAGCATGCCGGTCGGCTCGCCGTTGCTGTCGCGCTGGATCTCGCCACCGGGCGGGTTGGGCGTGTCCTTGGTGTAGCCGACCACGCGCAGGGCGGCGCGGTTGAGCAAGGCGCGGTCATAGAGGTGCAGCAGGAACACCGGGGTATCGGGCGCCGCCTGGTTGATCTCGGCCAGGGTCGGCATGCGTTTTTCGGCGAACTGGAATTCGTTCCAGCCACCGACCACCCGCACCCACTGCGGGGTGGGCGTGCGGTCGGCTTGGTCCTTGAGCATGCGCAGGGCATCGGCCAGGGACGGCACGCCTTCCCAGCGCAGCTCGAGGTTGTAGTTCAGGCCGCCACGGATCAGGTGCAGGTGCGAGTCGTTGAGGCCCGGAATGGCGGTGCGCTTGTTGAGGTCGATGACCTGGGTGGCGGCGCCCTTGGTGGCCATGGCTTCGGCGTCGCTGCCTACTGCAATGAAGCGGCCATCCTTGATCGCCACGGCAGTGGCCTGCGGCCGCTCAGGGTCGACGGTGTGGAATTTGCCGTTGAGCAGGATCAGGTCGGCGTCGTTCATGTTGGCTCCGAATGCATAACCGGCACCGCCGGCGAAAGGTAAGGCAGACCACAGCGCGCCAGCCGCGCCAAGCAGGCCACCGGCGGCAACGACCTGGCGGCGTTTAGGGTCTTGGGGATCATTGCTCATGGCTGGGCGCTCCGGTAATCAGCGGGACACGAAGGCCAGCAGGTCTTCATTGAGACGCTGCTGATGGGTCACGGCGAAGCCATGGGGGGCGCCTTCGTACACCTTCAGCTCGGCACCGGCGATCATTTGCGCAGCAAGCTTGCCGGTGGTTTCGAACGGCACGATGGCGTCGGCATCGCCGTGGATCACCAGGGTCGGCACGTCGACCTTGGCCATGTCGGCGCGGAAATCGGTTTCCGAGAACGCGGTCACGCAATCGACCGTGCCCTTGAGCGAAGCCAGCAGGGCGATGTTGAGGGTCTGGGTGAGCACGCCGTCGGTGATCTTGTGGCCCTTGTCGATGCCATAGAACGGTGCGGCGAAATCACTGATGAACTGCGCGCGATCCTTGAGCAGGCCGTCCTTGATGCCGGCGAATACCGAGGCGTCGACGCCTTCGGGAAAATCCGCGGCCTTGCCGAAGATCGGCGTGACCGCGCCGAGCAATGCCAGCTTGCTGACCCGCGAGGTGCCGTGGCGCCCGATATAGCGGCTGACATCGCCGCCGCCCATGGAAAAACCCACCAGGGTGACGTCATGCAGGTCGAGGTGCTCGATCAGCTGGGCGATGTCATCGGCGAAGGTGTCGTAGTCATAGCCCGTCCACGGCTGGCTGGAGCGGCCGAAACCGCGGCGGTCGAAGGCGATGGTGCGATAGCCGCGGCTGCTCAGGTACTGCATCTGGTATTCCCACATGTCGGCGTCCAGCGGCCAGCCATGGCTGAACAGCACGGGCTTGCCGCTGCCCCAGTCCTTGAAATAGATCTCGGTGCCGTCGCGGGTGGTGAATGTGCTCATGGCGATAACCTCTCGGGTAGGAATGTCAGGGAAATCAGCGGGCGCTCAGCCAGCCGGCACAGCAACGGGTGACCACCGGCATGATCCAGAACACCACCGGCACGACGATGCACAGGGTGATCAGCAGGTTGCTCGGTACCACGCCGCCGAGCGCCGGGTACTGCTGGAACAGCGGCTGCCACAGCAGCGGGATGAGCATGGTCAGCGGGCAGATGACCAGGTAGGTCAGCACCGCCTGCTTCCACTTCGGCGGCTGCGGCGCCTGGGCCTGGGCCTGCTCGGGGGTGAACCAGAATTCGTGGTCGCGGCTGACCTGGATCTGGTCGCCGCCTTCGAGCAACGGCAGCACCTCGTCGATCAGCAGGCGTCGGCGATCGGAAGCGATCCACTCGTCCAGCTGCCAGCCTTCGGCAAAACGCAGCACGGTGGTGAAGGCATCGCCCTGCCCGTCGGCGCGAATCACGTTGACGCCCAGGTGGCCAGGCTGCTGCTCGGCGGCGGCCAGGGCGCGCTTGAGCCAGGCCTCGTAGGCGGGCAGGCAGCCGGGACGCACCTGGTGCTGGATGACCAGGGTCACCACATTGCTCGGCTCGATGGTTGGCATAGCGAAAGGACGTCCCTGGCAGCGAAATCGACCCGCAAGGCCATGGCCTGCGGCGTGACGATCGGCATGCTCGTGGCGGTACCCGACCGTGCCGCTACTATGCCGCTGCGTCGAGCGGCTTTATTGGACGTATGTGCTCAATGGTCGCAGCCGCCTGCAGGGCGACTGGAAGGTGATCGGCTCAGTTGAGCAGCAGCTCGACCAGCAGGAACAGCCCGGCGATGCCGCACAGCAGCACGCCCAGCCAGAAGAACGAGGCACCCCGCTGCACCGGGGTGTCGATCACCGCCCGCTTGGGGAACGCGGGGTCGTAGCGCACCGGCACCGGGTCGCCTTTGCGGTAATGGCGCCAGCTGCTCATGCTGCTCTCGTGCATGTGCAGGTTGCCCTCTGCGTCGCGCCATTCGAAACGCGGGTAACGGCTCGGCGTGCTGAGCCCCCAGTCGCTGGCGATGATCCGCCCTTGCGCGCACAGCCAGTTGCGGCTGACACGACGCCGGGAGAGGCCGATGCCCATGAGCACGGCGCCGACGCAGCCGAACACCAGGGCCAGAAAAAGGGGAACAGGCATGACTCACTCGAATCGGGTACTTGAATAGATAGTGGCGCCTCTCAGCCTGAAGGTTCATGGAAAAAACCTGCCGTTCGGCGGCGTGCGCAGCGGCGTGCGCAGCGGCGCGTGCGGAAGTGTCGCCGGCAACGCGGTACAAAACGCGGTACAAGAAGACCACAGGCCACTTGAGGGGCGAAAATTTAGGTTGAGTTTTTCGCGGCCTGTCCCTGTCCACTCTATGGACACGGATAAAGGAGAGTCACATGAAAACCACGCCTACCCTCAGCATCTTGTTCGGCGCCCTGCTGGTCAGCGGCATGGCCCATGCGGCCGATCCGAAAGAGCAGGAACCCGCCCGTGAGGTCTATCAGGATCAGGTGCTCAAGCAGCAGCCCGATCAGGAAGATCCGGAAGCCAAGGATCCGATGCATATCGGTCACCTCAAGGAAGGTACCCCTGCGCCGCACAAGTACTGGCGCGACGATTATGCGATCAAGGACCTGAAAAAGCACAATCTGCCGGAGCCCGAGGACAAGGAACACGAGCACTGGGTGAAGATCGGTACCGACTACGTGTTGCTGAACAACAACACCGGCACCATCCAGCGCATCATCAAGGGCAAGTAAGCGCTCCGCCACCCTGTACCGACACGTAAATAAAGCTCAACGGCGCCGCGTAAGTGGCTATCATTCACGCAGGTTCCGCCATGCCTCGTGTCGGTTCTTTCCCCCTAGGGATGGATGATGAAAGCTTCAGCAAGCAAACCCAAAAGCCCGCGCAGCGAGTTCGCGCGCAGCGCCCTCGCTGTGGCCGTTGGCGCTGCGCTGGCGTATGGGGCTGCTCAGCTGTTCGCCCGCCTGTACCCGGCGCAGCCACAGGCCGCACCGACCACCCTCAAGGTCGCCCCGGCACCCGCTCTCAAGGTCGCTCCCGTCGAGCCCGTAGCACCCGGCGAAGATCCCTGGTGGCGCGGCGATGCCGAGTTCTGGCAGGAGCAGGCACGCCTGAACAGTGCGGCCGTGGCGCCACAATATCGCGAGTTGCAATTCGCCTGGTCCGAGCGCATGGCCGCACTCGCCAGACAGCGCGCCCAGCAGGATGGCAGCAAGCGCGACCCGGCGACCTTGCAGGCCAAGGACGCGCAAACCACCGAGCTGCATATCCAGCCACGCGTCAAACCATAGTCGCAACCCGGCTCACGCCCTCGTACGTTCATCGCCACCTTCCTCGCGGCAGGGAACGCTTGCCATGGCGCAGGCTCAAAACCCTGCCTCAGCTTCGCGCCTTCATGCCGATGCGAGCATAATGCCGCCCCCAAGCAGCCCGCCCCGATGGACACCGGGCCGCCCTATCGTTGGAGCCTTTGATGGAATTCATTCACCTGGTTATCGATTTCATTCTGCATATCGACCAGCACCTGGCGGCCCTGACCGCCCAATACGGCACCTGGATCTACGCGATCCTGTTCCTGATCGTGTTCTGCGAAACCGGCCTGGTGGTCACCCCGTTCCTGCCGGGCGACTCCTTGCTGTTCGTGGCCGGCGCCATCGCCGTGCACGGCACCATGAACGTGCACCTGCTGGTGCTGCTGCTGATCGCCGCGGCGATCCTCGGCGACGCGCTGAACTACACCATCGGCCGCTTCATGGGCCAGCGGCTGTTCCGCAACCCGGACTCGAAGATCTTTCGCCGTCGGCACCTGGAAATCACCCAGCAGTTCTATGCCCGCCATGGCGGCAAGACCATCATCCTGGCGCGCTTCGTGCCGATCGTGCGCACCTTCGCGCCCTTCGTGGCCGGCATGGGCCACATGAACTACGCCCATTTCGCCGCCTACAACGTGGTCGGCGCGATTCTCTGGGTCACCCTGTTCACCTACGGCGGTTACTTCTTTGGCAACCTGCCGGCGGTGCAGAGCAACCTGCACTACCTGATCGTCGGCATCATCGTGGTGTCGATCCTGCCGGGCGTGATCCAGCTGATCCGCCACAAGATGAACCGCTCGGTACGCGTGCAGACGCCGCTATAACAGGCTGGCAGGCATGAAAAAGCCCCGCGATTGCGGGGCTTTTTCATGGGGTTTGCCGCCGCTCAGGACGGCGGTGCGGCCGCGCTGGCCGGCGCGGTCTGGGTACGTTCGTTCCAGCCACCACCGAGGGCCTTGTACAGGTTGATCTCGCTGGTGAGTTGCGACAGGCGTACGCCGATCAGCTGCTGCTCGGCACTGAACAGCTGGCGCTGAGCATCGAGCAGGGTCAGGTAGCTGTCCACGCCGGTACGGAAACGGCGGTCGGCCAGGTTGTAGTAGTCCTCGGAAGTTTCCACCAGGCTGCGCTGGGCCTGCAGTTGCTCTTCGAACGTACCACGGGCGGCGAGGCCATCGGCGACTTCCTGGAAGGCGGTCTGCACCGCTTTTTCGTAATTCGCCACCTGGATGTTCTTCTGGATCTCGGCGTAGTCGAGGTTGGCGCGCAGGCGACCGGCCGTGAAGATCGGCAGGTTGATCTGCGGCTGGAACAGCCAGGTACCCGAGCCACCGTCGAACAGACCCGATAGCTGGCTGCTGGCGGTGCCGGCGTTGGCGGTCAGGCTGATGCTCGGGAAGAACGCCGCGCGGGCTGCACCGATGCTGGCATTGGCAGCGAGCAGTTCACGCTCGGCCTGCAGCACGTCGGGGCGGCGTTGCAGCAGGTCGGACGGCAGGCCCGCCGGCACCTCGGCCAGCAGTTGCTTGTCCAGCCCTTCGCCCTGGGGCAGGTCAGCTGGCACCGCCCCCCCGAGCAGCACGCCCAGGGCGTTGCGATCCTGGGCGACCTGACGGGTGTACTGCGCCAGGTTGGCCTGGGCGGTCTGCACCGACGTACGCGCCTGGCTCAGGGACAGGGCATCGGTCACCCCGACGTCGAAGCTGCGCTGGGTCAGTTCCAGGCTGCGCTGGAAGGTGCCCAGGGTTTCGCGGGTCAACTTGAGCAGCGCCTCGTCGGCCTGCAGCGTCAGGTAGGCGTTGGCGACGCTGGCGATCAGGCTGATCTGCGTGCTGCGCTGCGCCTCTTCGGTGGCGAAGTACTGCTGCAGGGTCTGCTCGTTGAGGCTGCGCAGGCGCCCGAAGAAGTCCACTTCCCAGGCATTCACACCGACCGTGGCGCTGTACTGGCCACCGACGGTGGAACGGCCGGTCTGCGACAGGTCGGCGGGCGTCCGCTGACGGGTGCCGCTGCCGTCGGCCGAGACGTTGGGGAACAGCTCGGAACGCTGGATGCGGTACTGGGCCTGGTAGGCCTCGACATTCAACGCCGCCACACGCAGGTCGCGGTTGTTGTTCAGCGCGGTTTCCACCAGGCGCTGCAGCGCCGGGTCACGCAGGAACTCGCGCCAGCCGAGATCGGCCGCGGCGATCGAGCCCTGCACGGCGCTGCCCTGGTACGCCTGGCCCTGGGGCCAGGCAGTGTCGACGGGGGCGTTGGGGCGCTGGTAGTCGGGGATCATGGTGCAGCCGCTGAGCACGATGCTCGCCACGGCTAGAGACAACAGGGACTGCCTCACTGGACGGCCTCCTCATCGTTGAGTTTTTTGGCGCTCTTGTCCTTGAACATCGAGCTGACCACCACATAGAACAGCGGAATCCAGAAGATCGCCAACACCGCCGCGGTAAGCATACCGCCGATCACGCCGGTACCGATGGCATGTTTGCTGCCGGCGCCCGCGCCGCTGGAGATCGCCAGCGGAACCACCCCGAGGATGAACGCCAGGGAGGTCATGATGATCGGGCGCAGTCGCATGCGGCAGGCCTCGACCGCCGCCTCGAGATGGCTCATGCCCTGCTCGTGCAGCGCCTTGGCGAACTCCACGATAAGGATCGCGTTACGTGCCGACAAGCCGATGGTGGTGATCAGGCCCACCTGGAAGAACACGTCGTTGGACAACCCGCGCCCCAGGGTGAACAGCAACGCACCGATGATACCCAGGGGAACCACCAGCATGACCGAGAACGGAATCGACCAGCTCTCGTAGAGCGCCGCCAGGGCCAGGAACACCACCAGCAGGGACAGCGCGTAAAGCGCCGGTGCCTGGGAACCGGACAAGATTTCCTCGTAAGACTGGCCCGTCCAGGAGAAGCCGATGCCTTCGGGCAGTTCCGCGGCGATGCGCTGCACTTCCGCCATGGCTTCACCGGAGCTGTGGCCCGGCGCCGGCGTACCGAGAATCTCGATGGCGCTCACCCCGTTGTAGCGTGAGAGCTTCGGCGAGCCGTAGGTCCACTCTCCCGAGGCGAAGGCGCTGAATGGCACCATCTGTCCCTGGTCATTGCGCACGTGCCACTTGTCGAGGTCCTCGGGGTTCATCCGCGAGGAGGTCTCCCCCTGCAGGTAAACACGTTTTACCCGCCCCTTGTCGATGAAGTCATTGACATAGGCACCACCCCATCCGACCTGCAGCGTGCTGTTCACATCCGATAGGGACACACCCAGGGTGCGTACCTTCTCGTCGTCGATCAGCAGCCTGTACTGCGGCTCGTCGAGCAGGCCGTTGGCCCGCACGCTGCTGAGCACCGGGCTCTGGTTGGCCAGCTGCAGGAACTTGTCCCGCGCCTGGTTCAGGGTGGCCTGGCCGACGCCGGCACGGTCTTGCAGGAACAGGTTGAAGCCGGTGGCATTACCCATTTCCATGACCGCTGGCGGGGCGAAGGCGAACACCATGGCATCGCGGAACTCACCACCGAAGAAGCGCCCCTGGGCCCGTTGTGCCAGGTCGAAGACACTGGTCCCCGCCTCGGTACGCTCGGACCAGGGTTTGAGCATGATGAACGCCATACCCGAGCTCTGGCCACGGCCGGCGAAGTTGAAGCCGGTGACGGTGAACACCGAGTTGACCACGTCCTTCTCGTCCTCGAGCAGGTAACGGCGCATGTCATCGACCACCGCCTGGGTACGCTCGGCGGTGGAGCCGGACGGCGTCTGCACCTGGGCGAACAGTACGCCCTGGTCTTCCTCGGGCAGGAACGCCGAGGGGATCA
Organism: Pseudomonas argentinensis; assembly: GCF_001839655.2. Taxonomy (NCBI): domain Bacteria; kingdom Pseudomonadati; phylum Pseudomonadota; class Gammaproteobacteria; order Pseudomonadales; family Pseudomonadaceae; genus Phytopseudomonas; species Phytopseudomonas argentinensis. The sequence continues at coordinate 4,672,001 of NZ_CP056087.1, forward strand.
GGGTGAACAACCAGGCCATCACCCCGACGATCACCGCGTAGATGATCAGGAATGGCGCCTTGCGCTTGATCACACCGCGCACGCCGCGCTCGTAACCGTTGACGCTGCGCTCGAAGGTGCGGTTGAACCAGCCGAAGAACCCGCGCTTCTCGTGGTGCTCGCCCTTGGCGATCGGCTTGAGCATGGTGGCGCACAGCGCCGGGGTGAAGATCAGGGCGAGAATCACCGAGAGCACCATGGCCGACACGATGGTGATCGAGAACTGCCGGTAGATCACCCCCACCGAGCCGCCGAAGAAGGCCATCGGCAACAGTACCGCCGAGAGCACCACGCCGATGCCCACCAGCGCGCCCTGAATCTGCCCCATGGATTTGCGCGTCGCCTCTCGTGGCGACAGGCCCTCCTCGCGCATCACCCGCTCGACGTTCTCCACCACCACGATGGCGTCGTCCACCAGCAGGCCGATGGCCAGGATCATGGCGAACATGGTCAGGGTGTTGATGCTGTAGCCGAACACCGCCAGTACGCCGAAGGTACCCAGCAGCACCACCGGCACGGCCAGGGTGGGAATCAGCGTGGCGCGGAAGTTCTGCAGGAACAGGTACATGACCAGGAAGACCAGCACGAAGGCTTCGATCAGGGTCATGATCACGCCATGGATCGACTCCTGCACCACAGGGGTGGAGTCGTATGGCATGACCACTTCCATCCCGGCCGGGAAGAACGGTTTCAGCTCATCGATGGTGGCGCGGATCGCCTTGGCGGTATCCAGGGCGTTGGCGCCGGTAGCCAGACGAATCGCCAGGCCGGAGGCCGCGTTGCCATTGAACTGCGCGCGAATGTTGTAGTTCTCGCCCCCCAGTTCGACACGAGCCACGTCACCCAGGCGCACCTGGGAACCGTCGCGGTTGACCTTGAGCAGGATGTTGCGGAACTGCTCGGGAGTCTGCAGGCGGGTCTTGCCGATGATGGTGGCGTTGAGCTGCTGGCCTGGCTCGGCGGGCAGACCACCGAACTGGCCGGACGACACCTGCACGTTCTGCGCCTGCACGGCGCTGCGCACGTCGACCGGGGTCAGCTGGAAGTTGTTGAGCTTGGCGGGATCGAGCCAGATACGCATGGCGTACTGGGCACCGAACACCTGGAAGTCACCGACGCCCGGGGTGCGGGAAATCGGGTCCTGCATGTTGGCGACGATGTAGTTGGACAGATCCTGGTTGGTCATGCTGCCGTCAGTGGACACCACGCCGATCACCAGCAGGAAGTTACGTACCGACTTGGTGACGCGCAAGCCCTGCTGCTGGACTTCCTGAGGCAGCATGGGAGTTGCCAGCTGCAGCTTGTTCTGCACCTGAACCTGGGCGATGTCCGGGTTGGTGCCCTGGTTGAAGGTGACGATGATCTCCATGCTGCCGTCGGAGTTGCTCGCCGAGCTGATGTAGCGCAGCCCGTCGATGCCGTTCATCTGCTGTTCGATCACCTGCACCACGGTGTCCTGCACGGTCTGTGCCGAGGCACCCGGGTAGTTGACCTGGATGCTCACGGCAGGCGCGGCGATGCTAGGGTACTGGTTGACCGGCAGCTTGAGAATGGACAGACCGCCGACCAGCATGATCACCAAGGCGATCACCCAGGCGAAAATCGGCCTGTCGATGAAGAAATTCGACATCGTGTAATCGCTCCTTAGCGGGTTTCAGCCTGGTCAGCCGCGGCCTGCTCTGGCGCAGCCACGTTCTTCGCTTCGGTGGTTTTCACCTCGGCACCCGGTTGCACGAACTGCAGGCCTTCGGTGATCAGCTTGTCGCCGGACTTCAGGCCGTCGAGCACCAGCCAGCGGTTGCCAGCGGTACGCTCGGCCTTGAGCTGGCGCAGCTCGACCTTGTTCTCGGCGTTGACCACCAGGGCGGTCGGTTCACCTTTCGGATTGCGCGTCACACCTTGTTGCGGCGCGAGGATGGCCTGCTGGTTCACGCCGGCGGGCAGACGAGCGTGTACGAACATGCCCGGCAGCAGGGTGTGATCCGGGTTGGGGAACACGGCGCGCAAGGTCACCGAGCCGGTGCCCTCATCGACCGACACCTCGGAGAACTCCAGAGTGCCTTCGTGCTTGTAGGTGCTGCCGTCTTCCAGGCGCAGCTGCACCTTGGCGGCGGTGTCGCTGGCCTTCTGCAGCTGCCCGCTCTCCAGCTCGCGGCGCAGGCGCAGCAGATCCTTGGTCGGCTGGGTCACGTCGACGTAGATCGGGTCGAGCTGCTGGATGGTCGCCATGGCATTGGTCTGGCCGTTGCTGACCAGTGCACCTTCGGTGACCGCGGAGCGGCCAACGCGACCGGCGATCGGCGCCAGCACCTTGGTGTAGCGCACATTGATGCGCGCCTGCTCCAGCGCGGCCTCGGCCTGCAGGCGAGAGGCCTGGGCTTCATCGTAGGCCTGGCGGCTCACCGCCTGATCGGACACCAGGCTCTTGTAGCGTTCGGCCAGCGACTTGGCCGAGGCCAGGGTGGCCTGGGCGCTCTTGGCGGCCGCCTCGTAGACCGCCGCGTCGATCTGGTACAGCTGCTGGCCGGCCTTGACCTCGGAGCCTTCCTTGAACAGGCGCTTCTGGATGATGCCATCGACCTGCGGGCGTACCTCGGCGATGCGGTAGGCCGCGGTTCTGCCCGGCAGCTCGGTGGTCAAGGTATAGGGCGCTGCCTGCAGCGTGACGATGCCGACAGTCGGCGCCTGACGCGGTGGCGGGGCAGCCTCATCGCTGCAGCCAGCGAGCGTCAGCGTGGCCAGAGCGATAGCGGAAACCATAGCGGCGAAGGCTGGCTTCTTCTGCATCTGAAAGGACCTCATGTCTAAGTGATTCGAGCCGCGGGGGGCGATACCTGGCAGATAGCCGAGGTGGATGCTGGGAAATAGACGGCAAATATACTTACGTTCGAGAATGTTTGTAAACGCATCTTTTTGTGTGACACTGCGCGCCTGTGTGACCCCGGCCAGGGGTTTTGATCCGAATTTTTTACGCCCTGGAAGCCGCTCTATGGCCAGACGCACCAAAGAGGAAGCTGAAGAAACCCGCGCGCAGATTCTCGATGCCGCCGAGCGGGTGTTCTACGCCAATGGCGTTTCCGGCACCTCGCTGGCGGACATCGCGAGCGCGGCCGGTGTCACGCGCGGCGCTATCTACTGGCACTTCCAGAACAAGGTCGACGTGTTCCAGGCCATGCTCGACCGCCGCCTGTTGCCCCAGGAAGAACTGGCCCGCGCGTGCGAAAGCGAGGACGAACCTGACCCACTGGGTAACATGCGTCAGTTGCTGGTGCAGCTGCTGCTGCGCATGCATGCCGACAGCGAATGCCGGCGTGTCGGAGAAATTCTGCAATACAAATGCGAGTACAGCTCCGAGCTCGGCGGCTTGCGCCAGCAGATGCAGGTGTTCCAGCAAGAATGCGACCAGCGCATTGCCAGAACATTACGCAATGCCGTGAACCGCGGCCAATTGCCCGCCGACCTCGACTGTCAGCGCGCGGCGATCTGCCTGCATGCCTACATGGACGGCCTGCAGGCCCACTGGCTGCTCAACCCCGCGGCCTACGACCTGCAAGCCCATGCCCACGCGATGGTCGATGCGCTGCTCGACATGCTGCAGCACAGCGAAGCGCTGCGTACCCGCTGACCGCCCTGGGACCTCGTGCCCATGGCCAGGGCGCGCCAGCCATGCTTAGATCCGCTGCACGCTCCTCGCGACTCAGCCGCCAGACCTGTACAAGAGGATGGCCATGCCCCCACGTACCCTGCTTCTCACCGCCGCCGCCATGCTGGCCTTCGCCGGCAACTCGCTGCTCTGCCGCCTGGCCCTGAAAACCACTGGGATCGACCCCGCCACCTTCACCAGCCTGCGCCTGTTCAGCGGCGCCTTGATGCTGGCCCTGTTGCTGCGACTGCGCCACCGCTCGGCTGCGATGGCGGGAAGCTGGCCGGGGGCGGCGGCGCTGTTCGCCTACGCCGCGGCGTTTTCCTTCGCCTATGTCAACCTGGATGCAGGCGTTGGCGCACTGCTGCTGTTCGGCGCCGTGCAGATCAGCATGCTGCTCTGGGGCTGGCGCCAGGGCGAGCGACCGGGGTCGATGAGCCTGGCCGGTCTGCTGCTGGCCTTTGCCGGCCTGCTGGCCCTGTTGCTTCCCGGCGCCAGCGCACCGCCGCTGGCCGGCTCACTGCTGATGCTGATCGCCGGTATCGCCTGGGGCGCCTACTCGCTACTGGGACGCACCGCCAACGATGCGCTGGCGGCGACTACCGGAAACTTCGTGCGCAGTATGCCGATGGCCGCCTTGCTCAGCCTGGTGCTGCTGCACAGTGCGAGCTGGGACCCGAGCGGCGTGCTCTACGCCCTCGCCTCCGGTGCCCTGGCCTCCGGGCTCGGTTATGCCATCTGGTACAAGGCCATCGCCAACCTGAGAGCCATCCAGGCTGCCACCGTGCAGTTGAGCGTGCCGATCATCACGGCATTGGCCGGCGCCCTGCTACTGGGCGAAGCGCTGAGCCTGCGCCTGGGCCTGAGTTCGCTGGCCGTGCTGGGTGGTATCGCGCTGGTCCTCTGCGCCAGACGGCGCGCGACGGCCTGAGCCGAACGCCACCTGCTGCGGTCACAACTGCACGATCAACGACGCCGGAGAATTGCCATGCGCCCGACACTGCGCCACTTGAGTGCCCTGCTGCTGATCGCCGTGCTGGCCGGCTGTGCGTCATGGGCACCGCGCGACCCGCTGCATATCGACCTGGTCGGTCTGGAGCCGCTGCCGTCGCAAGGACTCGAGGCGCGTTTCGCGGTGAAATTGCGGGTGCAGAACCCCAACGAAAGCGCCATCGACTTCGACGGCATCTCCCTTGCCCTGGATATCAACGACCAACCACTGGCACGTGGGGTCAGCGATCAACGGGGTCAGGTGCCGCGCTTTGGCGAGACGCTGATCAGCGTGCCGGTAACCATCTCGGCCTACTCGGTACTCCGTCAGGCCTGGGGCGCCAGCACCCACCAGCCCGGCCAGAGCCTGCCCTATCAGCTGCGCGGCAAGCTCGCCGACGGCCTGTTCGGCACCCGGCGTTTCAGCGACAGCGGCCAGCTGACCTGGCCACCGGCGCAACCAGCGCTCAGGTAGTGGGCTCGTTCTCTGGGCGGATTTCCTTGTCGCCGGGCTCCTTGCCCTCCTCGGCGACGTGCTCGATGACGGCGTTGAGCTCGGCGCCAAACAGCAGCACCGCGCAGGAAATGTGCAGGTACAGGAGGAAGATGATGATCGCGCCGATGCTGCCGTAGGTAGCGTTATAGTTGGCGAAGTTCTGCGCGTAATAGGCGAAGCCCACCGAGGCGGCGATCCACACCACCACCGCCAGTACCGAGCCCGGGGTGATAAAGCGGAAACGCTGCTCGACATCGGGCGCCACGTAATAGACCACCGCCACCACGATCATCAGCAGGAACACCGCCACCGGCAGGCGCAACCAGGTCCACAGGGTGACTACCACCTGCTCGATGCCGATCTGGTGTGCCAGCCAGTTCATCACCTGCGGGCCGAGCACCATCAGCGCGGCGGCGGTGAGCAGCGCCGCGGCGATGCCGATGGTGTACAGCAGCGACAGGGGGATGCGCTTCCAGGGCTGGCGCCCCTCCTTCACGCCATAGGCCTTGTTCATCGCGTCCATGGTCGAGCGCACCGCCGACGAGGCCGTCCACAGCGCCACCACGATACCGATCGAGAACAGCCCGGCTTTCTGCGTCTGCAACTGGTCGATCACCGGGTTGACCAACTCCACCGTGGACAGCGGCAGCAACAATTCGGCCTGCTGGCGCAGCCAGTCGAAGAACGGCTGCATGTCCAGCAGGCTGATCAGCGCGATCAAAAACAGCAGGAAGGGAAACAGCGAGAAGAACATCTGGAACGCCAGGGCCGAGGCATAGGTGGGCAACTCGTCCTCGATGAACTCGGTGACCGTCCTCTTCATCACCTGGAACAGGCTGACACCCGGCAACTGGGGAAAAAACATGGCGCCTCCACTGGCTATGGCGGGCCGTTCTCAGGCAGCCCACGACTCATCGGCAGGTGCAGTGCTCGGCGTCGACCGAACCACCACTCTGGTTTGGAGGCAGCGAAGCCGCCATGAGTTCGGGTTATCCGCACCCGCCCTGCACAACTGGCAACAGTCTCGGGCTGGATCACCGTAGGCGCAACGCTAGACTGGCCTGCTGTTTTTGATCAAGGACGCATCGATGCACAGGCACATACTCAACCCCGGCTCGGTCTTCGACACCCTCCAGTACGGTTTCAGCCAAGCGGTGATCAATCAGGGCGGGCGGCGCATTCACCTGTCCGGGCAGATTGGCGTAGACGAACACGAACGCCTGGTCGGCGATGACCTGGCCAGCCAGACCCACGCCGCGCTGCACAACGTGCGGCGGATTCTCGACGCTGCCGGCGGCAGCCTGCAGCACGTGCTGATGCTGCGTATCTATATCGCCGCCCAGGCGCGTGACGAACAGGCGCATATCGTCGATGCCCTGCGCAGCTTCTTCCCCGAACAGCCGCCGGCCACCTCCTGGGTGGTGGTCACCGGACTGTCGGAGCCCGACTGGCTGATCGAGATCGAGGCCGAAGCACTGTTGCCGGACGCCTGACGCCGATCCCCGGCGGCGGGTAAAACCCTATATAATCTGCGGCCTTTTTATCCACGGCCTCAGAAGGACACCCCGTGAGCACGTTGCCACCCTGCCCCGCCTGCAACTCCGTATACACCTATGAAGACGGCACCCAACTGGTGTGTCCGGAATGCGCCCACGAATGGTCGGCCAGCGACAGCGAGGCGGCGGGTGATGACGTCAAGGTGATCAAGGACTCGGTCGGCAACGTGCTGCAGGACGGCGACACCATCACCGTGATCAAGGACCTCAAGATCAAGGGCTCCTCGCTGGTGGTCAAGGTCGGCACCAAGGTCAAGGGCATCCGCCTGGTCGACGGCGACCACGACATCGACTGCAGGATAGACGGCATCGGCGCGATGAAGCTGAAATCCGAGTTCGTCAGGAAGGTATAAGCCGCTAGCGAGCGTCTACTGCACTGGCAGGAAGTTCAGAAACAGCAGGCTGTGGGCGTAATTCACGCCGATGCGCCGATACCGTTCGTCGAGCACGTCGCTCAGGTAATCCAGGCGGGCGACGATCTTGCCGAATTCCACGGCGAAACTCAGGTTGCGGCCGTTCTCGGACAGCTCGTTGGAGAGCAGCAGCGGGTTGCCCTGGGCGTCGCGCCGCGTGGCCAGCAGCCAAGTGGCCTTCTCGATGTTGCGCGCCGCGTTGTGCACGAACTGCGCATCGATGGAATCGGTGAGATAGAACTGGGTGCGTCCGCCGTGGGCGGTGACCACCATGCTGCCGATGGCGTAGATGAAGGCGCCGACCCGATCGCCCTGGAACTCCGGGCTCAGCGCATAGCTGAGAGCCACGATGTCCTGCCGGCCGGCCAGCGACGGCGGTGGCCGGCCCTGCTCGATGGCCTGTTGCACCGCCTGCTGCGCCGCCTCGCGGCTGCCCAGACCGGTCTTGTGCCATTCACGCGGGTTGCGCTGGTACAGCTTGTCCATCAGGCGATAGAGGCTGTTGAGGTTGTTGCGCATGCCGATCGTGGCCAGGCGATCGGAGTGGGTCTGGAACAGCTCGCTGGGGCTGGCCGCAGCGCTGTTGCTGGTGAAAGCGCCATTGGCCTGATTGCGTATGCAGCCACTCAGGCTGATGACCAGCGCCACCAGCAGCACGGCCCGCCAGCAGGCACCACGAAGCGACGGATACCGGGCCGTCAGCCTGCGCGGGGGTGCCGCTTTTCCAGTGAGAGAGACGTGCGCGCAATCCATTAACTCACGACCCATCCTTCTGCCGATGGCATAACACTAGCAACTGAATCGCCTTGATGCCCGTTACGACGTCGGCGCAAGTCGCCAACGCCAGCCACCGGGATAGACCTCCATGCATCCCGTAAAGTTTTCCGGCGAGGGTAAATCAGCCATGCAACGTCCAGGGGAAAGGCCGTGCAAGCCTGGCTTTGCAAACTTTACCCGTTGAGAAAGCTTCTCGATCAGCTTTGGGTGCTATGTTCCCAGCCCTTCAGGATTGCGGCATTCGGCTGCAAACCAGCATCCCAAGGAGCTCGCTCAGGTGAAGAAGGCCGCACTGTTTACACTTCTGACATTGGCAACGGCTGGCTGCAGCCATGATGGCGGGCAACGCCCCGCTACCTTCAAGGTCATCCAGGCGGGCCAGCAGGTCGAGATCGCCGGTGATCCGCAGCGGATCGTCACCTTCGACTACGGCAGCTACGACAGCCTGATCGCCCTCGGTGCCGGCGAACGAGTGCTGGCCGTGCCCGGCAACGTACCGCCCTACCTGGCGGAGAAAGCCGGCCAGACCAGCAATGCCGGCAATATGAAGGCCCCGGACATCGACGCCATCACGGCGCTGAAGCCGGACCTGATCCTGATAACCGGGCGCCAGGGCGAAAGCCGCCCGGCCCTGCAAGCACTGGCGCCGACCCTGGACATGGGCATTACCGGTGAAGATTACTTCGCCGGCATCGCCGATAACGTCAGGCTACTCGGCCAGCTCGTCGGCAAACCCGCCGAGGCGCAGCAGGCGTTGACCACCCTGCAGGGCAAGGCCGAACGCGCCCGTCAGCAGATCGCCGCTTCAGGGCAACCTACCCTGGTGCTGACCCACAACGAAGGGCGCTTCGCGCCAACCGAGAACGCGGTGATCTATTCGCTGCTGCAGGCGCCACGAGCCCTGCCCGCACCACCCCCACAGCCTGCCGGCACACCCCGCCAGCGTCCGCAGCCGCTGGACGCCGAGGCCATCGCCGCCGCCAGCCCCGAGGTGATCTTCATCATCGACCGCAGCGCCGCCATTGGCGCCACCGCGCTGGATGTCGCCACCCTGGCCGACTCGCCACTGGCGCGCACGCCGGCGGCCCAGGCCAAACGGGTCGTCTACCTGGATCCTGCGCTGTGGTATCTGTCCGGCGGCGGCCTGCAGAGTGTGGATCTGCAGATCGATCAGGTGCTGGCAGCCTATCGCCGATGAAGAACGCCCTCGTTCGAGGGCGTTTTCAGTTCATGCCAGTCAGCGGCCTGGGTCGTTTCAGGCCGCTGCCCGCTGCGAGCGCTTCGGCAAGGTGGCCAGCAGCAGCCCGGCGAAGATCATCGCCCCGCCGAGCCAGTGGAACAGCTGCAGCGCCTCGCCGAGCAGGACCCAGCCCAGGATCGCGGTGAACACCGGCATCAGGTAATTGCCCATCGCCGCGGTCGAGGCGCCCAGCACCTTCACACCGTTGTTCCAGCCCAGGTAGGCGACCAGCGAGGCGAACACCGCGGTGTAGGCGATGGCCGCCAGGTTGGCCGGGGTGGCCAGCAACTGCGCGCCGGTAGAGAGCTCGTACAGGTACAGGGGCAGGATCATCGGCAAGCCCACCACAATGAAAATGCCCAGCAATGCCAGCGGCGGAATCGGCACCAGGTACGCCGACCAGCGCCTGAGCAGCACGGTGTAGAGCGCCCAGTCGAGTACCGCCAGCAGCATGATCAGATCACCACGGTTGAATGCCATGCCTGCCAGGGTCTGCCAGTCGCCGCGGCAGATCAGCACCAGCAACCCGGATACCGCCAGCGCCATGCCCCACCAGGCGCGCCGGGCCGGCCAGGCGCCGAGCAGCAGCCCGGCGAAGATAAAGGTCATCAGCGGGATGCAGGTATTGACCAGGGTGATGTTGATCGCTGCGGTGGTCTGCGCCGCGCTGTACAGAAAGGTGTTGTAGCCGGCGATGCCGAAGGCGGCGATCACCAGTAGGCGCCAGCCTGCATGGCGCAGCGCCGCCCGATGCCGCCACAACGGCAATGCCACGAACGGCAGGATCAGCATCAGCGCCAGGCTCCAGCGCCAGAAGGCCAGGGCGAAGGGTGGGATTTCGCCGGCGAAGGCGCGGGCCACCAGGGCATTGCCCGCCCAGCACAGCACCGCCATCAGTACACCGGCGATCGCCAGCTGACGCGAGGGTTTGCCCATGCTCATGCCTGCGGCGGGCGCAGGCGGTACTGCTCGGGCAATTGCTCGGCAGCGCTGACGCTGACTTCGAGGTCCTTCCAGCGACCATCCTTGAGGCCATAGATGCAGCCGTGCACCGATAACGGCTGACCGCGGTGCCAGGCGTTCTGGACGATGCTGGTACGGCTGACGTTGCCCACCTGCTTCATCACGTTGAGCTCGCAGAGGCGGTCGACCCGCGCCTCCTCGTCCGCCAGGGCGGCCAGTTGCGCGCGCTGTTCGTAGCAGAGGTCGCGGATATTGCGCAGCCAGCCATCGATCAGGCCGAACTGCGCATCGTGCATGGCCGCACGCACGCCACCGCAGCCGTAGTGGCCGGTGACCAGGATATGTTTGACCTTGAGCACATCGACCGCGTACTGGATCACCGACAGGCAATTGAGGTCGGTGTGCAGCACCACGTTGGCCACATTACGGTGCACGAACAGTTCACCGGGCAGCAGACCGACGATGTCGTTGGCCGGCACGCGGGCATCCGAGCAGCCGATCCACAAGTACTCCGGCGTCTGCTGGCGGGCCAGACGCGGAAAGAAGTCCGGGTCGTTCTGGGTGATGTTCTCGGCCCAGCGTTGATTGTTGTCGAACAGATGTTTGAGATCGCTCACGGCGGCGGCTCCCGGGAAAGGTCGATGCGCACCATACGGATGCACGGGCCTTTTTGACAAGGCGATTTCCACCCGGAGCAACCCTCCGGATTTGCCGGTTAAAGGCCGAAACGCTGAATCTTTCCGGCCTGTCGGCCGTCCATTGCCTAGAGCCAATGACCGATCTGGAGTTCGTCATGACTGACCAGCAGCCACCTGACAGCCGCCAACCGGCCGAGCCGCCCATTCTGCGCGATGTGGTGGAGGCGCTGACGCCGCGCAAACCGCTGAAGGCCGCTGTGCAGAAACCGGCCAGGTCGCCCGATGAATCGCCACAGGCCGATCAGCCCGAGCGCGACGGGCAGGCTGAGGAGTTTCTGGATAAATACGACCTCAGCCAGGTCGAGGAAGAACGCCGCGAACGACGCTGGGCGCGGCGTTAGCTTATTCGACCAGCGTGCAGGCCATCACCAGCGCGTCTTCACGGCCACCCGGCGCGGGGTAGTAATCACGCCGGCGGCCGATCTCGTTGAAACCGTAACGCTCGTACAACCGGTACGCCGCCTGGTTGCTGGAGCGCACTTCGAGAAAGCACTCCCCAGCCTTGAGCTCGGCAGCGCGGGCCATCAGGTGCTCGAGCAGGCGCAGGCCCAGGCCACGGCCCTGGCTTTCCGGTTTGACGGTGATGTTGAGCAGGTGCGCCTCGTCGATGATCACGTTGATCACCCCGTGACCGACCTGCTGGCTACCTTCGAACATCAACCAGACTTCGTAGGATTTCAGGCTGTCGAGAAAGATGCCGCGCGTCCACGGATGACTGAAAGCGGCGTATTCGATCTTCAGTACCGCATCGATATCCGCCTCGGTGGCCCGGCGAAACGTGATCGCCTCACTCATGCCGAAGCCTCCAGCCAGCGCCGCCGCACGCGCTGCATGGCGTGCCAGAGTTCGCGCTTGCGCTGTGGTTCGTCCATCAGCAGCTCCAGGCCCGGCAGCGCCCAGGCGGCGCCCAGTTCCTCGACCTGCAGTTCGCGGTTGTAGGCCTCGGCATCGGCGTCACCGGCGAAACGAATGGCTGGCAGGCCGATCAGCCACAGGCAGGCGCAGGGCTCCTGCTCTTCCAGGCGGGCGCCGATAAAGCTCTGCACGAAATCCAGCGCTGCCTGGGGGCCCTGGTCCATGTTGCCACGCACCAGCAGCGGCCAGCGCACCGGCTCGCCGATGATCTGCGGGGCATCCGGCAAACCGGCGGCACGCAGCAGATCCTTGAGCAGCAGGTAGGCGGGATCGCGACTCTGGAAAGGTTCGCCGGTCGGCAGCTCGACCAGCAGCGCGCAACTGCCGGCGCGCAGCAACTGCAGGGCGAAACGCGGGGGCGGCGTCGGGCGCTCGCGCGGGGCCGGTGCGGCGTTGGTCTCTTCGCCGGCAGGCTCGTCGCCCTTGCTTGCCGTGCCCGGTTTGGGCACTTCGATGCGCGGGCGTTCGCGGCTGACGACTTCGCTGGCGGCAGGCTGCGCGGCCGGCGCGCTGACCTTGGCCTGCACCGGCGGCTTCTCGACGACGATCTCGGCTTGCGGCTCGAAGGCGACCAGCAGCTCGGGCCGTGACGGCGCTGCGAATGGCAATTCGACGCGCGGCAGCCAGCTGGCCACTTGCATGGCATCCAGGTAGGCGCGGCGGCGCAGCTCGGTGTTCAAACGTCAGGTACTCGGCACATCGATTTTCGAGGGCGCTGATTGTCGCGTGAATCGCCTGCCACGGGTAGCCCCAAATGTCAGCCGTGGCTAGGGTCTGTTCCCGTTTCAGCGCGAGCCGCGTTGCCGCGAGAAATGGCCTCCGGTTAGGCGCAGGACGCAGGGAATGGACTAGCCGTCCGCGTTTTCCCTTGCCAAGTCCTGCAACAACAGCGGAGGCCATTTCCCGCGCAACCTAGGCGGCCCCACCCGAAGGGCCGTGCGTGAAACGGGAACAGACCCTAGAGGCCACTGGCTTCGGCCTGCTGCTTGAGCAGGCTGACGAAGGCCTGGGCCGGTGGGCTCAGGTAGCAGGGTTTGCGCTGCAGCACGCCAACGCCGCGGGCCGGCGCCATCGGCAGCGGGTGCACGGACAGGCTGCCATCGCCATTGAAGGTATCCGCCACGCTCGCCGGCAGCAGCGCATAGCCCAGCCCGGCCCGCGCCAGTGCGGCGGCGCTGCTCATATAGGCGACCTCGAATGCGGGTTCACGCAGCAACCCCATGCGCGCCAGGGTCTGGTCGGCCATGGTGCGCAGGCTGGTATCGCGGGTGGTGGCCACGTAATCCAGACTCTTCAGCGCAGCGAGCAGCTTCTTGCCGCGTAAACCGGCCTGGCCACGCACCAGCAACACCAGGCTGTCGTCGTAGAGCAGCTGGAAATCCAGCACACCGGGTTCATCCGCCACCGAGGTGATGGCGAAATCCACTTCGGCGTTGCTCACCCACTGGCGGATCTCCCCGGCACGGCCATCGCGCAGGCTGATCTCGATGCCCGGATAACGCTGGCGATAGTCGACCAGCACCCGCGGCAACGGCTCGATGGCCACCGACGGCAGTACGCCGATGCGCAGCGAGCCGCTCTGCAGGTGCAGCTGTTCGTGGGCGTCGTGCACCGCGTTGTGCATGTCGCGCAGCAGGCGCCGGGCCTGTTCCAGAAAGCGCGAGCCGGCTTCGGTCAGCTCCACGCTGCGGGTATTGCGGGCGAACAGCGACAGGCCCAGGGCTTCTTCCAGCTTGCGCAGGCTGTAGCTTAGGGCCGGCTGGGAAAGGTGAATCTGTTCGGCGGCGCGGCTGAAGCTGCGCTGCTCGGCGATGAGCACGAAGGCTTGAAGCTGGCGAAAGCTGATATCCATGACAGACGCTTTTATAAAATTATCTTATCAATTGATATCACATTTCGAATTCACAACTAAATCCAGACACTGCAGTCTCGTGCGGACCTCGACCTGGATAAACAATGATGACAACAGTCCATATCGGTTGCGGAGCAGGCTTCGCCAATGATCGGCCCGATGCCGCCCTGGCGCTGGCCAATGACCTCGCTGCACGCGACGGTCGGCGCTTTCTGTTCTTCGAACTGCTCGCCGAACGCACTCTGGCCGAAGCGCAATTGCGCCGCCTGGCCAACCCCGACAGCGGCTATGCCACGCGGCTGTTCGACTTTCTCGAACCGGTGCTGGAAACCTGCCTGAGCGCCGGCATCCCGATCATCACCAATGGCGGCGCGGCCAACCCCAGCGCGGCGGCCCGGCGTCTGCGCCAGCAGTTGCAGAGTGGGCGCTTCGCAAAAGCGCGTATCGCCTGCGTGCTCGGTGACGATCTGCTCGACGCGGGTGACGCAATAGCGCCCTGGCTGCCCAACGCGCTCGACGGCGAGGTGGTCTCGGTCAACGTCTACACCGGTGCCGATGGCATCGCTCAGGCCCTCGACGCAGGCGCCGATATAGTGCTCTGCGGCCGCGTCGCCGACCCCAGCCTGGCGGTCGGCCCGCTGCGCCACGCCTTCGGCTGGCAGGCAGAGGACTGGGATCGCATCGCCCTGGCCACCACCGTGGGCCACCTGCTCGAATGCTGCACCCAGGTCAGCGGCGGCTACTTCGCCCACCCGGGCCTGAAGGACGTGCCGGACCTGGCCAACGTCGGCTGCCCGATCGCCAGCATCGGGGCCGACGGCCGCGTGACCATCGGCAAGGCCGCCGGTACCGGCGGCTGCGTTACCGAGCGCACGGTCAAGGAACAGCTGCTCTACGAAGTCCACGACCCGGCCGCCTACCTGACCCCGGACGTGACCCTGGACCTCAGCCAGGCCTGTGTACGCCAGGTCGGCCCCGATCTGGTCGACGTCCAGGGTATGCGCGGCCATCCGCGCCCGTCTGAGCTCAAGGGCCTGATCGGCCTGCGTGGCAACTGGTTCGCCGAGGCGGAAATTTCCTATGCCGGCCCCGGCGCCCTGGCTCGCGCCGCCCTGGCCCGTGAAGTGCTGCTGCAGCGCTGTGCACGCCTGGCACCGCACATCACGCCGTGGATCGACCTGATCGGCGTCGCCAGCCTGTTCAACGATGCCCGGGGCGAGTGGCTGCGGCAGCGCCTCGCGAGCGCACAGGACCCGCAGGATGTGCGCCTGCGCATCAGCTTCGTCGACGCCGACAGGGCGCTGCTGGAAAACCTGCTGCTCGATGCCGAATCGCTCTACACCAACGGCCCGGCGGGCGGCGGCGGTGTGCGCCGGCACCTGAGCGAGTCCCTGGGCACCGCCAGTTTCCTGATCCCGCGCACTGAAGTGCAGCAACGGCTGGAGTGGTTCTGATGAGCGACGTATTGCTGTGTGACTTCGCCCACGCCCGCGCGGGGGACAAAGGCGACATGCTGAGCGTGGCGGTGTTCGCCTTCGACCCGAACCACTATGCCTGGCTGGTCAGCGAGCTGACCGCCGAGCGCGTGGCCGGCTGCCTGGCCCACCGGCGCATCGGCAGGGTGCGCCGTTACGAGCTGTCGAACCTGGGCGGCCTCAATTTCGTGGTGGAAAACGCCCTGGAAGGTGGGGTGAACGCCAGCCCAGGTATCGACCGACACGGCAAGAGCCTCAGCTATGCGCTGCTCGACCTGAGGCTGCCGGCCCCGTCATAGTGCCCACGCTGCCAGCCCCGCGACTCCAACAATAATAAAACCGGAGAGATCGTCATGATCACCGCCCTCGGCTTCACCCTGATGTTCACCATCGTCATCCTCATTCTGATGCGCCGCATCACCCCGCTGGTCGCTTTCGTCACCCTGCCGGTCATTGCCTGCGTGATGGCCGGCTTCGGCCTCGGCGAAATCGGCAAATTCATCAGCGAAGGCCTCAAGGCGGTCGCCCCCACGGCCACGCTGTTCATCTTTGCCATCCTGTATTTCGGCGTGATGCGCGAGCGTGGGCTGTTCGCCCCGTTGGTGACCTTTCTGCTCAAGAGCACTCGCGGTCGCCCGCTGGCGGTGGCGATGGTCACCGTGGCGGTGACCGCCGTCACCCACCTGGACGGCATCGGCGCGGCAACCTTCCTGCTGGTGATTCCCGCCCTGCTGCCGCTGTACCTGCGCCTGGGCATGAGCCGGCAGATGTTGCTGTGCCTGGTGGTGCTCAGCGCCGGGGTGATGAACATGGTGCCCTGGGGCGGTACCACCGCACGCGCATCGGCGGTGACCGGCATCGAAGCCTCGCAGCTGTGGATCTCGCTGATTCCCATCCAGGTGGTCGGTCTGGTGCTGGTCATGGCCCTGGCGGTGTTCCTGGGCCTGCGCGCCCAGCGCCAGCATGCCACCCAGGGTGTACTGGCCGGCCAGGCGCCAGCCGACGAATCACCTGCCGACGACAGCGGCCTGCAGCTGAGCCCCGGCGACTGGCGCTACTGGGCCAACCTGGCGCTGACCCTGGCCATTCTGGTCTGCCTGTTCACCGGTGCCTTTCCGCTGTTCGCCTGTTTCATGGTCGGCCTGGGCGTGGCCCTGGTCGTCAACTACCCGAATCTGGAACAGCAGAACAAGGCGGTGCTGCGCCATGCCAGCGACGCCATGCAGATGGCCCTGGTGATGCTCGCGGCCGGCATCCTGCTCGGCGTACTGTCGGGTGCCGGCATGTCCGACGGCATGGCGCACTGGATGATCAACATCCTGCCCGAGGGCTCGGCCAACTGGCTGCACGTGATCATCGGCGCCTTTGGCGTACCGCTGGGCATGCTGTTCTCGCCGGACGCCTACTATTTCGCCCTGCTGCCAGTGATCCGCGACGTCGCCGTGGCGGCCGGTGTCGACCCGGCGTCGGTGGCCAATGCCATGCTGATCGGCGAGAACACCGGTTTCGGCGTAAGCCCGGTAGTGCCCAGCGTTTACCTGGCGATCGGCCTGGCCGGCGTCGAGCTGTACAAGCACATCCGCTACACCGTGCTGTGGGCCTGGGGCATCAGCCTGATCATGCTCGCAGCCGCGGTGCTGCTCGGCGTGGTGACGGTCTGATAGCACTCGTGGGCTGAAACGAAAAAAGGATCGCCGAGGCGATCCTTTTTTCTTAACGACGCTTATCCACGAGCTTGCGAGCTAGAGCCATGCAAGGCGACCCCAGGCGAAAAGCGGTCGGAGTCGCGGGCGACTGTACTGCAGTACATGAGCACTTTGAGCCTGGGGTCAACGCAGCAGGGCCGACGCGCAGCTGCTCGCTGCCATCAAACAACCTGGTCCCAGGGACGATCACCGTGCTCATCTTTGATACGCGTCGGCAGGCCCATCACGTCCAGCGCCTTGAGGAACGGCTCGGCCGGCAACTCTTCGACGTTGACCATGCGCTTGGCATCCCACTCGCCACGGGCCACCAGCAGCGCAGCGGCGACTGGCGGCACGCCGGCGGTGTAGGAGATGCCCTGGCTGTCGGTCTCCGCAAAGGCTTCTTCGTGGTCGGCCACGTTGTAGATGAACACTTCGCGGGGCTTGCCGTCCCTGGTGCCCTTGACCAGGTCACCGATGCAGGTCTTGCCGGTGTAGCCCGGGGCCAGGGAAGCCGGATCGGGCAGCACGGCCTTGACCACTTTCAGCGGCACCACCTGCAGACCTTCTGCTGTGGTTACCGGTTGCTCGGAGAGCAGGCCGAGGTTGTTCAGCACGGTGAATACGTTGATGTAGTGCTCGCCAAAGCTCATCCAGAAGCGCACGTTGGGCACGTCCAGGTTCTTGGAAATCGAGTGCACTTCATCGTGGCCGGTCAGGTACAGGTTCTGCGAGCCGACCACCGGCAGGTCATCGGTGCGCTTGACCTCGAACATGCGGTTGCTGGTCCACTGGGCGTTCTGCCAGCTGTAGACGGTGCCGGTGAACTCGCGGAAATTGATTTCCGGATCGAAATTGGTCGCGAAATACTTGCCATGGCTGCCGGCATTGACGTCGAGGATGTCGATCGACTCGATCTTGTCGAAATGCTGTTGCTGGGCCAGGGCCGCATAGGCGTTGACCACACCCGGGTCGAAACCGACGCCGAGAATGGCCGTGATGTTCTTCTGCTGGCATTCCTCGAGGTGTTTCCACTCGTAGTTGCCATACCAGGGCGGGGTTTCGCAGATCTTGCCCGGTTCTTCGTGAATGGCGGTGTCCAGGTAGGCCACGCCGGTATCGATGCAGGCACGCAGCACCGACATGTTGAGGAAGGCGGAACCGACGTTGATGACGATCTGCGATTGGGTCTCGCGGATCAGCGCCTTGGTCGCCTCGATATCCAGTGCATTGAGCGAGAAGGCCTGGATGTCGGCGGGTACCTTGAGGCTACCCTTGGCCTTGACGCTGTCGATGATGGCCTGGCATTTGGAGATGTTCCGTGACGCGATGGCAATACGACCGAGTTCGTCGTTGTGCTGCGCGCACTTGTGGGCCACCACCTTGGCGACACCTCCTGCACCAATGATAAGGACGTTCTTCTTCAATTGTTTCACCCCCAGGGTACTGCGCTCGTTGAGAAAGGTGCTGCGGTATCACTACACGTGACTTGTAGGGTGGACGTCGCTCCATCCGTCCACCACACGGTGGACAAAAAGCGTTGTCCACCCTACATCCACATTCCAGCTATTACGACAGGCTCGACAGGTAATCGTCGAAGCCGAATTCACGAACCACCTCGACGCTGCCGTCGAGCTGCTTGACCACGATGGCGGGCATCTTCAGGCCGTTGAACCAGTTCTTCTTGACCATGGTGTAACCGGCAGCGTCGACGAACGACAGGCGGTCGCCGATCTGCAGCGGTTTCTCGAACCGGTACTCGCCGAAGATATCGCCGGCCAGGCAGGATTTGCCGCACACCATGTAGCTGTGTTCACCCTCGCTGGGCGCCAGCTTGGCGTTGAGGCGGTAGATCAGCAGGTCGAGCATGTGCGCTTCGATGGAGCTGTCCACCACCGCCAGGTGCTTGCCGTTATAGAGGGTGTCGAGCACGGTGACTTCCAGGGAGGCGCTGCCGGTGATCGCCGCTTCGCCCGGCTCCAGGTAGACCTGCACGCCGTACTTCTCGGAGAAGTTCTTCAGGCGCGCGCAGAAGGCGTCCAGCGCATAGCCTTCGCCGGTGAAATGGATGCCGCCACCGAGGCTGACCCACTCGACCTTGTGCAGCAGATGACCGAAGCGCTCTTCGATGTGCGTGAGCATCTTGTCGAACAGGCCGAAGTCGCCGTTCTCGCAGTTGTTGTGGAACATGAAGCCGGAGATCTGATCGATCACCGCTTCGATCTTGGCCGGGTCCCACTCGCCCAGGCGGCTGAACGGGCGCGCCGGGTCGGCCAGCAGGTAGTCGGAGCTGCTCACCTGCGGGTTGACGCGCAGGCCGCGCACCTTGCCCGCGGACTGCTCGGCGAAACGCTCGAGCTGGCCAATGGAGTTGAAGATGATCTTGTCGCAGTTGGCGAGCATCTCCTCGATCTCGTCGTCGGCCCAGGCCACGCTGTAGGCATGGGTTTCGCCGGCGAACTTCTGGCGGCCGAGCTTGAGCTCGTACAGCGAGCTGGAGGTGGTGCCGTCCATGTACTCTTGCATCAGGTCGAAGACCGACCAGGTGGCGAAGCACTTGAGGGCCAGCAGCGCCTTGGCACCGGAGTGTTCGCGCACATAGGCGATCTTCTCCATGTTGCCCAACAGCTTCTGTTTGTCGATGAGGTAGTACGGCGTTTTGATCATTGCGCAGTCCGTAATAAAGGTCGGCCAACAGGAGCCCGCCAGCCTCCTGAAAAAAGCGGACGCGAATTGTGCCGACAACGGCCACAGATCGAAAGGCCGTTGAGCATATTTTGTCCATTTACGGATATTTCATGGCGTACTGCGCACCATGAGCCGGTGATCTACCGCCGAGCATGCCGCCCGCCAATGACGCCTGCGTGACAATGCAGGGGCGGGTCGGTTTCCCGTACAATCGGCGTTTTTTCCCAAGCGAGCGACCGTCCCGCGATGATCGACCCCAAACGCGTATTGCGCGCCCTCGCCGAGCACTGGGCCCTGCTCGAACCGCTCGGTGAACGCTTCGACGCCGGCACCCTGAGCCTGGTGGAGCTGCGCAACCAGCTGACCGCTCAGCTGCCGCCGCAAAGCACGGCGGTGGATGTTACCGCCCTGCTCGACCAGTGGATCCGCCTGGACATCCTGGTGCCGGTGGCCAAGAGCCCCAACCGCTTCGAGCTCAACGCGCAGATCCACGACTTCCTGTCCTACCTGCGCCGCGAGCACCGCCTGGGCCTGTGCCTGGAGATCGAAGCCTACCTGCGCCACCTCGAGCGCCTGGCCGGCTACATCCAGGACGCCTTCGAGATCCGCGACGGCAACGACCTGGCCCGCCAGCTGCGCCTGCTCGACATGCGTGTGCGCGACGTCCTCAAGAAACTCAACAACGACGAACAGGCGCTGATTGGCGTGGCCGAACGGGCCAAGACCAGCGACCGGCAGATCCCCCTGCGTCAGCGTTACGCCGAGGTGTTGGCCACCTGGGACGAATACGTCGAGCCGATGATCCAGCTGGTTGCCGCCGACGGCGCCTTCGAACAGGGCGTGCGCCGTGTCGAGCAGGTGCTGCTCAAGCTGCTCGGCGAACAGCAGCGCCTCGGCCAACTGGTGGACGACGACCTGCTGCTGCGCACCCACGCACGCATCCTGGAAATGCAGACCAGCGCCCAGCTGACCCTGCGCAAGGCCCGCGAACTGCTGCTGCCACTGCGCGAGGAAGCGCGCCGCCACAACGCCGTGACCCGCGGTGCGGCGCTGGCCCTGTCAGTGATCCGCAAGAAAGGCATCGACGCTGTGCCGCAAGCCGCCTTGCCGCTGTTCACCCGGCCGCAAAGCAACTTCCTCGGCAGCGCCTCCCAGGTCGAAGCCTACGTTTATGCCCTGGCGCGCTTCGAGGCCAAGCCCAACCACTTCCCGAAAGCCAGCGGCAAGCGCAAGGGCGACAACCCGCGCGCACCGAAAACCGCCCGGGAAATGATCGACCGTTGCGAACAGTCGCTACCCCTGCCGGACCTGATGACCTGGCTGCTGGAGCAGGAGCCCGAAGGCGCCACCGATGAGCTGCTCTACTGGTTCTCGCGCCTGTCACGCGAAGGCCGCTTCCAGCGCGACCGCCTGGAGCGCCAGACCTACCTGACCCGCGAGCATGAGATCAGCATCAGCTCCTATGCCCTGGTGGGCCGTCCCAGTGCCTGATTACAGCGTAGGGTGGACAACGCGAAGCTTGTCCACCATTGGCCACATCCTATTTTCGGCTGCAGCAACGGTTACAGCTGCCAACGAGCATCCGCTATGAATATCGACCTGAAAGAAATGACCCAGCTCGCGGCCGCGTTCCGCGACCTGTTCAAGGGCTACCATATCTCGCGCAGCGAGCCGGAGTGCTACGCCCAGCTGTCCAGCATGCAGGATCAGTATCGCGCGCTGTTCCGCGCCCTGGGCTTCGAGCTGGTCTGCGATCCGCGCGGCTTCTACTACTTCGTGCCCGAGCAGGCTGCGCCCCAGGTCAACAAGACCGCCCAGCGCCTGGCGCTGTTCACCTTCATCCTGGTCGAGCATTTGGCCGACCAGGGTCGTGACCCACTCTCCGTGCTCGACGGCGGCACCATCGGCCGCGACGAGCTGCCGGCACTGCTCGACAAGTACCGCGACCTGTTCCTGCAGGCCGAAGTCACCACCCATGAAGAGCTCGAAGACAAGGTCATCCGCCGCCTGACCCAGCTCGGCTTCGCCGAGGACAGTAACGGCGTGTACCGCTTCCTGCCGCCGATGCACCGCTTCCTCGACGTGTGCCTGGCGGTGCAACACGACCGCGACCTGGCCGCCAGCCTGCACAGCACCGACCTGCCGCTGCCGGCCCCGGTGCTGATCGACGACGACAGCGGTGACCCGATCATCAGCCTCGACGACGCCGAAGAATCCGAAGAAGACGCCATGGCCCGCGCCATGGCCGAAGAGCGCGCCGCACAGGAGCAAGACGCATGACCCAGGAACGCTACGGCATCCGCCGCTTCGCGCTGCTCAACACCGCCGGCTACAGCCTCGGCCTGTTCCCGCTGGAAAACCCGCTCTCGGTGTACGGCGCCAACAACCTCGGCAAGTCGGCGTCGATCAACGCCCTGCAGTTCCCGATCCTGGCGCGCATGTCGGACATGAGCTTCGGCAAGTACAGCCTCGAGCAGTCGCGCAAGTTCTACTTCGCCACCGACACCAGCTACATCCTCGTCGAAGTCGCCCTGCCCCATGGCCCCCACGTGATCGGCGTAGCCGGTCGCGGTCCGGGGGGCGGCTTCGGCCACCAGTTCTTCGCCTACCAGGGCGAGCTGGACCTGGATCACTACCAGCAAAACGGCACCTGCCTGCGCCAACGCGAGCTGTTCAAGAATCTCGGTCAGGCCGGCATCATCGCCTATGAACTCAAGCCCGACGAGCTGCGTCGCCTGCTGGTGGGCGGGCATACCAGTATCCCCCTGGACCTGACCCTGATCCCGCTGCGCTCGACCAGCGAACAGAGCCTGAAGACCTTTCGCGCGCTGTTCATCAACCTCCTGCATATGCGCGAGATCACCGCGGCGAAGCTCAAGCAGCTGTTCCTCGATGCCTTCGAGCACAGCCTGCGCTCGGGCAGCGTCGACTACATCGCCGCCACCGAGGAAGCCTTCCGCGACGTGCGCCGCATGGAACAGGACTACCAGGCCCTGGTGACCGCCGGCCCGCTGATCGAAGCCCTGGCATCCGGCGTCACCCAGCGTGAGCAACTGCGCGGCAAGCTGCATCGCCTCTCGCCCTTGCTCGATAACCTGCTGGGCACCTGGCACGACTACGCCGATGCCCGCAAGGAGGAACTGGTCATCCAGGCCGAGCACTACCGGGGCGAGCAGGACAGCCTGCAGAACGATCAGCGCGGCGGCACCCAGGAGCTGATGCGCATGGAGCGCGAGATCAGCGAGATCCAGCGCTGGCTCGGCGAGCTGGCGGTACTGAAGAACCGCTTCGCCCTGGTCGACGACGCCAAGGTACTGGAAGCCCAGTTGCTGGCCGCCAAGGATGCCCACGACGAGCTGGCCGGTGCCCTGGCGCAGTCCCGTCAGTTCTCCAGCGAAGACCTGGACGAGCGCCTGCGCGACCTGGAAAAACGCCTCAAGTCGGTCAAGCAGCAGCTCGACCATGCCGACAACAACAGCTACTCGCGCCTGCGTGAAGAGTTCTCCCAGGCCGATGTTGATCGCCTGATGCGTCTGTTCAACGGCCAGCTGTTCAGCCTGCCCCTGGGCGACAAAGGCATCCAGCTCGACGACGGCGATCTGTGGGTGAAATCCCTGGAGGCCATTCTCGACGGCTTCAAGGGCGAGCGCTTCCAGGTGCCTGGCCTGGATATCGACCTGTCGAACATCGAGCCGCCGGCCCTTCAGGCCCTGGCCGACCGCGCCGCCCTGCGCGACCAGAAGGATCGCCTCGACCGCGAGCTCAAGCAGCTCAAGACCCAGCAATCGGTGGCGGCCGACCGCGCCGCCAGCAAGGCCCAGGCCGAGCAGCTGTACCAGGCGGTGCTGGATGCCCAGAAGGCCCTGGAAGACTTCCGCAAGAGCCAGACGCTGAGCGCCGAGGAGCCGCACAAGCTGGAGAAACTCGCGCAACTGGAAGCCGCCCAGGACGAACTCAAGCGTGCCAGCGATGCGTTCACCGAGCGGGTCCAGCAGCTGTCCGCCAAACTGCAACTGGTTGGTCGGCAGATCGCCGACCTGGAAGCCAAGGAGCGCACCCTGGAAGACGCCCTGCGCCGTCGCCAGTTGTTGCCCGCCGACCTGCCGTTCGGCACGCCCTACATGGAGCCGGTCGACGACTCCCTGGACAACCTGCTGCCGCTGCTCAACGACTACCAGGACACCTGGCAGGGCCTGCAGCGTGTGGACGGGCAGATCGAGGCGCTGTACGCCCAGGTGCGGCTCAAGGGCGTCGCCAAGTTCGACAGCGAAGACGACATGGAGCGCCGCCTGCAGCTGCTGGTCAACGCCTATGCCCACCGCCAGGACGAAGCCCTGACGCTGGCCAAGGCGCGCCGTGCGGCGGTCACCGACATCGCCCGGACCCTGCGCAACATCCGCAGCGACTACGACAACCTCGAGCACCAGCTGGCGCTGTTCAACCGCGAGATCAACAAGCGTCAGGTCTCCAACCTGCAGAGCTTCCGCATCGTGCTGGCCCCCAACAAGGATGCCCTGCGGCATATCGACCAGATCATCCACAGCGCCGGCCAGTACGAGGAAGGCGAAACCCTGTCGGTGTTCGACCTGACCCAGAATGCCGAGCAGGACGCCAGGAACGAAGAAGCCAAGGACTACCTGTCGCGCCTGGTCGCCGCCAACGGCAACCAGCTGGGCCTCAAGGACCTGTTCGAGCTGGCCTTCGAGATCACCAAGGTGCACGGCCAGCCGGTGATCCACACCGACATCGACGGTGCGGCTTCCAACGGCACCACGATGACCATCAAGGCGCTGACCAACATGTACCTGCTGCTGCACCTGATGGACCGAGACCTGGCCGGCCGGGTACGCCTGCCCTACTACCTCGACGAGGCGGCGGACATCGACGAGCGCAACCAGCAGGCGCTGATCGAAACCAGCCTGCAGCTCGGCTTCGTGCCGATCCTGGCTTCGGTAAAGCCCCAGGTGTCGGCCACCGTGGCCATCGACCTGGAAGGCGGCAGCGGCCCCAACGGCATCTACATCGACGAAGCGGACTGGAAGTACATCAAGCGCCGCGAGCAGGCCGCAACGCCTGTCAGCAGCGAGCAGGATGCGGCCGAGCTGGCGTGATCCTGCCCCGGTAACGCAAAAGGCCCGCGGAGTACGCGGGCCTTTTCATTTCACATTATTTGAAGGCTTGCGAGCTAGAGCCTGCAAGGCCTAGCCGGCCGCAAACAACAGGCGAGGAAGCGGCCAGGGTCGCGGGCGACTGTACTTTTGTACATGAGCATGACTCGCTTCGCTCACCCTTCGGGCCACGCTAAAGCGCGTTAGCCGCAAGCGGCTGCCCGACCGGGCTGGCGATCCAGTCTGTTTTTAACGCCCCAGGGCCGACGCGCAGCTGCCTTCATTTGGGCAAAGCGATTTTCGGCGCCCATTGCAGCCACTCCGGCTGCGCCTCGTCGAACAGCGCAAAGGTCTGGCCCGGCCTTGCCGCATTGCCGGTCGGTTCAGGCGTAGCGAAGGCCACCCCACCGGCGACCAGGGTCTCCACCGACTCGGTGCGCACCTGTACGCCCTTGAACAAGCCGAAATCGACGCCGAACCCGGAGCTGTTCCAGAAGCGGCTGCCGGTATGCACCAGCCCGGCATAACGGGGCTCGATCAGGATATGGATCAGCACCCGGTCGGCCGTGGCGCCCAGCTCGTAGCCGGTGACCCTGCCGACCTGCACCTCGCGGTAGCTCACTGGCGAGCCGGCCTTCAGCGAGCCGCGCCGTGGCGTGCTGAGGACCAGACGCAAGCCCGCTTCCTCGACCGCCTGCTCGGGCGCCTGCTTGAGCGCCACGAAATCGGTCTGTCGACCGTTGCCTTGGCTCGACGGCTGCACCTCGATGTACTGCCCGCCAATCAGGGTATCCAGGTTGGAGGCACCGGTCAGGCCGATCTCGGGCTTGACCACCCAGAAGCGCGAGCCGGGGCGCAGCACCTGCTGCGCCGCGGTGGTGATGCGCCCATGCAGCATCACCGCCTGCAGGTCGCCAGTCAGTTCGACCCGCTCGATCTTGCCGACCTGCAGACCCTTGTAGCGAATCTCGGTGCCTGGCGACAGCCCGTCGCCGCGCTCCACCCGGATGCTCAGCGCATCGCCGTTTTTCAACGAGGCTTCGCGATCGGCGTAGAGGTCGAAGCGCTGCACACGCTTGGCCTCGGCGGGCGCCTTGAGGTCATCGGTCTCGAAGGCGATGCCACCGGACATCAGGGTCTGCAGTGACTCGCTCTTCACCTCGATGCCGGACAGCCCGCCCTTGAGGGTGATACCGCTGACATTCCAGAAGCGCGTGGTGCGGTTTACCAGCCCGGCATACTCGGGCTCGATATGTACCCCCAGCACCACCTGCTTGTTGTCGCGCGAAAGCTGGAAGCTCTGCACCGAACCGACCTTCATCTGCCGGTAGAGAATCGGGCTGCCCACGTCGACCGACCCCAGGGTGTCGCTGAACAGCACCAGGTGCAGGCCCTCGGCACCGAGATCCAGCGGCGGTGCCTTGGCACGGGCGACGAAATCGCGGCGTGGTGGCCCACCCAGTTCACCTGGGCGAATGGCAATGTAGTTACCCTTGACCAGCGCCTCCAGCCCGGTGATGCCGGCCAGGGAAATCGACGGCTTGACCACCCAGAACTGACTGCCTTCGACCAGGTAGTCCTCGGCCAGCGGGTCCATGGCCAGTTCGGCGGTGGCGCTCTTCAGGTCCGGATCGACCTTGAGGGTCTTCAACAGACCGGCCTGGATGCCCTTGTACATCACCGGTGTGCGGCCGGCCTGCAGCCCTTCGAAATCGGTGAGCTTGACCACCGCCTTGATGCCGGCCTGGGCCGCGTCGAAGTCCTCGTACAAACGGAAGGGTTTGCTGGGGTCGGTAGGCGGGCTGTCCTTGCGGTGCTCCGGCGTGGCGAAGGCGATACCGCCGGCGACGATGCTGGCCAGCGACTCGCTACGGAACTTGACCCCCGAGAAGTTGGCGTCGACGCTGATCCCACTGGCGTTCCAGAATCGCGTGTGCTTGCGCACCAGATGGGCATAGGCAGGCTCGATGAACACCTTCACTTCCACCGAGGCCTGGTCTGCAGCGAGCTCGTAATCCTTCACCCGCCCTACCTGGATCTGCTTGAAGAACACCGGGCTGTCACGGTTCAGCGAGCCCAGTCGCTCGGCCTTGAGGGTCAGGTGCAGGCCAGGCTGTTCGTCGGACAGCGGCGGGGCCTGGGCCAGGGCCTGGAAGTCGTAGGCCGGCTCACCGGTGCCTGGGCTGAAGGCGATGTAGTTACCGGATACCAGGGTTTCCAGGCCGGTGATACCGGCCAGGCTCACGCTGGGTTTCACCAGCCAGAAACGGGTGCCGGTACGCAGCTGATGCTCGATGTCCTTGTTCATCTCCAGGGTGGCGATGACCCCGCGCTGCTTGTCGCTCTTGTCCAGGGTCAGGCTGGTGACCTTGCCCACCGACATGCCCTTGAAGACCACCTCGGTCTTGCCGGCCTCGATACCTTCGCCGCTGGCGAACACCACCTGGATCTGGATGCCGGCTTCGCTATAGGCACGCCAGGCCAGCCAGCCGCCGATCAGCAGCGCGATCAGCGGCAATACCCATATGGCGGACCAGTTGGAGGCCGGACGCGTCCTGGCGGTGGGCAGATCATTCATGGTCGTCATCCGATTCCGTGTTATCCCAAATCAACCTTGGGTCGAAGGTCAGTGCTGCCAGCATGGTCAGGATCACCACACTGGCGAAGGCCACCGCTCCCACACCCGGCTCGACGCTGGCCAGGCTGCCGAACCGCACCACCGCCACGAGAATGGCGATGACGAAGATATCCAGCATGGACCAGCGTCCGATCCATTCGATGAAGCGGTACATCAAGATACGTTGCCGGGCCGACATCGGCTGATGCCGCTGCACCGAATACAGCAAAAGACCGATGCCGACCAGCTTGAAGGTCGGCACCAGAATGCTGGCGACGAACACCACGATGGCGATCGGCAGCATGCCGTTATCGACCAGGGTGATGACGCCGGACATGATGGTGTCGGGTGCCCCCTTGCCGAGGGAATTGACCGTCATGATCGGCAGCACGTTCGCGGGAATATAGAGAATCGCTGCGGTGATCAGCAGCGCCCAGGTACGGGCCAGGCTGTTGGGCTGGCGTTCGTGGATCCGCCCGCCGCAACGCGAGCAGAACTGCCGCTTCAGCTCCGGCTGGTGGCGATTGAGCTGGTGGCACTCGTGGCAGATGATCAGGCCGGCATCAATGGCGCGCATGGGCGTCCTCTCCGGCGAGGGCTTCCCAGATCTGGTGGGGCGACATGGTCACCTCCAGCCACACCTGCACGAGCAACAGCGCAATGAAACAGAACAGCCCAAAGCCAATGGACAGCTCGGCGATATCCGCCAGCTTGACGATGGAGACCAGGATGCCGATCAGGTAGACCTCGAGCATGCCCCATTCACGCATATGATGGTAAATGCGGTACAGCAGCAATCCATAGCCACGGCCGACCTTGGAACAGATGCTCAGGAGCACCAGCAGCTGGCACAGCAGCTTGAGCAGCGGAACCGCCATGCTGCACAGGAACACCACCACGGCGATGCTCTGCATGCCGGCGTCATACAGCCCCAGCACCCCGCTCCATACCGTGTCATGGGAGGTCTGCCCGAGCATGGTCATCTGCATGATCGGCTGGAAGTTGGCAGGGATATAAAGAAGGAGCGCAGCCAGCACCAGGGCCAGGCTGCGCCGTATCACCTGGGGGCGGTGGCTATACAGCTCATAGCCACAGCGCGGGCACTCGACGCGTTCGCCGTCGGCTATCTCGGGCCGACGCATCAGCAGATCGCATTCGTGGCAGGCGACCAGCTCCGTCAGAGGAACTTCAGCTAACGACTGTTGAGCAGCCGATTCGGGCATGGATAGAGCTCTCGAAAATACCGACCATTCTAAATGAGACCCTGAAAGCAACACACCGTTATACCGATTATCCATGCGGCATACATTACCCCAGTGTTACGCCGCCCGACTCGGCCGTGCTTCGATATGCTGCCGGCTCGTCTTGGCCCTTAGGGTGGAAGACGCTTCACACTTCCACCAGCAACTCTGCGACCGTGGAGCCTTTACGTCTATTTCTTCCGTAGCCTGCGGTTGAGCGATGCGATACCCAGGTCAGCTTGCCCTGCATCTTCCTGTTTTTATGAGCCGAAAAGACGAAACCCCAGATCTCTGTCGAGACCTGGGGTTTCTTATAGAAGCTTGACGATGACCTACTCTCACATGGAGAAGCTCCACACTACCATCGGCGATGCATCGTTTCACTACTGAGTTCGGGATGGGATCAGGTGGTTCCAACGCTCTATGGTCGTCAAGCAAACTGGTTGCTGCTTCGGGGTTTAGCCGCTGCAGCGAATTGGGTATGTGATGTCGGTTGGTAGTGCGTGTTCTCGCAAATCTTCGGCATTACTGTCGACTTCAACCGTCCAACAGCCAAATTGTTTGGGTGTTATATGGTCAAGCCTCACGGGCAATTAGTACTGGTTAGCTCAACGCCTCACAACGCTTACACACCCAGCCTATCAACGTCGTAGTCTTCGACGGCCCTTTAGGGAACTCAAGGTTCCAGTGAGATCTCATCTTGAGGCAAGTTTCCCGCTTAGATGCTTTCAGCGGTTATCTTTCCCGAACATAGCTACCCGGCAATGCCACTGGCGTGACAACCGGAACACCAGAGGTTCGTCCACTCCGGTCCTCTCGTACTAGGAGCAGCCCCTCTCAAATCTCAAACGTCCACGGCAGATAGGGACCGAACTGTCTCACGACGTTCTAAACCCAGCTCGCGTACCACTTTAAATGGCGAACAGCCATACCCTTGGGACCGGCTTCAGCCCCAGGATGTGATGAGCCGACATCGAGGTGCCAAACACCGCCGTCGATATGAACTCTTGGGCGGTATCAGCCTGTTATCCCCGGAGTACCTTTTATCCGTTGAGCGATGGCCCTTCCATACAGAACCACCGGATCACTAAGACCTACTTTCGTACCTGCTCGACGTGTCTGTCTCGCAGTCAAGCGCGCTTTTGCCTTTATACTCTGCGACCGATTTCCGACCGGTCTGAGCGCACCTTCGTACTCCTCCGTTACTCTTTAGGAGGAGACCGCCCCAGTCAAACTACCCACCATACACTGTCCTCGATCCGGATAACGGACCAGAGTTAGAACCTCAAGGTTGCCAGGGTGGTATTTCAAGGATGGCTCCATGAGAACTGGCGTCCCCACTTCAAAGCCTCCCACCTATCCTACACAAGCAAGCTCAAAGTCCAGTGCAAAGCTATAGTAAAGGTTCACGGGGTCTTTCCGTCTAGCCGCGGATACACTGCATCTTCACAGCGATTTCAATTTCACTGAGTCTCGGGTGGAGACAGCGCCGCCATCGTTACGCCATTCGTGCAGGTCGGAACTTACCCGACAAGGAATTTCGCTACCTTAGGACCGTTATAGTTACGGCCGCCGTTTACCGGGGCTTCGATCAAGAGCTTCGCGTTAGCTAACCCCATCAATTAACCTTCCGGCACCGGGCAGGCGTCACACCCTATACGTCCACTTTCGTGTTTGCAGAGTGCTGTGTTTTTAATAAACAGTCGCAGCGGCCTGGTATCTTCGACCGGCATGTGCTTACGGGGTAAACCCTTCACACTCACCGGCGCACCTTCTCCCGAAGTTACGGTGCCATTTTGCCTAGTTCCTTCACCCGAGTTCTCTCAAGCGCCTTGGTATTCTCTACCTAACCACCTGTGTCGGTTTGGGGTACGGTTCCTAATTACCTGAAGCTTAGAAGCTTTTCCTGGAAGCATGGCATCAACCACTTCATCGTCCTAAAGGACAACTCGTCATCAGCTCTCGGCCTTGATTTCCCGGATTTACCTAAGAAACCAGCCTACCACCTTAAACACGGACAACCAACGCCGTGCTGGCCTAGCCTTCTCCGTCCCTCCATCGCAGTAATTAGAAGTACGGGAATATTAACCCGTTTCCCATCGACTACGCATTTCTGCCTCGCCTTAGGGGCCGACTCACCCTGCGTCGATTAACGTTGCGCAGGAAACCTTGGTCTTTCGGCGTGCGAGTTTTTCACTCGCATTGTCGTTACTCATGTCAGCATTCGCACTTCTGATACCTCCAGCAAGCTTCTCAACTCACCTTCACAGGCTTACAGAACGCTCCTCTACCGCTCAACTTACGTTGAACCCGTAGCTTCGGTGTATGGTTTGAGCCCCGTTACATCTTCCGCGCAGGCCGACTCGACTAGTGAGCTATTACGCTTTCTTTAAAGGGTGGCTGCTTCTAAGCCAACCTCCTAGCTGTCTAAGCCTTCCCACATCGTTTCCCACTTAACCATAACTTTGGGACCTTAGCTGACGGTCTGGGTTGTTTCCCTTTTCACGACGGACGTTAGCACCCGCCGTGTGTCTCCCGTGCTGACACTTGCTGGTATTCGGAGTTTGCATCGGTTTGGTAAGTCGGGATGACCCCCTAGCCGAAACAGTGCTCTACCCCCAGCAGTGATACACGAGGCGCTACCTAAATAGCTTTCGAGGAGAACCAGCTATCTCCGAGCTTGATTAGCCTTTCACTCCGATCCACAGGTCATCCGCTAACTTTTCAACGGTAGTCGGTTCGGTCCTCCAGTCAGTGTTACCTAACCTTCAACCTGCCCATGGATAGATCGCCCGGTTTCGGGTCTATACCCAGCGACTAAACGCCCTATTAAGACTCGCTTTCGCTACGCCTCCCCTATTCGGTTAAGCTCGCCACTGAATATAAGTCGCTGACCCATTATACAAAAGGTACGCAGTCACCCAACAAAGTAGGCTCCCACTGCTTGTACGCATACGGTTTCAGGTTCTATTTCACTCCCCTCTCCGGGGTTCTTTTCGCCTTTCCCTCACGGTACTGGTTCACTATCGGTCAGTCAGTAGTATTTAGCCTTGGAGGATGGTCCCCCCATATTCAGACAAAGTTTCTCGTGCTCCGTCCTACTCGATTTCATTGATAAGAGCATTTCGTGTACGGGGCTATCACCCACTACGGCGGCACTTTCCAGAGCCTTCCACTACACTCTAATCAACTTAAGGGCTAGTCCCCGTTCGCTCGCCACTACTAAGGGAATCTCGGTTGATTTCTTTTCCTCAGGGTACTTAGATGTTTCAGTTCCCCTGGTTCGCCTCATGCACCTATGTATTCAGTGCATGATACCCAGCTTATGCTAGGTGGGTTCCCCCATTCAGAGATCTCTGGATCACAGTCTGTTTGCCGACTCCCCAAAGCTTATCGCAGGCTACAACGTCTTTCATCGCCTCTGACTGCCAAGGCATCCACCGTATGCGCTTCTTCACTTGACCATATAACCCCAAGCAATCTGGTTACTGTCTATAACGTGAAGACGACATTCGCCGAAAATTTGCACTTGAGAACAACGCAAATTTTACCTTGACCAGATCAACTGCCAGTGAAAGCAGCCAATCAGTCACTTCTATCACATACCCAAATTTTTAAAGAACGATGTATCGACTGGTCAAAGACCAGAAATCAACATTCTCTCTGCCACCGGCAGGAATGCTCATTTCTGAACTCTCAACGTAACGACTGTAACCCGAAAGTGGTGGAGCCAAGCGGGATCGAACCGCTGACCTCCTGCGTGCAAGGCAGGCGCTCTCCCAGCTGAGCTATGGCCCCGTATCATCTGCACCTGAATTGGTAGGTCTGGGCAGATTTGAACTGCCGACCTCACCCTTATCAGGGGTGCGCTCTAACCAACTGAGCTACAGACCTATAACAGGGCGGCACCAAGCCGACCTCACCCTACTCTCTACAACAGCGTGGGGTGCGCTCCAACCAACTGAGCACCGGCCTAGGCAAGGCGTTACAGCATCGTCTTCTACAATGAATCAAGCAATTCGTGTGGGAGCTTATGAATAAGCTGCGATCTTCGATTAAGGAGGTGATCCAGCCGCAGGTTCCCCTACGGCTACCTTGTTACGACTTCACCCCAGTCATGAATCACACCGTGGTAACCGTCCTCCCGAAGGTTAGACTAGCTACTTCTGGTGCAACCCACTCCCATGGTGTGACGGGCGGTGTGTACAAGGCCCGGGAACGTATTCACCGTGACATTCTGATTCACGATTACTAGCGATTCCGACTTCACGCAGTCGAGTTGCAGACTGCGATCCGGACTACGATCGGTTTTATGGGATTAGCTCCACCTCGCGGCTTGGCAACCCTTTGTACCGACCATTGTAGCACGTGTGTAGCCCTGGCCGTAAGGGCCATGATGACTTGACGTCATCCCCACCTTCCTCCGGTTTGTCACCGGCAGTCTCCTTAGAGTTCCCACCCGAGGTGCTGGTAACTAAGGACAAGGGTTGCGCTCGTTACGGGACTTAACCCAACATCTCACGACACGAGCTGACGACAGCCATGCAGCACCTGTGTCTGAGTTCCCGAAGGCACCAATCCATCTCTGGAAAGTTCTCAGCATGTCAAGGCCAGGTAAGGTTCTTCGCGTTGCTTCGAATTAAACCACATGCTCCACCGCTTGTGCGGGCCCCCGTCAATTCATTTGAGTTTTAACCTTGCGGCCGTACTCCCCAGGCGGTCAACTTAATGCGTTAGCTGCGCCACTAAAATCTCAAGGATTCCAACGGCTAGTTGACATCGTTTACGGCGTGGACTACCAGGGTATCTAATCCTGTTTGCTCCCCACGCTTTCGCACCTCAGTGTCAGTATCAGTCCAGGTGGTCGCCTTCGCCACTGGTGTTCCTTCCTATATCTACGCATTTCACCGCTACACAGGAAATTCCACCACCCTCTACCGTACTCTAGCTTGCCAGTTTTGGATGCAGTTCCCAGGTTGAGCCCGGGGCTTTCACATCCAACTTAACAAACCACCTACGCGCGCTTTACGCCCAGTAATTCCGATTAACGCTTGCACCCTCTGTATTACCGCGGCTGCTGGCACAGAGTTAGCCGGTGCTTATTCTGTCGGTAACGTCAAAATTGCAGAGTATTAATCTACAACCCTTCCTCCCAACTTAAAGTGCTTTACAATCCGAAGACCTTCTTCACACACGCGGCATGGCTGGATCAGGCTTTCGCCCATTGTCCAATATTCCCCACTGCTGCCTCCCGTAGGAGTCTGGACCGTGTCTCAGTTCCAGTGTGACTGATCATCCTCTCAGACCAGTTACGGATCGTCGCCTTGGTGAGCCTTTACCCCACCAACTAGCTAATCCGACCTAGGCTCATCTATTAGCGCAAGGCCCGAAGGTCCCCTGCTTTCTCCCGTAGGACGTATGCGGTATTAGCGTTCCTTTCGAAACGTTGTCCCCCACTAATAGGCAGATTCCTAGGCATTACTCACCCGTCCGCCGCTGAATCAGGGAGCAAGCTCCCTTCAACCGCTCGACTTGCATGTGTTAGGCCTGCCGCCAGCGTTCAATCTGAGCCATGATCAAACTCTTCAGTTCAATACTGCTTGGGTTTTGAGAAAACCCTAAACTTGGCTCAGCAATCGCAAACCTCTCTATCGCTAGAGAGTTAACTCTCGAATTAACGAGTGTTTACTTGTGATGCTGATAATCTTGCGATCAGTCAGTCTTAACCCACAAGCACCCACACGAATTGCTTGATTCAGTTGTTAAAGAACGGTTGGCTGAGGCTTTCGTCTCAACCGAGGCGCGCATCTTACAGCACCCTCATTTGCTGTCAAGCTGTTTTTGAAGAACTTTTTCTTTCTTCTCAACACCTTGCAGCGCCCGACCAGATCATCTTCTCTCCAGCGGGAGGCGCATTCTACAGCGTTACAAACCGCTGTCAACACCCTCTTTTACCGCCTTCGATCAAACCTGATCGAACCATCAACAGCGCCACTCAAACCGCCCTGTCGATGCCGGCGCATTCTACTCGAATTCGCCGCCCGTGCAACCTTTATTTTCATCTAACTCTTTGTATTCAAAGGAGTTTTCAGATCAGGCTGCGCCGGAAGTGGTGCGCATTATAGGCCCCCAGAAACTCAGGTCAACCCTTTATTTCATTTTGGCTGAACTTTCCCCCCTGCCCCGACCATCCGCGGGATTCTGCGCATAAGCGCAGGGATACGCAGCAATAGAAGCACGGCGCCGACACCTGCATAGATAGCCCATTCCTTCAGATCCGCCCGGACGATCCACAGCATATGCAGCAATCCCAGCGGCAGGACCAGGTAGATAAGGCGATGCAGCTTCTTCCAGGATTTGCCCAGGCGGCGCTGGCTGTAGCGATTGGAGGTCACGGCCAGCAGCAGCAAGCCGAACAGCGCGATGGCACCAACGATAATGTACGGGCGCTTGCGCAGCTCGACGGCCAGCTGTGACCACTCCAGCCCTAGAATGAATACTCCATAAGCGGCCAGGTGCAGAAACCCGTAGGCAAAACACCACAGGCCGAGCTGGCGGCGCACCGCCATCCAGCCCGACCAACCGCTGAGCTTCTGCAAAGGGGTCATGCTCAGGGTGATCAGCAGGAGGATGAGCGCGCCCAGCCCCAGCCGCTCGACCAAAACCTTGCCGGGATCCGGCCCCAGCGCGAAGGACCAGGCCTGGTACAGCCAGTACAACGGCCATACCGCGACAAGCACGAAAACGCCAAGACGCCAGAACGGATGCCGCATCAATAGTTCTTCCGCAGATCGAGGTTGCTATAAAGGCTGGCGACCTCATCGGCGTAGCCGTTGAACATCTGGGTCTCGCGCACGTTGGGGCTGAACAGCCCGCTGGGCAGACGCCGTTCGCGCGCCTGGCTCCAGCGGGGGTGGTCGACGGTCGGGTTCACGTTGGCATAGAAGCCGTACTCCTGCGCGGCGATGTTCTGCCAGGTCGTTTGCGGTTGCTCACTCACCAGACTGATGCGCACGATCGACTTGATGCTCTTGAAGCCATATTTCCAGGGCACCACCAGTCGCAATGGCGCGCCATTCTGATTGGGCAGTTCACGGCCATACATACCGACGGCCAGAATGGCCAATGGATGCATGGCTTCATCCAGACGCAGCCCCTCTACATAAGGCCAGTCGATCAGGCCGAAGCTGGAGCGCTGACCTGGCATGCTCTCGGGATCCTTGAGGGTTTCGAAACGGATGTACTTGGCCGCCGAAGTCGGCTCCACCTTATTGAGCAGGGCCGAGATGGGAAAACCGATCCATGGGATCACCATCGACCAGGCCTCGACACAGCGCAACCGGTAGATGCGTTCTTCCAACTGGTAGGGCTTGAGGAAATCTTCCAGGGCGTAGCGGCCCGGCTTGCCGACTTCACCGTCGATCACCACCGACCAGGGCTCGGTCTTCAGGCTGCCTGCGTTCGCGGCGGGATCGGATTTGTCGGCGCCGAACTCATAGAAGTTGTTGTAGTGGGTGGCGTCGTGGAAGGGCGTGATCGCCTCGTCCTTGACGGTGACCGCATTCCATTGGGTATCCGCGATGCGTTGGGCCAACCAGGCCGGTGCCTTGCTGGGTTCGACGTCGGCATAGCGCTCGCCCGCGGCAGATTGCGCCCAGGCTGGCACGCTGCTCAGTGCCACCCCGGCTGCGGCAGCCGACATGAAGGTGCGGCGGGAGAGATAGATGGATTCGGGGGTAACATCCGATTCGTTGCATTCGGACGACTGACGCAGCTTGATCAGCATGGTGACTCCGCAGTATCGGGACAGGCCTGCCCAATAGACTACGGAGTCTGCAGGAAATTACATCACTCCACTGGCTTGCGACGACGCAGGCGCAGCAGATATTGAATCGGGCCGGAAGCGGCATAGGCCAGGAAAATCAACAGCAGGATGCGCGGCGGATCGCTGAACACCACGGCGAACACCAGCACCACCGCCAGAATCGCCACGAAGGGCACACGGCCTTTCAGATCCAGGTTCTTGAAGCTGTTGTACTTGATGTTGCTGACCATCAGCATGCCGGCAGCAGCCACCAGGACGGCGACCACGAACGACATGTTCGAGCCCTGGATACCGAAGTCGCTGAAGGCCCATACGGTACCGGCCACCACGCCAGCAGCTGCCGGGCTGGCCAGGCCGATGAAGTAGCGCTTGTCGACGCTGCCGATCTGGGTATTGAAGCGCGCCAGGCGCAATGCAGCGCCCGCTACATAGATGAAGGCGACCATCCAGCCGACCTTGCCCATGCTGCCCAGTGCCCACTCGAACGCCAGGAGCGCCGGCGCCACGCCGAAGGCGACCATGTCGGACAGCGAGTCGTACTCGGCGCCAAAGGCGCTCTGGGTGTTGGTCAGGCGTGCAACGCGCCCATCCAGGCCGTCCAGCACCATGGCCACGAACACCGTGGCAGCCGCCACGTAGAAGTTGCCGTTCATGGCATTGATGATGGAATAGAAGCCGGCGAACAGGTTCGCGGTGGTGAACAGATTGGGCAGCAGGTAGATGCCGCGATGGCGCACCTTGCGCCCCTCGTCGTCATGCCCTTCCTCAATATGCTCGTCGATGGGCAGTAAGCTGTCATCGTCCCGGGACGACTTGGGCTCTTGCGGACGCTCGCTCATGAACAACACCTTGCATCGGATTTGAATTTTCGACCGAGCCGCCGGAAAAGCGTTCGCCTTAACGGCGGCCTGGATACCCGGGCTTTATACCAGAAGCCCGCCGTCGGCTCTTCCAAAAGTACCTGCGCTCGGCGCTGC
Source organism: Pseudomonas argentinensis (assembly GCF_001839655.2). Taxonomy (NCBI): domain Bacteria; kingdom Pseudomonadati; phylum Pseudomonadota; class Gammaproteobacteria; order Pseudomonadales; family Pseudomonadaceae; genus Phytopseudomonas; species Phytopseudomonas argentinensis. The sequence goes on from NZ_CP056087.1 coordinate 4,709,199, forward strand.
GGCACAAAAATCGGTTCGGCAAGCCGCTTGCAGCTAACGCGCTTTAGCGCGGCCCGAAGGGCGAGCGAAGCGGGTACTGCCCATTTACCGATCGCAAATTGAGCGCCCTTCCCGCCTTTTACCTTGCCTGACCTCGGCTCGGACTTTTCGTACAGCACCTGAAACGAAAAAACGCGGCCATGGCCGCGTTTTTTCAGAGATCGGATCGACTCAGTTCTTGGCTTTGTCGACAATCTTGTTGGCAGCGATCCACGGCATCATGGAGCGCAGTTGCTCACCGATCACTTCGATACCGTGAGCTGCGTTGTTACGACGCTTGGCGGTCATCGACGGGTAACCGGTGGCGCCTTCGCTGATGAACATCTTGGCGTATTCGCCGTCCTGGATGCGCTTGAGTGCATTGCGCATGGCCTGGCGGGATTCGGCGTTGATGACTTCCGGGCCGGTCACATACTCGCCGTATTCGGCGTTGTTGGAGATCGAGTAGTTCATGTTGGCGATACCGCCTTCGTACATGAGGTCGACGATCAGCTTCAGTTCGTGCAGGCACTCGAAGTAGGCCATTTCCGGCGCGTAGCCCGCTTCGACCAGGGTTTCGAAGCCGGCCTTGACCAGCTCGACGGTGCCGCCACAGAGAACGGCCTGCTCGCCGAACAGGTCGGTTTCGGTCTCGTCCTTGAAGGTGGTTTCGATGATGCCGGTACGGCCACCGCCAACGCCCGAGGCGTAGGACAGGGCGACGTTCTTGGCATTGCCGGAAGCGTCCTGGTAAACGGCGATCAGGTCAGGAATGCCGCCGCCTTTGACGAACTCGGTGCGCACGGTGTGACCCGGGGCCTTTGGCGCGATCATGATCACGTCGAGGTCGGCACGCGGAACCACCTGGTTGTAGTGGATCGAGAAGCCATGGGAGAACGCCAGCGTAGCGCCCTGCTTGATGTTCGGCTCGATCTCGTTCTTGTACAGAGCGCCCTGGAATTCGTCCGGGGTCAGGATCATCACCAGGTCGGCAGCGGCGACGGCGGAGGCCACATCGGCCACTTTCAGGCCATGGGCCTCGGCCTTGGCAACGGTAGCGGAGCCTTTACGCAGACCGACGGTGACGTCGACGCCGGAATCCTTCAGGTTGCACGCTTGCGCGTGGCCCTGGGAGCCGTAGCCGATGATGGCCACTTTCTTGCCCTGGATGATCGAGAGGTCACAGTCTTTGTCGTAATAAACTTTCATGTTCTTGGCTCTTGTATAGCGAAAGGGATGAGGTGCCGAGCACCGCTACGGGAGTTACCTTAAGTGATCCATACCATTGCGTAAAATGATATATTCGCAACACAGCATGCCAATTTATGAAATATAAATGGACAGCCACGCCCTCAGCCTCTTTCTCTCCCTCGCCGACAACCTGCATTTCGGCAAGACCAGTCGCGAGCAGCACGTCAGCCCATCCGCGCTGAGCCGCAGCATCAAGCAACTCGAGGATGAAGTCGGTGCGCCACTGTTCGTGCGCGACAACCGCTCGGTGCGCCTGACCCGCGAGGGTCAACGGTTTCGCGAATACGCCAGCGACGTCATGAACGGCTGGCAGGCCATCCGCCAAACCTTCAAGCAGGATCAACTGATTCTGCACGGTGAGCTGTCGCTGTACTGCTCGGTGACGGCGAGCTACAGCTTTCTGTACGAGATACTCAGCAGTTTCCGCCAGGACTACCCGCGCATCGAAATGAAGCTGCACACCGGCGACCCGGCCAAGGCCGTGGAGCGGGTGCAGCAGGGATTGGAAGACCTGGCCATTGGCGCCCGCCCGGACAGCCTGCCAGCCGGCGTCGAATTCCAGTCGATCACCCGCTCGGCGCTGCGCTTTATCGGCCCGCAATCGCCGCAGTTGCTCGGCGAGGAACAGCTGAAGAATCCCGGCGCCGACACTTGGCAGGACGTCCCGCTGATTCTCTCCGAAGAAGGCCTGGCGCGCACCCGCACCGACCGCTGGCTGAAGCACCACAACATCAAGCCGCGCATCTACGCCCAGGTCAGTGGCAACGAGGCCATCGTCAGCATGGTCAGCCTCGGCTTCGGCATCGGCGTGGTGCCGCAGATCGTGCTGGACAACAGCCTGCTGGCCGCACGCATCCGCCTCTACGACATCCAGCCGCCGCTGACCGACTACGACATTGGCCTGTTCGCCCTGCACAAGCGCCTCAAGGACCCGCTGATCGCCGCCTTCTGGAACCGCCAGTAACAGGCATGAAAAACCCCGCACTTGGCGGGGTTCTCTATTTCAGCCCTGCGATCAGATGCTCAGCACCTTGTCGCCGCGAGCGATACCGGTGACACCGCTGCGTACGGTCTCCAGGATCAGCGCGGTGCCGATGGCCTGAATGAAGCTGTCCAGCTTGTCGCTGGTACCGGCCAGCTGGATGGTGTACACGCTCGGCGTCACATCGACGATCTGCCCACGGAAGATGTCGGTGGTGCGCTTGACCTCGGCACGCTGGGCACCGGTGGCCTTGACCTTGACCAGCATCAGCTCGCGCTCGATGTGGGCGTTCTCCGAGAGGTCCACCAGCTTGACCACCTCGATCAGCTTGTTGAGGTTCTTGGTGATCTGCTCGATGGTGTCGTCATGACCGATGGTGGTCAGCGTCAGACGCGACAGGGTCGGGTCTTCGGTCGGCGCCACGGTCAGGCTTTCGATGTTGTAGTTGCGCTGAGAGAACAGGCCGACCACACGCGACAGGGCTCCCGGTTCGTTTTCCAGCAGCAGGGAAATGATATGACGCATGTCAGGTACGCTCCGTCTTGCTCAGCCACATGTCGCGCATCGCGCCACCCCGAATCTGCATTGGGTAGACGTGCTCGCTGGTATCCACGGCGATATCGAGGAACACCAGACGGTCCTTGATCGCGAACGCCTCTTCCATCTTCGCCTTGAGGTCCTTGAGGTCGGTGATGCGCATGCCCACGTGCCCGTAGGACTCGGCCAGCTTGACGAAATCGGGCAGCGATTCCATGTAGGAGTGCGAGTATCGGCTGCTGTACTGCATGTCCTGCCACTGGCGAACCATGCCCAGCGCGCCATTGTTGAGGTTGATGATCTTCACCGGCAGGTCGTACTGCAGGCAGGTCGACAGCTCCTGGATGTTCATCTGGATGCTGCCTTCGCCGGTCACGCAGGCGACATCGGCGTCCGGGAAGTTCAGCTTGACGCCCATGGCGGCCGGGAAGCCGAAGCCCATGGTGCCCAGGCCACCGGAGTTGATCCAGCGGTTGGGCTTGTTGAAGCGATAGTACTGGGCCGCGAACATCTGGTGCTGACCCACGTCGGAGCTGACGTAGGCCTCGCCCCTGGTGACTTCGCACAGCGTCTCGATCACGGTCTGCGGCTTGATGATCGAACCGTCGCCCTCGTTATAGGGGAACAGGCGACCATTGCCGCGCCACTCGTCGATCTGCTTCCACCAGGTGGTTTGGGAATCCTTGTCCGGCGCCTGCTCGATTTCCTTGAGGGCGGCGACCATCTCGGTCAGCACGCTGTCCACCGGGCCGACGATAGGAATGTCGGCCTTGACGGTCTTGGAGATCGACGCCGGGTCGATGTCGATATGGATGATCTTGGCGTTCGGGCAGAACTTGGCAGCGGTCTCGCCATTGATGACCCGGTCATCGAAGCGCGCACCAACGGCGAGGATCACGTCGGCGTGGTGCATCGCCAGGTTGGCAGTGTAGCTGCCGTGCATGCCGAGCATGCCGACGAACTGACGGTCGCCGCCCGGGTAGGCGCCCAGACCCATCAGGGTATTGGTGACCGGCACGTTCAGGGCGCGGGCCAGCTCGGTCAGTTGCGCCGAAGCGCCGCCGAGGATCACGCCGCCACCGGAATAGATGATCGGCCGCTTGGCTGCAACGAGCATTTCCGCCGCCTTGCGAATCTGCCCCGAGTGCCCACGGGCAGCCGGGCTGTAGGAGCGCAGCTTGACCTTCTTCGGGTAGCTGTATTCGAACTTCTGGGTCGGATCGCCCATGTCCTTGGGGATATCGACGACCACCGGGCCCGGACGCCCCGATTCGGCCAGGTAGAAGGCCTTCTTGATCACTTCGGGGATTTCCGAAGGATGCTTGATGATGAAGCTGTGCTTCACGATCGGACGGGAGATGCCGACCATGTCGACTTCCTGGAAGGCATCGGTGCCGACCACGGTGCTGGCCACCTGACCGGAGATGATCACCATCGGGATCGAATCCATGTAGGCGGTGGCGATGCCGGTCACGGCGTTGGTCGCGCCCGGGCCGGAGGTCACCAGCACCACGCCGGCCTTGCCGGTGGCACGGGCATAGCCGTCCGCCATGTGGGTGGCCGCCTGCTCGTGACGAACCAGGATATGGGTCACTTCCGGCTCTTTGAACAGGGCATCATAGATGTGCAGGAGGGCACCACCCGGATACCCATAGATGTACTTAACGCCTTCGTCACGCAACGAGCGGACGACCATTTCAGCGCCGGATAAAAGCTCCACGTTGTTCACCTCTATTACGCCAGAAAACCGCCCTTTTGCAGGGCCGGCCCGAGTAGGTTTACTGCCAGCAGAGCATGAGCGACTGTGGTCGCCGACTACGTCAGCTACAACTGAGCAAGTACTGGGACTGCCCCAGATCTGTTGCGGGGCTTTCCCACCCAGCGCGAGGTAACGCGTTGCGGGTGTAACGAAAGGTCGGCGCGGGTAGCGCCTCATGTCTACTGAGCTGAAGCCAGCTTGCGGCTGGCCCCACTACAGCGAGCAACCGATTGTTGATATTCGCTGGCGGCAAGTCAAGCGACGCGTGACGGAATAGGCAATATCCGGCGACAAGGCCGTTCCCCCTGGCATGCAGCGCCGATGTGAAACAGACCCGCCTGCGCCGAGTGCCGATTGGTTATAGTGACAGCCTGCGTTGCAACTTCCGGTTGCCAGCACTTCAATCCGCCGATGGACCATGCATAAGGAACCTCCATGCGCCGCACGATTCTCACCAGCAGCCTGCTGCTCGCCCTGAGTGCGAGCGCCATGGCCGGGCAGATCTACAAATGGGTCGATGCCCAGGGCGTTACCCATTTCGGTGAGCAGCCGCCCCAGGGCCAGCAATCCACCACGGTCAATCCCTCGGCTGCGCCGCCACCCTCCACTACCCCTGAAGCGAAACCGGCGCCGACCTTCGAGGCCATCGCCGACCCCGAGCAGGCCGCCGCCGATGCCAAGGTGAAGAAGGAAGTGGCCGCCCAGGAAGCCGAGCGCAGGAAATATTGCGACATCCAGCGCAACAACCTGGCGCAGCTGGAGAACAACCCGCGGGTGCGTGTGGAAGAAGGTGGGGAAATGCGTCGCCTGGGTGAAGACGAGCGCCAGAAGCGCATCGCCGACAGCAAGCAGGCGATCAAGGAGAACTGCCAGTAGTGGCAGCAGACGCGGGCCGTTAACGGCCCGCAGCGATCAGCCGGTCGAAATCACCCAGCGCCTTGAGCAGCGCCGCGGCTTCGTGGCTGTCGGCACCATAGACCTGCTCGGCCATGGGCAGGATGCCGGACACCGCCGGCAGCTCGGCGCCCGCCTCGATGATGGCCTTCATGCGCGGCAGGAAGATCCACTGCAGCCACTGGGAAAAATCCAGGGTATCCACACAGAACGGCTGCTCACTGGACAGCGCCTCCACGCTAGGCGCCGAAGCTTCCCACAGGCCCTGCACCCGCAATGCCCGCTCGACCAGCAGCAGCTGGTCGGCGATCAGGGCCACCGAGGTGGCACTCACAGGTTGACCCGAGCCCGCTCGCGGGCCTGGGCTGCGCCGGCGGCGTCGCCCTGCTGCTCACGGGACTTGGCGATCAGATCCCACAGGCTGGCCTGCAGGGCCGGCCGACCATTGGCGTAGCTCAGGCCGCGGCGCGCGAACTGTTCGGCCTGGGCGGCATCACCCTGGGCCAGGCGCACTTCAGCCAGGCGGTACAGCACCTGCGGCTCACGGGGGGCAATACGCTGGGCCCGCTCCAGGCTGGAAGCGGCGCCATTGAGATCGCCACCGGTCTGCTGTTGCTGGGCGCTGGTCAGCAGCGCCAATACCGGGCCATCGAGCTGCTCGTCTGCGGCCAGGCCACCGCCGCCATTGCCACTGGGAATGCCACTGGGCGTCGAAGGTTGCGACGGTGCCGAAGTGCCGTAGCTCGGCGAACCCAGGGGCTCGCTGCTCAGCGGCGGTTCGTCGAAGGTCAGACCGCCGCTGTTGGCAGGTGCACCTGCCGGCGCCGCGTAGGTGTCGATCGGTGCGGACGGCGCACCGCCACCCGGCACCATCACCACCACGCCGGAATCCTCGGGCATGGACTGGGGCTGCTGCGCCTGTGCAGGGGCATTGTTGTAACCACCGCCAGGGCGGTCGTCCTGCTCGTAGGCCGAACTACCGGAATCCACAACCGGGATGGAACCACGCGGAACGCTGGCACAACCACCCAGAACCACCGAGGCGGTCAAAACGGGAATCAACCACTTGCTCACGGCAAACCTCTCTTATTCCAACCAGCCTTTCACCCAGTCCATCACCGAGTCGACGGGCGCCTGAATACCACAACCTGCACCCGGAGCCGGCTCGCTGCCGCGAATATACGGCATCTGCACGGCACCCGGACAATTCTGCGCCGAGCCCTGCCCGGTCGCTGCATCCACCCAGGCCATCACCACGTTATCGGGCATCGGCATGTCCAGCGGCAGCGGGTCGGCACGGCGCATGAAGCCCGTCCAGGCCTGCAGCGCACCGGTCGCGCCGGTGAACGGCGTAGGCCCGTTATCGTCACGGCCCATCCACACCACGGTCAGCAGATCCTGACTGAACCCGGCGAACCAGCTGTCACGCGAGTCGTTACTGGTGCCGGTCTTGCCTGCCAGGGTCAGCGAACCGGGCAACTGGTTGTAGACCGAACGGCCGGTGCCTTCACGCATGGTGCGCTGCATGGCGTTCTGCAGCAGGTAGATGGCGCCGGCGTCGAAACGTTGTTGAATCTGGTACGGATAACGCTTGAGCGGCTCGCCCTCGGCGGTCAGCACGCTGCGGATACCACGCAGCGGAGTGTTGAAGCCGCCACTGGCGATGGTCTGGTACATGCCGGTGACCTCCATCGGCGTCAGTGCACCGGCGCCCAGCAACATCGACGGATAGGCCGGCCACTGGCGCGACACGCCCAGGCGCTCGAGGGTTTTGAGCACATTCGGCACGCCCAGTTCCAGGCCCAGCTTGGCGGTGGACAGGTTGTAGGAATGCGCCAGCCCCTGGTACAGGTAAATGCTGCCATGGGCCTTGCGGTCGTAGTTCTGCGGCTTCCACACCTGGCCGTCCTGGCCCTTCACCGAGAAGGGTTCGTCCTGTACCCGGGTGGTCAGGGTGTACTGGCTCGGACGCTCCAGCGCCGTGAGGTAGATGGCCGGTTTGATCAGCGAGCCGATCGGGCGCACGGCGTCCAGCGCACGGTTGAAGCCGGCGAAGCGTGGCTGACGGCTGCCGATCAGGGCCTGGATCTCGCCGGTTTCCGGGTTGGTCACCACCATGCCGGCCTCGACCTCGTCGGAGCCCTTGCGGCCAGCCTGGCGCTTGAAGGTTTCCGCCAGCGCTTCCTCGGCCTTGAGCTGCAGGATCGGGTCGAAGCTGGTGAAGATGCGCAGGCCTTCTTCGGTCAAGTCCTCGTCACGGTAGTCCTGGCGCAACTGGCGCTTGACCAGATCCAGGAAGGCCGGGAACGAGCCGTTGGCCATGCTGCCACGCTGGGTCACGCCCAGTGGGCGGGCCTTGGCGGCGGCGGCCTCTTCCGGCGACACCACGCCCTGCTCGGCCAGCAGGTCGAGGATCATGTTGCGGCGGTTCAGTGCCCGCTCCGGATTGCGGCGCGGGTTGTAGTAGGTGGGGCCCTTGACCATGCCGACCAGCAGGGCCACCTGATCGAGCTTGAGCTCGGACAGTGGCTGGCTGAAGAAGTACTGGCTGGCCAGACCGAAGCCATGCACCGCACGCTGGCCGTCCTGACCGAGGAACACCTCGTTGAGGTAGGCCTCGAGGATTTCACGCTTGTCGTAATGCAGCTCCAGCAGCACCGCCATCATCGCTTCGGTGATCTTGCGGGTCAGGCTGCGTTCGTTGGTCAGGTAGAAGTTCTTCACCAGCTGCTGGGTCAGGGTACTGCCGCCCTGGCGCAACTGGCCGGCAGAGGCGTTGATCCACACGGCGCGGGCGATGCCCTTGGGCGAGACACCGAAGTGGTCGAAGAAATCGCGATCCTCGACCGCTACCAGGGTTTCCACCAGGTAGGCCGGCACCTGATCGAGCTTGATCAGCACCCGGTCTTCCTGGTGCGCGGGGTACAAACCACCGATCAGCATCGGCTCGAGCCGGGCCACGGCCAGGTCCTTGCCATCGGCCTTGGTCAGCGAGGCGACATAGTCCCCGGAGAAGCGCACGTTGACCTGCTGGGCCTGCTCGGCGCTTTCATAGAACTGGAAGCCACGCGAATGCAGGGACACGCTGTTGCCGGAAACCGCTACGGCGCCGGGACCATTGGCCACGCTCTCGCGACGATAGCCGAGGGCGTCCATCTCCTTGAGCAGGTCGTCCTTGGCCAGCTTCTGGCCGACAAACAGCTCCAGCGGCCTGGCATAGACCTTGGCCGGAACGGTCCAGCGCTTGCCGGAGAACTTCTCCTGGACGATGGCATCGAGGTAAACCGCAAAACCGGCGAACAGCACCAGGCCTACCAAGCCAAGCTTTACAGCCCAGCCCAGCAAGGGGCGCATGCCACGGGGGCGGCGTTTGGAACGGGAGCGGGAAGATCGGGTACGAGTCATGGCGCGGCATTATACGCACTTTGCGAAGCGCCGGCAGCGACCACCAGCGGTTTGCAGTGCGCCGGCGAGGGGCCATAATGCGCGCCTGTTCCCACTTCTGAATGCCAAGGATCGTCCGTGAGCCAAGCCCTGATTACCGCCTTGCAGAACCCGGCCCTTTATCCGCACCCGGTAGACGGTTTCAGGGTCATCGAGACCCATATTTCCTGGGTCGTGCTGACCGGGCCCTATGCGTACAAGATCAAGAAACCGGTGGACTTCGGCTTTCTCGACTTCACCTCGCTGGCCGCGCGCAAGCATTTCTGCGAGGAGGAGCTGCGCCTCAACCAGCGCCTGACCGAGGATTTGTATCTGCAGGTGTTGCCGATCGGCGGCAGCCCCGAGGCGCCGCAGATCGGCAGCGACGCCGCGGTGTTCGAATACGCGCTGAAGATGCGCCAGTTCCCCCAGGAGCAATTGCTGGCCCAGGTGCAGGCCCGCGGCGAACTCAATGAAGGGCATATCGACGCCCTGGCCAAGCAGATCGCCGACTTCCACCGCGACACCCCCGTGGTCGCGGCCGACCATGCGCTGTGCAACGCCACCGCCATCGTCGCCCCGCTGCGGCAGAACTTCGAGCAGATCCGCCCGATGCTCAGCGACCAGGCCGACCTGCAGCAGCTCGATGCCCTGCAAGCCTGGACCGAAACCAGCCTGGAGCGCCTGTGGCCCGATCTGGAAGCACGGGCCCGTGATGGGTTCATCCGCGAGTGCCATGGCGACATTCACCTGGGCAACGCAACCTTGCTGGACGGTCGCGCCACGCTGTTCGACTGCATCGAATTCAACGAGCCCTTCCGCTTCACCGATATCGCCCTGGACACCGCCTTCCTGGTCATGGACCTGGAGGACCGCGGTCTCAAATGCCTGGCGCGCCGCCTGCTCAACCGCTGGCTGGAACACACCGGCGATTACGGCTCGCTCAAGCTGTTCAACCTCTACAAGACGCACCGCGCCCTGGTTCGTGCCAAGGTCGCGCTGTTCCGCCTCGGCCAGGAGCAGGATGCCGTGCAGCGCGCGGTGATCCTGCGCCAATACCGCGCCTACGCCACCCTGGCCGAGAGCTACAGCGCCATCCCCGCGCGCCTGCTGGCGATCACCCGCGGCGTGTCCGCGGTCGGCAAGAGCCAGGTCGCGCTGCGCCTGGTGGAGGCCCTGGGGGCGATTCGCATCCGCTCCGACGTCGAGCGCAAGCGCCTGCTGGGCCAGCAGACCGGCGCCGAGGTGAATGCCGGCATCTACAGCCAGGACGCCAGCGACGCGGTCTACCAGCGCCTGAACGCCCTGGCCGATCTGGCGTTGCACGCCGGCTACCCGGTGGTGCTGGACGCCACCTTCCTCAAGCGCCCGCAGCGCCAGGCCGCCCAGCGTGTCGCCGACGAAACCGGCGTGCCCTTCCTGATCATCGACTGCCATGCGCCGGACGCGGTGCTCGCCAGCTGGCTGCAGCAGCGTCAGCAGCAAGGCAGCGACCCATCCGACGCGACCCTGGCGGTAATCGAGGCGCAACGCGCCGGCCAGGATCCGCTGGAGGAAGCCGAGCTGCCCTACTGCAAGCGGGTGGACACCCCGGACGCCGCGAGTCTGGCCGAGCTGGTCAGCGCGGTACGCCAGCGTTTCCCCAGCCTCTGACGGCCGGCCAGCGGCGCGGCAAAGCTCTTCTATACTGGCAGTAAGCCTCCCCCGGACGACTGCCACCATGAGCCAACCGCGCCAGCTGGACACCCCGCTCTATCGACTGCTGCACAATGACGACGTCGCTGCCTTCAACCAGCAGCGGCCCCAGGGCGAACCCATCGACCTGCGCGGCGGCGACTTTCGCGGGCTAGACCTGCGCAGCCTGGATGCCGAGGGCATCGACTTCACCGACGCCTATTTTCGCGGCGCCGACCTGCGCGGCGTGGACTTTCGCAGCGCCCAGCTCGAGGGCGCCAGCATCGCCCATGCGCAGATATCGGGCGCCTATTTCCCGGTCGAGCTCAGCGCGGACGAAATCCTCATGTCGATGAACTTCGGTACTCGCCTGCGCTATCGCACCCACCCCAATCACCGGTAGCAGCCTGTAACGCGACGCCCCGCCAGCGCCGCCAGTCAGCACTACACTGTCTGACGGAGGCCACGGGCATCGCTGCACCAGCGGCAGCAGGAGGAGATGGCGTGAACGACGAACTGCAGACCCTCAAGAACCTCGGCAAAACCTCGTCGCAGTGGCTGCACGCGGTGGGCATCCACAGTGCCAGCGATTTGCGCAGGCACGGTGCCGTCGAGGCCTATCGAGCGGTACGGGCCCGCGGGTTCAGGGCATCCAAGGTACTGCTCTACTCCATCGAAGGTGCGCTGCTCGACGTCCACTGGAGCGAGCTCCCGCAGACGCGCAAGGAGAGCCTGAACCTGCAACTGGAGGCCGCCGCCAACGCTGGCTGAGTCCGGCGCTTGATCGCCGCCTCGCCAGCGGCGCCGTGGGCCAGGCAAGCGCCGGAACAGGCGCTGGTTCACAAGCCCCGACGAGACCGATTTACCTGGAGCGCGGCGAGTACTATCGTTTCAGGGATTTTCGTGCGCATCCAGCATGAGCAGCCCAAGGAACCACCATGTATCTACTCGGGGAACAACCGGCCTACGCCGACCAACTGATCAGCCGCTTGCAGAGCATCCCCGGGAAACTACTCGACGGGCTCGACCCCTGCGGTGAGCCACTGCAGATCGAGCGCAGCGAAAACCTGGCGGGCGACCTGCCCAGCAACCAGCTGTTCATCATCGACAACGGCCTGCTGCACGCGCTGGTCGACGAACGCCCGCTGTTCTACCTGCAGGAAGGCGATCTGGTCGGGCTGCGCCAGGGCATCGACCTGCCGAGCTGCCGCTACACCAGCGACGAGCCGCTGACCCTGATCCCCTACTCGCGCAGCGACGTGTTCAAGCACATCTATGCCAGCGAACCGCGCCAGGAGCTGTTCATCCAGTACCTGGTGGGGCATACCGCACTGCTGTCCGATGCCCTGGCGCGCATCAAGCAGCCCGAGATCCGCCCTTCCACCGGCTTCAAGCATTTCGCCAAGGGCGATGCGCTGATCAACCAGGGCGACGAGGCCGACCACGTGTTCATCATCATCGACGGCCACGCCGAGGCGTTCGTCGATGGCGTGAAGGTCGGCGACGTGCAGAAGGACGAAATCTTCGGCGCCATGGCCGTGTTCACCCACGAGAAGCGCAGCGCCACGGTGCTGGCCAGCCAGGCCTGTACGGTGATGGTGATTCCCAAGGACCAGTTCCTCAGCCTGATGGAAAGCAACCCGCGCATCGCCCACAGCCTGGTGGAGAGCATGGCCAGGCGCATCGACCTGCTCAACAAGGAAATCACCGGTCTGCGCCAGCCTGGCTGACAGGACGCAGTGTCACCGAGAACCCGGCCCCGTGCCGGGTTCTGCGTTTCAGGAGGCCGCAAATTGCTATGGCGACGATCGGTGAAAATAATTTCCAATCGCTGGTTGACTATGTAATGAGAATTGCTATTATTTGCATCAGCTGATCGCGAGATCGGTCGATAAGCTCAAGAGCCCTAGGTCGGACTCTTCAGGTTATCTCCTCATCAGGCTAATCACGGTTATTGACCCGGCACTTTGCCGGGTCTTTTTTTGCACTGGTGAAAAGTGCGGCACCTCGCTCACTCCATCGAGCGGCGTCATGGCCAGCTGAGCCTCAGCCGCTCGGGTGGCCAGCGCGACGCTCCGCCCAGCGAGTGAAGCGTGAGGCCCCCGCTGCCAGCACGCCGCAGCTGAAGATGACCAGGGCCATGGGTACGGCGCTGCCATCATGCAGCATCCCGACCATGGAGGCCGCGCTCGCCGCGATGGTGAACTGCAGGCTACCCATCAGCGCCGATGCGCTGCCGGCGTGGCGCCCCTGGCCGGCCATCGCGCACGCAGAGGTGTTGGGCAGCAGAATGCCCAGCGAGGCGATGCAGCCGAACAACGGCACCATCAACGGCCACAGGGCCCGTGGCCCTGCCCACGCCAGCACCAGCAGCCCGGTTCCACAAGCCAGATAGAACCAGACGATGCGCCTGGCCCAGTAGGCGGGTCCGTGCCGTGACACCAGCCAGGCATTGACCTGGGCGGCAAGAATGAAGCCGGCGGCATTGGTGCCGAACAGCCAGCCATAGTGCTCGGCCGGTACACCGTAGAGTTCGATGAACACGAAGGGCGAGCCGGCGATGTAGGCGAACATGCCGGCAATCGCCAGGCCGCCGGTCAGGGCATGGCCGATGAAAGGCAGATCGCTGAACAGGCGCCGGTACTCCCTCAGGGCGCCGCTCAAGGGCGGCGGCTGAATGGCCGGATTCAGGGTTTCCGGCAGCCACCGGGCGAGAGCGAACAGGCAGGCGGCGCTGAACAGCGTCAGGCAGACGAAGATCGACGGCCAGCCGAACAGGTTCAGCAGCAAGCCGCCGCCTACGGGCGCGAGAATCGGCGCCAGGCCCATCACCAGCATCAGTTGCGAGAACACCTTGGCAGAACTGATCGGGTCGCACAGGTCGCGTACCACGGCGCGGGAGATCACCATGCCGGCGCAGCCACCCAGGGCCTGGACGAAACGGGCAGCGATCAGCCATTCCAGGCTCGGCGCCACGGCGCAGGCCAGGGACGCCAGGGTAAACAGCGAGACCCCGACCAGCAGCGGCATGCGCCGGCCGAAGCGGTCGGCCAGGGGCCCGTAGACCAGTTGCCCGATGGCCAGGCCGGCGAAATAGGAGGCCAGCGAAAGCTGTACGTGTTCGGTGTCGGTAGCGAACGCCAGCGCCAGCGCGGGAAAGCTGGGCAGGTAGAAATCGATGGCCAGGGGGCCGAAGGCGCTGAGGGCGCCGAGGATCAGTAGCAGGCGAAGCGGCATTGGCAGGATACTCGACAGGTGTCCCCCGCGGGCGGGAACGAGGGTGAGGCCTTGAAAGAAGTGGGCGCTGCCAATTACATACAAGTTCGTCTGTAAAACAAACATCCACTATGAAAAATAATTACACTCGCAGCTTCCTGAACCGATCGATCCCTGTCGTATGCGCCGAACCAAAGAACAAGCGGAACAGACCCGCACCTCCATCCTGGCATCTGCCGAGATCCTGTTTCTGGAGAAAGGGGTTGCCCATACCAGCCTTGAGCACATCGCCAAGCACGCCGGCGTGACCCGCGGCGCGGTGTACTGGCACTTCCAGAACAAGGCCCACCTGTTCCACGACATGCTCAGCCAGGTCCGCCTGCCGCCCGAGCAACTGGCCAGCCGGCTGCTCGAAGACGCCCAGGGGAACGGCCTGCAATCACTGCACACGCTGTGCGTGGAGGGGATCGCCGGGATCGCCGAGGACGAGCAGAAGCGGCGAATCTTCACCATCCTGCTGCACCGCTGCGAATTCACCGAGGAACTGCGCGAGGCCGAAGAACGCCACGAGGCGTTCATCAACCAGTTCATCGCCCTGTGCGAGACGATTTTCGCTCAGCCAGCCACCCAGTCACGCTTGCGCCCCGGTATGACCCCGCGCCTGGCCGCCCGTACCCTGCACGCGCTGATCGTCGGCATGCTCAGCGACTGGCTGCGCGACAACAGCCTGTTCGACCCGAAGCATGACGGGCCGGTCATGATCGACGGCCTGTTCCGCGGCCTGATCAGTGACTGGTCTTAGCCGCCGGCACGGCCTCGGCCTTGTAACCCTCGTTGATAATCGCCTCGAGCACCTGATCCACCGGGTGGGTGGTCTGCACCTTCACCTCACCCGCCGTTAGATCGACCTGCACCTGCGCCGAGGCATCGATCGCCTGTACGGCCCCGGTGATCGCCCGTTCGCAATGCGCACACGTCATGCCGTCCACCTTGAATACCTGCATCGTCATCTCCTCTGCCCATGGGCATCGATTGGGGTGTGGGTGAGTATCGAGCTTGCCAGCGGGGCAAGGTCAACAGGGTGCTTGTTGAACCCGCGAACCTCAGCCAAGCTCAGATCACTCAACCTTCCTATGGTCTGACCATGACGCGCCTGCTGTTCTCACTGTTTCTCGCCCTGCCCTTGCCGGCGCTTGCCCAGGTGCTGCCGTCGCACACCACCCTGGGCGATGGCTACGCCGTGCTGATCATTTCCCGTGAACGCCTGGAGGTGGCCTCGCCGTGCGAGTTCGGCGTGTACCTGCAGGATCAGCTCGCCGCCCGCCTGTTCCAGGGGCAGTCGGTATCGTTCAACCTGCCGCCCGGCGACGTATCGGTTCGCCTGGGCATGATCGGCACGGAGAGCTGCCAGGCCGGTATCACGCCCCTCGACAGCCAGCGCTTGAGCCTGACTGCCGGCGAGATCCGCCGCTACCGCATCGGCCTGAGCCCTTCCGGGCCCTACCTGACCCCCGCGCCCTCCAGCCAGTGATCCCGATAGAGCGCCCCGGGGCTTGACCTTGCCCATGTGGCAAGGTTGATCCTGTGGGCGTCTGACTGGAATCACGGAGACAAGCATGCCCACTTTCGATCTACCGATCAGCGGCATGACCTGCGCCAGCTGCGCCGGCAGGGTCGAACGCGCCCTGCGCGGCGTGGTGCAGGTCAGCGACGCCCACGTCAACCTGGCCAGCGAGCAGGCCCGGGTGCAGGCGCCTGCCGAGCAACTGCCGGCGCTGGTGGCCGCGGTGCAGAAGGCCGGTTATGAAGTGCCGGGGCAACCCCTGGCCCTGGCCATCGCCGGCATGACCTGCGCCAGCTGCGTGGGCCGCGTCGAGCGCGCCCTGGGCAGACAGCCCGGGGTGCTCTCGGTCAGCGTCAATCTGGCGACGGAGCGCGCCCGGCTGCAGGTGCTGCCCGGTACCGACACCCAGACCCTGCTAGAGGCGGTCGAGGCGGCGGGCTACTCGGCCAGCCCTGTGGCAGCCACTGCCGTGCAGGATGAGAGCCCTCTGGCTACCGAGCGCTGGCGCCTGGCGCTGGCCTTGCTGCTGGCAGCCCCACTGGTGCTGCCGATGCTGCTGGCCCCCTTTGGCGTGCACCTGATGCTGCCGGCCTGGGCGCAGTTCCTGCTGGCCACCCCGGTGCAGTTCGTGCTCGGCGCGCGCTTCTACCGCGCGGCCTGGCGGGCGCTGCGCAGCGGCGCCGGCAATATGGACCAATTGGTCGCCCTGGGTACCAGCGCCGGTTATGGTCTGAGCCTCTACCAATGGGCAATCACCCCGGCCGGGCACACGCCGCACCTGTACTTCGAGGCCTCGGCGGTGATCATCGCCCTGATCCTGCTCGGCAAGTACCTGGAGAGCCGCGCCAAGCGCCAGACCACCGGCGCCATTCGCGCCTTGCAGGCGCTGCGCCCCGAGCAAGCGACGCGCTTGCACGAGGGTGTCGAACGGCAGGTGGCGGTCAACGCGCTGAACATCGGCGATCGGATCGTGGTCAGGCCCGGCGAGCGCTTCACGGTCGACGGCAAGGTGCTGGAAGGCAGCAGTCACGCCGACGAGGCGCTGATCAGCGGCGAGAGCCTGCCCCAGGCCAAGGCACCGGGTGATCGGGTGACCGCCGGGGCGATCAATGGCGAAGGCCGCCTGCTGATCGAGACCACGGCCCTGGGTGCGGAAACCGTGCTGTCGCGCATCATCCGCCTGGTCGAGGATGCCCAGGCAGCCAAGGCGCCGATCCAGAAACTGGTGGACCGGGTCAGCCAGGTGTTCGTGCCGGTGGTGTTGCTGATCGCCCTGCTGACCCTGATCACCTGGCTGGCCCTGGGTGCCGGTATCGAGCAGGCACTGCTCAACGCCGTGGCCGTACTGGTGATCGCCTGCCCCTGTGCCCTCGGCCTAGCCACGCCCACGGCGATCATGGCCGGTACCGGCGTGGCCGCCCGGCACGGCATCCTGATCAAGGATGCCGAAGCCCTGGAAGTCGCCCACGGCGTCCGCGTGGTGGCCTTCGACAAGACCGGCACCCTGACCTCCGGCACACCACGGATCGTCCATCTGCACAGCGTCGAGATCGCTGATCGCGAAGCGCTGCGCCTGGCCGGCACGCTGCAGCAAGGCAGCGAGCATCCCCTGGCCAAGGCAGTGCTGCTGGGCTGCCAGGAGGCCGGCCTGGCCCTGGCCCCGCTCGGCGCCAGCCAGGCCCTGGCCGGTCGCGGCATCGCCGGGCAGGTGGAGGGGCGCACCCTGCAGCTCGGCAATCGTCGTCTACTGGCAGAAAGCGGCGCCGCCGAACCCGCCGAGCTGGCCGCGGCAGCCCGCAACTGGGAGGCCGAGGGCCGCACCCTGTCCTGGTTGATCGAACCGGGCGAAATGCCCCGGGTGCTGGCACTGTTCGCCTTTGGCGACACCCTGAAGGATGGCGCCCGCGCAGCCATTGCCGCCCTCGCGGCGCGGCAGATCGACAGCCATCTGATCAGTGGCGACAATCCGGGCAGCGCGCAGGCCGTCGCCCGCCACCTGGCCATCCACTCGGTGCATGCCCAGGTGCTGCCGGCGGACAAGGCGCGTATCGTCAGCGAGCTGAAAGAACAGGGCGTGGTGGCCATGGTCGGCGACGGCATCAACGACGCCCCGGCCCTGGCCGCAGCGGATGTCGGCATCGCCATGGGCGGCGGTACCGACGTGGCCATGCAGGCGGCGGGTATCACGCTGATGCGCGGCGACCCGCGGCTGGTGCCCGCAGCCCTGGATATCGCCCGGCGTACCTACGCGAAGATCCGCCAGAACCTGTTCTGGGCGTTCATCTACAACCTGGTGGGTATTCCCCTGGCGGCCTCTGGGCTGCTCGACCCGATACTCGCCGGCGCCGCCATGGCGCTGTCGAGCGTCAGCGTGGTGAGCAACGCCCTGCTGCTGAAAACCTGGCGCCCCTGCCATTTCGAGGAATAACGCGATGAATATCGGTCAGGCCGCCAAGCACACCGGGCTCAGCGCCAAGATGATCCGCTACTACGAAGCCATCGGCCTGCTGCCCAGCGCCGGACGCAGCGAAAGCGGCTATCGCCAGTACGGCGAGGATGACCTGCAACGCCTGCGCTTCATTCGCCGCGCCCGCGACCTGGGCTTTTCGCTCGCCGAGTCGGGCCGCCTGCTGGCGCTGTGGCACGACCGCGAGCGCGCCAGCGCCGATGTGAAGGCCCTGGCGGTGGAGCATATCGAGGCGCTCAACGGCAAGATCGCCGAGCTCGAAGCCCTGCGCGATACCCTGCAGACCCTGGTCGACCACTGCCAGGGCGACCACCGCCCCGACTGCCCGATCCTCGAGGATCTGCAGGCCGGCAGCAATTGCTGTCAGCCCGCGGCGACCCCCAGGGCCAGCCGCTGAAGGGCCGCACAATCGGCGACGAAATGATCGCTCAGCTCCGGCCAGGGATTGCTCGGCAGGTTGACCAGCACCGTGGCGGTACCGGCCGCACGGCCACAGGCCAGGTCGTGGCGGTGGTCACCGACCATCACCATGTCCCGGGTTGCGACCTGCCAGCGATCGGCCAGGTGCAGCAGGCCACCGGGGTCGGGTTTGGGCGGCGCCTCGTCGCGGCCGAGGATGTCGTCCGGCACGAAGCAATCGTCGAGGCCGATGGCCTGCAGGGTCAGCAGCGCCAGCTCCCGGGCATTGCGGGTGAGGATACCGAGGCGCAGGCCACGGGCGTGCAGGCCACGCACCAGGGCCACGGCGCCAGCAGCCGGGCGTGAGGCGATGGCCAGCTCGCGTTCGTGCTCGAGCAACCAGGCGTGCTTGGCCTCAGACACCTCCGGTGGCAAGGCGGCCAGGTGATGGAGGATGTCGTCGTCGGGCGGGATGTCCAGCGCCACGCGAATGGCGGCGAAATCGTGCACGGCAATGGTCAGGGTGCCGTCCATGTCGAAAACCCAATGGGTGTAGCGCTGCAGGCTCATCGCCCCTCCGGCAAGCATGGAATCGAGGCCGCAGCATAACTGCTCGCTAGCGGCTGATCACGGCCCCACCTCAGCGCCAGTCCTCGCGCAAACGGATCAACCCTTCCTGGGCCACCGAGGCGACCAGCTGGCCCTGGCGGTTGAATACGCTGCCGCGCGAGAAGCCGCGGGCGTTGCCGGCCCAGGGGCTGTCCATGGCGTAGAGCAGCCAGTCGTCCATGCGCAGGTTGCCGTGGAACCAGATGGAGTGATCGAGGCTGGCCACCTGCATGAACTTCTGCCACACCGACACGCCGTGGGGCAGCATCGAGGTGGTCAGCAGGTTGAAATCCGAGGCGTAGCCCAGCAGGTACTTGTGGATGGCCGGTGTGTCGGGCAGCTCGCCATCGGCGCGGAACCACACGTACTTGGCCGGCTCGCTGACCTGGGGCGCGAACGGGTTGTCGACGGTGACCGGACGAATCTCGATGGGTTTGTCGAACAGCACACGCTCGCGCACCCGCGGTGGCAGAGAGTCGGCCACCAGGCTGGCCAGTTCGGTTTCCGAACGCAGCCCTTCGGGGCCCGGCACGTCGGGCATCTGCACCTGGTGGTGGAAGCCCTCTTCCTGATACTGGAACGAGGCGCTGCAGGTAAAGATCGCCTTGCCCTTCTGCACCGCCGTTACCCGGCGGGTGCTGAAGCTGCCGCCGTCACGCACCCGGTCGACCTGATAGACCACCGGCAAGGCGGCGTCGCCTGGGCGCAAAAAGTAGCCGTGCAGCGAATGCACATGGCGGTCGGCCTCGACCGTCTGGGTGGCCGCCGACACGCACTGGCCAAGCACCTGACCACCAAAGAGCTGGCGAAAGCCCAGATCCTGGCTGACGCCACGGAACAGGTTTTCCTCGATGGCTTCCAGACTCAGCAGTGCCACCAACTCTTGCAGGACTTGACTCATAACGGTTCTCCACGAGCCCTACCCAGGGCAATGCTGCGAACCGCGCGGGCTGCGCGGACGGTGAATGGTAATGCCTTTGCCGGCGCTCAGGAATCGCGCCGTGGTGTCACTGACGACAGGTCAGCCCTGCTTCGGCCATTTGCCACGGGGCATCTCGTACAGCAGGTGTCGGCGCAGCGGATGCCCAGGGGCCAGCGCCGGATGCTCGAACTCGCCGGCCGGCTGCATGCCGAGGGCCTGCATCACCCGCTGCGACGGTGCATTGCTCAGCGTGGTGAAGGCCACCACGCGATCCACCCCCAGGCGCGTAAAGGCAAAATCCAGTGAGGCCCGCGCCGCTTCCCTGGCAAGGCCCAGCCCCCAGAATGCCGGCGACAGGCGCCAGCCGATCTCCACTGCCGGCGTGAAGCTCGCCTCGAACCCGACCTGGGCCAGCCCGGTCATGCCGACGAAGCGACCATCCTCGCGGTGCCACAGTGACCAGAAGGTGAAGCCGTGCTGTGCGAAGTGCGCTTGCAGGCGGGTGAGCAACGCCTGGCTCTGCTGGCGGCTCAGGGGCGCCGGGAAATGGCGCATCACTGCCGGATCCGCACACAGCGTGGCCAGCTCGTCCAGGTCCTGGTCACGCCAGGCGCGCAGATGCAGGCGCGGCGTCTGCAGCTCTGCTCCTCCTTTCTCGCTTCTCATGCATACTGCCTCAGGTTCACCCAATGGCCGCCATTGTATGCCCCTGCCGCTGATCTACCACGACGACTACAGCCCACCGTTTCCCAACGGCCACCGCTTCCCGATGGAGAAATTCCGCCTGCTGCGCGACCACCTGGTGGCCAGCGGGTTGACCCGGGATGAGGATTTGCTGCGCCCGCAGATCTGCCCGGCGGACATTCTCGCCCTCTGCCACTGCCCCGCCTATATCGAGCGCTACCTGAGCGGCGCGCTGAGCCATGAAGACGGGCGCCGCCTCGGCCTGCCCTGGAGCCCGGCGCTGGCACAGCGCACCGTACGTGCCGTTGGCGGTTCGCTGCTGGCCACCGAGCAGGCGTTGCAATACGGCCTGGCCGGCCACCTGGCCGGCGGCACCCACCATGCCCATTACGATTACCCGGCCGGCTTCTGCATCTTCAACGACCTGGCGGTGATCGCCCGCTACCTGCTGGAAAGCGGCAAGGCCGGACGCGTGCTGATCTTCGACTGCGACGTGCACCAGGGCGATGGCACCGCGCGACTGCTGGAGGACGTACCCGACGCGGTCACCGTCTCCCTGCACTGCGAGCAGAACTACCCGGCACGCAAGGCCACCAGCGACTGGGACATCCCGCTGCCCCGTGGCATGGGCGACGCCGATTACCTCAAGGTGGTCGACGATACCCTGGCTTACCTGCTGGCGTTGTACCAGCCGGACATCGTGCTCTACGACGCCGGCGTCGACGTGCACCAGGACGACGCCCTGGGTTACCTGCAGCTCACCGATGCCGGCGTAGCGGCTCGCGACGAGGCCGTGCTCAACCACTGCCTGGGCCGCGACATTCCTGTGGTCGGCGTTATCGGCGGCGGTTACAGCCAGGACCGCCACGCCCTGGCCCGCCGCCACGGCATCCTCCACCACAGTGCCGCGCGGGTATGGCAGCAGCGAGGGCTCGGGTAAACTTCGCCCTTTGCCCTGCCGATGCCGCCATGACCGACTCTTTCCCGCCCACCGCCCACTCGGTCGCCATCATCGGCGGCGGCCCTGCCGGCCTGATGGCCGCCGAAACCCTGGCGCTCGCCGGGGTGCGGGTCGACCTCTTCGACGCCATGCCTTCGCTGGGCCGCAAGTTTCTGCTGGCCGGCGTCGGCGGCATGAACATCACCCATTCCGAGGCCTACCCGGCCTTCGTCGGCCGCTATGGCGAGCGCGAGCGGGAAATCCATGCCCTGCTGCAAAGCTTGGATGCCGATGCGCTGCGCCAATGGATCCACGGTCTGGGCATCGACACCTTCGTCGGCACCTCGGGCCGCGTCTTCCCAATCGACATGAAAGCCGCTCCGCTGCTGCGCGCCTGGCTCAAGCGCCTGCGCGAGGCCGGCGTGCAGCTGCATACCCGGCACCGCTGGCTGGGCTGGAACGGAGACAGCAGTCTGCGCGTGGCCAGCCCCGAGGGTGAGCGTGCGGTGCGCGCCGATGCGGTGCTGCTGGCCCTGGGCGGTGGCAGCTGGCCGCGGCTCGGCTCCGACGGCAGCTGGGTAGCGCACTTGCAGCAGGCTGGCGTGCCCGTCGCGCCACTGCAACCGAGCAACTGCGGTTTCGATGTCGAGGCGTGGAGCCCGTTGCTGCGCGAGAAATTCGCCGGCGCGCCGCTGAAGAACGTGGCGCTACGTTTGCCGGGCGAAGCGCCGCGCCCAGGCGAGTTCGTGCTCACCGCCACCGGCATCGAGGGCAGCCTGGTGTACGCCCTGTCCGCGGGGATTCGCCAGCGCATCGCCCGCGACGGCAGCTGCACGGTGCATCTCGACCTGCTGCCGCAACGCAGTGAAGACGTATTGAGCAAGGCCTTGAGCAAACCCCGTGGCGCGCACTCCATGGCCAAGCACTTGCATCGTCAGGCCGGCCTGGACGGCGTGAAGGCGGCGCTGCTGCGCGAGCTGACACCTGCCGAGCAGTTCGCCGATCCTCAGCGTTTGGCGGCCGCCATCAAGGCGTTGCCCATCACCCTGTGCCAGCCACGCCCCGTCGAAGAGGCGATCAGCAGCGCCGGCGGCGTGCCTTTCGAAGCCCTCGACGCCAACCTGATGCTGACCGCCCTGCCCGGCACCTTTTGCGCCGGCGAGATGCTCGACTGGGAAGCGCCCACCGGCGGCTACCTGCTCACCGCCTGCTTCGCCAGCGGCCGCGTGGCCGGCCTGGGCATATTGCGCTGGCTGCGGGCCAGAACCCGATAATCCAAGGAACAGGAAATCCCATGCTCACCAGCTTGCAACTCAAGACCTTCGTTCCCGCCAGGGATTATCCACTGAGCCAGGCCTTCTACACCGCCCTGGGTTTCAAGGCGGCGTGGCACACGGATGAAATGAGCTACTTCAGCCACGGCGAGCACTGCGCCTTTGTGCTGCAGAACTTCTACGTGAAGGAGCAGGCGGAGAATTTCGTCATGCACCTGATGGTCGATGACGTGCAGGCCTGGTGGGCTCATGTGCAGGAGGAGAACATCGGCAAGCGCTTCGGCGTGCGCACCATCGCCCCCGAAGACCAGCCCTGGGGCATTCGCGAGTTCATCGTCTTCGACCCGAGCGGCGTGCTGTGGAAGATCGGGCAGAGCATCTGAAGCCCTCAGGCTATGAGCCGGAAGGTTTGGGCCTCCAATCCTCGCCCGGCATGATCCTGCACATATACTGATCGAACATCGGTACGGTAAATGCTGTATCGCCGTGGGTAGGGCTCCAGATCATGCCCTTGCCAATGAGGGCACTACGGACAGGCCCGAGTGACTGGCTCGTACGTCCCAGGGCGGCGGCTATGTCACCTGAGCGATGTGGCCCTTCTCCAAGCGAAGCCATGGCACGTAAATAAATCTTCTCGGCCAAGGTCATTCGGTCAAATCGTACTCGGAAAAAACTTTCATCGAGGGCGGCAACCGCATAGAGCGAAGCACTCTCGACATCAGCCAAGCTGATGTGATCGTCACTCGCCGCATCCCAGGCGCTACTGCCCCACTCCTGAATGAAGTACGGGTAGCCGCGCGTGACCTGAACGACCTTATCGGCAGCATCGGGATCAACCACAACGCCTTCATCCCGCGCAGGCTTTACAAAAGCCAACCGCGCTTGTGGCGGCTCTAGCGGGCCGATTTCCGGATAATCGAAAAGCCGCTCGGCGTAAGACTTGGCATTGCCAGCACGACCTCGAAGCTGGGGCAAGCCAGCGCCAACAAGGGTAACCGGCAAGGCTAGCTGAGAAACCCGATGCAGCCCAGTGATCAATGCTGCGAGCTGATCCTCCGCAACGTACTGCAGCTCATCCACAAAAATAACCAGTGCGGTACCCGCCGCTTTGGCCACCCTACCAAGCTGTACCAGCAGAGCAGTCAGGTCCCCCTCAAGGTCGCCGTTGTCCGCAAGACCTGCTTCAGGCTCATAGTCGATACCCACTTCAATATCGCCGAACTTCACCTTCAGGGCGCTGGCAAAACCTGCAAGCGCACGTAGCCCGGTAATGGCAGCATCCTTGGCAGCCTCCACACGGCTCAGTCGCAACAAAGCTATCCGTAACTGAGGGGCAAGTATCGCTGGCAGAGAGCGAGATTCAGGGGCTTCGACATAGACGGTATGAATGCTCTCTGCTTCAGCATCGCGCAGCATCTGGTTCAGCAGTACCGTCTTACCGACGCCGCGCAGCCCAACCATAATCACGCTTTTAGCGGGCCGGCCAACGCGAATTCGCGCAATGGCTACCCGCACTTGTTCGCGGAGCGCATCACGGCCGGCAAGCTCGGGAGGACGAGTACCTGCACCTGGTGAGTAAGGGTTGCGAACGGCGTCCATAAGAATCTCTAGCTAATTTAGGCAAATTATCAATAAAACATAATATAGCAATAATTAACTACATATCTTCTATCAGCATAGCTATCAGCCCTTTTAACGCCCGCCCTTCGGCTTGCCACCAAAGCTCGGTACCTTGCGGACGGCCTTGACCCGCGGTGCGGCAGGCTCGTCGCTTTCCATCCAGCGGCCCAGGCCGCCGGCTTTGCCACCGCCGACCACCTTGGGCTTTTTCGGCTTCTTGGGTTTTTTCACCACCAGCCCGCCGGCGACCGTCTGCGGCACGCGGTGGTCGGGGATGAAGTCCGGTTCGTCGACGCGCTGCAGGATCTGCTGGGTCAGCGCTTCGATGGCCGACAGCAGTTGCACCTCGTCGGCGCAGACCAGCGACACCGCCTGGCCCGTGGCGCCGGCGCGACCGGTACGGCCGATGCGGTGCACGTAATCCTCGGCGACCATGGGCAGGTCGAAGTTGACCACCAGCGGCAGGTCGTCGATATCCAGGCCGCGGGCGGCCACATCGGTAGCCACCAGCACGTCGACTTCGCCGGCCTTGAAGCGCTGCAGGGCGCGCAGGCGCGTGGGCTGCGGCTTGTCGCCATGGATCGAGTCGGCACGAATGCCTTCGGCGAGCAGCGCCTGCTCCAGTTCGTCGACACCCTTGCGGGTCTTGGCGAACACCAGCACCTGGGACCATTCCCTGCTGTGGTAAAGGTGCAGAAACAGCTCGGCCTTGCGCTTCTTGTCGACCGGAATCAGCCACTGCCTGACCGACTTGGCGGCGGCATTGCGCGGGCTGACTTCGATGCTCAGCGGGTCGCGCAGCATCTCCTTGGCCAGGGTACGGATGGCCTCGGAAAAGGTCGCCGAGAACAGCAGGGTCTGGCGCTTCTTCGGCAGGGCGGCGAACAGGTCGTCCAGCTCGCGGGCAAAGCCCAGGTCGAGCATGCGGTCGGCTTCGTCGAGCACCAGCACCTGCAACTGGGAAAACTTCACCGCGTTCTGGCGGTACAGATCGAGCAGCCGGCCGGGGGTGGCGACCAGCACGTCGAGGCCCTTGCGCAGCTTCATCATCTGCGGATTGATGCTCACCCCGCCATACACCGCATAGCTGCGCAGCGGCAGGAACTGCGAGTAGGTCTGCACGCTCTGCTGCACCTGCTCGGCCAGCTCGCGGGTCGGCACCAGCACCAGGGCACGCACCGAATTGCTGGCCACCACCGGGCCTTCCATCATCAGGCGCTGCAGGATCGGCAGGGTGAAGGCGGCAGTCTTGCCGGTGCCGGTCTGCGCCGCGGCCATGATGTCGCGACCCCTGATGATCGGGCCGATGGCCTCGGCCTGGACGGGCGTCGGGGTCTTGTAGTCGAGGCCGTCTAGGCAGCGCAGCAGGGGTTCGATCAGGCCGAGGGAAGCGAAGGTCATGGCGGGCAACGTGGTGGGCAGTGGAGATGCCGCGCAGTTTAGCGCGTCCGGGTAGCAATCGCGCAGCCGTTGCAGCGCAGCGGACACCCGGCCCGGCTCGACGTCGAGCTACGCGGCGAGCAAGGCGCGCACCTTGGCGGCGGACAGGCCCTGCAGCTGGCGCAGGAAATCATGATCCACGGCGCTGCGGCCGTGCTGCTCGCGCAGCACCCTGCACAGGTGCAGGGTCAGGTTGGCGGCCATTTCCGCATCGGCCAGCGCCCGGTGCGCCTTGCCGGTATCGGGCAGCCGCGCCCAGCGATTGAGGTTGCCGAGTTTGTGGCTCGGCGCCCCCGGCAGCAGGCGACGCGACAGCAGCAGCGAGCAGGCGAAATGCTGCACCCGGGTCCGACCGATCAGGCCCAGTTCGGCGTCCCAGAACTTCTGGTCGAAAGACGCGTTGTGCGCCAGCATCGGGATGTCGCCGACGAACTCGGCGACCTCGTGCATCACCTCGGCGGCGGGCGGCGCGCTGCGTACCATGGCATTGCTGATGCCGGTCAGCTGCTCGATGAAGGGGGGCACCCAGGCGCCGCCGTTCATCAGGCTCTGGTAGCGGGCGGTGATCTGCCCGCCCTCGATGATCACCACGCCAATCTCGGTGGCGCGCGCCTGCTGGGCCGGCGACATGCCGGTGGTTTCGAAGTCGATGACAGCGATGGGTTTCACGTAACGCCTCAGTGTTTGAGCAACAGATGGCCCTCGATGGGCACATAACGAGTGGCCGCGCGCACCAGTGACTGCGCGGTAAGCCCGGGCACGCCGTAGGCCACGGCCTCGACGCCGTGGCGCTGACGAATGCGCTCGAGCAGCTGGTCGAAATCGCCGTCACCGGAGGCCAGCACCACGCTGTCGACGTCCGCCGCGGCGTCCATCACGTCGAGGGTGATGCCCACGTCCCAGTCACCCTTGGCCGAGCCGTCGCTGCGCTGGATGTAGGGCTTGAGCTTCACCGTAAAGCCGAGGTTACGCAGGATCTGCTGGAACTGCTGCTGCTTGGGGTCGCCGCGGTCGATGGCATAGGCATAGGCCGCGACGATCTCGCCACCCGCCGCCAGCTCGTTCCACAACGCCGTGTAGTTGAAGTGGCAGCCATAGGCCTGGCGCACGGTGTAGTAGAGATTCTGTACGTCGGCGAACACGGCAATTTTCTTCACCGGACATCCTCACAAGGGCTCGCGCGGGTTGCACGGCGGCCAGTATGCCAGCCCAGCCCCCGCAGGTCGAAGGCAGCGCCCCGGCGGCGACGAACGTCATCGCTGGTGGCGGGCCAGTCACGCTCGTATCATGGCGGCCTGTTTTTTCTGGCTGCGACCCCCCATGAGTCCCCTCGACGCCCTGCGTGACGCCTGGTTCTTCTTCCGGCAGAACCTGTTGCAGATCCTCCTCCTTTGCCTGCCCTTGCTGCTGCTCGAAGCCTTCGTGAGCCTGCAGCTCGAAGTGCTGGTCGCCGCCGCCAAGGTGCCACTTTATGAGGTGCTGCTCGGCCTGTTCTTCTACCCGCTGTACAGCGCGGCGCTGATCCTGTTCATCGACGCCCGCAGCCGAGGCGAGCAACCCGGCAAGGGCGCGCTGCTGGCCATGAGCCTGAGCCTGTGGCCGCGCTTCGTGCTGCTGGCGGGCATCGGCACCCTGGCGATCATGCTTGGCATCTCGCTGTTCGTCCTGCCGGGGCTATGGCTGATGGTCCGGCTGGTGTTCGCCGACTACCTGCTGGTGCTGCGCGGCCTCACCCCGCTGCAGGCCCTGCACCAAAGCCTGCAGCTGACCCATGGGCACTTCTGGCCGATCTTCACCTGCGTGATGCTGGTTATGCTGCCGCCCTGGCTGGCCGGCCTATGGACCGCCGATATCGCCAGCGAACCGGCCGGGCGCCTGCTGCTGGACGTGTTGTTCGGCCTCTGCCAGTTGTTCACCACCGTGGTGGTGTTCCGTCTGTATATGCTGCGTGCCGACGACAACGCCGCGCGGCTGCCGTAACCTTCGGCTCTTTCACTGCATTCCACATCGAGACCAGCCCGTGGCAAGAAAATCGCGCAGAGAACTGGCCAAAGACCGCGGTGACCTCGCCGACTTGCCGGTGACGGTCAAGGACGTGGCGCTCAAGGCCGGCGTGTCGCCGATCACCGTGTCGCGGGCCATTCAGCGCCCGGAACTGGTCAGCGACGCCACCCGCCAACACGTGCTCGAAGTGGTGCGCGCCATGGGCTACGTGCCCAACCTGATGGCCGGCGCCCTGGCCACCAGCAAGAGCCGCCTGGTGGCCATCGTGCTGCCGACCATCGCCAACTCGATCTACGCCAGCGTGGTGCAGGCGATCATGGATCGCCTCGCCGAGGCCGGCTACCACACTCTGGTCGGTCCCAGCGGCTATGTGCCGGAGCAGGAAGAAGCCTTGCTGGCCGCCATCCTTGGTCGCCGCCCGGATGGCATCGTGCTGACCGGCACCTTCCATACCCGGGCCAGCCGCGAGCGCCTGGCCTGCGCCGGCATCCCGGTGGTCGAGGCCTGGGACCTGAGCGACGACGGCCTGGACATGCAGGTGGGGTTTTCCCACGAACAGGTCGGCGCCGCCGTGGCCGAGCACTTCTTTGCTCGCGGCTACAAACGCTGGGCGGTGATCGGCGTCGACGACCCCCGCGCGCTACGTCGCTGCAACGCGGTGATCCAGCGCCTCGATATGCTCGGTGTAGATGCCGTGGCGGTGCAGACGCTGCCGCTACCGGCGACCTGGGAAGTGGGCCGCAAGGGCCTGGCCAACCTGCTCGATGCCGGCGAGCGACCCGACCTGATCTTCTGCAGTTCGGACACCGTCGCCCTCGGCGTGCTGGCCGAAGCAGCTACCCGCGGCCTGAACGTGCCGGGCGACCTCGCCGTACTCGGTTTTGGCGACACCCTCAACGGCCAGTTCGCCAATCCGGCCCTTTCCACCGTCAGCGTCAATGCCACCGAAATGGGCAATCAGGTCGCCGAAGCCCTGCTACGCCGCTTCCGCGGCCAGCCCGCCGAGCCAAGCGTGGATACCGGCTTCGCGATCATCGAGCGCGCCAGCACCGTCTAAGGCAAAACCGCCTCTCGTAGCCTGCGGTTGAGCGAAGCGATACCCAGGGTTGCAATGTCCGGGCCGCCATGCCCCAGGTGTCGCTGCGCTCGACCCGGGCTACGAACTGTGGAGTAGGCGGAGACGCCTGTCCATGCCCGCGGAAGCGTTGCGAACCCCATAAAACCATTGATGGGTTGCACCTGCGCGGCCCGACCCATCCTACGTCTATGAGCACATGGGCATGCATCGCACCTTAAATTTCCGCTTGAATGATAACGTTATCTGAATATCATGATAACGTTATCTTAGGTACTGCGCCGCGAGGCAGCCATACCAACCGCAACGCCAACAACGGCAAAGGAACCACGCGATGAACAATAACAACACCCATGCAGGTACCCCGGTCATCACCACCCTCGAGGTCATTCCGGTGGCCGGCCATGACAGCCTGCTGCTCAACCTGAGCGGCGGCCATGCACCTTTCTTCACCCGCAACCTGCTGATCCTGCGCGACAACGCCGGCCATGTCGGCGTCGGTGAAGTGCCAGGTGGCGAAGCCATCCGCCAGACCCTGGAAGACGCCCGCCAGCTGCTGGTCGGCCAACCAATCGGCCACTACCAGAAACTCCTCGGCCAGGTACGCCAGGCCTTCGCCGACCGCGACGCCGGGGGCCGCGGCCTGCAGACCTTCGACCTGCGCATCACCATCCACGCCGTCACCGCCGTGGAGGCCGCCCTGCTCGACCTGCTCGGCCAGTATCTGGATGTGCCGGTTGCCGCCCTGCTCGGCGAAGGCCAGCAGCGCGATGCCGTGGAGATGCTCGGCTACCTGTTCTACATCGGCGATCGCCAGAAGACCGACCTGCCCTATCGCCAGGAAGCCAATGCCGACAACGCCTGGTTCCAGGCACGCAACGAGGAAGCGCTGGACGCCAGGGGCGTGGTGCGCCTCGCCGAAGCCGCCTACGAGCGTTACGGCTTCAAGGACTTCAAACTCAAGGGCGGCGTGCTGCGTGGCGACGAGGAAATCGAGGCGGTCACCGCCCTGGCCGAGCGTTTTCCGGAGGCACGTATCACCCTCGACCCCAACGGTGCCTGGTCACTGGCCGAAGCCATCCGCCTGTGCCGCGACCAGCACCACGTGCTCGCCTACGCCGAAGACCCCTGTGGCGCCGAGAACGGCTACTCGGGCCGCGAGGTGATGGCCGAGTTCCGCCGTGCCACCGGCCTGCCCACCGCGACCAACATGATCGCCACCGACTGGCGGCAGATGGGCCATGCGATCCAGTTGCAATCGGTGGACATTCCCCTGGCCGATCCGCACTTCTGGACCATGCAGGGTTCGGTGCGCGTGGCGCAGATGTGCAACGACTGGGGCCTGACCTGGGGCTCGCATTCGAACAACCACTTCGACGTGTCCCTGGCCATGTTCACCCACGTGGCAGCCGCCGCGCCGGGCAAGATCACCGCCATCGACACCCACTGGATCTGGCAGGACGGCCAGCACCTGACCAAGGAGCCGCTGCGTATCGAGGGCGGCCTGGTGCAGGTGCCGAAAAAGCCGGGCCTGGGTGTGGAGCTGGACATGGACGCCGTGGCCAAGGCTCACGAGTGCTACAAGGGCATGGGCCTGGGCGCGCGCAACGATGCGGTGGCCATGCAGTACCTGATCAGCGGCTGGACCTTCGATAACAAGAAGCCTTGCCTGGTGCGCTGAGCGGGGATGCATTGCGCTCAGATGGTGGGCTGAAGCGGATCGCCGCCCGGCCCACCCTACGGCCGAACGCAGGCCCCTGTGGGAGGGCGCCATGCGCCCGAATCGCGGGCATGGACCAGGGGTCCCCGCCCGCTCCCACGGATATGGGGCAGGGCCTGCTGTAATGTTTGCTATCGCCCGTCGCCCTGGTGGCCCTAGCCATGATTGAGCTGCGCCTTGAGGCGATCACGAAAGCTCTGGATCAGCGGCTCGCGTGAGCGGCCGCGGCGCAGCGCCAGGGTAAAGGGGGCCTGGTAGCCGAAGGTGGTGGGCAGCAGCACCTTCAGGCGCTTCTGCTCCGCCCACTGCTGGGCGTAATGTTCGGGCAGATAACCGATATAGGCGCCGGACAGCACCAGAATCAGCTGGGCCTCCATCGATTCCACCGTTGCCGCGCTGTGCTTGAAGCCGTGGCGCGCCAGCTCGGTCTGACTCCAGTAGCCGCGGCCGACCATGCGCTGCTGGGTGATCACTTCTGCCGGAATCTGCCGCTGGGTATACAGCGGGTGCCGGTCGCTGCAATACAGCCAGTGCTGCTCGCGGTACAGCGCCTGGTAGATCAGCCCGTTGGTGCGCACCGAGAAGGCGCCGATGGCCAGGTCCAGGCGATTCTCCAGCACGCCGAGTTGCAACTCGGCCGGGCTGAGCACCGCCAGGTGCAGGTGCACGGCCGGGTGTTCCTGGCTGTAGGCACCGATCACCTCGGCCAGCGGCAGGGAAGGATCGCTGACCGTCGAATCCAGCACGCCAAGGTTCAGGGTGCCGCGCAGCTCGCCCTTGAGCGCTGCCCAATAACGCTCGAAGCCTTCCAGTTCGGCCAGCAGCCGCAGGGCTTCCTGGTGGAACAGCTCGCCCTTGCTGGTCAGGCTGAACCCACCGCGCCCGCGGTGGCAGAGCACGAAACCCAGCTGCGCCTCCAGTTGGCTCATGTAGGTGCTGATCGCCGAGGTGGACAGGTTCAGCTCCTGCTGCGCCGCGGCAAAGCCCTGGTGGCGCACGACGCAGGCGAACAGGCGCAGCAGCTTGAGATCAGGCATCGGAAAACCATGACGGTGGCGGAAGCGGACACATGCTAAAGCCTGGCGTTTAGTTTAGGAATTTCTGAACTGATTATTTGCCACGGCGGATTCTTCCCGCCGCCAACCCTGACCAGAATCGGGCCACGACAACCACAAGAACTGCGAGGCCCCCGTGGACAACTCCCTCCACCAGCCCCTGGGCGGCAACGAAATGCCCCGTTTCGGCGGGATCGCCACCATGCTGCGCCTGCCCCACGTGCAGGCAACCGAGGAGCTGGACAAGCTCGACGCCGCCTTTGTCGGCATTCCCCTGGATATCGGCACCTCCCTGCGCTCCGGCACCCGCTTCGGGCCACGGCAGATCCGCGCCGAATCGGTGATGATCCGCCCCTACAACATGGCCACCGGCGCTGCGCCCTTCGACTCCCTCAACGTGGCCGACATCGGCGACGTGGCGATCAACACCTTCAACCTGCTCGACGCCGTGCGCCTCATCGAGGCGCACTACGACCGCGTGCTCGAGCACGACATCATCCCGCTGACCCTGGGAGGCGACCACACCCTGACCCTGCCGATCCTGCGCGCCATGCACAGGAAGTACGGCAAGGTCGGCCTGGTACACGTCGATGCCCACGCGGATGTGAACGACCACATGTTCGGCGAGAAGATCGCCCACGGCACCACCTTCCGCCGCGCCCAGGAAGAAGGCCTGCTCGACAGCCAGCGCGTGGTGCAGATCGGCCTGCGCGCCCAGGGTTACACCGCCGACGATTTCAACTGGAGCCGCCGCCAGGGCTTTCGCGTGGTGCAGGCCGAAGAGTGCTGGCACAAATCCCTCGCCCCGTTGATGGAAGAGGTGCGCGCCAAGGTCGACGGCGGCCCGGTGTATCTGTCTTTCGATATCGACGGCATCGACCCGGCCTGGGCGCCCGGCACCGGCACCCCGGAAGTCGGCGGCCTGACCACCATCCAGGCGCTGGAAATCATCCGCGGCTGCCACGGCCTGAAGCTGATCGGCTGCGACCTGGTCGAGGTCTCTCCACCCTACGACACCACCGGCAACACCTCGCTGCTCGGCGCCAACCTGCTCTACGAAATGCTCTGCGTACTGCCGGGCGTGGTGCGCAAATGAGCCACGCGCTCGCCCGGTAGCCCCGGTTTCACATCACCGAACAACCCGAGCGGGCCAGCAGAAGCCCGCCGTGGCGCGTTACCCGTTCGCGGGTCATGGAGCGCACTTCGCTCCGCGCGGCCCTGCCGCACTGCCCAAGCACCACTACCCGACGGCTGTCGGGGGTGAATAACAAGGTCGGCGCCATGGCGCCACCCTGACAAGAATCGTGACAGGCGCTGGAGAAACACATGATCCTGGATATATCCGTAGTGCTGATTTACGCCGCCGGCATGCTGCTGCTCGGCTGGTATGGCATGCGCCGCGCGCGCAGCCAGGAAGATTACCTGGTGGCCGGCCGCAACCTCGGCCCGGCCTTCTACATGGGCACCATGGCCGCCACCGTGCTGGGCGGCGCCGCCACCGTCGGCACCGTGCGCCTGGGCTACGTGCATGGCATTTCCGGGTTGTGGCTGTGCGCCGCCCTGGGCGCCGGCATCATCGTGCTCAACCTGTTTCTGGCCAAGCCGCTGCTCAAGCTGCGCATCTTCACCGTCACCCAGATCCTCGAGCGGCGCTATACGCCGGCGGCGCGCCAGGCCAGCGCGGTGGTGATGTTCGCCTACGCGCTGATGATCGCCGTGGTTTCGGTGCTGGCCAGCGGCACCGTGCTACAGGTGCTGTTCGACCTGCCGTTCTGGGTGGCCATCCTGATCGCCGGCGGCGTGGTGGTGACCTACTCGAGCATCGGCGGCATGTGGTCGCTCACGCTGACCGACATCGTGCAGTTCGCGATCAAGACGGTCGGCCTGATGTTCGTGCTGCTGCCCATCTGCCTGTACCGCGTCGGCGGCTGGGACGACCTGGTAGCCAAGCTGCCGGCGAGCGCCTTCAGCCTGACCACCATCGGCTACGACACCATCCTCACCTACTTCCTGATCTACTTCTTCGGCATCCTTATCGGCCAGGACATCTGGCAACGGGTGTTCACCGCTCGTAGTGAAAAGGTGGCCCGGGTGGCCGGCAGCCTGGCCGGGGTGTATTGCGTGCTCTACGGGCTGGTCGGCGCGCTGATCGGCATGTGCGCCAAGGTGCTGCTGCCTGACCTGGCCAATGCCAACAACGCCTTCGCCGCGATCGTGCAGAGCGCCCTGCCGGACGGCATTCGCGGCCTGGTGATCGCCGCCGCCCTGGCCGCGATGATGTCCACCGCCAGCGCCGGCCTGCTTGCCGCCTCGACCACGGTGACCGAAGACCTGCTGCCCAAGCTGCGCGGCGGTCGCCCGTCGAGCCTGGGCACGGCCCGCCTGTTCACCCTGCTCACCGGCCTGGTGGTGCTGGCGATCTCCCTGGTGGTCAATGACGTGATCGGTGCACTGACCCTGGCCTATAACCTGCTGGTGGGCGGCATCCTGATCCCCATCCTCGGCGCCATCTACTGGAAGCGCGCCACCACCAGCGGCGCCATCGCCAGCATGACCCTGGGCTGCGCGACGGCCCTGGCATTCATGTTCAAGGATGGCCTGGAAGCCAATACGCCGATCTACTACAGCCTGGCGGTCGGCCTGCTGGCCTTCGTCATCGGCAGCCTGCTGAGCCGCCCCCAGGCGCGGGCCGCCAGCCTCGCCTGAGCCAACCCCCTTGCAGGTGCCGGCGCTGCTGCCGGCACCGTCAGATCCATCACCTAGGAGCCAGCATGACCACCTGCGGTGAATTTCTCGTCAAGCAGTTGCAGGCCTGGGGCGTCGACACCCTGTTCGGCATTCCCGGCGTGCACACCATCGAGCTGTATCGCGGCCTGCCGGGCAGCGGCATCCGCCACGTCACGCCGCGCCACGAGCAGGGCGCCGGCTTTATGGCCGACGGCTATGCACGGGTGAGCGGCAAGCCCGGCGTGTGCTTCATCATCACCGGGCCGGGCATGACCAATATCGCCACGGCCATGGGCCAGGCCTACGCCGACTCGATCCCGATGCTGGTGATCTCCAGCGTCAACGAACGTGAACGCCTTGGCCGCGGCAACGGCTACCTGCATGAGCTGCCAGACCAACGTGCTTTGGTAGCCGGTGTCTGTGCGTTCAGCCATACGCTGATGAACGTCGACGAGTTGCCCGAGGTGCTGGCCCGCGCCTTTACGGTATTCGATGGCCAGCGGCCACGACCGGTGCATATCGAACTGCCGCTGGACGTGATCACCGCCCCGCCGACCACCTGCGCGTGCAACCACGGCTGGTCGCCCAACGCCCAGCGCCACAAGCCCAATTGATCAAACAGGCGGCCCAGCGACTACGCCAGGCCCGGCACCCACTGTTGCTGATCGGCGGCGGCTGCATCGCCCAGCCCGAGGCGGTGCGCCGGCTGGCCGAGGCGCTGGATGCGCCGACCGCGCTGACCATCAACGCCAAGGGCCTGCTGCCGGCAGCCCACCCGCTGCTGATCGGCAGCAACCAGTCGCTGCCGCCGGTACGCCGACTGGCGCTGGACGCTGACCTGGTACTGGCCATCGGCACCGAGCTGGGCGAGACCGATTACGACGTGGTGTTCGACGGCAACTTCAGGATCGGCGGCGAGCTGATCCGTATCGATATCGATGCCGAGCAATTGCAGCGCAATCACCCGCCTACATTGGCCATCCACAGCGATGCCGGTCTGGCCATCGAGGCGCTGCTGGGCCAGTTGCCGCAACGCGCCCGGGATGGCCAGAGCCCAGGGGCTGAACGGGCCAGCCTGGTTCGCCAACAACTGGCCGAGGAATTCAGCGGCTGGGCCCACTATCGCCGCCTGTTCGACTGCATTCTCGAGGTGCTGCCCGAGGCGCGCTTCGTCGGCGACTCGACGCAGACCGTGTACAGCGGTAACCACCTGGTCGAGCTGGACGGCCCGCGCCGCTGGTTCAACGCCTCCACCGGCTACGGCACCCTGGGCTATGGCCTGCCGGCGGCGATTGGCGCCAGGCTGGCGGAGCCGACGCGCCCGGTGATCAGCCTGATGGGCGACGGCGGCATCCAGTTCACCCTGCCGGAGCTGGCCAGCGCCGTGGAAGCGCGGGTCGGCATCATCGTGCTGCTGTGGAATAACCAGGGCTATGGCGAGATCAAGCGCTACATGCAGCGCCGCGACATCACCCCGCTGGGTGTGGACATCCATACCCCGGATTTTTTGACCATCGCCCGCGGCTTCGGCTGCCTGGCCGAACGCGCCCGCGACCACGCGCACCTGCAAAGCCTGCTGCGTGAGGCGCCAGACGACCGTCCGCTGCTGATCGAGCTGGCCGAGGCGCCACCGTTCGCGCCGTAAAAGCACGGCGCGGGCCGCTACTTGCGAGGCTTGGCTCGCGCCGTGGGCTCGGCGATCAGTGGGTCGTCGGGCCAGTAGTGTTTCGGATAGCGGCCCTTCAAATCCTTCTTCACCTCGGCATAGGTGGTGCGCCAGAAGTTGGCCAGGTCCTGGGTCACCTGCACCGGTCGCCGCGCT
The DNA here is from genome assembly GCF_001839655.2 of Pseudomonas argentinensis. Classification (NCBI taxonomy): domain Bacteria; kingdom Pseudomonadati; phylum Pseudomonadota; class Gammaproteobacteria; order Pseudomonadales; family Pseudomonadaceae; genus Phytopseudomonas; species Phytopseudomonas argentinensis. The sequence continues at coordinate 4,745,275 of NZ_CP056087.1, forward strand.
GGTGACAACAGATGCAGCAGCACCTGTTGCCGGCCATTGGCGATGCGCGGCGTTTCGGCCAGGCCGAACAGCTCCTGCAGGCGCACCGCCAACACCGGCGGGTGCTCGCTGTAATCCAGACCGATGCGCGAGCCGGACGGTACCGGCAGGCTGCGCGGCGCCCATTCGTCCAGGCGCTGGGGCAGCGGCCAGGGCAGCAGGGTCTGCAGCATCGCGTGCAGGTCGAGATTGCCGAAGTGGCTGAGCCGGGTGACCTTGCCCAGGTAGGGCGCCAGCCAGGTTTCCAGGCTGGCCAGCAACGCCGCATCGGAGACATCGGGCCAATCGCTGGCTGCCTGGTTTTGCAGATCGAGCCCGCGCAGCAGCATCACCCGCGCCTGCCACTGGCGCAGCTCCGGCGTCCACGGCAGCAGCGCCAGCCCTTTGCGCCGCACCAGGCCAAGCAGTGCCGTGGTGCGCGCCTCGGCATCCAGTCCCGGCAGCGCCTCGCAGCTCAGAACCAGATCACCCACCTTGCGCTGCCGCTCGGCGCGCAGCACACCTTCGCGTTCGTCCCATTCGAGCAGGTCAAGGCTGCTCACCTGCTCGGTCAGCACCGAATCGAACAGCGCCGGCTCCAGCTCGGCAGCCAGATAGATGCGCTCCTCGCGCTGGCCCTGGCGACTGCCCAGGTCGGCGACCACCAGCCAGGCGTGCTTCATCAAGGCATCTGCCTCGGCGAACTGCGCGGCGCGGCCATTGGCCAGGCGATAGTCGGCGCCGCCCTCGCGACGCTGACGGGCGATGCGATCCGGGTAGGCGAAAGCCAGCAGCGCGCCCAACCAGCGACCGTGCTCAGGATCGCTGACCGGCTCGCTGACCGGAACCCGGCGCAAGTAACCCTGAAACTGTTTGGCCAGTTGCCGGGCTCGCTGCACGCCACCCTGAGCGCCGCGCGCGGCCCGGCTCTCGCCCGACAGCAGCGCCAGGCGACTGTGCAGATCGGCACCGCCGCCTCGTTGTATGTCGCGCTCACCCAGCAGCGCCGCCAGGTCACAGGCCAGCTTACCGAGGCCAAGGGCCTGGCCGCGCAGCAACAGATGAGCGATGCGCGGATGGGCCGGCAGCTCGGCCATGGCCTGGCCGTGGGCGGTCAGCACACCGCGCTCGTCGAGTGCCCCGAGGCGCTGCAGCAGATCACGCGCCTGGGTGTAGGCGGCCGCGGGCGGCGGGTCGAGCCAGACCAGTTCACCCACCTCGACGCCCCAGCGCGCCAACTGCAGTGCCAGGCCCGCCAGGTCGGCCTGAAGAATTTCCGCCGCGCTGTATGCAGGCAATTGCTCGTGCTGGGCCTGGGACCACAGCCGGTAACAGGCACCCGGTTGCAGGCGGCCGGCGCGCCCAGCGCGCTGGGTGGCCGAGGCGCGGGAGATACGCCCGGTATCCAGGCGCGTCATGCCACTGCCCGGGTCGAAACGCGGTACCCGCGCCAGGCCGGCGTCGACCACCACGCGCACGCCGTCGATGGTCAGGCTGGTCTCGGCGATGTTGGTGGCCAGCACCACCTTGCGCAGCCCCGCCGGCGTCGGCTCGATGGCTGCGCGCTGGGCCGACAGTTCCAGCTCGCCATGCAGCGGGCAGACGCGCACGTCGCCTCGCCCGGCCAGCGCTTCGTCCAGTTGCTCGGCCACCCGGCGAATCTCCGCCTGACCGGGCAGGAATACCAGCAGGCTGCCCGGCTCGTCGTCCAGGGCCTGCAGTACCGTCTGCAGCACCCGCGGCTCCAGCCACTCGCCCGCCTGCCAGGGGGCACCCCAGCGAATATCCACCGGATACATGCGCCCTTCGCTGCGCAGCACTGGCGCGTCGCCCAGCAACCCGGCCAGGCGCTCGCCCTCCAGAGTCGCCGACATCAGCAGCACCTTGAGTGGCGCCTCGCCACTGTCGGCGCCGCGAAACATCGCCCGGCCATTGAGGGTCAGCGCCAGGGCCAGGTCGGCATCCAGGCTGCGTTCGTGGAATTCGTCGAAGATCACCAGGCCGACGCCTTCCAGCGCCGGGTCGTCCTGCAGGCGCCGGGCGAGGATGCCCTCGGTGACCACCTCGATGCGCGTGTTCGGCCCCACCTTGCTGTCCAGGCGGATGCGATAACCCACGGTCTCGCCGACCTGTTCCCCCAGCTCGCCGGCCAGGCGCTCGGCGGCGGCGCGGGCCGCCAGGCGCCGCGGCTCGAGCATGATGATGCGCTGCCCGGCCAGCCACGGCTGATCGAGCACGGCCAATGGCACGCGGGTGGTCTTGCCGGCGCCGGGCGGCGCTTCGAGCACCACTTCGTCGCGTTCGGCCAGGGCGCGGCACAGGTCGGGCAGCAGGGAATCGATCGGCAGGCTGTTCATCGGCGCTCCAGTTCAGGCCGGCGATTATACGGCGAACCGCACCCACCTTCGCCCGGTCGTATAACGTCGAAAGCTGCCGGTTGCTGCGCCGTAGCAGCTTTGCCATGCTCGCCTTGCTATAGTGGCGTCCACTTTTTCTGGAGGTGCTCGATGCGCACGAAATCCCGCGTTATCGGCGGCGTTCTCGCCGTTACTTTGGTCACTCAATTGTCCGCCTGCGGCACCATCTTCTTTCCCGATCGCCGCGGCCAGATCGAAGGCCGCATCGACCCCCTGGTCGCTGGTCTGAACGCCATCGGCATTCTCTTCTACGTGATCCCCGGCCTGATCGCCTTTGGCGTCGACTTCGCCACCGGCGCCATCTACCTGCCAGGCGGAGCCACCGCCCAGGTCGATACCCAGTCGCTGAAGAACGTGGTGGATGCCGACGGCAAGGTCGACACCGCCAAGCTCAAGGCGCTGATCGAAACCCAGACCGGGCACAACCTGCCACTCGACGACCCGCGCCTGATCCAGCACAGCGGCAGCGTCGAACAGCTGGCAGCCTATGGCCTGCGTCCTGCGGCCTGATTCACCGCGCAGCCCGTCAGCAATGACGGGCTCACCCCTGCCGCCCCCCCATGGATCACCCATGACCCTCGACCGCCAGCACGCCCGCCTGATGCGCCAGGCCACCGCCGCCGCACTCTGCGTGGCGCTGACCCTGGTGCTGTGCAAGGCCGTCGCCTGGTGGGCCAACGGTTCGGTCAGCTTGCTGGCCGGCCTTACCGATTCGCTGCTCGACAGCGCCGCCTCGCTGCTCAACCTGATCGCCGTGAACATCGCCCTGCGCCCCGCCGACGACGATCACCGTTACGGCCACGGCAAGGCCGAGGCGCTGGCCGGGCTGGGCCAGGCGCTGTTCATCGGTGCCAGCGCCATCCTGGTCGCCGTGCAGGGCTTCGAGCGCCTGCGCCAGCCGGAACCGCTGACCGCCCAGGCGCTGGGTATCGCGGTGATGGCGCTGTCCATGGCGCTGACCGTCGCCCTGCTGCTGTTCCAGCATCACGTGGTGCGCAAGACCGGCTCCACGGCGATCCATGCCGACTCCCTGCACTACCGCTCCGACCTGCTGCTCAACGGCGGCATCCTCCTTGCCCTGCTGCTCGCCTACCTGGGCTGGCAACAGGGCGACGCACTGTTCGCCATCGGCATCGCCGCCTACATCCTGTGGAGCGCGGTGAGCATCGCCCGCCGGTCGACCAGCGTGCTGATGGATCAGGAACTGGCCCCTGACGTCAGTACGCGCATGAGCGAACTGGCCTGCGCGGTGCCCGGGGTCATCGGTATCCACGACTTGCGCACGCGCCTCTCCGGTACCCGCTGGTTCGTGCAGCTGCACGTCGACCTGCCGGGCAGCCTCAGCCTCAACGAGGCCCACGCCCTGTGCGAGCAGGTGGAAGACGCCATCCGCGGCGAATTCGCCCAGGCCGAAGTGCTGGTGCATGCCGACCCGGTCGACGCTGCACCCTTTTGAGGCAGGCGATACGCCACCAGAAAAACACTGAACCGTCATTGCGAAAGGCCAGTCAGCTTCACTAAGCCCAAATGATTTGGGTTGGTCGCTCCCGGCTCTCCTCACCCTGAACCAGGGCGGCACCGGGGCTCAATTCGTGATGAGAGGATTACCACATGAAGCGCGTATCCATGTTCGTCATCGCCGCCGTTCTGGCTGCACCCGCATTCGCAGCCGATGACCTGTGCACCGTCAACCTGCAGAAGCTCGACAATGCCGTGGCCGCCAAGGCCACCCTGCCCGAGCCACTCAAGCAGCAGGTCCAAGAAGCCAAGAAGCAAGCCACCGACGCCCAGGCTGCTGGCGACCTGGAAGCCTGCGGTACCCACGCCGAGCGCGCTCTGCAGCTGCTCGACGCACCGGGTGATGATGGCAGCGGCGCGACCAGCTGATTGCCCGTCAGGCCGGCACCAATGCCGGCCTGATTGCAGCGTGCAGCGTACATCCGGGTCGACGCCACCAACCCTTTTGACGTACACTGCACGCCTTGCAGTTTCGGGGCCGATTAGGATTCGACGCCGGTAGCGAAGCTCGAGGTGCATGCCGACTTGGTAACAGAAGTCGTAAATCCACTGTTGCAACTTTCTATAGTTGCCAATGACGAAAACTACGAGGGCTACGCTCTCGCTGCGTAAGCGGCGCGACTAGTCCTTCTGGTAGCTTCGGCTCCAGCGATCACTAGGGGATGCCTGTAAACCCGAAGTGATTGTCATGCAGAACAGGATCGCCGCGTAGTACGTTGTGGACGAAGTGGCTAAAACTTACACAACTCGCCCAATGCACCCTGCCCGTCGGGCGGCTGAGGGTTAACTCAATAGACACGGCTAAGCATGTAGTACCGACAGTGGAGAACTGGCGGACGGGGGTTCAAATCCCCCCGGCTCCACCAAACAAACCCCTGATTTTCCTAGCGAAAGTCAGGGGTTTTTCTTTGGGTGTCGGAAAGTCGACAGGCTGAACATTGGATGCCACATCTGGTAATTTGCAGAGCCCCACCGCTGGCCGTTAACACTCGAAAAAGGGATTTCCATGAGAGCGTTTCTGATAGCAGGCCTGGCTTTGGCCGTCAGTGCCTGCGGCAACATTGCCAATATCCGTGCTTACTCCACGGCTTATGTGGAACCGGGATCAGGTGATACTGCACGGTTGCGCGTCATCACCAACGGCATGGCGCGTGGCGTACCGAGCAGCGATTGCATCGACTGGCGTGTCCCTGGGGCTGGGGTGATGGCCGTGTCCCAGTCTGGCTTTACCGAACAGAACAACGGCCGCGACCTGGGCATGCCCGCGAGTCGCCGCGAGGTCGGCGGGCAAGGGCTTGCGCGCAGCGAACTGAAAGTACCGGCAGGCAAGCCGTTCGCCATGAACTTCCAGAGCACGGGCTACGTGTCTGGTGGCTATTCCTATAGCTGCCAGCAGAGCTTTTCGCTTCACGCCAAAGGCGGGTCAGGACTACGAGCTGATCCTATTGGATAGTGGAGGGTGCGTGGTCGCGTTGGAGCGATTAAGCCCCGCTGGAAAGCTGAGAACGAGCCTGTTGAGAAGGCAGGTCTCTGTAGTGCACTGGATGCTTTCTAGCTCATAGCGAATGGCAAGGGCTCAGCCTAGTGCCGTGAAGCCGATGACCGAACAGCGGCGCAGGCCGCAGATCGCCACCACCATGATGCGCCGGCGGGGTGCCTTGGGAGATTGGGCGAATGCGCGGCCCTTCCATTCCTCGATCGACAGGCGCACTCACACTGCGCGCGCGTAGTGGCTGGGTGGCTGTCCGACATGCCTGGTGAATGCCACGCTGAACGCGCTGGTCGAGCCGTAGCCGATGCGTTCGGCGATCTCCGAAACGGACGATTCGCCACGACGCAGGAGTTCTTTCGCGATTTCCATCCGCCACGAGAGCAGGTACTCCATCGGCGCGACCCCGACCGTCCGCGTGAATCGATCAAAGAAGCTGGATCGCGATAGCGCAGCGATCTTGGCAAGTTGGGCAACCGACCAGCGCTGGTCAATATGTGCATGCATCTGCTTCAACGCGGTTGCTAATCGCTCATCGCCCAATCCACGGAGCAGGCCCGGCGGGGCGCTTCCCGATGTGGTGGAACGCATGGCTTCGACGAGCAGCATTTCGGCCAGCCGGGTACGCATGAAATCGCCGCCTGGTTTCCCATCTGCGGTCTCCTCGCCCACCATCTGCACGAGCTGCGCCAGCCGCATCGAACCCTGCACATGCACCACTTCTGGCAGCAGCGACACCAGCAAGCCCGGATCGGCGCAGTCGAATACGAACGAACCACCCAATGAGCGCATGTCGGGTAAGCCTGTCTGCTCGCCATAGCGCAATTCCTGCCCCTCCGGCACGTTGTCGGGATCCATGTGAACCGGGGACGCGGCGGCGAAGCTGGATATCGTGAAGCCGGGCGTCGTGGGCAGCAGCACGAAATCGCCGGCACTGAGCGTTATCGGCTCATGACCATCCACGGCCAGGCGGCAACTGCCTTCCAGCATGATGCAGAAACTGGGCTTACCAAATTCGGAGTAGCGCACTGCCCAGATACCCTTGCCGCTGATCAGGTTGGCGAATACAGCCTGCGGGTGCAGCAGCCGCACAACTTCGGAAAGAGGGTCACTCATCATGGACTAACACTAAATAAATAAGGATTATTTGATATCGATAATCCGGATAGCCTTTCTTATCGTTCCCTTCGAGTCAATACCCACCTCGGAGCACGAATGAAGACTGTACTTATCACTGGCTGTTCGTCCGGCTATGGCCTGGAAACCGCCTGTCACTTCCTGGCAAACGGCTGGAAGGTCATCGCTACCATGCGGGCCCCTCGGACGAACCTGATTCCAGCCTCGGACAACCTGCGCATCCTGCCGCTGGATGTCACCCAGCCCGAGAGCATCAGCCGGGCTTTGGAGGCCGCTGGCCCCATTGATGTATTGGTGAACAATGCCGGCATTGGCCTGCTCGGTGCATTCGAAGCCACCCCAATGTCCACGGTACGGGAGATCTTCGAGACCAATACATTTGGTGTAATGGCCATGTGCCAGGCAGTGATCCCGCAGTTTCGCGAGCGCGGAGCCGGCACGATCGTCAACGTCACATCCAGCGCTACGCTGTCCCCGTTCCCCCTCGTGGCCGCCTACACGGCCAGCAAGACCGCTATCGAAGGCTTCACGGCTTCCCTGGAGCATGAACTCAAGGCGGTGGGCGTGCGGGTCAAACTGGTCGAGCCCGGCTACGGACCTTCCACGAGCTTCACCGCCAACGGCCAGCAGCGCATGCAGGGCCTGATCACGAAGCCCTACGAACCCCTCGCCCATGAGGTGTTCGCGGGATTCGGCCAACTCGCCGCAGTGACAGCCACAACGGATGTCGCTGAAGGTATCTGGAGTGCCGCCAACGACACCTCCGGCCGGCTGCATTTCCCGGCCGGTGCCGACGCCATTGCACTGACGCGGACTGCCTGACGGCGCGTGCCGCCGTAACCCGCCCTCACGAGAAGATCGCCTTGGCGGCGCGGGATGCCTTGAGCGCCTGGGCACTGGCCGTTGAGGCGGGCGTTTGCTCCGAGCATTCTGTATATGACAGGCAGAAACGGGGGCGGATCTGCCACCGCATCAGCCGCCAGGGCCGCGCAAACAGCCGGTCGATGAAAGCATTCATCACCGCGCTGAGCGCAGCAGCTCCCTCGCTTCGCATGCCTGGGCAGGCCCGCAACGGCGCAATGCGAATCACTCTTCGCTAGACGATACAACATAACATTACTATATTACCCGCCCCCATTTTTCTCATTGGGCAGCGCGGCGACGCCCTGCCCTCGTCGAAACTCGCCAAGGACCTGCCCATGCACTCCAGGAACCGCCCTCGCCTCTCACTGCTCGCCGGTGCCTTCGCCGCCTGGCTGACGCTGACAGCCGGCCCTGTCGCCGCCGAAGAAAGCGTGTTCGACGTGGTCGCGCCGTTCGAGATCGGCGGGCTGGACCCGGCGATTTCCGGGTTTATCTTCCAGCGCATGCAGATCACCGAAACCCTGCTCGAGGCCGACGCCAAGGGCCAGCCGCTGCCTGCCCTGGCCGAGCGCTGGAGCCTGTCGGACGATGGCAAGCAGTGGACCCTGGCGATCCGCCAGGGCGTGAAATTCCACGACGGCAGCGACCTCACCGCCGCCGTTGCCGTCCATGCCCTGGAGGCGGCGCGCAAGAAGCCCGGCATGCTGCGTGACGCGCCGATCACCGCGATCAGCGCCAGTGGCAATGAGGTGGTGATCACCCTCAGCAAACCCTTCAAGCCACTGGCCGCGCTGCTGGCTCACTCGTCCACCAACATCCTGCCCGGCGCGGCCTATGACGCCGACGACAACGTCAAGCAGATCATCGCCACCGGGCCCTATCGACTGACCCTGCTGGAACCGCCCCAGCGTCTCGCCGCCGAGCGCTTCGAGGGTTACTGGGGCGCGAAGCCGAGCATCGAGAAGACCACCTACCTGGGGGCCGGACGCGGCGAAACCCGCTCGCTGATGGCCGAGAGTGGCGGTGCCGAACTGGTGTTCCAGCTCGACCCGCCGAGCATCGCGCGCCTGCAGCGCAACCCCAAGGTGCAGGTGCTGATGGGCCCGGTGCCGCGCGTGCTGGTGCTGGCGGCGAATGCCGGCAGCGGTGCCACCGCGCCGGTGGAGGTGCGTCAGGCGCTGAGCCTGGCGATCAACCGCGAAGGCATCACCGCTGCCGTGCTGCGCGCCCCGGGTACCGGCGCGACGCAGATGTTCGCCGACAGCGTGCCGGCCTGGCACGACGCCAGCCTGCCGCCACTGAAGTACGACCCGCAGGCGGCCCGTGACCTGCTCGCCGCCCAGGGCTGGGCGCCAGGCGCCGACGGCATTCTGGAAAAGGATGGCCAGCGCCTGCAGCTCAAGCTGCTCACCTACTCCGATCGCCCGGAACTGCCGCTGATCGCCACCGCCCTGCAGGCGCAGTTGCGTGAGGTCGGCGTGGACGTGGAAGTCGCCGTGACCAACGCCAGCGCCATCCCCGCCGCGCACAACGACGGCACGCTGCAACTGGCCCTGTACGGGCGCAACTACGCCCTGGTGCCCGATCCGCTGCTGACCCTGATGGCCGACTTCGGCAACGGCGGCGCCGAATGGGGCCCGCTGGGCTGGAACAACCCGCAGTTCGACCAGACCCTGAGCAAACTGCTGGCCAGCGATGACCCGGCCGAGCAACAGCAGCTGCGCAACAAGCTGATGACCCTGGTGCAGACCGATCTGCCGCTGATTCCCATCGCCTGGTATCGCCAGTCCATTGCCGTATCCAAGCAGGTCGAAGGCGCCGCCATCGATCCGTTCGAGCGCACCTTCGGCCTGAGCAGCATGCGGTGGCGCCCATGATGCGGTTGCTGGGCTTTCGCCTGCTGCAGGCGGTGATGGTCGCCGTGCTGATCGGCGCCCTGACCTTTCTGCTGATGAGCCTGTTGCCCGGCGATGCGGCCTATCGCATCGCCGCCGGGCGCTATGGCTACGACATGGTCAATAGCGCGGCGGCCGAAGCGGTGCGCGCCGAGCTGGGTTTGGATCAGCCGGTGCTGTGGCGCTTCACGGCGTGGATCGGCGACCTGCTGAGCCTCGACCTGGGTAACTCGCTGGTCACCGGCAGGCCGGTGCTGGACATGGTCGCTCACGAACTGGGCAGCTCCGTGCGCCTGGCGGTCGGCGCCGTGTTGCTGTCCTTCCTGATCGGCCCGCCCATCGGCATTTTCGCCGGGCTGCGGCCGGGCGGCATGCTGGACCGCGGCCTGCTGCTGCTCAGCACGGTCACCCGCGCCATCCCGCACTTCGTGCTCGGGGTGATTCTGGTGCTGATCTTCTCGGTATGGCTGATGGTGCTGCCGTCCGCCGGCCATGGCAGCTTCATCCACACCATCCTGCCTACCCTGACCCTGGCATTGGGCCTGGCGGCGGTCTCCTCACGGGTCGCGCGGGACGCCACCGTGGCGGTGGCGTCGTCCGCCTACTTTGCCTTCGGCCGCCTCAAGGGGCTGAGCGGTGCCCAGGTGTTCATGCGCCATGGCCTGCGCAATATCGGCGTGCCGGTGGTGACCTATCTCGGCGTGCAGCTGGTGTACCTGATCGAGGGCGTGGTGGTGGTCGAGACGCTGTTCGCCTGGCCGGGCATCGGCCACGGCCTGGTGCACGCCATCGTCCAGCGCGACGTGCCCATGGTGCAGGGCACCGCATTGGCCATGGGGCTGATGTTCGTGCTGCTCAATACCGCCGTGGACCTGCTCAACCACCTGATCGACCCGCGCCGGAGAACCGCATGAGCCTGGAAATCACCATCGCCGAGGCGGCGCCCGCACCGCGCGCGACCGTCCGTTTCATCGGCCTCGCCCTGCTCGCGGCGCTGGTCGCCTTTGCCATCGGCGTGCCGCTGCTGTGGGGCGTGGACATCGCCAAGCAGGACTACAGCGCGATTCTCGCCGGCGTGAGCAGCGCCCACCCGTTGGGCACCGATCACCTGGGCCGCGACATGCTCGCCCGCCTGGCCGCCGCCGTGCGCCTGTCCCTGGGCCTGGCGCTGGTCAGCGTGGCCACCGCGGCCATTCCCGGCGTGCTGCTGGGCATCCTGGCGGCCTGGAAAGGCGGCTGGGTCGACAAGGGCCTGGGCCTTTTGGCCGAGATGTTTCTGGCTCTGCCCGGCCTGCTGCTGGTACTGCTGATCGTGGCCATCTACCCCGGCTCGTTTCTCGCCCTGTATGGCGCGGTGGCGCTGGTGCTGTGGATCGAATACTTCCGCATGACCCGCGCCCTGGCGCGCACCGTGCTGGCCTCGCCAGCCGTGGCGGCTTCGCAGCTGCTGGGCTTCGGCCCGGCATACATCATCCGCCGCCACCTGTTGCCGGAACTGGCGCCACTGCTGATGACCATCGCCGCCTTTGGCGCCGCCGCGGCGATCATGGCCATCGCCGCCCTGGGCTTCGTCAGCGTCGGCGTCAAGCCGCCCACCGCCGAGCTGGGGCTGATGATCACCGAGCTGCTGCCGTACTTCGCCGAAGCGCCGTCGGTGATCGCCCTGCCGATCACCGTGATCTTTCTTATCGTTCTGTCACTGCTGCTGATTGCCGGGGGGCGCAAGCCATGAAACCACTGCTGAGCACCCGCGCCCTGGAAATTCGTACCGCCACCGCGCAACTGGTCGAGCCGCTGTCCATCGACCTGTGGCCCGGCAAGGTGCTGACCATCATCGGCGAAACCGGCTCGGGCAAGAGCCTGTTCGCCCAGGGCATCGTCGGCAACCTGCCGGCAGGGCTCTCGGCCCATGGCGAGATCGAACTGGCCGGTGGCCTGCGCGAATCCGGCCTGGCCAACCGCCGGCGTGCCGCCTGGGGCCGTGAACTCGCCGTACTGCCCCAGGAGCCCTGGCTGAGCCTGGACCCGACCATGCGCGCCCTCGACCAGGTGGCGGAAACCTACCGCTACGTGGTCGGCAAAAACGCTCAGGAATCCCGTCAGCAAAGCCGCCAGGACCTGACGCAGCTGGGCATCGAGCAGGCCGAGGCGAAGTTTCCCTTCCAGCTCTCCGGCGGCATGGCCCAGCGCCTGGCCTTCGCCGCCACCCACGCCGGCGGCGCCAAGGTGATGATCGCCGACGAACCCACCAAGGGCCTCGACAGCGCGCGTATCGGCGAAGTGATCAGCCTGTTGCAGGCCGGCATCGCCGAGGGCGGCGCGCTGCTGATCATCACCCACGATATCGAGGTGGCGCGCCGGCTCGGCGGCCAGGTGATGATCATGCTCAAGGGGCGGATCATCGAGAGTGGCAGCGCCGCGCAGGTGCTCGATGCGCCAACCCATGAATACACCCGACGCCTGTTGAACGCCGACCCGGCACGCTGGCCGCGCCATGAACCGTCGGTGTCGAGCGGCGAGCCAGTGGTACAGGTGCGCGACCTGGCCGTGGAGCGTGGTGACCGCGTGCTGTTCGAGGGGTTGTCGTTCGACGTGCGCCCTGGCGAGGTGGTCGGCGTCACCGGCCCGTCGGGCTGCGGCAAGTCGACCCTGGGTGACGTCATACTCGGGTTGATGCAGGCACGCAGCGGTACCCTGACCAAGCGCCGCGAGGCGCCACGCGTGGCCTTCCAGAAGCTCTACCAGGACCCGGTGGCGGCCTTTCCGCCGACCGTCACCCTGGGCCGCTGCCTGGCCGATCTGGTGAATTTGCATCGCCTCGATGCCAGCCGTATCGATGGCCTGCTCGCGCGCCTGCGTCTCGACGGCGGCCTGCTCAACCGCCTCCCCGGCAACGTCTCCGGCGGCGAGCTGCAACGCTTTTCCCTGCTGCGCGTGCTGCTGCTCGACCCGGTGTTCATCTTTGCCGACGAACCCAGCTCGCGCCTCGACCTGATCACCCAGCAGGAGATGATCGAATTGCTGGTGGAAACGGCCCGGGAACGCCGCACCGCGGTGCTGCTGGTCAGCCATGACGAGGCGCTGATCGAGGCGGTAGCGGATCAGCGCATTCGTCTGGGCCACTGAGCGGCGCGGTTGTGCGCGGGCTCAGGCCTGTGCACAACCGTCGGAGGCGAGCATCTCGCTGATCCAGCGCACCTGCTGCTCCAGTTCCTCATCCTGCACGATCCGCTGAGCGCGGGCCAGGCCAGCCAAGGTCTGCTGTTTGAGACGCAGCAGGCGCCGCCACTTGGCGACAAAAACCGGGCTGCGCTCTTGCACCAATAGCGGGCCGAAATACAGCGCTCTGTCGGTATGGCGCCTCGGTTCACCGGGCTCGGCAACGATGATCTCGTAGAAGAAGCGGTTTTCCTGCAGCACTTCCTCGTGGCGGATGCGGTAGCCGTTATCCATCAGCCACCTGCGCAGCGGCTGCTCGCCGCCATTGGGTTGCAGGATCAATAGCTCGTTGCCGCCGAGCCGCCCCTTGTCCCGCGCGAGGATGTCGCGAATGGTCTCGCCGCCCATGCCGCAGAAGCTGATGGCGGTGATGCCGTCACCGGGCTCGATGGCCGCCAAACCATCGGCCAGGCGCACGGCGATCTGCTCGCCCAGGCCGTTCTCGCGAACACTTCGCTCCACCGCGCGCAACGGTGTGAGCGCCACCTCGCCGGCGACCGCAGCGCTGATCACCCCACGCTTGACCAGCGCGACGAGCAGGTAGCCGTGGTCGGTGCCGATATCGGCAAGCCGCGCTCCGGCCGGCACCTGGGCGGCGACGCGCTCCAGGCGCGCGGATAATTGGCGTGGGTTCAAGAGCGGCCTCGTGAATAGCACACTGGCCAGGGCTGGCCGAGCGGCCGGCGATTCTGTCGGGCAATGGCCGGCGAGGCAACCGCAAATGGCGCCGCCCGTGGCCTGCTCAGCAGGCGCGCTGGCCGCCGATCAAGGCGCCGAGGCTGAGGGTGCCCACCTGCACACCTTCACAGGCACGCGCCTCCTGGAGGCATTGCAGGCACAGCCGGGCATTGGCGCCGTGGGCGCACGACAGGTCTGCGGCGCCCTGGTCGAGCAGGATGGCGCCGGCCTTGCGCGAGCGCATGTCGGGCAGCAGCTCGCTGACCAGCGCCGCCAGGTTCAGGCAACCCAGCTCGGCCGCATCATCACCGTGGGCTGGCCCATTGCTGCAGTCCAGGCCGTAGTACATGGCGTCGATCGGCCCGACGCTGCTGCGGATGGAGCGGATCATCGCCCTGGCCTGCTCCGGCCGCGCCAGCTCGCCGGTAAAGGTGCGGGTGGCGATGCCTTCGCTTTCCAGCACGCTGGTCAATGCCTTTATGCAATGCGCATGGTCGGTCACCAGCACCACGTCATACCCCTGGTTGCCATACTGACGGGCGGCCAGCGCGCCCACGCTGTTCTGCGCCCCGAAGACCACGAAAGTTCGATTCATGCCTCAACCCGCCCGAAAGTTGCGTGCACAGGCCCGGCGTTTCCGCTGCGCCTCGTGGGCGGCGGCCGCCTTGCCTCAGCGGCCCTGTCGGCCGTTGCAGCCGATGGTCACCCGGCAACATTGCCTGAACATTGCGCCGTGATTTTCCCGGCTCCGCTACTATGTGCCGCTCCGATAACCGCGCGGTAATGCACCTTGCGAATCCTCCTCGTCGAAGATGACCTGCCCATGGCCCAGGCCCTGCAAGAGGCGCTTGGCCGGCACGGTTTGCTGGTCGATACCGTGCACTCGCTGGCCGCGGCGGGGGCGACCCTGCGCCTGAGCGTGCACGACCTGTTGATTCTCGACCGCGGCCTGCCCGATGGCGATGGCGTGGGCTTCATCGCCACCGCCCGGCGGCTGTGCCCGGCGCTGCCCATCGTGCTGCTCACCGCCCGTGGCGAGATCGCCGAGCGGGTCGACGGCCTCGATGGCGGCGCCGACGATTACCTGGTCAAGCCGGTGGCCGTCGACGAACTGCTGGCCCGGGTGCGGGCGATTGCCCGGCGCCCGGCCACGCTGGTGCTGCCCACCGCCACGCTTGGCGCCCTGTCGTTCGACTTCAGCGCCCGCGAGGCGGTCGTCGACGGCCAGGCGCTGCCACTGCCGCGGCGCCAGTTGCTGATCCTCGAAGCGCTGATCTACCGCCAGGGCCGTACGGTGCTGCGCGAGAACCTCCACGAGGCGGTGTATGGCCTGGCCGACGAGATCCAGTCCAATGCCCTGGACGCCCATGTGTCGAGGCTGCGCCGGTCGCTCAAGGATGCCGAAGCAGGGGTGGAGATCGCGGTGATCCGCGGCGTCGGCTACCTGCTCAAGGAAAGCCGATGAAAACGGTCCATAACCCGTCGTTGATCAGCCGCCTGCTGTGGTCGCTGTGCATCATGCAGGTGGTGGTGCTGATGGCGGCGATTGCCGGCACCCTGTATCACATCATCGACGACCAGTTCACCTTCATGGACGATGCGGTGATCGAAGCCCTGGAGGATTCCATTGCCGTGCAACCCCAGGGGCTGGTCTTCGCGTCCAGCGAGCCGTTACGCCAGTTGCAGGCGGCCAACCCCGGCCTGTGGGTGGTGATCGCCGACGGCAACGGGCGGCGTAACGAACTCGGCCGCGTGCCGGGCGAATACCGCGAGCTGGCCAACTACCTGCCGGTGCTCGGCATCTCGCAGATACGCACCCTGCCGGAACACCGCCAGCTGACCATGCGCATCGAGGTCAAGGAGATACAGGGGCAACGCGTGCATATCATGGTCGGCGGCGTGGCGGATCTGAGCTTCACCAGCCTGATCGTCCAGGCCACCGGGCTGCTGAGCCCCTACTTCCTGACACCGCTGCTGCTCTTCACCCTGCTCGCCACGCCCATCGTGGTGCTGCGCGCCATGCGCGGGGTGCGCCGGCTGGCCAGCCGCGCCGCGGCGCTGGACATCTCGCAGCCCGATGCGCACCTGCCCGAGGACTCGGTGCCGCGGGAAATTCGCCCGCTGGTCAGCGCCTTCAACGCGGCCATGGAGCGCTCCAGCAAGGCCTACCACGCCCGCGACCGCTTCCTGCGTGACGCCGCCCATGAACTGCGCATGCCGATCGCCGTACTGATGGCGCGCCTCGACGGCATGCCCGCGCACCCGATCAAACCCATGCTGCAGATCGACCTGGCACGCCTGGCCACCGTGGCCGAGCAGTTGCTCGACTTGCAACGGCTGCAGGCCCCGCAGATGGAGTTCGCGCCGGTGGATCTGGTGGCCCTGGGCCGCGAGGTGATTTTCGACATCGCCCCCCTGGCCCTGGCCCGTTGCGACGACCTGGTGCTGGAAGCGCCCGAGCAGCCGATATGGGTGCTGGGCCAGGCCAGCGCCCTGAGCCGGGTGGTCACCAACCTGCTGCAGAACGCCCTGGTGCACGGTGCCGGGGTCGGCACCATCAGCCTGCGCATCGGCGCCGATGCCAGCGTGGCAGTGGCCGACCAGGGCCCTGGTGTGGCGCGGGAAGATCGCGAGCAGATCTTCCAGCCCTTCTACCGCGGCAAGACCGAACAGCCCGGGCATGGCCTCGGCCTGCACCTGGTACGGGAGATCGTGCGTGCCCATGGCGGGCGTATCAGCGTCGAGGATGCTGCCGGCGGCGGCGCCGTGTTCCGGGTGCAACTACCCCTGGCCTCCGCTTAGACGAGCGCGACAATCAGGTGCAAGGGCTGGCGGCCACACGGCCGCTGGCCAGCGGGCGACTTACGCTGAGCAGGCCCACCAGGGCGATGGCGGCGCCGACCCACAGCGGCGCACGCAGGCCGTAGCCCGCTTCGATGGCCGCGCCACCGGCCCAGCTGCCGAACGCCAGCCCGGCGGTGATCACCGAGGTGTGCAGGGTGTTGACCAGGGCGCCGGGCTCGGCGGCCTTCATCACCCGCGCGACCATCGCCGGGTTGAGCGCCACGCCGGTCAGGCCGATGGCGATAAAGCAGCCCAGGTTGAGCCACAGGTTATCGCCCGCCAGGGCGAAGCCGGCCATGGCCAGCACCAGCATGATCAGGCCCAGGCCCAGCGCGGTGAAGGTGTGGCTGTCGGCGAAACGGCCCACCAGCATGTTGCCGATCAGGTTGGCCACGCCATAAAGCGCCAGCATCGGTGCCACCTGGCCAGGCGCCAGGCCGACCTCCTCGATAAGGATCGGCGTGCAGTAGCTGAAGGCCGCGAAGGTGGCGCCGATGATCAGCCCGCTGGTCAGGTAGGCGCCCCACAGGCGGCGGGTGCGCAGGGTCCTGATCTGTTCGCCGAGGCGGGCTTCGCCGCCAGCCTCGGCCTTTGGCAGGCGTATGGCGGCGAGCAAGGTGCAAATCAGCGCCAGGCCGACCACCGCCCAGGAGCTGGCGCGCCAACCATGGTGCTGCTCGATCCAGGCGGTCAGCGGTACGCCGGCCACCGGCGAGAGCATCAGCCCGGCAAGCACCACCGACACCGCGCGACCGCGCTCCTGATTGGCGACCATCGCCGCGCACAGGGTCATGCACAGGCCGATGCACGCGGCACTGGACACGCCCATGATGATCCGCGCCAGGGCCAGCACCGGGTAGCTGGTGGCCGCCGCGGCCAGGGCGCCGGCCAGCACGTAGACCGCCAGCAGCCCGACCAGCGCCGGCTTGCTGCCGATGCCGCGCGACAGCAACAGCATGGTCACCGGCGGGCCGCCGAGGGCCATGCCCAGAGCGTAGAAGGCGATCAGGTTGCCGACCTCGCCCAGGCTTACCGAAAACGCCTCGGCCAGGGCCGGCATCATGCCGGCGACCATGAATTCGGCGGTGACCAGGGAGAAGATCGTCGCACCCAGCAGGTAGATGGTGAACGGCAGTTTGGCACGAGCGGACATGGGCGACCTTGAGTCTGGAAAAACGGGTCGCCACCCTATGCACTCAGGCCAGGCGGGTCAAATGATCGCGGTGCATAGCGGTCATGCCTGCGGACAATGGTGCGACCCGGGCACCTGGCTGCGGCTTCGATCAGTTCACAGAGGGTCTTGGCGGCTATCCCATTTCGGCACAAGTTAATTTTATTAATGATTAACCTGACTTACGGAATGGAAATTGCCTCATGCTGGGTACACAGCCTCGACACCCCAGTGAAGGTTTCGAAAATGCACAGTCTCGCGGTTACCCAAACCGATACGCCCCCGGCAGTCCCGCCCTCGGCGATCAGCTATCGGCGTTCGCACGATGTCGATGAGCATGCGCAACTGTCCGGCTGGCAGCTGCGTTACGACCAGCTCGGCGCCGGGCGTTTCAGCGGTGAAATACTCGAGCTGCAGCTCGATGGCATGCAGCTGATTCGCGACCGCGCCAACCAGGCGATGCTCAAGCAGGCGGCCACCTGGCCTGGGGCGATTGCCTTCGCCATGCCGCTGAGCTGCCGCGACCCGCACCTGCACTGTGGTGGCCACTCGATTCACGCGCCGAGCCTGCTGGTCGGCCGCGGCGACAGGTTGCCGGAGCTGCGCGTGAGCGGCGAGCTGGACGCGGTATGCATCGCCATCGACGAGCAGTCGCTGCAGCGCACCCTGCACCAGCAGCAGCGCGAACTCGACCTGACGCGCCTGTCTCGCTGTTACCACTTGCTCGGCCAGGCCAACCAGCAGCAGCTGATCAACCTGTTCGGCAGCGTGCTCGACAGGCAGGCCCCCGTCGCCACACTGCTCGATCACGGCACGATCCGTGGTGCCATCCGTGATGCCATCGTCATGCACCTGCTGGAGCTGATCGACGCCGAAGGCGACCACTCGCTGCCGCCCAGCGCACGCCGGCGCATGGTCGACCGTGCCCGCGACTACGCCCTCGCCCATCCGGAGCGGCCCATCAACATTCTCGAGCTGTGCAACCAGATCGGCGCCAGCCGCCGCAAGCTGCAGTACTGCTTCCAGGAAGCCCTGGGCATCAACCCGCTGGCCTACCTGCGCACCATCCGCCTGAACGCGGTGCACCGTCAGTTGCGCCACGCCAGCGAGGTCGATTCGGTACAGACCATCGCCGCCAACTGGGGCTTCTGGCACCTGAGCCGCTTCGCCAGCGACTATCGCCAGCTGTTCGGCTGCAAGCCGTCGGAGACCTTGCGTCAGGCTCGCCAACACTGTGCCGAAAACGGATAACGGCGAACCCTGAAGCGTCCCTAGGCTGACTTCCCACACAATAATAAAAGGGGTCAGCCATGCCGGTTCGCCGTGCGTCATTCACTCATCTGTCCGTTCTGTTCGGCGCCACCCTGCTCCTCGGCAGCCAGGCCCAGGCCACGGAAAACGGGGCGCCCACCACGCCCGCCGGGGTTTACGACTTCGGTGCCGGCATGTCACCGCCGTCTACCCCCTACGGCACCCTGGGCCTGCGCGCGGCCTACTACTCCACCAACGTGCAGAAGGACCGCAACGGCGACAAGGTAGGCAACGCTTTCTCGCTGGACGTGTTGTCGCTTGGCGTGGCCTATATCCGCATGACCGAGCAGCAGTTGTTCGGCGCCCGCTACGGCTTCGCCATCGCCCAACCGTTCTTCCAGATGGATGCGCGCCTCAAGGTGGCTACCCCGTTCGGCCCGTTACGCCTGGAAAAGGAAGTGTTCCGCCAGGCCGACACGCAGATCACTCCGCTGATCCTGCAGTGGGACATTTCCCGCAATCTGTTCATCAATACGCGCCTGCAGATCCAGGCGCCGACCGGCGACTACGACAGGAACCGGCTGATCTCCCCCGGCCTCAACCACTGGACCCTCTCCCCCGCCCTCAATGCCACCTGGCTCAGCGACGGCGGCTT
The DNA here is from genome assembly GCF_001839655.2 of Pseudomonas argentinensis. Taxonomy (NCBI): domain Bacteria; kingdom Pseudomonadati; phylum Pseudomonadota; class Gammaproteobacteria; order Pseudomonadales; family Pseudomonadaceae; genus Phytopseudomonas; species Phytopseudomonas argentinensis. The sequence continues at coordinate 4,764,431 of NZ_CP056087.1, forward strand.
CGAGGTGTCGTCCAGCCAGCAGCTGGACATCAACAGCCGCAACCACGCTACCGACTACCGCAGCGGCACCGAGTACCGCCACGAGTTTTCCGTGGGCCAGCACGTCGGGCCGTGGACGCTGGGCCTGGGCGGCTACTACTACCAGCAGGTCAGCGACGACGACGCGCCCAACCTCGATCACGGCAACCGCGCCCGGGTCATCGCCGTCGGCCCGGCCGTGAGCTTTCTCAAACCCGGCCTGCCGCCGGTGTGGCTGCATGCCTACAAGGAGTTCGACGCCGAGAACCGCACCGAGGGTTACAACGTCGCCCTGCGCGTTGCGTACAGTTTCTGAGGTGGCTGCCATGACGATCGAATCGACCGTTTCACCTCAGGGCGGCGCTCGCCAGGCCGTGCCCCGTCGCGAGGGCCTGGTGCTGGTACTGGGCAGCAGCCTGACCATCATGGGCTCGGTGATGGTCGCGCCCATCCTGCCCAAACTCGGCGCCGAATTCGGCCCCTTCGAGCCCCGCGCCGACCTGCTGGTGCCCCTGGCGATAACCGGCCCGGCCCTGGCCATCGCGCTGTTCGCGCCGCTGGCCGGCTGGCTTGCCGACCGTATCGGCCGCAAGGCACTGCTGATCATCGCCACCCTGCTGTACGCCCTGCTCGGCGTGCTGCCGGCACTGCTCGATGACCTGCGCCAGATCGTCGCCGCGCGGCTGCTGTTCGGTTGCGCCGAAGCGGCGATCATGACCTGCTGCGCGGCGCTGATCGCCGACTACTGGCAAGGCGAGGACCGCATGCGCCTGGTCAACCTGCAGGTGGTCGGCATCGGCCTGGTCGGCGCCCTGTGCTTCGTGGCCGGCGGCGCACTGGGCGAGCAGTCCTGGCGGCTGCCGTTCTACCTGTACCTGCTGCCGCTGCTGCTGGTTCCGGCGATGCTGCGTGTGCTCTGGGAGCCGCCACGGCGTGTGGCGAGCAGCGTGCAGGCGGACGACGAGCAGGTGTCCATCCCGCGCCTGGTGGTCGGGTATCTGCTGATTCTCGCCGGCATGGTGCTGGCCGTGGTGGTACCGGTGCAATCGCCGCTGCTGCTGGCCGGCATGGGCATCACCTCCAGCACGCTGATCGGCGCCTGCGCCGGACTGGGTCTGCTGGCCAGCCTCGGCGGCTCGCTGACCTGGCCACTGCTGCGCCGCGGCCTGGGCATCCCCGGTTGCAACGCCCTGCTGCTGGGGCTGATGGCCACCGGCCTGTGGCTGCTGATCCACGCCCAGAGCTACCAGGCCATGCTGGTGGCGGTGGTCGTCCACGGCCTCGGTGTCGGCCTGCTGGTGCCCAACGCCATGGCCCCGGTGATGAACGCCCTGAGCGCCAGCACCCGTGGCCGCGGCCTGGGCGGCTTCACCGCCTGCCTGTACATCGGCCAGTTCGCCAGCCCATTGGCGGTCGCCACCCTCATGGCGCTCGGTTACGACCTGCGCGGCGCCATCGGCTGGCTGGCCACCGCCAGCCTGGCCGGCGCGGCCATCTGGCTGGTGGCCGCCCTGCTCCGACCGCGCGACACGGCGCTCGCCTCACACCCGTGAATTTCCCTTTGCCCGCTGCAGGCCAGCGGGTGTTACCCCATAGCCGAGGTTTTGCCATGCACGACATTCACACCCTGATGGATCAACACGACGCCACCGGCCTCGCCGGGCTGGTCGACAAAGGCGAAGTCAACCCCGGCGAGCTGCTCGAAGCCAGCATCGCGCGGCTGGAGCAGGTCGAGCCGCAGCTCAATGCGGTAGCCGAGAAACTCTACGACAGCGCGCGCCAGGCGACACTTGGCAACGGCCCGTTGCGCGGTGTGCCGACGCTGATCAAGGACCTGTTCGCGCCGCTCGACGGTGCGCGCATGAGCAACGGCTCGCTGGCCCTTGGCGAAGCGCGCATGGAGCTGGATGACGCCGTGGTCAGCCGCCTGCGCGAGGCCGGCTGCCAGTTCATCGGCACCACCACGGCGCCAGAGTTCGGCACCTCCTACACCACCGAGTCGACCCGTTTCGGCGCCACCCGCAACCCCTGGGACACCGCGCGCAGCGTCGGTGGCTCCAGCGGTGGCGCCGCGGCGCTGGTCGCCGCCCGCGTGGTGCCCTTCGCCCACGGTAACGACGGCGGTGGCTCACTGCGCGTGCCGGCCTCCTGCTGCGGGGTGTTCGGCCTCAAGCCAAGCCGTGGGCGCATGCCCAGCGGCCCGCTGACCGGCGAAGGCTGGGCCGGCATGAGCACCGCCCACGCGATCACGGTGTCCGTGCGCGACAGCGCCGCACTGCTGGACATCACCGCCGGCGCCGACCTCGGTGCCCCCTACGCCGCGCCCTGGCAGCACGAGCCCTTCGCCGACAGCCTGCGTCGCCCACCACGGCCGCTGCGCATCGCCCTGGTCGAGCACCTGGCGCCCTGGGCCAGCGGCCCGGAAGCGCTGGCCGCGGTGCGCCACAGCGCCAGACTGTGCGAGGCCCTCGGCCACCGCGTCGAGCACGCTACCCTGCCGGTCGACGCCCTGGCCTTTCTCGATCAGGTGTTCGATATCATCGGTGCCAGCACCAGCAGCTACGTCGGGCTGCTCGGCGAGATGCGCGGCACCCCGGTAAGCCCCGAGGAGCTTGAGCCGCGCACGCGGATCATCCTGCGCGAGAAAGGCGGCACCAGCGGCGCGCGCTATGCCGACGCGGTGGCCAGCATCCATATGCTGGGCCGGCGCCTGGCCGCCTTCCTCAGCGACTTCGACCTGATCCTCACCCCGACCCTGACTCGCGAGCCGCCGCTGATCGGCAGCCTCGACCCCTTCGACGACAGCCTCGACCTGGCCGCAATGATCGAGCGCTTCCACAGCTACTCGCCATTCACCGCGCTGTTCAATGCCAGCGGCCAGCCGGCCATGTCGGTGCCGTTGTACTGGACCAGCGGTGGCCTGCCCCTGGGCTCGCACTTCGCCGCGCGCTTTGGTGAGGAAGGCACCCTGCTGGCTCTGGCCGCCCAACTGGAACAGGCTCAGCCCTGGGCCGGACGGGTGCCGCCGGTAAACGCCCGAAAAGGCTGACGGCAAGCGCGGGCGTCGAACTCGTCGGTGCCCGCCCCCATACATCGCCTTGCTCAAAAGGCGCTGCACGCCCTGGCACGAAAACGCCCAATTACGGCGCACGTCGCCTGCTCTCTGCTTCATTCGGTGACACTTCCCCTGCAGCCAGGCTGGCAAGCGCCGCCGGCCGCTGCTCATAACCCTCTGTTACACCTGCCGAATTTCCCAGCGCCTGATGACTGGCCCGCCTCTTGCTGCATTGACTAAACGGATAATTGGATACATTTATTCAGGAAGCTCAGCATGCTTACCGCTCCGCTCTACGCCCAGCGTCAACCCGTGACCGCCGAAGAAGAGGCCTATAACTTCCTGCTCGCGGCGATCTGCGCCGGCCGTTACCGCAAGGGTGACCGGCTGGTAGCCGAGGACATCGCCGCGGAAATCGGCACCAGCCGCATGCCGGTGCGCGAAGCCTTCCGTCGCCTGGATGCCCAGGGCCTGGTCACCCTGCGCCCCAACCGCGGCGCGGTGGTCAGTGGCCTGGACATCGAGCAGATGAACGAAGTCTTCGAGATGCGCAGCGCCCTCGAGGGCCTGGCGATCCGCGTGGCGGTGGGCAAGGTCACCGAGCGCCACCTGATCCTGCTGGAGCGACTGCTCGACGACATGGACGAGTGCCGCAACGACACCGCCCAGTGGGTGGTGCGCCACCGCATCTTCCACGAATACCTGTGCAGCATCAGCGAGCGCCCGCGGCTGATGAAGCAGATCGTCGCGCTCTACTCGCTGATCGAGGCGCCGATGCGCCTGTGGCTCGAACACGGCGAGAAGCCGCTCAGCGGCCGCGAGGAACACGCGCAGATTTTGGCCGCCCTGCGCACCCGTGACGCCGACCTGGCCGAGCGGGTGCTCCGCGAACATATCGAGGGCACCCTGCCGGCCCTGACGCTATTTCTGCAAAGCGAACAATAACCAGCGGACGACCGCCGACGGTCGCCTCCCTTGCCACTTCACTGCTGCCCTTTCGATCACAGCAAACGGAGTACCACCATGCGCCTTTCATGCTCTCTCGTCGCCGCCGTATCCCTGGGGCTGGCCGCTTCCCTGGCCACGGCCGCACCCGCCGTGCCGGATCGCCTCAAGGACGTCGGCAAGCTGACCTATTGCTCGGGCATGGACTCGCCACCACTGGTGTCCTTCGACGCTGCGCAGAAGCCCACCGGCCTGGCCATCGACCTGGGCATGGAGATCGCCAAGCGCCTGGGCGACAAGCAAGTGTCGTGGCGCGTCACGCCGTTCTCCGGGCTGGTGCCGGCGCTGCTGGCCAGCCAGTGCGACCTGATCGTCGACCAGCTGTTCGACAAGCCGGAGCGCCGCGAGGTGATCGACATCGTCAACTACATGTATTCCAGCCAGTCGGTGGTGGTGCCCAAGGGCAACCCCAAGAACATCCAGGCGCTCGATGACCTCTCCGGCCACAAGATCGCCGTGCTCAACGGCTCGACCATCAAGACCCTGCTCGACGCCGAGAACCACAAGCTGACAGAGGCCGGCAAGGCGCCGATGAAGCTGGTGGCCTACAACACCGACACCGACGCCTTCCAGGCGCTGCGCATCGGTCAGGTCGACGCCTATGGCACCACCGTGGAAACCGCCGGCTACTACGCGGCCATGGCCCCCGATCTGTTCCAGGAAGGCGTGCCGGCGTTCGGGCGCATCCTCACCGGCATCGGCGTGCGCAAGGACGACCAGCAGCTGTCCGCCGCGGTGCAGCAGATCATCGACGACATGGGCGCCGACGGCAGCTACGCCGCATTGCTCGCCAAGTGGCACGTCGCCAGTGACAAGCTGGACTGAGGGCCACGTGGATGAATTTCAATTGGGACATCTTCTGGCAATACCTGCTGCAGCCCAGTGACCTGTACCTGGGCGCGCTGTGGATGACCTGCGTGATCGCCGTGCTGTCCATGGCCCTGGGCTGCGTGATCGGGCTGCTGGCGGCGCTGATGCGTCTGTCCAGCAACCCGTTCATCCAGGCACCGGCACGCTTCTACGTGTGGCTGATGCGCGGCACGCCGCTGCTGGTGCAGATCGTCTTTCTGTACACGGCGCTGGCGGCGGGCGGCATCTTCCGCTTCGAGGACCTGGACCTGGGCTGGGTGGTGATACCGGGCAACCTGCAGGCCGCGATCATCGCCCTGGGCCTCAACGAAGGCGCCTACATGGCGGAGATCATGCGTGCCGGCATCGCCGCGGTGGACAAGGGCCAATACGAGGCCGGCCGCTCCCTGGGCATGACCTTCGCCAAGCTGATGCGCCGTATCGTGCTGCCCCAGGCCTTTCGCATCATCGTGCCGCCGCTGGGCAACGAGTTCAACGTGATGCTCAAGAACACCACCCTGGTCAGCGTGATCGGTGTGCAGGAGCTGCTGCTCAGCACCCAGATGATCACCTCGGCGACCTTCCGGGTATTCGAGCTGTACCTGGTGGTGGCCATCTACTTCCTGCTGCTGACCACCCTCTGGGGCTTCTTCCAGAGCTGGCTGGAGCGCCGCTTCGGACAGTCCGACCGGCGCCCCGCCACGGCGTCCAGACGGCTGTTCGGCAGCTACACGGCAAAACTGTTGAGGGGGCGTTGAGATGCAGAACGGCAATCAGGATCTGGTCATCGAAGCGCTGAATATCGAGAAGTCCTTCGGCGACCTGCAGATCCTCAAGGGCGTATCGCTGCAGGTCAAACGTGGCGAGGTGGTGGTGCTGATCGGCGCCTCGGGCTCGGGCAAGACCACCTTTATCCGTTGCATCAACCTGCTCGAGGAGATCCAGGGTGGGCGCATTCGCGTCAACGGCCGGCCCATGGGTTACTGTGAGCGCCCGGATGGCTCGCTGGTACGCGACAGCGAGCGCAATATCGCGCGCCAGCGCCGCGACATCGGCATGGTGTTCCAGCGCTTCAACCTGTTCCCGCACATGACCGCCCTGCAGAACATCATCGAGGCGCCGATCCAGGTGCTCGGCGTCGGCAAGGCGCAGGCTCTGGAACACGCCCGCCAGCTGCTCAAGCAGGTGGGCCTGGCCGACAAGGCCGACCAATACCCGTCGATGCTCTCCGGTGGCCAGCAGCAGCGCGTGGCCATCGCCCGTGCCCTGGCGATGAAGCCCCAGGCGATGCTGTTCGACGAGCCGACCAGCGCCCTGGACCCGGAAACCGTCGGCGAAGTGCTGCAGGTGATGAAACAATTGGCCGAACAGGGCATGACCATGGTGGTGGTCACCCACGAAATGGGCTTCGCCCGGGAAGTGGCCGACCGCGTGGTGGTGCTCGATCAGGGCGAGCTGATCGAACAAGGCCCGCCCGAACAGATTTTCAGCGCGCCCAGCCACCCGCGTACGCGGGCGTTCCTGAGCCGCGTCCTGCCGGAGGTATCCGCATGCTGAGCTTTTCCGCACATCGTTATCCCTATGCCTCGCAGCGCCAGAGCGTGTTCGCCCGGCGCGGCATGGTGGCCGCCTCGCAACCCCTGGCCGCCGAAGCCGGGATCGACGTCATGCGTCGCGGCGGCAATGCCATCGACGCGGCCATCGCCACCGCCGCCGCCCTTACAGTGGTTGAGCCGACCGGCTGCGGCATCGGCGGTGATGCCTTCGCCCTGGTCTGGGTCAAGGGCCAGCTGCACGGCCTGGACGCCAGCGGCCACGCTCCCGCCGCCCTGAACATCGATGCGGTGAAGGCCGCCGGCCACATGCAGATGCCCACCTACGGCTGGACACCGGTCACCGTGCCGGGCTGCCCCTCGGCCTGGGCGGAACTGTCGCGACGCTTCGGTCGCCTGCCGTTCGGCGACCTTCTGAAACCGGCGATCAGCCTGGCCGCCGATGGCTTTCCGCTGTCGCCGGTGGTCGCCCACCAGTGGCAGGTGGCCCTGGATGAGTTCTCCGCACACCGCGAGCCGGCCCTGCAGGCCTGGTTCGACACCTTCCTGATCGATGGCCGCGCGCCCAAAGCCGGCGAGCTGTTCCGCAATCTGGCCCAGGCCCGCACCCTGCAGGCGCTGGCCGACAGCGCGTGCGAGAGTTTCTACCGCGGCGAGATCGCCGAGCGTATCGACCAGGCCTCGCGCGCCGCTGGCGGCTACCTGCGCAAGACAGACCTGCACGCCTACAAACCGCGCTGGGTCGAGCCGATCAGCATCAACTACCGCGGTTATGACGTATGGGAAATCCCGCCCAGCGGCCAGGGCCTGGTCGCCCTGATGACCCTGCAGATTCTCCAGGGCTTCGAGTTCGATCATCGTGACAGCCTGCAGACCTGGCACCGCCAGATAGAAGCGCTCAAGCTGGCCTACGCCGACGGCCTGCATCACATCACCGACCCCGAGCACATGCGTGTCGCCGTGGCCGACCTGCTCAGCCCCGGCTACACCGAGCGGCGCCGCAAGCTGATTGGCGAACATGCCCGGCAACCCGAGGCCGGCGACCCGCACGCCAGCGGCACCGTGTACCTGGCCGCCGCCGATGGCGAAGGCAACATGGTGTCGTTCATCCAGAGCAACTACCACGGCTTCGGCTCCGGCGTGGTGGTACCCGACAGCGGCATCGCCCTGCAGAACCGTGGCCAGGAATTCAGCCTGGAAGCCAACCACGCCAACACCCTGGTCGCCGGCAAGAAGACCTTCCACACCATCATCCCCGGCTTCCTGACCAAGGACGGCGAGGCGGTCGCGCCGTTCGGCGTGATGGGCGGCTACATGCAGCCCCAGGGCCACGTGCAGATGGTGATGAACCTGGTCGACTTCGGCCTCAACCCCCAGGCCGCCCTCGACGCCCCGCGCTGGCAGTGGCTGGGCGACAGGAAGGTCGGCATCGAACAGGGCGCCTCGCGGGACCTGGCCGCGGCCCTGGCGCGCCTGGGTCACGAGGTCAGCGTGGCCTGCGACTCCACCGACTACGGCCGCGGGCAGATCATCGTGCGTGACCCGCACAGCGGTGTGCTGTGTGGCGGCACCGAGCCACGCGCCGACTCCCATATCGCCGTGTGGTGACGCCAAAGCCGGGCCGCCGCAATGGCGGCCCGTTTTTTGAATCTGTTCACGAGCTGTCGGCTCGAACTTAGCGCTTTGACTGCAAAGTGGCGCAAGCGGCCGCAAGCTGCAAGCCCCAAGCTACAAGTTAAAAGCAGTCCGCAGACGTAGGGTGGACAACGCTCTTTTTGTCCACCATTGCAATCGCAGAGCGGTGGACGGATAAAGCGTCGTCCACCCTACGAAGGGCAGCTTTTGCCTTGCAGCCGCCTCTTTCATGTCGCCCAAGAGGATCGTGAACGGCCTCTCAAGGTCTGAATGAAACGACTCGGAGCGCAGGTACTTTTCGTACCGAGCCTAGTGGGCACTCTGCCCGCGATAACCCTTGAACAACCTGAATACCACCAGCGCCAGCACGCCGATCACCACCGCCGAGGTGCTGAGCAGCACCGAGTGGGTGCTGGAAAATGCCGCCTTGGCTGCCTCGATCAGGGCACTGGCCTGTTCGGCCGGCAACTCCGTAGCCACCAGGTAACTGTCGCCAATCGAACGTATCGCACGCTCCGCCAGCGGCGCCGCCAACTCGCCCGGCAAGGCGATGGTGTGGCCGTACACGCTGGACATGAACACCCCGAAGAAGGTGATCCCCAGCCCGGTGCCCAGCTCGTAGGCAGTGGCCTCCAGGGCGCCTGCCGCGCCACCCTTGCTGGCTTCCACCGCGCCCATGATGGCGATCGACGAGGCCGTCAGGCCGATGCTCAGCGCCAGCCCCAGCACCGCGAGCACGGCCGGCACACTCAGCCCCGGGTCATGCAGGTCGGCGAAGGCCACGAAACCCAGGGCGCCGGCGGAAACCAGCAGCGACAGGCTGGCCACCCAGCGCAGGCCGAAGCGGTTGGACAGGTAGCCGGCCAGGGGCCCGCCGACCGCTGCGGCCGCCATGATCGGAATCATGAAGATGCCGGCCTGCAACGGCGACTTGTCGAGTACATACTGCAGCTCCATCGCCAGGGTCAGCTCCACCCCGGCCAGGGCGCCGATGGCGACCACCGCCATGATCAAGCCGGCCAGCAATACCGGGCGGCCGAACAGCGACAGATCGAGCATCGGCTCGGTCGAGCGCAACTGCTGGCGGGCGAACAGGGTCAGCAACGCCAGGCCCACGAGCAGCACCAACAGGGCGACCGGCAGCGACTGGGTGGCGCCGACGCCGGCCTTGATGGCGTAGACCACGCTGATGATGCCGGCGATCAGAATCAGCGCCTGGCCGATGGCCCACTTGCCCGGCGTGGTCTCCTCGACGCGCGGCAGCAGCAGGAACGCGACCGGAATCACCACCGCCATCACCGGCACGTTGATCAGGAACACCGAGCCCCACCAGAAATGCTCGAGCAGTGCGCCACCGATCAGCGGACCGACTGCCGCTCCGGCCGCGCCGACGGTGCCCCACAGGCCGAGGGCCATGGCCCGCTCGCGCTCGTCCTCGAAGGTGCGGCGGATGATGCCCAGCACGCACGGCATGATCATCGCGCCGCCTAGGGCCAACAGTACCCGGGCGCCGATCAGCAATTCTGGCGTAGGTGCAAACGCCGCCAGCGTCGAAGCCACGCCGAACACACTGAGGCCGGTGAGCAGAATGCGCCGGTTGCCCACCCGGTCGGCCAGGGTGCCCATGGGCACCAGCAAGCCGGCCATCAGCAGCGGATAAATATCGATGATCCAGAGGATTTCGGTGCTCGTGGCGCCGAGTGCCTGGGTCAGCGACGGCACTGCGATATGCAGGATGGTCATGTCGATGACGATGGGCGTGAAGGCCAGCATCACCGCAACGAGGATCAACCAGCGTTTGGGTACGGCACGCAACATGACTAGGGCTCTCGATGCTCGGGGTTGGGCGCGCTGCTGCTCGCGGCGGTGATGATAGTGCGTTCACGCAGGCCGCCACCAAGCGCCTTGTAAAGTGCCACGCTGTTGACGACCGCTTCGCGGCGCAGTTCCAGCAAGGTTTGCTGCGCGGCGTACAGCCCGCGCTGAGCATCCAGCAGCTCCAGGCGACCATCGACCCCGGCCCCATAGCGCAGCCCGGACAGCGCCACGCGGCGCTGGGCACTGGCCACCACGCGGGTTTGCGCCTCGATCTGCTGGTCCAGGGTGGCCGTACCGGCCAGGGCATCGGCCACTTCGCGGAAGGCGACCTGGATGGCGCGCTCGTATTGAACCACCGCTTCGGACTTGCGCACCTTGGCCAGGCGCAGTTCGGCACGCAGTCGCCCGGCCTGGAACAACGGCTGCGAGATCTGCGGTGCGAAGCGCCACACCTGGCGGCTCGGGTCGAACAGGCTGCCCAGGGAGGTGCTGGCATAGCCGAACGAGGCGGTCAGCGACACTTGCGGGAAGAACGCCGCCCGCGCCGCGCCGATATCGGCATTGGCGACATTGAGCACCTGTTCGGCCTGGCGAATGTCCGGGCGCACCAGCAGCATCTCCGACTGCAGGTCGGCCGGAAGACGTGCCACCAATGGTTGCAGCGCGAGCACCCGCGGCGCCGGCAGGTCAGCCGGTAGCTCTTCACCGACCAGCAACTGCAGCGCGTTGCCTGCCTGGGCGAAGGCCCGTTGGCGGGCCTGCAGGTCGGCCTCGGCGCTGGCCACCTGGCCCTCGGCCTGGGCGACATCCAGGCCGCCGTTCTGCTTGGCGCCCTGCAGCAGGCGCGCTAGCTTCAGGGACTGCTGCCAGTCCTCCAGGGTGCGCCAGGCCAGCTGGCGTTGTTCGTCGGCCAGCTGGCGGGCGAAGTAGGCGTCGGCCACCGCACCGATCAGGCTGATCTGCGCCGCATCGCGGCCCTGCTCGCTGGCCAGGTAACGGGCCAACGCCGCATCGGACAGCGAACGCACACGCCCGAACAGGTCCAGCTCGAATGCGCTGGTGCCGACGTTCACCGCGACCTGGTTATTCACCTCGCGGCGCGACTCACCGCTATTACCCTGGGCCAGCGCCCGCTCGCGGCTGTGGCTGGCATCCAGCGACACCGACGGCAGGCGTGTGGACTGCTGGATATTGAACATCGCGCGCGCGGCCTCGACGTTCAACGCCGCCAGGCGCAGGTCGCGGTTGTGCGCCAGGGCCAGCTCGATCAGGCGCTGCAACTGCGGGTCGGCGAACATCGTGCGCCAGCCCATTTCGCTGGCAGGCACTGCATCGCCATGGCCCAGGGCGGCATTGCCTGACGCTGGAAAGCTGGCCGGCACCGGCGGCGCCGGGCGCTCCAGTATGGGTGCCATGGAACAGGCCGACAGGAGGCCGACCAGAGCGATTACCAGGAAACAACGCATGATCATTTCTCCTCACCGAGCGGCAGCAAGCCAGGGCTGCGCCGTGCGCGCCAAACCTGGAAGCGTTCCTGCAGCCCCATCACGAACACGAAGAACGACGGCACGAAGAACACCGCCAACAGGGTGCCGCTGAGCATGCCGCCGAACACCCCGGTGCCGATGGCGTGCTGGGTTTCGGCGCTGGCGCCGGAGGCGAGCATCAACGGCACCACGCCCAGGGTGAAGGCCAGCGAGGTCATCAGGATCGGCCGCAGGCGCAGGCGCGCGGCGGTCACCGCGGCGTCCACCAGCGAGCGCCCCTCGGCATGCAGCTGGCGGGCGAACTCGACGATCAGGATGGCGTTCTTCGCCGACAGGCCGATGATGGTGATCATCCCCACCTTGAAGAACACATCGTTGGGCAAGCCGCGCAGCATCACCGCGGCCACGGCACCGAGCAGGCCGAGAGGCACCACCAGCATCACCGACAGCGGGATCGACCAACTCTCGTACAGCGCCGCCAGCACCAGGAACACCACCAGCGCCGAGAGCGCCATGAGCATCGGCGCCTGGGCAGCCGACTGGCGCTCCTGCAGTGATTGCCCGGTCCAGGCGACCGCGTAGCCCTGGGGCAACTCGGTGACCAGGCGCTCCATCTCGGCCATCGCCACACCGCTGGAAACGCCAGGCGCCGCGCCACCAGAAATCCGCACCGCCGGGAAGCCCTGGAAGCGCATCATCTGCTGCGGCGACTCGCTCCACACCGGGGTCACCACTTCGCCCAGCGGCACCATGCCGCCGCTGGCATTGCGCACCCGCAGATTGAGCACGTCGTCGAGCTGCATCCGCGCCGGCGCGTCGGCCTGCAGAATCACCTGCTGCATGCGCCCGGCGTTGGGGAAGTCGTTGACGTACAGCGAGCCCATGGCCGCCGACAGCGTGCTGCTCACCGCCGTGAACGACAGGCCCATGGCCTCGGCCTTGGGCCGGTTGATGTTGAGGCGAATGCTCTCGCCCGGCGGCAGGCCGTCGGGGTACACGTCGCTGACGATCTTGCTCTGCCCGGCCAGCTCCAGCAGCTGTGCCTGGGCCTCCAGCAGTTCGGCTTCGCCACGGTTGCCGCGGTCCTGCAGGAACAGGGTAAAGCCCGACGAGGTACCCAGCTCGTCGATGGCCGGCGGCATCAGGCTCATCACCGTGCCCTCGACGTTGTCGGCCATGGCCGCCTGGGCCAGCGCCGCTTCCTCGGCGGCGGTAGCGCCATTACGCTGATCCCAGTCCTTGAGCATGGTGAAGGCCATCGCCGCGTTGGGGCCGGAACCCGAGAAGCTGAAGCCCTGCACCACCAGGTTGGCGTCCAGCGCCGGGCGCGAGGCCACGTGTTCCTCGAAGCGCTTGACCACATCCAGGGTGCGCTCGCTGGTGGCACCGGTCGGCAACTGGATGGAGGTCATGAAATAGCCCTGATCTTCCTCCGGCAGGAACGATGACGGCAGCTGCTGCCCGGCGATGGCCAGCACGCCGCAGAGCAGCACGAACACCACCATCATCCGCCCGCTGCGCCCGACCAGCCGGGTGATCCGGCCGGTGTAGCGCTCGGTCAAGCGCTCGAAGCCGCGGTTGAAGGCGCCGAAGAAACCGCGTTTTTCGTGGTGATCGCCGCTTACCGGGCGCAGCAATGTGGCGCACAGCGCTGGCGTCAAGGTCAGGGCCAGGAAGGCCGAGAACAGGATCGACACCGCCATCGACAGGGTGAACTGCTGGTAGATCACCCCCACCGAACCGCTGGCGAAGGCCATGGGAATGAACACCGCGGTAAGCACCAGGGTGATGCCGATCACCGCGCCGGTGATCTCCTTCATCGCCTGCAGGGTCGCCTCGCGCGGCGACAGGCCACGGGTGGCCATCAGCCGCTCGACGTTCTCGACCACCACGATGGCGTCGTCGACGATGATGCCGATGGCCAGCACCATGCCGAACATGGTCAGCGAGTTGATCGAGAAGCCGGCCAGCAGCATCACCGCAAAGGTGCCGAGCAGCGCGATGGGCGCGACGATGGCCGGGATCAGCGTGTAGCGCATGTTCTGCAGGAACAGGAACATCACCAGGAACACCAGCACCATGGCCTCGAGCAGGGTGTAGATCACCTTCTCGATGGACACCTTCACGAACGGCGCGGTATCGAACGGCACCGAATAATTCATGCCCGCGGGCATGCTCGCCGCCAGCTCGGCGAGCCGGTCGCGCACCGCCTGGGCCGTGCGCACGGCGTTGGCGCCTGGCGACAGCTGGATCGCCGCGCTGGTCGCCGACACGCCGTTCTCGCGGTTGGAAAACCCATAGGACTGTGCGCCCAGCTCGACCCGCGCCACATCGCCTATGGTCACCCGCGCGCCATCGGCGCTGGCACGCAGCACCACGGCGGCGAACTGTTCAGGGGTTTCCAGCTGGCCTTCGACGGTCAGGGGCACGGTCAGCCGTTGCCCCGGCAATGCCGGCTCGTCACCGACCCGACCGGGGGCAATCTGCGCGTTCTGTCCCTCGATGGCCTGGGCCAGGTCGCCCATGGTCAGGCCAAAAGCGGTCAGCTTGTTGGGGTCGACCCAGATGCGCAGCGCCTGCTCTGCGCCGAACAGTTGCACGCGGCCGACGCCCTCGATGCGGCGCAGCTCCGGGACGATATTGCGCGCCAGGTAGTCGCCCAGCAGCACCTCGTCGAACTGGCCGTCCGGGGAGGTCATGCCGATCATCAGCAGAAAGCCCGAGGCGGCGGATTCCACCTGCAGGCCGCTCTGGCGCACCACTTGCGGCAGGCGCGGCTCGACCGCCTTGATGCGGTTCTGCACATCCACCTGGGCCAGCTCGGGATCGGTGCCCGGCTTGAAGGTGGCGGTAATCTGCGCGGTGCCCGAGGTGTCCACCGAGGACTCGAAGTACAACAGGTTCTTGACCCCGGACAGCTCGCGCTCGACCAGGCTGACCACGGAGTCGTTGAGGGTCTTCGGCGTAGCACCCGGGTAGCTGGCGTACAGCGTCACCGAGGGCGGCGCCACCGACGGGTAGCGGGCGATCGGCAATTGCGGAATGGCGATGAAGCCGAACAGCACGATGAACAGGGCAATGACCCAGGCGAACACCGGGCGGTTGATGAAGAACTGCGGCATTGGGCTTGCTCCTGATCAGCGCACGGACGAGCTGGCCAGCTCGCCAGCGGTGGCGGATTTCCATGGGCGTGCGTTGACCGCAACGCCCTCTTCCAGGCGCTCTAGGCCTTCGATCACCACCTGTTGGCCAGCGCTGAGGCCGCCAACGATGCGGTAGTGACGATCCACCAGCTCACCGAGCTTGACCGGCACGCGATGCACCTGCTCGCCTTCGCCGAGCACCCACACGCTGGCCTGGCCGCCACGGCGCAGCACCGCCTGTTGCGGCAGGCTCAAGGCATCGGCGTAGTGAGCCCGTGGCACCCGCGCCAACACGTACATGCCCGGCAGCAGCTGGTGGTTGGGGTTGTCGACCTGCACGCGCAGCAGCAGGTTGCCGGTGCCGGCGTCGACGCTGATCCCGGAGAACAGGATCTTGCCGCTCAGCCCATAGGCCTTGCCGCTGCTGTCGAGCACCTGTACCAGCACGCCATCGGCGCCAGGGGCCAGCCTGCTGCCCAGGGTATGGCGCCAGCGCTCCAGGCGGGTGGCCGACTCACGCACGTCGACATACACCTGATCGATCTGCTGGATGGTGGCCATGGGCGTCGTGTCGGTGGTCGCCACCAGGGCGCCTTCGGAGACCTGGGCCTGGTCGACACGACCGGAAATCGGGGCGCTGACGGTGGCGAACTTCAGATCCAGGCGCTTGCGCGCCAGCACCGCCTCGGCCTGGGCCACGTCGGCGGCCGCCTGCTCGCGCTGCGAGGCGGCGTCGTCATACACCTGCTGGCTGATCGCTTCGGCAATCACCAGCGGCTGCAGGCGCTCGGCCTGGATGCGCGCACGGGCCAGCACGGCCTGGGCGCGCTTGAGGGCGGCCGCCGCGGTTTGCACCTCGGCCTTGAACGGTGCGGCGTCGATCTCGAACAGTGCGGCGCCAGCCTGGATGTCGGCGCCCTGCTCGAACAGCCGGCGCTGCACGATACCGTTGACCTGGGGGCGAATCTCGGCGCTTCTGAAGGCGGCGACGCGCCCGGGCAGATTCTCGCTGACCTCCAGGGTCTGCGCCGTCAGCGTCATTACGGACACCTGCACGGTCGCTGGTTGCGCCTCTTGCTCTGCCGAATCGCAACCACCCAATATCAGGGCGCACAGGCCAAGCCCGATGACGTACCGCCCTTTTCGACTTCCCATAACCTCACCAACCTCGCAGATGATTCGTTGCCCTGCGCACGTGGCGCAGCATCAGGAAGCGAGTGTCGGTGCAAACAATCGGGATTGATTCGAGCTTTTGTGGAGATAATGTGGAGGCCAGCCGAAAAGGTGAAATTGATGACGTTGCCGCCCACCGCCACACCCCGCCAGGACGCCCTGATCCTGATCGCCGAGGACGAGCGCGAGATCGCCGAGATCCTCGTCGCCTACCTGCAACGTGGTGGCCTGCGCACGGTGCACGCCCGCGACGGCCAGGAGGCCCTGGCCCAGCACCAGACGCTCAAGCCCGACCTGGTGCTGCTCGACGTGCAGATGCCACGCCTGGACGGCTGGCAGGTGCTCGCCGAAATCCGTCACCGTGGCGACACTCCGGTGATCATGCTCACTGCCCTGGATCAGGACATCGACAAGCTGATGGGCCTGCGCATCGGCGCCGACGACTACGTGGTCAAACCCTTCAACCCGGCCGAGGTGGTGGCCCGGGTCAGCGCCGTGTTGCGCCGCGCCAGGACCGGCGGTGCGGCCGGCAGCCGCCTGCTGCGCGTCGGCCCGTTCCAGGTCGACCTGGACAACCACGAGGCCACGGTCAGCTGCGACGACAGGCAACACGCCCTCGATCTGACCCTGACCGAATTCAAGATCCTGGTCACCCTGATGCGTACGCCCAAACGCGTATTCAGCCGCGCCGAGCTGCTGGTCGGCTGCCTGCCCGAAGGCGACACCCAGGAGCGCACCGTGGACAGCCATATCAGCAAGCTGCGCCGCAAACTCGAGCAACTCGGCATCCAGGGCACACCGGCGAGCGTACGTGGCGTCGGCTATCGCTTCGGGAGCGGCACATGAGTGGCGCGGTGAGCCTGCGCCGGCAGATTCTGCTGTCGCTGAGCATCATGGCGGCGGGCGTGATCCTGCTGTCGATCGTCGGCAGCTACGCGTTCTACGCCGTGGCCTCGACCCTCGCGCCCGGCAGCATTTCGGAAACCTGGGTGCCGTCCGGCATCGAGCTGCTGTGGATGGTCGGCACCCTCCTGGCGGCGCTGGGCATCGCCGGCTACGTGGGCGTGCGCCTGTCACGACGCATTCTCACCCCACTCAACTCGGTGGCCCACAGCCTGCGGGAGATCGCCCAGGGCAACCTGCAGGCCCGCGCCGCGCCGGATGACCGGGCGCTGGGGGAAACCGGCCAGCTGGTGCGCGACTTCAACACCATGGCCGAGCGCCTGCAGAGCGTGACCCGCGAACAGCAATTCTGGAACGCCGCGGTGGCCCACGAGCTGCGCACCCCGGTGACCATTCTGCGCGGTCGCCTGCAAGGCCTGGCCGAAGGCGTGTTCCCACCCAGCACCGAGACCTTCGAGGGGTTGCTGCGCCAGGTCGAGGGGCTTGGCCGGCTGATCGAAGACCTGCGCGTGCTGAGCCTCGACGACAGCGACCACCTGCAGCTGGATCTGGCCCGCACCTGCCCCGCCGAGGATATCGCCGCCACCGTGCAGGCCTTCGCCGGTCCCCTGCAGGCCCGCGGCTTCGCGGTGCAGCTGCGGCTGGATGAGCAGACCCGAGTGGTCTGCGACGCCTTTCGCCTGCGCCAGGCGCTGAGCGCCCTGCTGGAAAATGCCCTGGCCCATGCCGACCCCGGCGTTCTGCGCGTCGAGGCCGGCGTGGTGGCTGACGGCTACCAACTGAGCGTCACGGACAACGGCCCGGGCCTCGACGCCGAACTGGCCGCCCAGGTGTTCGAGGCGTTTCGCCGCGGCGAGCCCTCGCGTTCGCGCCACAGTGGCGGCAGCGGCCTGGGCCTGGCGGTGGTCAGGGCCATCGCCCTGGCCCATGGCGGGCAGGCGCGCTGCGAACGGGCGGGAAACGGTACGCGGTTTATCGTGCAACTGCCATTAACCAACTAAGCCTGTACGAAAAGTCTCCGAGCGAAGGTCAGGCGAGGCAAAAATCGGTGAGAACGCGGAGTTTACGAGCTGTAAATGAGCAGTCCGAACCGGTTTTTAACGAAGCATCACCGAGCGCAGGTGCTTTTCGTAGAGGCTTAGCGCCAGAAGTCGTCGAGATTGCTAAAGCCCCACTCGGCCGGGTCCTCGCGGCTCACGATGCGGTCATTGATGCCCGGCCGGGAAAGGTCCAACTCCTGCTGCACGATGGCCGCCCTGCTCTTCGCCGAGAAGAACACACGCACCACCGGGGTGGTCAGCTTGCCCGGCAGCAGGTCGACCACCACGCCAAGCCGCCCGGACTCCAGGCGCACCAGCGAGCCCAGCGGGTAGATGCCCACCGTGCGCACCAGGGCATGGAACACCCGGGTGTCGAAATGGCCCGTCCACTGCGCCATGCGCGCCAGGGACTCGGCCGGGTTCCAGGCGTGCTTGTAAGGGCGGTTGGAGGTGATGGCGTCATACACGTCGCACACCGCGCCCATCCGCGCCAGCAGGCTGATGTTCTCGCCGGCGAGCCCGTACGGGTAGCCGCTGCCGTCGTACTTCTCGTGGTGATGCAGGCAGACGTCCAGCGTCGACTCGGGCAGCGAGCCAGCGGCCAGCAGCATGGCGTGGCCGCGTTCCGGGTGGCTGCGCATGATGGCGAACTCGCCATCGGTGAGGCTGCCGGGCTTGTTCAGCACCTCCAGGGGCATGGCCATCTTGCCGACGTCGTGGAGCAGCCCGGCCAGCCCCGCTTCTTGCGCACGCTCTTCATCCAGGCCCAGTTGCCGGGCCAGCGACAGCATCAGCGCGCACACCGCCACCGAATGCAGGTAGGTGTATTCATCCTTGTGCTTGAGCCGCGCCAGGCCGAGCAGCGCCGAGCTGTTGCGCGCCAGGGACTCGCTGATATCGGCGACCAGCGGCAGGCAGCCCTCGACATTGATGGCGTTGCCCAGCCGCGCCTCCTGGAACAGCTCGGTGACCGCCTTCTTCGAGCGCTTGATCAGCCTGGCGGCGCGTTGCAGTTCATCGCGCACGCTGCAGCTCGGCACTGCGGCCACCACCGGCGGCGTCTCGGCGGCGACGGCGGGTGCAGGCGGCGCCGCCGCGCTGGGCGGGCCGGGGAGATCCAGCCCCTTGCTGGTATCGATCCACACCCCACTGACACCGCTCTGGCGCACCCGTGCCAGGTCCTCGGCGTCATCGATGACGAAGCGGCTCTTCCAGAACGGGTGCGACAGCCAGTTGCCATCGAAGCCCTGGATGAACATGCCGATGCGAACGGCGTGGGTAGGGATTTTCTTCAGCATTGACGCCTCGACACGACGCAGCGAACAGATTGATGTCTGCTCACTAATCTAGTTCATCCGTACGCGCCTCATGGTGGCGTGGCGACAAATTCCGGGTTAGTTTGGCCGCCCCGTTATCCATGACGATGTGCTGCCATGCTGCCACGCAAGCTTCACCGCCTGACCATTCTCGGCCTGGTGTTCTTCATTCTCGGTCTGATCGGCGTGCTGTACGCCCTGTACCAGATCTACACCGGCCCGCGCCCGACCGACCCGGACCTGACCCGCAGTCTGGTGATCGCCGCGGGCATGCAGTTGACCGGCTACGTGCTGCTCAACCGCAACCGCTGGAAGATGATGACGGGTAAGAACCGCAAATAAGTGCCGCGCCGGATTGCCCGGCGCGGCAGAACTCTAAGAACCTGTCCACGATCTTTTTAGGCGACATTGAAGAGACTGCTACGAGGCAGAAGCGGACATTGAGCTTCAAGCCGCAAGCCTCAAGCTGCAAGCTGCAAGCTGCAAGCTGCAAGCTGCAAGAAGAAGCTAGAGCACTGCGGACTGCTTCTAACTTGTAGCTTGGGGCTTGCAGCTTGCGGCTGCTTGCGCCACTTGGCTGCCAAAATCGACGAGCCTGGGCTGAAAGATTGAACAGGGCCTTGGCGCAATGTCGTCAGCGGAACGGCGGTTCGTCGAAACTGCGCAGTTTGCGCGAGTGCAGCGAATTGAGCTGGCCACGCAGCAGATCCAGGGCAGCGATGCCGATATGCAGGTGCTGGGTCACCGCCCGCTCGTAGAACGCCCCCGCCGCCCCCGGCAGCTTGATCTCGCTGTGCAGCGGCTTGTCCGACACGCACAGCAAGGTGCCGTAGGGCACGCGCAGGCGATAGCCCTGCGCGGCGATGGTGCCGCTTTCCATGTCCACCGCCACGGCCCGCGACAGGTTGATCAGCGGCCGCTCCTGGGCCCAGCGCAGCTCCCAGTTGCGATCGTCGTAGGTCAGTACGGTGCCGGTGCGCAGGCGACGCTTGAGGTCGTCACCACGCTCGCCGGTCACTTGCGCGGCGGCATCCTGCAGCGCCTGCTGCACCTCGGCCAGGGCCGGCAGCGGAATGTGCGGCGGCAGCACGCGGTCGAGAATGCCGTCGCGGCGCATGTAGGCGTGGGCCAGCACGTAGTCGCCGATGGTCTGCGACTGACGCAGGCCGCCGCAGTGGCCGATCATCAGCCAGCAATGCGGGCGCAGCACGGCCAGGTGGTCGGTGATGTTCTTGGCGTTGGACGGGCCGACCCCGATGTTGACCAGGGTGATGCCGTCGCCATCGGCGGCCTGCAGGTGGTAGGCCGGCATCTGGTAGCGGTGCCAGACCACGGTCTCGATGATCGCCTGCATCTCGCCTTCGGGCATGCCGCGGGAGATCACCACATTGCCCGGCAACACCATGCGCTCGAAACGCGACTCGGCGTTGAGCATGTCCAGGCCGTGGCGAATGAACTGGTCGACGTAACGGTGGTAGTTGGTCAGCAGGATCCACGGCTGCACATGGCGCCAGTCGCTGCCGGTGTAATGCACCAGGCGGCGCAGGGAAAAGTCCACCCGGGCGGCGTCGAACAGCGCCAGGGGCAGCGGGTCGGTGTTCTCCCAGTCATACAGGCCGTCGGCGGTGCCATCGGTGGCGGCCGACAGGTCGGTGCTCGGGAACACCCGCGCCAGCTCGGCAGCGGTCACCCCGGAGCCGGCCAGTTCGTCGCCCTGCTCCACCACGTAGGGATAGGGAATGTACTGCTGGCTGACGCCGACTTCGACGGTCAGGGTAAAGTCGGCCATCAGCGGCTGCAGCTGTTCGAGCAGGTATTTGCGAAACGCCGCCGGGTGGGTGATGGTCACGCGGTAGGTGCCGGGCACCTGAACCTTGGCATAGGCACGCACGGTGGTCGGCACTTCGCCCTGGCAGTCGTAGGTCAGGCGCAGTTCGGGGTAGCGGAACAGCTCCTGTTCCTCGGCACTGGGCCGCACGCGGTCCTTCAGGTAGCGCTTGAGCGCCTGGCTCAGGCCCTCGGTGGCGCGCTGGTGCAGCGCGGCCAGGCGGTCAACGGCTTCTTCGGCAGTGTTGACGACGATAAAAGCGCCGTCTGTAGAAAGGGACATGCACGGTTCCTTATCGTGAATTTCACGGATCATAGCTGACACTTATTACCGTCGGGGTGCAAGGGGCTCGCTCATGACGGCCAGGCCTCGGCGATGCGCTCCAACGCCTGCTTGAGTTCGGCACGGCTGCGTGCGGCGGCCAGGCTGATGCGAATCGCCCTGGCCTGGGCCGGGCCGACGGCGAATACCTCGGCCGGCACCACGTCCACACCCGCGGCCCGGCAGGCCATCACCAGGGCGGTGCTGTCCGGTGGCTGCAGCCACAGGTGCGGCGCCACCTCGCGCCCCGGCGGCATGCGCGGGCCCAGCACGCGGCTCGCCAGGCGCCAGCGCTGCTGCAATTCATCACGCTGCCAGGCCAGCTTGCGTGCCGCGGTGCCATCCTCGATCCACTCGCAGGCCAGTGCCAGGCACAGCGGCGATACCGCCCAGCTGGTGGCATGCCCCTGGGGATCGATGCGTTCGAGCAGCGCCTGGGGCCCCTGCATGAAGCCCAGACGCAGGCCCGGCGCCACGGTTTTCGACAGGCTGCTGACCAGCAGGCTGCGCGCCGGCACCGTGGCGGCCAATGGCGCCTGGCTGCCGAGGGCGCCGTAAACGTCATCCTCGATCAGCCACAGCCCGTGACGCTCCACCAGCTCGGCGATGCGCTGGCGGCGCTCGCCATCCATGCTGCTGCCGGTGGGGTTCTGCAGGCAGGGGGTGAGCACCAGCACCCGGGCGCCGGTGGCGCGTACCTGGCGGTCAAGATCCTGGGGGAGGATGCCGCGCTCATCCATGGCCACGCCGTGCAGGGGCAGGCGCAACTGCCGTGCGGCGGCCTTGATGCCCGGCGCGGTGAAGGCTTCGGCAAGCACCGCATCGCCGGCTTCGCAGAGTGCCAGCAGCGCCGCCGAAACGCCCTGCTGGGCACCGGCACAGAGCGCCACCTGGGACGGCGGCGTATGCACACCGCGCTGCTGCAACCACTGGCTGACCGCCGCCCGGCCGCGCTGCTCGAGCTCCGCCGGCGCATAGGCCTGCAGGGCATCGACGCGCCCCTCGGCGATCAGGCGCTGCAGGGTGCGCGACAGGTCATCGCTGCCGCCATCGTGCACCGGCACGTTGGTGGACAGGTCGATGCCATCGGCCGGCAGCCGCGGCTGCTTGAGGTGGAACAGGCTGGCTTCGTGGCTATCGGCCAACACGTAGGTGCCGCGGCCCACCTCGCCGGACACCAGGTGCCGCCGCGCCGCCTCGCGGTACGCCTGCATCACCGTGCTCGGGTTGATGCCCAGGGTCCAGGCCAGTCGCCGTTGCGGCGGCAGCCGTTCACCGGGCTTGAGTTCGCCCCGGCCGATGGCGACGGCAATCGCTTCGACCAGCGCCAGGTAGGTGGGCAGCGTACCGCCCCGATGGTCAGGTAACCACATTGCTTGCCATGCAATATAAAGATTTACCCATACAATGCCCGAGCCGTAGCATCGGGTCAAAGCCCACCCGGAGCACCAGCCGATGTTCGACCTCGCCGCCCTGCGCCAAGCCGTTACCCTGATTCGCCCGAACGTTCCGGCGACACCACAGTTCGCCTGGCCGCTACTGGCCGAACGCCTCGGCTGCGAGGTGTGGGTCAAGCACGAGAACCACACGCCGACCGGCGCCTTCAAGGTGCGCGGTGGGCTGGTCTACGTGGACGAGCTGCTGCGCCGCGAACCGGCCGTCAGCGGGCTGATCTCGGCCACCCGCGGCAACCACGGGCAGAGCATGGCACTGGCCGCTCGCCAGGCCGGGCTGCCCATGGTTATCGTGGTGCCCCAGGGCAACGCCCGGGAAAAGAACGCGGCCATGGCGGCGCTGGGCGCCGAGGTGATCGAGCATGGCCGCGACTTCGACGCCGCCCGCGCCCGGGCTGCCGAGTTGGCCGCCCAGCGCGGCCTGCACTTCGTGCCGTCGCTGCACCCGGACCTGATCCGCGGCGTGGCCACCTATGCCCTGGAGCTGTTCGAAGGCGCACCGCCGCTCAAGCGCGTCTACGTGCCCATCGGCCTGGGTTCGGGCATCTGCGGGGTGATTCGCACCCGCGATCTGCTGGGCCTGGATACCGAGGTGATCGGCGTGGTCAGCGCCGCCGCCGATGGCTATGCGCGGAGCTTCGCCGCCGGGCGGGTCATCTGCACCGACAGCGCCGACACCATTGCCGATGGCATGGCCTGCCGCATGCCGCAGCCCGAGGCGCTGGAGATCATCCGCGCAGGCGCCACGAGGATCGTGCGGGTCGACGACGAGGAAATCCGCCAGGCCATGCGCATCTACCACGAAGATACCCACAACCTGGCCGAGGGCGCCGGTGCGGCAGCTCTGGCGGCATTGATTCAGGAGCGCGAGATCAATCGCGGCGAGCGCGCCGCGGTGGTGCTCAGCGGTGCCAACGTCGACCGTGCGGCGCTGGCGGCGATCCTCGCCTGACCATGCCCTATACGCTGATCGACAGCGTCGCGCCGGCTGAAATGGACAGCGCCAGGCCGCCACCGGCCATCTCGGCAGCGGCCTTGTCGACCTCGACCAGCTGCTTGCTGATGCCCTCGACGAGCTTCTCGCTCTCCTCGTCGGGGTTGCCGCCGATCTGCGAGCGGATCATGGCGAGCAGCTGTTTGAGCTGGGCGGCCACCTTCTTCAACTCCTCGGCATCGGCACGGCGCTGGCGCTCGTTGCGGGCCTGACCGGCAGTTTGCGTCCGTTCATCAGCGCCTTGCCCGCTGGCCGCAGGCTCGTCACCCTGTTCGGCCTCATCACCGGCAGCCAGCTCGCCGGACCCGGCATCCACCTCGGCTGTGTCAGCCTCGATCTCGACAGCTGGTGCAACCTCGCTGACCGCATCGACCGTGGCCGTCTCCTGGGCGGCCGCTCCTGCGCTGTTGCTACCGCCGACCTGAGCCGTTCCAAGCGACGTGCTGCCGCCACCGGATGGCTCCTTGAGCACCGCGGCCACCTGTCCCAGTTCCTGGCCCAGTTGCTTGAGCTGGCGCAGCGCCCCTTTCGCCCCTGCCGGGCCAAGCGCCAGGACCAGCTGCTTGAGCATCTCGATGCGTCTCTTGATGTCCTCCAGACGCTGGCGAGCGGCATCCTTGCGCGACTCTTCTTGCCTGGCCTGCATCTCGCGCAGCTTGCCAAAGGCATCACCCATGCTTTTCGCGCGCTTGCGGGCGTATTCGCTGAGGGTGACGGTTACCGACGGCTGCTGTTCGGGTTCGGCGCTCGTCTTCGCCGAAGCGGCACCAGCGTCGTCTGCCCTGCGTGGGGCGGCCGCTTTGGGCGATGCTGCAGCGCTGATGCCGGAGGAGGTGATGGTCGACATGCGACGTCCTGTGCCAGGCCAGTGTGCTCAGGGTATCGGCGTGGGCGCTGCGAACTTGATACAGCACCGGCTCCAGGCTGATGGGAGCCGGGTCTCGGAAAGCACGAAGCCCCGGCACGGGCCGGGGCTTCGAGTGATACGTCTGGCGTTCACGCCAGCGGCGAGTCAGTACTTGCTGCGAAAATCGCGCAGTTCATCCTCGGCCTGTTCCTTGGTCCAGCCATAACGCTCCTGCAGCTTACCCGCCAGGTATTCGCTATGGCCTTCGGCGACATCCACGTCGTCGTTGGTCAGCTTTCCCCAGCGCGCCTTGATGTCGCCGCCGAGCTGCCTCCACTCACCTTTGATGATGTCGGAATTCATGTGGCTTTCTCCAAGGAAGTAGGCAGGCTGCAAGAGCCTGCCCTGGCACATGATCAGTCGGCAGCTTTCAGGCCGTCAGCGGAAACCGCCTGAACGCCTTTGATTTCTTTGGCTTTGGCAACAGCCAGGTCACGCTCGGCTTCGGTTTTCACGACGCCGGACAGGGCAACCACACCTTTGTTGGTCTCGACCTTGATGTCCAGGGCACTGAGGCCGTCGTCAGCCAGGAAGGCGGATTTGACCTTGCTGGTGATCCAGGTGTCGGAAACGGCTTCTTCAGCCTTGTCCATGGTGTTGGCGGCCAGCATGGTCGGCTGGGTGCTGTTGAAGGTATCGGCGAAAGCGGTACCCGCCACGGACAAGCTCAGGGCGGTCGCAGTGATAGCGGCAAAAGCGAACTTATTGATTGGCTGTTTCATGGGCAACACTCCTGTTTCATTCAAGTTCGCCACATCCAACTTCAGGACTGTGGCTTCCCCTTGAATATCGCAAGCGCTGTGCCAGCTTTTTTTAATATAAAAAAACATTGAAAATCAAATAGTTAAGTAAACACTGAAGGTCATCATTCCGTGCAAACTGCAAGTTCAAGCGTAACGGCTCAGGCAGATTGCACGAAGTGACTTAATGCCATCATGCGAGCGGCTCTACGTGCCGTTCGAAACGAAAAAATGCCGGTCACGAGACCGGCATTTCAGGTACCACGGGCGATGCGATCGCCTACTTGACGACCTTCAGGCTGGGCCGCCCGCTTGGCCGCGGCGGCTCGTCGTCGGGCGGTGGCTGCTCGTCTTCGACTTCCTCCACCTCGTTCTGCACGGGTGGCGGCTCCTGATCGAAGACCATGCCCTGCCCATTTTCCCGGGCGTAGATCGCCAGCACGGCGGGCGACGGCACGAACAGGCTGTGGGCAACACCGCCGAAGCGCCCCTCGAAGCGGACCGCATCGTTGTCGAGGGCCAGTTCGCGCACCGCCGTGGGCGACACGTTGAGCACGATCTGCCCGTCGCTGACGAACTTGCTCGGCACCTGAACGCCTGGATAGTCGGCGTTGACCAGCAGATGCGGGGTGCAATCGTTGTCGACGATCCACTGGTACAGCGCGCGGATCAGATAAGGACGACTGGAGTTCATCAAACCTCCTGAAACAGGGCGCGCCAGTGGCGGGGCGCCAAAAGAAATGAGTCAGCGCATGGCTCGTTCGAGGGACGACAGGCTCTGGCGAAAACTTTCGCGCGCGAACTGCCGGTCCATGTAATCGAGCAGCGGTTTGGCCGGCCTTGGCAATTCGATCCCCAGTACCGGCAGGCGCCAGAGGATCGGCAACAGGCAGCAGTCTACCAAGCTCAGCTCGTCGCTGAGGAAAAATGGTTTTTCAGCAAACAACGGCGAAACCCCGGTCAGGCTTTCGCGCAATTCCTTGCGCGCCTGCGCGCGGGCCGCCTCCTTGCTGCGCGGATCGAGGATCAGGTCGACCAGCGAGCACCAGTCGCGCTGGATGCGGTGCATCAGCAGCCGCGTATTGCCACGCGCCACCGGGTACACCGGCATCAGCGGGGGATGGGGGTAGCGCTCCTCCAGGTACTCCATGATCACGGTCGGCTCGTACAGCGCCAGGTCACGGTCGACCAGGGTCGGCAGGGTCGCGTAGGGGTTGGCTTCCAGCAGCTTGTTGGGAAAGCGGCCCTGCTCCACGTCGATGATTTCCACCACGACGCTCTTTTCGGCGAGCACGATGCGGACGCGGTGAGAGTAGTGGTCGGCAGCGTCGGAATAACAGGCCAACCGGTTGGTCGCAGCCAAGGCGATCCTCCAGATTCGTGAAACGTGAACGCGCCGGGAACGCTGTCGCTGGCGACGGCTTCCGGCAGCCCCTGAGTTGAGTTTTCAGGGCATAAAAAAGCCCGCGGGGTACGCGGGCTGAGCATGATACCGGAAGCAGCCCTCGCTGGCCGTTGAAAACGTAGGCGAGGCAGCCGGCAGGTAGTTTTTAATGAACGTCCTTCCAGTATTCGCGCTTGAGCAGGTACGCGAAGACGAAGAAGAACGCCAGGTAGATCAGCACGTAGGTGCCGATACGCCGCATGTGCAGCTTGTTGGGATCCGCCGAGTAGGCCAGAAAGGTCACCAGGTTGCGTACCTTGTCATCGAAAGCCTGGGGGCTGAGCTGGCCGCTGCTGGGCTCGAGCACCAATTGGTCGCAGGCTTCATGGGTCAGCGGCGTACCGGTCAGCGGGTCGTACTGCTTCTTGCCATTGTCGACCACCTGCACCTGCTTGCAGCCCATGTACTGGCGGCCCTGCAGGCGACCCAGCACGTTGGGCATGCCGACGTTGGGAAACACCAGGTTGTTGGCACCCAGCGGCCGCGCCGGATCGTCGTAGAAGGTGCGCAGGTAGGTGTACAGCCAGTCGTTGCCGCGCACCCGGGCGACCAGGGTCAGGTCGGGCGGCGCGGCGCCGAACCAGCGCTTGGCATCCTCGGGCTTCATGCCGATGGTCATGTGATCGCCGATCTTGGCACCGGTGAACACCAGGTTGTCCATCATCTGCTGTTCGGACACGCCGATATCGGCGGCGACGCGCTCGTAGCGCTGGAACTTGGCGCTGTGGCAGCCCATGCAGTAATTGGCGAAGGTGCGCGCGCCATCCTGCAGCGCCGCCTTGTCGGTCAGGTCGATATCGACCTTGTCCAGGGCCACGCCGTGACCGCTGGCGGCCAGGGCGAAGGCAGGCAACAAGGCGACCACACATGCAGCAAATAGCTTTCTCATCAGCCTGTCACCCTTTCAGGAACGGGTTTGGTCTTTTCCATCCTGGTGTAGAAGGGCATCAGGATGAAGTACGCGAAATACAGCGCCGTGCACAGTTGCGACAGCAGCGTACGACCCGGCGTGGGCGGCAGGACGCCGAGCACGCCGAGGATCACGAAAGACACGCAGAACACCAGCAGCCACAGCTTGCTCAGCCAACCCTTGTAGCGCATCGAGCGCACCGGGCTGCGGTCCAGCCAGGGCAGCACGAACAGCACGGCGATGGCCGCGCCCATGGCGATCACCCCCATCAGCTTGTCGGGAATTGCCCGCAAGATCGCGTAGAACGGCGTGAAGTACCATACCGGGGCGATGTGCTCGGGGGTCTTGAACGGATTGGCCTGCTCGAAGTTGGGCTTCTCCAGGAAGTAGCCGCCCATCTCCGGGAAGAAGAACACCACGAAGCAGAACACGAACAGGAACACCACCACGCCGACGATATCCTTGACCGTGTAGTAGGGGTGGAAGGGAATGCCGTCGAGCGGGATGCCGTTCTCGTCCTTGTACTTCTTGATGTCGATGCCGTCCGGGTTGTTCGAGCCCACCTCGTGCAACGCCAGGATATGCAACACCACCAGGCCGAGGATGACGATCGGCAGGGCCACCACGTGCAGGGCGAAGAAGCGGTTGAGGGTGATGCCGGAGATCAGGTAGTCGCCGCGGATCCACTCGGTCAGCGCATCGCCGATGTAGGGGATGGCGCCGAACAGCGAGATGATCACCTGGGCGCCCCAGTAGGACATCTGCCCCCACGGCAGCAGGTAGCCCATGAAGGCCTCGGCCATCAGCATCAGGTAGATCAGCATGCCGAAGATCCACACCAGCTCGCGGGGCTTCTGGTAGGAGCCGTAGAGCAGGCCGCGGAACATGTGCAGGTAGACGACGATGAAGAACGCCGAGGCGCCGGTGGAATGCATGTAGCGCAGGATCGCGCCGTGGGGCGTATTACCGGTGCGCACGTCGCGCATGATGCCCTCCACGGAGGCGAAGGCCGCCTCGGCGGTGGGCGTGTAGCTCATGGTCAGCCAGACCCCGGTAAGCAGCTGGTTGACCAGCACCAGTAGGGCCAGGGAGCCGAAGAAGTACAGGAAGTTGAAGTTCTTCGGCGCGTAGTACTTGGCGAGGTGGTCGTTCCACATCTTGGTGGCGGGGAAGCGCGCATCCACCCACTGCATGAATTTGCTCATCCTGCTTGCTCCTGATCCACGCCGATGATGATCACCTCAGCCGACTCGTAGCGGTGCGGCGGTACCGGCAGGTTC
Source organism: Pseudomonas argentinensis (assembly GCF_001839655.2). Lineage (NCBI taxonomy): Bacteria > Pseudomonadati > Pseudomonadota > Gammaproteobacteria > Pseudomonadales > Pseudomonadaceae > Phytopseudomonas > Phytopseudomonas argentinensis. The sequence goes on from NZ_CP056087.1 coordinate 4,793,304, forward strand.
AACGGCGCCGGCTGCGACTTGTAGACGCGACCGGCGAGGTCGTAGCGCGAGCCGTGGCAGGGGCAGAAGTAGCCGCCGACCCAGTTCTCGCCGAGATCCGCCGGTGCCACTTCGGGGCGGAACGACGGCGCGCAGCCCAGGTGCGTGCACAGCCCCACCAGCAGGAGGATCTCCGGCTTGATCGAGCGCGTCTTCGGGTCGACGTAGCCCGGCTGCACCGAATGCCGGGAGTCGGCATCGGCCAGCTGCCCTTCGATCCTGGTGAGGTTCTCGAGAATCGCCTCGGTGCGCCGCATGATGAACACCGGCTGGCCCCGCCACTCGGCCACCATCTGCTGGCCCGGCTCGATCTTGGCGACGTTCACCTTGACCGGGGCGCCAGCGGCCCTGGCCTTGGCGCTCGGGTACCACGACCCCACAAACGGAATTGCAGCCCCCGCCGCCCCGGCGGCCCCAACCACCGAAGTGGCTGCCACCAGAAAGCGACGCCGGCCCGCATTCACGCCGTCATTGCTCATTCAGTCGTCTCCCATCGGCTTTCCGGCCTGTTGTCCAGGCCTCTAATAGTAAGTGTCGGTCGCCCGTAGCAGCGGCCGGAGGGGCATGGCGGCGCCAGGCGCGGCGCTCGCCCCGCTGTTTTTCAGGGCAGCGTCGCCCGTGGCGCTTGCGTTCGACGTTCCTCGGCGACTTTAATCCATCGCCTCGGCCGTGCGGCCCGCACCGATCAATCGGCGGCCAGGCAGCGAAGATGAAACGTCGTGGCAGTCCTGCGTACGAATCGGCGCTACGGCAATCCGGCGCGAGATTCGCACAGGCCGGCTGGGCGGCTCATGACGCGCATCAACGAAGCGGTGGGTAGGCTGAACACGCCATTGCTCGAGGAGAGCAGACGGGAATGGGCGGGGCAATGTAAAAGGCCGGCAGCCACTTTCAACTTCGCCCATGCGACGGCCCGTCGGGTGGCCGACAAAAATGGCAGCCCATAAAAAACGCCCAGCTCCGTGAGGAAACTGGGCGTTTTCGAGTACCGTCGCGAATTAACGCTTGGAGTACTGAGGACGCTTACGCGCTTTACGCAGACCGACCTTCTTACGCTCGACTTCACGAGCATCGCGGGTCACATAGCCTGCTTTACGCAGAGCCGGACGCAGGGTCTCGTCGTAGTCCATCAGCGCGCGGGTGATACCGTGACGGATCGCGCCAGCCTGACCGCTCACACCACCGCCGATGACGGTAACGTAGATGTCGAACTTCTCGACGGTCTCGGTCAGCTCCAGCGGCTGGCGAACTACCATGCGGGCAGTTTCACGGCCGAAGAAGGTGTCCAGCGTGCGGTTGTTGATGGAGATCTTGCCAGTGCCCGGACGCAGGAAAACGCGTGCGGTTGCAGTCTTGCGACGGCCAGTGCCGTAATTTTGAGTCGCCGACATAATGAACTATTCCGTTAAATCTTCAGTTCTTGAGGCTGCTGAGCAGTGTGAGGGTGAGCAGCGCCCGCATACACTTTCAGCTTACGGTACATGTCGCGGCCCAGCGGGTTCTTCGGCAGCATGCCTTTAACCGCGGTCTCGATCACGCGCTCAGGGGCCTTGGCGATCAGCTTCTCGAAGTTGATCGACTTGATGCCGCCCGGGAAACCGGAGTGGGAGTAGTACATTTTGTCGCTGGTTTTAGCGCCAGTTACACGTACCTGCTCGGCGTTGATGACGACGATGTAGTCGCCGGTGTCAACGTGAGGGGTGTACTCAGGCTTGTGCTTGCCACGCAGACGGCTCGCGATTTCTGTAGCCAGACGACCCAGGGTCTGACCAGCAGCGTCAACGACGAACCAGTCGCGTTTTACTGTTTCCGGTTTAGCGGTAAAAGTTTTCATTCTTTATAGCCTCAGGGGCCGCCCAGCAAAAAATAGACGGCGGATCTTACTGAATAGTGCGTACTTTGACAAGTCAAAGGCAGCCGGATGCGGGCGCTATCGGGGGCTCGGGTCAGCGCGTCCGCGTACGGCAAGATTCTTCGGCAGGCGGCGCATCACTTCCACCGCAGAGAGAGGACGCGGATTATCCTGATTGCGAAAAAAATTTCAACCTGCTTGTATGGGCCTTTTGTCAGAGGACGCTCCCATGCAATACCGTCAGCTCGGCCGCACCGATCTCAATGTCAGCGCCCTGTGCCTGGGCACCATGACCTGGGGCGAGCAGAACGATGCCGCCGAAGCGTTCGCCCAGATCGAGCGCGCCAAGGCCTATGGCATCAACTTCATCGACACCGCCGAAATGTACCCGGTGCCGCCGCGTGCCGAGACCTACAGCAAGACCGAACAGATCATCGGCGACTACTTCAAGCAGCGCGGCGACCGCGCCGACTGGATCCTGGCCAGCAAGGTGGCCGGCCCCGGCAACGGCATTACCCACATCCGCGACGGCCAGCTCAAGCACAACCGCCAGCACATCGTCGCCGCCCTGGACGCCAGCCTCAAGCGCCTGCAGACCGACTGGATCGACCTCTACCAGTTGCACTGGCCGGAGCGCCCGACCAACTTCTTCGGCCAGCTCGGCTACCAGCATCAGGACAGCGACTCCACGCCCATCGAGGAGATCCTCGAGGCGCTGGACGAGCAGGTCAAGGCCGGCAAGATCCGCCACATCGGCCTGTCCAACGAAACGCCGTGGGGCACCATGAAATTCCTGCAGCTGGCCGAAGCCCGCGGCATGTCCCGCGTGGTATCGGTGCAGAACCCCTACAACCTGCTCAACCGCAGCTACGAAGTGGGCATGGCCGAAGTATCGATTCGTGAGCAGTGCGGCCTGCTGGCCTACTCGCCCCTGGCCTTTGGCATGCTCTCCGGCAAATACGAGAACGGCGCCCGCCCGGCCAATGCGCGGCTGAGCCTGTTCAGCCGCTTCGCCCGCTACAACGCCCCGGAAACCGTGGCCGCCTGCTCGCGCTACGTGGCCCTGGCCCGCGAACACGGCCTGGACCCGGCGCAGATGGCCCTGGCCTTCGTCACCAGCCGCCCGTTCGTGACCAGCAATATCATCGGCGCCACCTCGCTGGAGCAACTGGACGCCAACCTGGCGAGCAGCGAACTGAAACTCAGCGATGAAGTGCTGGAAGGCATCGAAGCGATCCACAAGACCCAGCCAAACCCGGCGCCCTGACGGCGATTTTTCCGGGCGAGCAGCGGCAGTTGCTAGCGGTGGGCTGAAGCCCACCCTACGACTGCCCCGTGACCTCGCAAGCGCAAATTGGGTATCCACTGAGTAGGGTGGGTTTCAGCCCACCAAACCTGCCACCCCATACCCCCGATTACAGCAGCTTCGGCCCTTTGCTATCGCGCCGCGACGCCAGGCGGTCCGCCAGGCGCGTCGGTTCCGGCAGCCGATAGCCCTTGTCCCAGCTCAGCACCAGCTCTGCAGCCTTGTGCATGCTGACCCGGTTGCCGGGCGAGACGATCAACGGCCGCACCTTGCGCTTGCTGCGTAGCACCCAGCCGATCTGCCGGTTCTGGCGGTCGAGCAGCTCCACCTTGTCGCCTCGCTCGTCGCCCAGCTCGCAGTGATGCCCGGTGAGGATCTTCTTCGCCACACCGATGGTCGGCCGGCCGGTGACCACGCCCAGGTGCGCGGCGATCCCCAGGCCGCGCGGATGGGCGATGCCGTGGCCGTCGACGACGATCAGGTCCGGCTCCTGGGGTAGCCCTGCCAGGGCCGACAACAGGGCCGGCAGCTCGCGAAACGACAACAACCCCGGCACGTAGGGCATGCTGGTGGGAATGCGCGCCACGCATTCGGCGACCGGTTGCAGGGTCTCGGCATCCAGCAGGATGGCGGCGGCGCGGGTGATCTCGCCGCCCTCCTCGAAGCCGACATCCACCCCGGCCAGCAGGCGCAATGGCGGAAAGTCGTCCTCCAGGCGCACCTGTTCGGCCAATTCCTTCTGCAGGATCCTCGCGGCGGCGGGCGTGCCGTCCCATTCGGCGAAGGGCGACGCGGCCAACTCGGCAAAACTCAGCATGACAACTCTCTCCAGCACAGCGTTGCGAGACCGGGCTGGACTCAGCCCGGATAAAAGAAGACGATTCAGCCGGAACCTGACGGCTTTACCGCTAGGGTCTGTTCCCGTTTCACGCACGGCCGCGCCGAAACGAAAACAGACCCTAGGCCGATCCCATCACTCGAACAAGAACAACAGCCATGTCCAGCCCGTCCCCGCTCACCCGCGTGAGCATCCTTGCCACGCCCGGCGTATTCGCTTCGACCCTCATGCAGGCCAGAGATTTCTTTCATATGGCCGGCTTGCGCCACGGCAAGCAGCAAGGCCTTGGCCTGGTGCCGACCTTCGAGGTGCGCCTGGTCAGCCCGGATGGCCTGCCGGTCACCAGTTTCAGCGGCGTGCAGCTACCGGTCGACGGCCCGCTCGACAGCGAGGCCCAACTGATCGTCCTGCCGGCCTTCTGGGACGACTACGACGCCCTGAGCAGCCGCTACCCGCAGGTGTTCGACTGGTTGTGCGCCCGCCACGCCGCTGGCGCCAGCCTGTGCGGGGAAGCCAACGGGGCGTTCTGGATGGCCGCCAGCGGCCTGCTCGACGGCAAGGAGGCGACCACCTGCTGGCGCTTCTTCGGCGAGTTCGCCACGCGTTTTCCGGCGGTGGCGCTAAACCAGGACAAGCACCTGACCGACGCCGACAACCTCTACTGCGTGGCCGGCCCGACCTCGGCCTGTGACCTGTACATCTACCTGATCGAGCGTTTCTGCGGCACCAGCGTGGCGCAGAGCGTGGCCCGCGACATCCTCTACGAAGTGCGCCGCAGCTACACCCCGGGGCGCATCGGCTTCGGCGGCCAGAAGCAGCACCAGGACACCAAGATCCTGCAGATCCAACAGTGGCTCGAGGAGCATTTCGCCGAGCGTTTCCGCTTCGAGGACGTGGCCCGCGACCACGGCATGAGCATCCGCAACTTCATGCGCCGCTTCCACGCCGCCACCGGCGACAAGCCGCTGTACTACCTGCAGCGCCTGCGCATCGAAACCGCCAAGGGGCTGCTGTCGTCCTCGCCGAAGAGCATCAAGGCGGTCAGCTACGAGATCGGCTACGATGACGCCAGCTTCTTCGCCCGCCTGTTCCGCCAGCACACCGGGCTGTCGCCCAACCAATACAGACAGCGGCAAGCTGCAAGCCACAAGCTGCAAGCGAAGGCACAGCCCGACTAACGCCGGACATCAAGGTGCGGCTTGATGCCTGCAGCTTGAGGCTGCTCTAGGGCTTGTGCGGGCGAGACAGGAACTCGTGGGACTGCATTTCCAGCAGGCGGCTCAGGGTACGCTGGAACTCGAAGCTCAGGCGCCCGCCGGTGTACAGATCCTTGAGCTCCACTTCGGCGGAGATGATCAGCTTGACGTTGCGGTCGTAGAACTCGTCGACCAGGTTGATGAAGCGCCGCGCCATGTCTTCCTTGGCCACGCTCATCTGCTCGACGTTGGAGAGAATCACCGAGTGGAAGATCTTGCCCAGCTCGATGTAGTCGTTCTGGCTGCGCGGGCCGTCGCACAGCTCGCGGAAATCGAACCAGCCCACGTCGCCGCCGACCTTGCGGGCGACGATGGCGCGGTTCTCGATCATCAGCGATTCGTTTTCCTGCACGCCGGTGTTCTCGTGCAGCAGGCTCTTGAAGCTCTTTTCCAGGCTCTGCTCGGCTGCTTCGCCCAGGGGGAAGTGGAACAGCTCGGCCTGCTCCAGGGCACGCAGGCGATAGTCGATGCCGCTGTCGACGTTGACGATCTCGGTGTGCACCTTCAAAAGCTCGATGGCCGGCAGGAAGCGCGCGCGCTGCAGACCGTCCTTGTAGAGGCCGTCCGGCACGATGTTGGAGGTGGCCACCAGGGTCACGCCGTTCTTGAACAGCTCCTCGAGCAGGGTCGCCAGGATCATCGCGTCGGTGATGTCGGAGACGAAGAATTCGTCGAAGCAGATCACCCGGAACTGCTCGGAAAATCGCTTGCCGATCACCGTGAGCGGGTTCTTGACGTCCTTGAGCGAACGCATTTCCTCGTGCACGCGCTTCATGAAGCGGTGGAAGTGGGTGCGCTCCTTTTCCTTGAACGGCAGGGCATCGAAGAAGGTGTCGACCAGGTAGGTCTTGCCACGGCCGACGCCGCCCCAGAAATACAGGCCCTTGACCGGGGTCACGGATTTCTTGCCGAACAGCTTGCCGAACACCCCGGGCTTGCTGCGCTCGTCGGCGACCAGCTCGTCGTACAGGCGCTGCAGGTGGCGCACGGCCTGTTCCTGGGCGGCATCGTGAAAGAAGTCCGGACGTTTGAGGTCGGCCTGGTAGCGTTCGAGCGGAGTCATAGTGCGAAAACCGGGCAAATGAAGCGGGGGCGACACTTTAACGACGCCCCCGGGGATTGGCAAATTGGCCCTATGGCCAGCGGGGCTATGGCTTCAGACCGTAGCGCCGCCCATAGGTGTCAGGCTTCTTCCGGCGTCAGGGCGTCACGCAGGCGGGCGATGGCCGCCTCAAGAGCCGTGGCATCGGCGAAGGCCGGGCTTTCGCCGACCAGCTGATCATCCAGCCATACGCCGAAGGCATCGCCCTGCACGCGGATGTCCAGCGCCTCGCCGCTTTGCAGGCCCTTGCTCGCCTGACCCGCCGCCTTGCCGTCGGCGAAGGATGGCGACAGCAACAGTTGCTCGCCGTCGGCATCCAGCAGGCGGAAGCGGAAGCTGCCGTCCTCGTCGCGGAAGCTGACGAAGCGCGCACGCTTGGCGGCCTTCTTCTTGCTGCCTGCGGCAACCTGCACCTGCTCGCGGAACGAGCGCAGGCCCACCGCTTCGCGCAGCTCGCCGAGAAACGGGGTGGCGATCTTGCGCGCCTTGGCGGCGCCGGCCAGCAGGATGTCTTCCAGATCGGCCGGGCGGGCGATCAGGGCGTGGTAACGCTCGCGCGCCTCGCCCAGCTCGGCTTCCAGCAGCTCATAGAGCGCCTGCTTGGCTTCGCCCCAGGCCAGCCCGCCGAGCAGCGCGGCGCGGAAATCCGCCTGCTGGGTCGGTGCGGCGAAGGCCTGGTAGATGGTGAACAGGTGCGAGTTGTCCGGGTCCTTCGCCTCGCCGGGCTGGCGGGAGTCGGTGACGATACGCGCCACGGCGTCCTTGAGCTGCTTGGCGCTGCCGAACAGCGGGATGGTGTTGTCGTAGCTCTTCGACATCTTGCGACCATCGAGGCCCGGCAGGGTGGCGACGTCTTCCTCGATCACCACCTCGGGCAGCTTGAACAGGTCCTTGCCCTGGCCGAACAGGTGATTGAAGCGCTGGCCGATGTCGCGGGCCATTTCCACGTGCTGGATCTGGTCACGACCGACCGGCACCTTCTGGGCGTTGAACATCAGGATGTCCGCGGCCATCAGCACCGGGTAGCTGAACAGGCCCATGGTCACGCCGGCATCCGGGTCTTCACCGGCTTCCACGTTCTTGTCCACCGAGGCCTTGTAGGCGTGGGCGCGGTTGAGCAGGCCCTTGCCGGCCACGCAGGTCAGCAGCCAGCACAGCTCGGGGATTTCCGGGATATCGGACTGGCGATAGAAGGTCGCCTTGTCGGTGTCCAGGCCCAGTGCCAGCCAGGTCGCGGCGATCTCCAGGCGCGAGCGCTGGATGCGCGCCGGGTCATCGCACTTGATCAGCGCGTGGTAGTCGGCCAGGAAGTAGAAGGAATCCATGTCGGCGCGGCGGCTGGCGACGATGGCCGGGCGAATCGCGCCGGCATAGTTGCCCAGGTGCGGCGTGCCGGTGGTGGTGATGCCGGTAAGGATACGCGTGGTCATGTTCGGGTTCGCTTTACGTGGACCATCTTGGGGATCCGGCGTGCCAGGCAGGCACGCGGCAGATCACAGGCGAGGCAGCAGCAGATCCTTGAGATCGGTCAGCTTGCCGTGAAAAAAGTGGCCGCATTCTGCCACTTTCAGCAGTTCGTGGGCACGGCCGAGGTTGGTGGACCAGCCGTAGACCCGTTGCGGCTCGACCACTTCGTCGGCGTCCGGCTGGATCACCACCAGTGGGCAACGTGCTGCCGGCGGGTTGTCGCTGCCCAGGCGCATCACCGCCGGCGCGATCATGAACAGCTTCCCTGGCTCGAGGCCCTGTTGCTCCAGGCGGCCACCCAGGGCGGCAGCCACGAAGCCACCAAAGGAAAAGCCCATCAGGGTCAGCGGCAAACCCGGGTAGCGCTCGCTTAGCCAGTGGGCGACCGCCTCGGCGTCATCCACTTCACCGCTGCCCATGTCGTGGCTGCCGGCGCTGGCGCCCACGCCGCGGTAGTTGAAACGCAGGGTGTGGTAGCCGGCATCGCGGGCGGTGCGCTGCAAGGTCGACACCACCTTGTTGAGCATGGTGCCGCCCTGCACCGGGTTCGGGTGACAGATCAGCGCGACGCCGCGCGCCTCGGCGACTTCCAGGCAAAGGGCTTCCAACTGGCCGCTCGGGCCGTCGATCATCGTGGGGGTTTCGCGGATCAGCAACAGTGAACTCCGTGACCTTCAATCGGGTCGACTCGTCGAACGATGTACCCGCACCGCCTCTGCGTTGCCGGGTAAACACCTCAAAACACCTTCGCCTACACGCACTTAGCGGTGTACAGCGCAGGTTCCAGCCGTTAACGTAAAGCAAAGCCGTTTAGAGAGGAAGGACTCGTGGAACAGACGCTCACCGCCTGGTTGCTACCGGCACTTACCCTGGTCGCTGGCATCGCCATCGGTTTCCTGATCGCCCGCCTCGCGCCCAATGCTGCCCCCAGCCGCACCCAGCGCCAGCTGGACGAGATGCAGGAACGTTTCGAGGCCTACCAGAACGAAGTGGTCACCCACTTCAACACCACCGCCAATCTGGTCAAGAAACTCACCCAGAGCTACCACGACGTTCAGGAGCACCTGTCCCACGGTGCCGATCGCCTGGCACTCGACGAAGTGACCCGCCAGCGCCTGCTCGCCACCCTGCACGCCGAACCGAGCGCCGACAAGCGCGAGCGCCTGACGCCGCCGCGCGATATGGAAATCCCCAAGGACTATGCGCCCAAGAGCGACGACGTCCCGGGCATGCTCGACGAGGGCTACGGCCTGAAGAACCGTTACTGAGAGCGGCAACTGCAGTATCTCCGAACCCCGCCCCATGGCGGGGTTTTGTTTTACGATGCTTGTACCGAGCCAGACAAGGACGTGATTCCATGCCAGCACGCCAGTCCCACCATCCCACCCGCCAGGCGCTGATGGATGCAGCCCGTGAGTTGCTGGACAGCGGTCGGGCCTTCAGCAGCCTGAGCCTGCGCGAAGTGGCGCGCGCCGCCGGCATCGTGCCCACCGGTTTCTACCGCCACTTCAAGGACATGGACGCCCTGGGCCTGGCCCTGGTGGCCGAGGTCGGCGAGACCTTCCGCACCACCCTGCGCCAGGTGCGCCGCAACGAATTCGAGCTGGGCGGCATCATCGATGCCTCGGTGCAGATCTTCCTGCATGCCGTGGAACAGCACCGCGGCCAATTCCTGTTTCTCGCCCGTGAGCAATACGGCGGCTCGCTGCCGGTGCGCCAGGCCCTGGCGACCTTTCGTGACGACATCGCCGCCGACCTGACCAGCGACCTGAGCCTGATGCCCAAGCTGCAGCACCTCGACGAGGCGGCGCGCAGCGTACTGGCCGACCTGGTGGTGAAAACCGTGTTTGCCACCCTACCCGAGCTGATCGACCCGCAGGCAAGCGCCCTGCCCGCCCACCGGCGGCCGGAGGCCAAGATGATCGAGCAGTTGCGCTTCATTCTGATCGGCGCCAAGCGCTGGCGCGGCCTGAGCGCCAACGACAAGGACTGAACCCGGTGCCACACACCTGAGCAGAAAACGACCAGTTCCCGCCAACGCCCATTATTCGTGGGTTGGAAGACAATGCGCGCACCTTATCCACAACGTGCTCCACAGCGCCCGTGGACAACCTTTCCGCACGCGCCCTTCAAAGCACTGAAATCGTTGAAGTAATTGTTGACGCGGCGATGTTTTTTGGCATCCAACCAAGCTGATCAAATAATGAACAACAGCCTGTATACGCCGCTATTCGTGGCCTGCAGCCCGGCATGCTCACCTTATCCACAGCACTGCGCACAGTAACCGGGGAAAAGTTGATAGCCGCCTGCCCTGCTCGCCTAACGCCTTGTTTGCAAAGCACCATTGGTATTGATCAAAAATACCGCGACCCCCTGGAGGCCACGCCGCCAGAGCGCTGCACGACCTTTTGCACATGAACGATACAGGCTTATCAACAAGGTCTGTGGGTAAGCTGCTCAACCTACTGATTTTCATGCACAAAAAAAAGTCGTTCACACAGGTTGCGGGAGGTGCCGTATGACACCGCTCTGGCAAGTTTGTGTGCGTATCGCTATCGGCTTAGCACGATCCATTACCGCATCTACTGAACCTTTGTGTTGCGCCCCTTACGGGCGCCACACCTTGATTCGCCCGTAAGGGGCGAAAACCATTGGGCCAGGCGGCGGGCCAATGGAGAGTGCCAAGGCATCGGCAGCGAACACTTATTTGCCAGTCCGGTATCAGCCCGCACTTCCCCGCGAAAATGCGAACGACCAACAAAAAGGCCGCTGACATGCAGCGGCCTGAATGACAGCAGGCGTCAGTCGACCAGGGTCAGCGCACCCTTCATCAGTGCGGCGTGGCCGGGGAAGGAGCAGAAGAACTGGTAGGCCTCGGCGGCATCCAGCTTGCTCACGTCGAAGGTCACCGAATCGGATTCACCGCCGCCGATCAGCTTGGTATGGGCGATTACCCGAGCGTCATCGGGCTTCAGGTAGTCCTTGTCGACACCGGCTGCGATACCGTCGGCGCTGACCCCCTGCACGTCGGCGCTCTTGGCCACCACCAGGTTATGGCCCATCACGTTCTTGGGCAGGTTGCCGACGTGCTTGAGGTCGATGGTGAAGCTCTTGCAGCTCTTGCTGACCTTGATCTCCTTGGTATCGAAGGTCATCTGGTCGGTGGAATGCACCTCCACCGAACATTCGGCGGCCAATAGCGGCGCACTGACCAGGGCCAGTACGGAGGCGACGACAAACTTGCGAATCATGGGAGTCTCCTTGGCAGTGAAAACGTTCACAGTCTGCAGGGTGCCCTATCGGGCGCGCATTTCCCATGACCTGAGGCAACAGACCGCAGCTGATCCATAGGGGATCGTTCATCGGCCATCCATATTGGCCATCCATATCGGCCATCCATAAAAGCTATCGAAACGATCCATACAAACAGGCAGCCGAATAATCAGACGGGCCTTAGGCTATGCCCATAAACGGGAGGAGCACGACCATGACCATCATCGACAACCTGCAGCACTGGTTCGCCGCTTATGCACAGGGCGCCAGCGGCTGCTCCAGCTAGAGCGCAGCAGAAAATAAACGGCCGCGACCGGCGCTTCTGCCAGGTCGCGGCCGCGTCGCTTCGGCTAGTGCCCGCCCAGGTAGGCGTTGCGCACCTCCTGGTTGCCCAGCAGCTCCTGCCCGGTGCCGGTCATGCGGATTTCCCCGGTGACCATCACGTAGGCGCGGTCGCTGAGCCGCAACGCGTGGTTGGCGTTCTGCTCGACCAGGAAGATGGTCATGCCGGTCTGCGCCAGCTCGCGCAGGGTGGCGAAGATCTGCTTGACCACGATGGGCGCCAGGCCCAGCGACGGCTCGTCGAGCAGCAGCAGCTTGGGTCGGCTCATCAACGCCCGGGCGATGGCTAGCATCTGCTGCTCACCGCCGGACATGGTCATGGCCCGCTGGTTGCGCCGCTCCTTGAGGCGCGGAAACAGCTCGAACATGCGCTGCATGTCCTCGTCGACATGCCCGGTGCCGATCGGGATGGTGCCCATCAGCAGGTTCTCTTCCACGCTCATGTCCGGGAACACCCGGCGCCCCTCGGGCGACTGGGCGATGCCGTTGGACGCCACGAAGTGGGTGTTCTTGCGAGTGATGTCTTCGCCGCGGTAGAGAATCTGCCCACCGCTGGCCCGCGGCTGGCCAAAGATCGACATCAGCAGCGTGGACTTGCCCGCGCCGTTGGCGCCGATCAGGCTCACCGTTTCACCGGGGTTGATGTGCAGGTTGACCTTCTTCAGCGCCTGGATCTGCCCGTAATGCACGTCGACGTCCTTGAACGCCAGCAGCGGTGCCCCATTCACGTCGCTCATGCCACTTCCTCCTCGTCCGCGCCGAGGTAGGCGGCGATCACTTTCGGGTCGTTCTTGATGGCGTCCGGGCCGCCCTGGGCGATCACCAGCCCGTGGTCGAGGACGATGATGTGATCGCTGATGCTCATCACCATGCCCATGTCGTGCTCGATCAGCAGCACGGTCAGGCCGTGCTCGTCGCGCAGCAGGCGGATGATCTTGCTCAGCGCGTGGGTTTCCGAGGGGTTGAGGCCGGCGGCGGGTTCGTCCAGGCAGATAAGCTCGGGGCCGGTGCACATGGCGCGGGCGATCTCCAGGCGACGCTGCTGGCCGTAGGAGAGTTCACCGGCCAGGTGGTTGGCCTGTGCGACCAGGTCGACCACTTCCAGCCAGTAGAAGGCGGTGTCCAGCAGCTTGTTCTCGGCGCGCCGGTAGCCAGGGGTGTTGAGAATACCCTTGATCAGGCTGCGCTCGGCGAGCATGTGCTGGGCCACCAGCAAGTTTTCCAGCACGGTCATTTCCTTGAACAGGCGAATGTTCTGGAAAGTGCGCGCCAGGCCTGCCCGGTTCACCAGATGAGTGCCGCCGAACATCTTGTACCAGAGCCGCGAGCCGAACTGCCGGGGCTTGATGAAGTCGGCTGCCTGGAAGGGTTCGCCGAGAATCTGGATGACGTCGGTCTGCCGGCCCTGGGCGTTGAGCATGATCTTGCCGCCGGTGGCCGAGTAGAAGCCGGTCAGGCAGTTGAACACCGTGGTCTTGCCGGCGCCGTTGGGGCCGATCAGGGCCGAGATGGAATTGCGCTTGATCGAGAAGTTGACATCGCTGAGCGCCTTGATGCCGCCGAAGTGCATCATCAGGCCGTCGACCGAGAGGATCTTGTCACTCATGGCGCGACTCCTTTACGCGGTGCGATGCCAATGCGGTTGATGCGAATCAGCCCCCGTGGTCGCCAGATCATCATCACCACCATCAGCACGCCGAACAGCAGCACGCGGTAGTCGGCGAAGCTGCGCAACAGCTCGGGAGCGATGGTCAGCACGAACGCGGCGATCACCACGCCAACGGTCGAGCCCATGCCGCCGAGCACCACGATGGCGAGAATCAGCGCCGACTCGAAGAAGGTGAACGAGGTCGGGTTGACGAAACCCTGATAGGTGGCGAAGAACACCCCGGCGATGCCCGCCGTCGAGGCGCCGAGCATGAATGCCGAGAGCTTGACCAGCACGTGGTTCAGGCCCATGGAGCGGCAGGCGATCTCGTCCTCGCGCAGCGCTTCCCAGGCGCGACCGACCGGCATGCGGGTCAGCCGGTGCTTGACGTAGAGCACCAGCAAGACCACCAGCACCAGCACCGCGTAGATGAACAGGAACTTCATGTTGGGGTTGTAGGCCACGCCAAAGAACTCGTGGTACGGCACGCCGCCGTCCTTGGCGCGGCGGGCGAACTCCAGGCCGAAGAAGGTCGGCGACGGCGCGCTCATGCCATTCGGGCCGCCGGTGACGTCCAGCCAGTTGGTCAGCACCAGGCGGATGATCTCGCCAAAGCCCAGGGTGACGATGGCCAGGTAGTCACCATGCATCCTCAGCACCGGAAAGCCCAGGATCATCCCCGCGAAGGCCGCCATCAGCGCCGCCAGCGGCAGCAGGCTCCAGAAGCCCAGGCCCAGGTATTGGTAGCCCATGGTCAGGCCGTAGGCACCGATGGCGTAGAAGCCCACGAAGCCCAGGTCGAGTAAACCAGCCAGGCCGACCACTATGTTCAGGCCGAGGCCGAGCAGCACGTAGATCAGGCCGAGAATGATCACCGTCAGCAGGTACTTGTTGGCGAAGAACGGGAAGATCAACGCCAGCAGGATCAGCCCCGGAATGATCCAGCGCATGCGCGACACATAGCCTGGCGGTTGCACGCCGACGCCACCACCGGAGCGCTCGAAGCCCTCCAGCACCACGCGGCCTTTCGGGGTTTGCAGGAAAAGGCTGAGCAGCAGGCGGCCTACCATCACCGCGCCGACCATCCAGGCCACGCGATCGAACTGCGGGGTGAAGTCGTAGCCCTTGAGCACCACGCCCACCACCGGGCCGAACACGATCAGGGCGATCAGCCCGGCCATCAGCGCATCGACCAGGCTCTTTTTCACATCGATAGAAGTCGTACTCACGGCATCACACCTTGGTTACCTGAGGACGGCCCAGCAGGCCCTGGGGACGAAAAATCAGAATCAGCACCAGCAGCGAGAAACTGAACACGTCCTTGTAGTCGGAATTCACCATCCCGGAGAACTGCGCCTCGGCCACGCCGAGGATCAGGCCGCCGAGCATCGCCCCGGGCAGCGAGCCGATGCCACCGAGCACCGCCGCGGTAAAGGCCTTGATGCCGATGATGAAGCCGGCATAGAAGTCGAAGGTGCCGTAGTTGAGGGTGATCAGCACCCCGGCCAGCGCGCCCATGGAAGCGCCGATGACGAACACGTAGGAGATCACCCGGTCGGTGTTGATGCCGAGGATCTGCGCCATCTTGCGGTCCTGCTGGGTGGCGCGGCACATGCGCCCCAGGCGGGTTTTCTGAATGATGAAGGTCAGCGCCAGCATGCCGATGATGGCCGCGGCGATGATGAACAGCTTGGTGTAGGTGATCATCACGTAACCGTCGCCGACATGCAGGCGCAGCGCGCCTTCGAGCATGGTCGGGATGCCCTGCTGCCGCGCGCCCTGGCTGAGTTGCACGTAGTTCTGCAGGATCAGCGACATGCCGATGGCACTGATCAGCGGCGCCAGGCGCGTGGAGTTGCGCAGCGGTTTATAGGCGATACGCTCGATGGCGAAGCCGTACACCCCGGTGACCACGATGGTGAACACCAGCGTGCCGAGGATGACCAGCGGGAAAGAATGCACACCGAAGAAGGCCAGTACGGCGATGGCGATGGCGGCGAGGTAAGCGGAGACCATGTAAACCTCGCCGTGGGCGAAGTTGATCATGCCGATGATGCCGTAAACCATGGTGTAGCCGATGGCGATCAGGCCATAGACCGAGCCGAGAGTCAGGCCGTTGACCAGTTGCTGCAGGAAGATGCCGTCCATTGAAAAATCTCTGAGTCCGTGACGGAAGGATGCGCGCAGTCGCCAGGCGACCGCAGCAGCCCCGGCAGGTCATGGCCCGCCGGGTTTGGAGGTGTGTTCACGATAGGCAGGGCTGCTAGACGTAGGGTGGATGACGCTTTTTTCATCCACCATTGCGATCGCAAGAAGGTGGACGGTGAAGCGTCAGCTACACGCCCCGGCCCACCCTACGAATGGCCACTTTCGCTTTGCCTGGTTCTGCTCTGTCGGCCGTGAACAGGCTCTCTCTTAAAGCTGCTTGTACTTGCCGTCAGCGCCCCACTGGTACATCACGTAGTCGGAGATTTTCAGGTCGCCCTTCTCATCGAACTCCTTCTTGCCCATTACCGTCTGCACCGGGTTGTCCTTCAGCCAGGCAGCGGCCTCGGCGCCATCGGTGCCCTTGATACCGGCGAACGCGGCAGCGACCACCTGCATCGAAGCGTAGGAGTACAGGGTGTAGCCTTCCGGCTCGTAGCCGTTGGCACGGAATTTCTCGATCACTGCCTTGCCGTCGGCAATCTGCCGCGGGTCTGCGCCAAAGGTCATCAGTACGCCATCGACGTACTGCGGGCCGCCAGCGGTGCCGACCATCTCGTCGGTGACGATGCCGTCGCCGGAGATGAACTTGGCGGTCACGCCCTGCTCACGCATCTGCCGAACCAGCGGGCCGGCCTCGGCATGCAGGCCACCGAAGTACACCACCTCGGCGCCGCTGGCGCGGATCTTGGTGACCAGGGCGTTGAAGTCCTTCTCGCCGCGAGTCAGGCCTTCGTACATCACCTCCTTCACGCCGCGCTTGTTGAGCTGCGCACGGGTGGCGTCGGCCAGGCCCTGACCGTAGGTGTCCTTGTCGTGCACCACGGCGATCTTCTTGGCCTCGAGCACGTCGACGATATAGTCGCCGGCGACGATGCCCTGCTGGTCGTCACGGCCGCACATGCGGAACATCGCGGTCAGGCCGCGCTCGGTCACCTGCGGGTTGGTGGACGCCGGCGTCACCGCCAGAATGCCCGCCTCGTCATACACCTCGGACGCCGGCATGGTCGACGACGAGCAGAAGTGCCCGATCACCGCCACAACCTTGTCCGCATCGACCATGCGGTTGGCCACCGACACCGCCTGCTTGGGCTCGCAGGCATCGTCGCCCTTCACCAGCTTGATCTGCTCGCCATTGATGCCGCCTGCCGCATTGATATCCGCAGCAGCCTGCTCGGCACCGCGCCACAACTGATCACCAAACGCCGCGTTGCCGCCGGTCATGGGGGCGCCGATACCGATGGTGATATCAGCATGGGTCAACGAGGAAAAACCCAGTGCGCCAGTGATCGCGAGCGCCAAGAAACCTTTCTTGAAAGACGTGTGAGGCATGGACGTGCTCCTGAGGAGTATTTGGATTGGCCCGCCTGCTGGAGCAAGCGCTATGCCATTCGCACGACCGTTTGAAACTTCTAGACAAAAGTCGTACGGGCGGTCATGTAACCGCAGGTGTCCCGGCCCAATGCGTCACTTTCGATTGAAAAGGCGCCATGACCCCCACAAACTCGCGCCACGGACGCACCGCGACCGAGCAGAACACCGTCCATGCTGGTGCAACCGAGGGAAACACTGCACAACCTTGGACGGGGCGCTTGCAAGCTTGTGAATGGTTGCCGCTTTGCCGGCCAAGGCTTATTCCAGAGCGGTCTATTCACCCTTTAGATCGAACTAACGGCTCGATACGTCCGTTGTAACCGGTAACAGCAGCGCGCAGCTTGCCTTGGCCACACTGCAACCCTATCCTGCACCGGCCACGGTCAATCCCGTGGCCGGGTTTGACAGCTCGAAACTCGGCGCGATGTGCCAACCGGTGCATGCGAGAACGGCGTTTGTTCTTGCAGGCCGGCCTTTGCATGCAGTTTGCGCTGCACCGCTCTATGGCAGATCGCGTGGGGAGATCCTCATGGTCTGCCGGCTTCCGAGTCCGGTCTGTCAACCCTGCGCGGTCTGCCTCCATATCGGTTGACAGCGATCGAGGCAGCTCCTGAACTCAACTCGGAGCCTTCACGATGCATGACGCATTCATCCCCACTGCGTTCATACGCTATAACAAGCCGCTACGCGCGATTCTAATTGACCGCCAACCCTGGTTCGTCGCCAGCGATGTCGGCCGTTTGCTAGGCCAGCGCCATGCCGAACGCCTGTGCCGGCGCATGGATCCGGAGCAAATTCGCTCCATCCAGCTGCGCCATGCCAGCGGCAGCGAAGAGCCCATACAGGTCATCAATCAGGCCGGGCTGTACAAGGCGCTGTACCGTTTCATGCACCCCGAGCACCGCAGCCTCAGCCACTGGTTTGGCGAGGAAGTCATCCCTCACCTGCACGACCTCGCAAACCAGCAACACGCGGCGCCAAGGCGCGTGCAAATGAACTGGCAAGGCGCGCACATCGGCATGCTCGACTGGCAAGGTGAACTCTGGGTTCGTCTCCAGCAGTTGCCCACCCTTGCGAATTGGCAAGAAGCGCCAGTACGGCGGCGCTGGTTCAGTTCGTAGCCTGGGTTGAGCAGCGCGATACCCGGGCTACGGGATTTTTAGTGATTGAGAAAAAGTGGGGCCGTAAGGGCGAAACTGGGTTGTCGGGCGGTAGAGAAGTGGCGCCGGAGTGCAATACGCAACTTCAAACCATGTGTTGCTGCCAATAGCGATTCGCGGGCATGGCCCGCTCCCACAGGTGGTACTGCCACAATTGCGCCTCCACCTCCTCCCGTCGCCACAGCCACAGTTCGTAGCCTGGTTTGAGCAGCGCGATACCCAGGAAAGCTCTCCCGGGTATCGCTCTGCTCAACCCAGGCTACATTTGAAGGGTGTTTCTTCTGCAAGGGACTGCAGGCAATGGTGCTGTATCGCCGCGACAAAACGCCGGGCGCCACCTGGTTCTTCACACTCAACCTGGCAGATCGCCGCCGCGACTTGCTGACTGCACATATCGACTTGCTGCGTGCCAGCTTCCGCCATGTAATGCGGCTTCACCCGTGGCACATCGACGCCATCGTCATCCTTCCCGATCACTTCCACGCCCTGTGTACCCTGCCACCTGGCGATGCGGATTTCGCCTTGCGCTGGCGGCTTATCAAGAGTGGCTTTTCCAGAGCCCTGCCAATCGACGAACGTATATCCGCCAGCCGACAGCGCAAGGGCGAGCGAGGCATATGGCAGCAACGCTTCTGGGAGCATCGGATTCGTGACGAGGAGGACTTCGCTCGGCATGTCGATTACATCCACCACAACCCGCGCAAGCATGGGCATGTAGCGCGAGTGATTGATTGGCCGTGGTCGTCGTTTCATCGTTATGTGGCAGCGGGGTTGCTGCCAGCGGATTGGGCGGGTGGCGGGGACGATCAGATGTTTGCGGGGGAGAGATTGTAGCGAGCCATGAAAATCATCCCCGGGTGTCGCTTCGCTCGACGCCGGGCTACGGGGTCGCGTAGCCTGCGGTTGAGCGTAGCGATACCCAGGAATTGTCGCCAAGACTGAAAAGGCCGATCTCTCGACCGGCCTTTCATTTACCTCACCCCACCTCAGCTATTGCTGGGAAACGCAAACTGCGCGGCCTCGTGGGTCTTGCGCTGCGGCCAGCGCTGGGTGACCGACTTGCGGCGGGTGTAGAAGCGCACACCGTCCGGGCCGTAGGCGTGCAAGTCGCCGAACAGCGAGCGCTTCCAGCCGCCAAAGCTGTGGTAGGCCACCGGCACCGGCAGCGGTACGTTGACGCCGACCATGCCCACTTCGATCTCGTCGCAGAACAGCCGTGCGGCTTCCCCGTCACGGGTGAAAATGCAGGTGCCGTTGCCGTATTCGTGGTCGTTGATCAGCTGCATGGCGGTTTCCAGGCTGTCGACACGGACGATGCACAGTACCGGGCCGAAGATCTCGTCGGTGTAGATGCTCATGTCCGCCGTCACCCGGTCGAACAGGCTGCCGCCGAGGAAGAAGCCGCTTTCATTGCCGGACACGCTCAGGCCACGGCCATCGACCACCAGCTGGGCGCCAGCGGCGACACCGGCGTCGATATAGCCGGTGACCTTGTCCTTCGCCGCGGCGGTGACCAGCGGGCCCATATCGAGGCCGCACTGGGTACCGGCGCCGATCTTCAGGGCCTTGATCTGCGGCACGATACGCTCGACCAGGGCATCGGCGATCTGGTCGCCCACGCACACGGCCACCGAGATGGCCATGCAGCGCTCGCCGCAGGAGCCGTAGGCGGCCCCCATCAGTGCGCTGACGGCGTTGTCCAGGTCGGCGTCGGGCATCAGCACCGCGTGGTTCTTGGCGCCGCCCAGGGCCTGCACGCGTTTGCCGTGCTTGCTGCCTTCGGCGTAGATGTATTCGGCGATCGGCGTGGAGCCGACGAAGCTCAGGGCCTTGACCGCCGGCGCCTGGATCAGCGCGTCCACGGCGGTCTTGTCGCCGTGCACCACGTTGAGCACGCCGGCGGGCAGGCCGGCTTCGTGGAGCAGTTGGGCGATGTACAGGGTGGAGCTGGGATCGCGCTCGGACGGCTTGAGGATGAAGCAGTTGCCGCAGACGATGGCCAGCGGGTACATCCACAGCGGCACCATGGCCGGGAAGTTGAACGGGGTGATACCGGCAACCACGCCCACCGGCTGGAAGTCGCTCCAGGCGTCGATGTTGGGGCCGACGTTGCGGGTGTATTCACCCTTGAGGATTTCCGGCGCCGAGCAGGCGTATTCGACGTTTTCGATACCGCGCTTGAGCTCACCGGCGGCGTCTTCCAGGGTCTTGCCGTGCTCTTCGGCGATCAGCTTGGCGATGGCGTCTTCGTGCTGCTCGAGCAGTTGCTTGAAGCGGAACATCACCTGGGCGCGCTTGGCCGGCGGCGTGTTGCGCCAGGCCGGGAAGGCCTCCCTGGCCGAGTCGATGGCCTGCTGCACGGTGGCCACATCGGCCAGGGCAACGCGACGGATCGCTTCACCGGTGGCCGGGTTGAACACGTCGGCGCTGCGGCCGCCCTGGCCGCCTGTGAGCTGGCCGTGGATCAGGTGCTGGATGGTGGTCATTGGGTCCTCCGAATATTGCTCGCGTGGCCGACAGCGACGCAGGCCGCTGCCGCCGGGGATGGGGTTGTCACTTGAGTTCGGTTTCGACGAAGACCACTTCGTGGTCGCTGGCGTTGACCACGTTGTGCTCGACGCCGGCCTTGCGGAAGTAGCTCTGCCCGGCGATCAGCGCCGCGCGCTTGTCGCCTTCCGGGGTTTCCAGCAGCAGGGTGCCGTCGGTGATCGGCACCACCACGTAATCGTAACCATGGCGGTGGCGGCCGGTTTCGGCGCCGGGGGCGAAACGCCACTCGGTGACGATCACCTCGTCGTTGTCTACCTGCACGGTGGCCACCGCCTGTTGTCGATCGGCCATCAATTGATGCCTTGCAGGGCATCGCCGACCGCGCTGAACACCCGGTCGAGGTCTTCGATCCTGGCGTTGAACATTGGCCCGAACTGCAGGCCGTCGCCGCCGAAGCGCACGTAGAAACCGGCTTTCCACAGGGCGATGCCGGCCTCGTAGGGGCGGATGGTCGGGTCGCCATCACGGGGCGCCAGCTGGATCGCGCCGGCCAGGCCGCAGTTGCGGATGTCGACCACGTGCTTGGCGCCCTTGAGGCCGTGGATGGCGTTCTCGAACCTGGGCGCCAGCTCTGCGGCCTGCTGGATCAGGTTCTCGCGCTTGAGCAGTTCCAGCGAGGCCAGGCCGGCGGCGCAGGCCACCGGGTGGGCCGAATAGGTGTAGCCGTGGGTGAACTCGATCATGTGCTCGGGCGTCGGCTGGCCCATGAAGGTCTGGTAGATCTCGCGGCTGGCGATCACCGCACCCAGGGGGATGGCACCGTTGGTGATCTGCTTGGCGACGTTGAGGATATCCGGCGTGACGCCGAAGTACTCGGCACCGGTCCACTTGCCCATGCGCCCGAAGGCGGTGATCACTTCGTCAAAGATCAGCAGGATATTGTGCTGGGTACAGATCTCGCGCAGGCGTTCCAGGTAACCCGCCGGCGGCACGATGACGCCGGCCGAGCCGGACATGGGCTCGACGATCACCGCAGCGATGTTCGAGGCATCGTGCAGCTCGATCAGCTTGAGCAGTTCGTTGGCCAGCTCGACGCCGCCAGTCTCGGCAGCGCCCCTGGTAAAGGCCATGCCCGGTTGCAGGGTGTGTGGCAGGTGGTCGACGTCCATCAACTGCCCATACATCTTGCGGTTGCCGGCGATGCCGCCGAGGCTGGTGCCGGCGATGTTGACGCCGTGGTAGCCGCGGGCACGGCCGATGAACTTGGTCTTGCTGGCCTGGCCCTTGAGGCGCCAGTAGGCCTTGGCCATCTTCACCGCGGTGTCGGCGCACTCGGAACCCGACCCAGTGAAGAACACATGGTTGAGTTCGCCCGGCATCAGGTCGGCCATCTGCTCGGCCAGCTTGAACGACAGCGGGTGGGCGTACTGGAAGCCCGGCGAGTAGTCGAGGGTGCCGAGCTGCTTGGCCACCGCGTCCTGAATCTCCTGGCGGCAATGGCCGGCGCCGCAGGTCCACAGGCCCGACAGGCTGTCGTAGACCTTGCGACCGGCGTCGTCGGTCAGCCAGGCGCCTTCGCCGGCGACGATGATCCGCGGGTCGCGCTGGAAGCTGCGGTTGGCGGAAAACGGCATCCAGTGGGCGTCCAGCTTGAGCTGGCTGGCCAGGGGCGGCGTGGCGGTCTGCGGCATGTTCATGGCGATGGCCTCGGCAGTGGCGGCGTGATCGGGAGGAACGTGGGAGGGGCTTTAGCCGCGAAAATCGACAGCTATTGCGGCTGAAGCCGCTCCCACAAGTAGGGGCGTCAGTTGCCAGCAAAGGTGCCACGGGCATAGAGTCAGTAAAACAGCACTCTTCTTATCTTCAGTTCAAGGTTCACTAAACAATGAGCGCCCGCCGCCCCGAACCTCTCGCCCAGGTCAGTGACTTCGATATCCGCCTGCTCAAGCTGTTTCGCAGCGTGGTCGAGTGTGGCGGTTTTTCAGCAGCGGAGAGCGTACTGGGCATCGGTCGTTCGGCGATCAGCCAGCAGATGAGCGACCTGGAGCAGCGCCTCGGTTTGCGCCTGTGCCAGCGTGGCCGCGCCGGCTTCGCCCTGACCGAGGAAGGCCGCGAGGTGTACCAGTCGACCCAGCAACTGCTGGCAGCGCTGGAGAGCTTTCGCACCGAGGTCAACGGCCTGCACCAGCACCTGCGCGGCGAGCTGAATATCGGCCTGACCGACAACCTGGTGACGGTGCCACACATGCGCATCACCGGCGCCCTCGCCCGCCTCAAGGAGCGCGGGCCGGACGTGCGGGTGAACATCCGCATGACCCCGCCCAGCGAGGTCGAGCAGGGCGTGCTCGACGGGCGCCTGCATGTCGGCGTGGTGCCGGTGGTCGGCGGTTTGTCCGGCCTGGATTACCAGCCGCTGTACGACGAACGCTCGCGGCTCTACTGCGCGGTCGGCCACCCGCTGTTCTACGTCGATGATCGTGAGCTGGCGGACGAGCGCCTCAACGCCCAGGACGCCATTGCACCGACCTTCCGCCTGCCGCCGGAGATCCAGAACCACTACGGGGTGCTCAACTGCACTGCCAGCGCGTCGGACCGCGAAGGCATGGCGTTTCTGATTCTCACTGGCCGTTATATCGGTTACCTGCCGGACCACTATGCCGAAGCCTGGATCAAGGAAGGCCGCCTGCGCGCGCTGAAGGCCGGCACGCGCTTCTACGACATCAGCCTGGCCTCGGTGACCCGCAAGGGCCGCCGGCCGCATCTGGTGCTTGAGAGTTTCCTGCAGGAATTGGCGGCCAGCGCCTGAGCCGCCGCATAGGGAGAGTTATGGCCCCGGGGGCGCGGCCCTCGACCCAGGCTACGGCGCGTTCAGGGTCAGGCCTTGAGCGGGTCGTGGCCCCAGTTCATCAGCGACTGGCGCCAGCGGCTGTCTTCCACGTCACCGGCCGGGCGCTGTTTGAGATGGCGGTGCACGTAGCCGATCACCTTGCGCATCGCCTGGTAGTCGTCCGCCTCCAATTGGGCCACGCGTTTACCTTTGATCTCTAGAATGCGCTCGCCCATCTGGTGGCCGACCGACTGGCCGTCGCCCGCGGACTCCACCTTGCGGCCGCCCTTGGTCATGCCCACGCGCTTGCTGTCGGCAGCATGCAACCAGCGGCGCAGGCGTGATGGCGGCATATTCACCGCGTCCTTGAAATCGCTGCGAATGGCTTTTTTCTGGGCTTCGCTCAACTCGCTCATTTGCCACCCTTCTGTTCCAGCGCGGTAACCAGCTCGTCCTTCTTCATCCGCGAGCGACCCCGGATGTGTTTGCTCGCCGCGCGCTTCATCAGCTCGGCCTTGTTCAGCCCGCCCAGCGCTGGTGTGCGGTGCTCGGCGGCCTTCTCGGCGACATCTTTCGGCTGTTTGGAGTGCTGGCGCCCGGCGCGGCTGTCCACGCGTTTCTTGCGGGTGCTGCGCGCGTAGTCCTTGTCGCTCAGTTCATCGCGGGCGTTCTTGGGCAGGTAGCGTTCGCCGGTTTCGCCGGAGGGCTTGCCGGATTTGGTGTCCCAGTCCTGCTCGGTCCACTGCTGCAAGTGGTTGTCGGCCTCCTTGCCGCCTTGGTAACCGCCGCCCTCCTGCTGGTAGAGCTGCACGGCGAGCTGCGCCTTGCGCGCCGACCACTGGCCGGGCTTGCCACCCTTGTCGCCTTTGGTGACGCGCTGCTTAACCCTGTCCCACAACGCTGGATCGGTCTTCTTCGCGGTGCTGCTCATCGGGGCGTCCTCGCCGGTGGCTGTCCTGATAGATGACCCTGCCAACCCGACTGCCGTCACCCATGGCGGACAGACGGAACGCCAGCGACTATGCGGCGCTCTCAAGACACACCAGGTAACAAGTAACGCCAGGCGGGTGGCCGGTCCACCGGGCTCGGCGACTAGTCTCTTCTGCTTAGCCCTTCGCAACGGAGCACGCCATGCCCAGCCGTCGCCATTTCCTGCAGGGCAGCGCTGCCCTGATGACCCTTGCGGCCAGCAGCCAGCTGCTGCCCGGCTTCGCCTTCGCCGCCAACCCGGCCGCCGTGCTGCAGCGCAAGATTCCGTCCAGCGACGAGAGCCTGCCGGTGATCGGCCTCGGCACCTCCCAGACCTTCAACGTGGGCCTCGACGAATCCAGCCTGGAGGATCTCGACGAAGTGATGCGCGCCTTCATCAATGGCGGCGGCACGCTGATCGATACCGCGCCCAGCTACGGCCGGGCCGAAGCGGTGACCGGCGAGTTGCTCAAGCGCACCAGGACCCAGGGCAAGGCGTTTCTCGCCTCCAAGCTGTCGAGCACCGGCCGTGAGCGCGGCCTGGCGCAGTTCCAGGCCAGCCTCAAGGCCCTGCAGGCCGACAGGATGGACCTCCTGCAGGTACACAACCTGCAGGACACCACCACTCAGCTGGCCCTGGCCCGCGAGCTGCGCGAACAGGGCAAGGTGCGCTACATCGGCATCACCCACTACATCGAGTCGGCCCATGACGACCTGCTGGCGGTGCTGGCCAAGGAGAAAGTCGACTTCGTGCAGTTCAACTATTCGGTGGGCGAGCGCAACGCCGAAAAGCGCCTGCTGCCCTACTGCCGGGACAATGGCATCGCCACGCTGATCAACCGCCCCTTCCAGCGCGCGCAACTGCTCGGCCGGGTCAAGGGCAAGCCGCTGCCGGAGTGGGCCACCGAGATCGACGCCACCTCCTGGGCGCAGCTGCTGCTCAAGTTCATCCTCGCCAACGAGGCCGTGACCGCAGTGATTCCGGCCACCTCCAACCCGCGCTATGTGGTCGACAACCTCAAGGCCGGCCAGGGTCGCCTGCCGGATACCGCGCAGCGCCAGCGCATCGTCCAGGCCTTCGGCTGACCGCGCCACGAGCCCAGCGGGCAGATAATTGCAGCGCCAGCGCTTGTCACGCCCGCTACGGTGGAGTATCTGTTCACCCGCTGTGCCCCCAGATCACCACGGAAGTCCCCTGATGCCCCTCGACGCCACCGCTCCCCGCGCCACCACCGGCAAACCGACTGGCCGCATCCGGCAGAAGAACGAAGAAGCGATCATCGCGGCCGCCGAGGAAGAGTTCGCCCGCCACGGCTTCAAGGGCACCAGCATGAACACCATCGCCCAGGCGGTGGGCCTGCCCAAGGCCAACCTGCATTACTACTTCAGCAGCAAGCAGGGCCTGTACCTGGCCGTGCTGAGCAATATCCTGGCCCTGTGGGACAGCGCCTTCGACAGCCTGAGCGTCGACGACGACCCGGCCGAGGCGCTGGAGCGCTACATCCGCGCCAAGATGGAATATTCGCGCCGCTACCCCAAGGCTTCGCGCATCTTCGCCATGGAAGTGATCAGCGGCGGCGCCTTCCTGTCCCAGCACTTCGGCAAGGATCACCAGAGCTGGTTTCGCGAGCGCGCGGCGATCTTCGAGCAGTGGATCGCCGCCGGCAAGATGGAGCCGGTCGACCCCATGAACCTGATCTTCCTGATCTGGAGCAGCACCCAGTACCACGCCGACTTCGCTTCGGAGATCTGCCGGGTCAGTGGCCGCTCGCGCCTGACCAAGCCCGATTACCAGGCCGCGGCGGACAACATGGTGCGCATCATCCTCAGGGGTTGCGGGCTGAAGCCGAGCCTCTGATGCCTTACCTGCTACTCGCCCCTTGCGACTACCGCGAGGAAATCCGCAAGAGCCGTTTTCTCGCCCAGGCCCGCGCCGTCAGCAGCGCGGCGGAGGCCCAGGCCCTTATCGAGCAGCTCAGCGAACCGGGCGCCTCGCACAACTGCTGGGCCTGGAAGATTGGCCAGCAGTATCGCTTCAGCGACGACGGGGAGCCTGGCGGCACCGCTGGGCGACCCATTCTCGCCGCCATCGAGGCCCAGGGTTTCGACGGCGTGGCCGTGGTGGTGACACGCTGGTACGGCGGCATCCAGCTCGGCACCGGCGGCCTGGCCCGTGCTTACGGCGGCAGCGCCAACAAATGCCTGCAGAACGCCGAGCGCCAGGAGCAGGTGCCGTGCACCGCCTGTGCCTGCCATTGCGGTTTCGCCGAGCTGGCCCTGCTCAAGTCGCGCCTGGCCGAATTCGGCGCCCTGCTGGAACAGGAAAGCTTCGATGCCGATGGCGCCGAGCTGCAGTTGGCCGTGCCGCAGCCCCAGGTCCAGGCCCTGCAGCGCCTGCTGGCCGATATCAGCCGCGGGCGCAGCATCCTGCGCATCATCGAGTAACACAACCACCCACCTGCCCTGGAGCCCCCATGAAGCCGCACCTGCTGATTCTCAACCCGCTCAGCGAAAGCAGCCTGGCGCGCATCGCCGAGCACTACCGGGTGACCCATGCACCCACCGCCGCCACCCGGGAAGCGGCCATCGCCGAGCATGGCGACGGCATCCAGGCGGTGCTGACCATCGGTACCATCGGCCTGACCGGTGAGGAGATCGCCCGCCTGCCAGAACTGGGCTTCGTTGGCACCCTGGGTGTGGGCTATGAAAAGGTCGATATCGAGGCGGCTCGCGCTCGCGCCATCGCCCTCAGTAACGGCGCCGGTAGCAACGCCAGCTGCGTCGCCGACCATGCCATGGCCCTGCTGCTGGCGGCGATTCGCGACCTGCGCCGCCTGGACAACGCCTGCCGCGCCGGCGTCTGGCGCGACACCCTGCCGATGACCGACGGGGTCAGCGGCAAGCGCCTGGGCATCCTCGGCCTCGGCGCCATCGGCGAGCAGCTGGCCCGCCGCGCCGCGGCCTTCGATATGCCGGTGGGTTATCACAACCGCTCGCCGAAAGCGGGCAGCCCCCACCACTACTTCGCCAGCGTGCTGGAACTGGCGCGGTGGTGCGACTGCCTGGTGGTTGCCATCCCCGGCGGCGCCGCAACCCATCACCTGATCGGAGCCGAGGTGCTCGATGCACTGGGGCCGCAGGGCTACCTGGTCAACGTGGCGCGCGGCAGCGTGGTGGACACCGCAGCGCTGGGCACCGCGCTGCGCGAGAAGCGCATCCGCGCCGCGGCGCTGGACGTCTACGAAAGCGAACCGCTGCCGCCCACCGAGCTGCTCGACCTCGACAACCTGACCATCACCCCCCACGTCGGCGGCAACTCGCCCCAGGCATTGGAGCAGTCGCTGAGCCAGTTTCTCGGCAATATCGGCCGGCATTTTCGCGGCGAGCCGCTGCTGACGCCGATTTGAAGCTTTGGCTGCAGACTGGTGGGCTATAGCGGGCCATGCCCGCGAAAATTGTGGGAGTGAACTCGGAGTCAGCATATTGGTGGACTATCACGGATCGCCGCCCGGCTCACCCTAAGGCTTGGCTAGAGCGCTGGATTACCTGTGGGAACGGGCCATGCCCCGAGACTTTTCGCGGGCATGGCCCGTTCCCACAGGGTAATAGTAGGCTCCAGACCGCGGGATGGGTCGAGGCGCGTAGGCGCTAGCCCCAAACATCACCCGCGCCCGATCACGATGCCCTACCCGCCCCCACTCACCTGCAAACCAATGCCCAGCGCCTTGGCCAGCGACAGCGGCAACAGCAGGGTATCGAGCAAGGCGCTGGCCGGCAGGTCGACGCCGGCGTAGCGCGGCGCCTCGGCGCCAAAGCGCTCCACCGGGCAGCAACCGCCCTGTAGCGCGTACCAGTCAAGCCGCGTGCCGGCGTAGACCACCGGGGCGCCGGGCTTGTTGGCATCCAGCGTGCGCGCGGTGGCGCAGCCGCCCAATTGCAGGCAGGCGAGCAGAAGAAGCGCGCCGGCGTGCTTATTCATCGCCACTGTTGAGATGGTGTTCGCCCCAGCGCGGCAACATGTCCTGGGGGATGTTCAGGCAGTTGAGAATGCGCGCGACCACGAAGTCGACCAGGTCGTCCACCGTCTGTGGCTGGTGATAGAAGCCCGGCGAGGCCGGCAGGATGGCCACGCCCAGGTTGGACAACTTGAGCATATGCTCCAGGTGAATGCTCGAATAGGGCGCCTCGCGCGGTACCAGGATCAATTGGCGGCGCTCCTTCAGGGCAACGTCCGCGGCGCGCTCGATCAGGTTGTTGCAGGCACCGGTGGCGATGGATGACAGGGTGCCGGTACTGCACGGCACCACCACCATGGCCGAGGGCGCGCCGGAGCCGGAAGCCACCGGCGCCATCCAGTCTTCCTTGCCGTACACGCGAATCTGCCCGTCGGTGGCGCCGGTGTATTCGGTGAGAAAGGCCTGCATGGCCTGGGGTTTGGCCGGCAGGCTGACGTCGGTCTCGGTGGCCATCACCAGCTGCGCGGCCTTGGAGATCAGGAAGTGCACTTCCCGATCCTCACGCACCAGGCAGTCGAGCAGGCGCAGGCCGTACTGGGCGCCCGAGGCGCCGGTCATGGCGAGGGTAATGCGCTCCGGTCCACTCATAAATTCACTCTCAAAGCTGCTGTGCTTGCTTATGCTGCGTTAAAAGCCTGCTGGGTCGCCAGCCCGGTCGAATGCTCATTTACTACAGTAAACTCGAATGCGAGCCCAGTCCGTTCCTCGCAGGCTTTTGCCTTGCCTAATGTGCGCTCGCGACGCTTTGAGCGCGAATTTCGGCTCTTTATGAAAGCGCCTTGGCCAGCTTGCCATGCAGGCCGCCGAAACCGCCGTTACTCATGATCACCACCTGGGTACCAGGCCGTACCCGCGCCTTCACACCATCAATGATCGCGTCCAGGGAATCGCACACCTGGGTCGGATTGGTCGCTCCGGCAACGGTGGCCGCCAGATCCCAACCCAGGTTCGGCGGCGCGTACCAGAACACCGCATCGGCCTGCACGGCGGACTCGGCGAGGCCGTCGCGGTGGGCGCCGAGCTTCATGGAATTGGAACGCGGCTCGATGACCGCGATGATCTGCTCGTCGCCGACCCGCTTGCGCAGGCCGTCGAGGGTGGTGGCGATGGCCGTCGGGTGGTGGGCGAAGTCGTCATAGACGGTCACGCCGTTCACCTCGGCGACCTTTTCCATGCGCCGCTTGGCATTGATGAACCGGCCCAGCGCCTCGATGCCCAGCGCCGGCACCACGCCGACGTGGCGCGCCGCGGCCAGCACGGCCAGGGCGTTGGCCACGTTGTGCTGGCCCGTAAGCCCCCAGTCCACCACGCCTTCGACCTTGCCGTCGAAGCTCACCTCGAAGCGCGAGCCGTCGGCGCTGAGCAGGCGCGCCTGCCACTGCCCGCCTTCACCGGTGGTCTGCACGGGCGTCCAGCAGCCCATCCGGATCACCCGCGCCAGCGCAGCCTCGCTGGCCGGGTGAATAACCAGGCCTTCGCCCGGAATGATCCGTACCAGGTGGTGGAACTGCCGCTCGATGGCGGCCAGGTCCGGAAAGATATCGGCGTGGTCGAATTCCAGGTTATTGAGGATCGCGGTGCGCGGGCGGTAGTGCACGAACTTGCTGCGCTTGTCGAAGAAGGCGCTGTCGTACTCGTCGGCCTCGACCACGAAGAACGGCGTGCCGCCCAGGCGGGCGGAAATCCCGAAGTTCTGCGGCACGCCGCCAATCAGAAAGCCTGGCGCCATGCCGGCGTGCTCCAGCACCCAGGCAAGCATGCTCGAGCTGCTGGTCTTGCCGTGGGTGCCGGCCACCGCCATCACCCAGCGGCCCTGCAGCACATGGTCGGCCAGCCACTGCGGCCCGGACACATAGGGCAGGCCCTGGTTGAGCACGTATTCCACCGCCGGGTTGCCACGGCTCATGGCGTTGCCGACCACCACCAGATCCGGTGCCGGCTGCAGATGCGCGGGATCGTACCCCTGCAGCAGCTCGATGCCCTGGGCTTCGAGCTGGGTGCTCATCGGCGGGTAGACGTTGGCATCGGAGCCGGTGACGCGGTGGCCCAGTTCCTTGGCCAGCACCGCGAGCGAACCCATGAAGGTGCCACAGATGCCGAGAATGTGGATATGCATGAAAACCTCGAGAACAGGCACGCCAGGAGGCCGGCGAGCCGGGTGAAAACATGGCCGCAGATTAGCACAGCGGCGCCTGGCACCCAGCGACGATAACGGGGTGACGGAGCTGCGCTGGGAGTCGGCCGGTTTTATCGAAAACGAGCCGTTCAGGAACCAGGGCGGCCCATCAACAGCGAGTAACGCCCCGGCGCTTGCGGTCGGCGGGCGGCCTGTTATGGTGACGGCCACTCTCCCACCGAGCCGTTTTCCATGTGGTCGTTTAGCGCCTGGCGCCGTCGTCGCATTCTCTCTCGCCATCCTGTCAGTGCCAGCAGCTGGGCCACGGTGCGCCAGCGCCTGGCGATTCTCGACGGCCTCAGCGCCGAGGAAGAGCAACTGCTGCGCGAACGCGCCGTGCTGTTTCTGTACGCCAAGCACCTGACCGCCCTGCCCGGCCTCGCACTGGACGTTGAGGATCGCCTGGCCCTGGCGGCGCTCGCCGAACTGCCGCTGCTCGGCCTGGCCGACCTGAACTGGTATCGGGGTTTCCACGAGGTGATCCTCTACCCGGACGATTTCGTCAGCCCCCAGCGCCATCGCGACTCCGGCGGCATCGAACACCAATGGGACGGTGAGCACAGCGGTGAAGCCTGGCAACAGGGCCCGGTGATTCTCGCCTGGCCCGGTGTGCAGGCCAGTGGTGGCTGGGAGGGCTACAACCTGGTGATCCACGAACTGGCCCACAAGCTGGACATGCTCGGCGGCGACGCCAACGGCCTGCCGCCGCTGCACAGCAACATGGACGTGAAGCAGTGGGCCAGCGCCATGCAGGAGGCCTTCGACAGCCTGAACGCCGAACTGGATGCCGACGAAGAGGCGCAGACCGCCATCGACCCCTACGCCGCGGAAAACCCCGCCGAATTCTTCGCGGTGACCAGCGAATACTTCTTCAGCGCGCCAGACCTGCTCGATGAGGCTTATCCCAAGGTCTACGCGCAGTTGCGCCTGTTCTATCGGCAAGACCCATTGGCACGTTTGCGCCGCCTGCAGGTCGAACACCCGGACTATCAGCAAGCCGCGCCCGCAACTGCCGATACGCCAGATGGCTGTAATGGCAACGATGCGGGAATCCACCTATAATCGCGCCACTTTTTGGCGCACATCAGGGAGTCACCCATGAGCTACAGCAAGGTTCCGGCCGGTAAAGACCTGCCGAACGACATCTACGTCGCTATCGAAATCCCGGCCAACCACGCGCCGATCAAATACGAAATCGATCACGACACCGACTGCCTGTTCGTCGACCGTTTCATGGCCACCCCGATGTTCTACCCGGCCAACTACGGCTTCATCCCGCACACCCTGGCCGACGACGGTGACCCCCTCGACGTGCTGGTCGTGACACCGTACCCGGTCGCCCCAGGCTCGGTGATCCGCGCCCGCCCGGTTGGCGTACTGCACATGACCGACGAAGCCGGTGGCGACGCCAAGCTGATCGCCGTTCCCCACGACAAGCTGACCACCATCTACAAAGACGTTCAGGAATACACCGACCTGCCCCCGCTGCTGATCGAGCAGATCAAGCACTTCTTCGAGAACTACAAGGATCTCGAGAAGGGCAAGTGGGTCAAGGTCGAAGGCTGGGGCAACGCTGACGCGGCCCGCGCCGAGATCACCAAGGCGGCTGCTGCTTACCAAAAATAAGCACAACCTGCCTTACGAAAGCCGGCCACAAGCCGGCTTTTTACTGCCCGAAAAAAGCCATTGCCCCCCGGCGTTATGGGCCGACAACGGAGCAAATTACCGCCCGTTCAGGGTCTGGGATCGGATCGACTCTAGGGTCATGGCTCCGTCTTCAGGGCTTCCAGAGCCTGGGCCAGGCTGGCGCCGGACAGTTCACCGAGGTGGCTGCCCAACAGGCGGCCCTCGGCGTCGTAGAACAGGGTGGTGGGCAAGGCCCGCGAGCCGACCAGTTGCCCCAGGCCCCCGTCGCTGTCGAGCAGCACGTTGTCCAGTCGCAGCGCCTGGCTGGCGAGATAGGCACTGACTTCGTCGGCGCCCTCGCCCTGGTTGGCGAACACGAAGGTCACCCCTGGATGCGCACGCTGCGCCTCGGCCAGCACCGGCATCTCGCGCCGGCAGGGCGGGCACCAGGTGGCCCAGAGGTTGATCACCATGGGCTGGCCGAGCTTCTCGCGCAGTTCCACCGGTTGCCCCTGGACATCGCGCAGGGCCAGTTCCGGCAGGCGCGTGCCCTGCTCCAGGCTATGCAGCAGCAGGCTGCCCATGCCCCACACCAACAGGCCCACGACCGTGCCAGCGCCCAGGGCGCGGCGCATCGCCGCCTGGCGCCACAGGTACCAGGCGCCCAGCAGCGCTGCCGCCAGTACACCGCCCCAGGCGATGAAGCCGCCGTCGCGAATGTCGATCACCCGCCAGGGCGCTTCCTGGTAATGCTCGAAGTAGCGGACGACAAAGGCCAGCCGCGCGCCCAACAGCGCCGCCAGCAGCAGGCGGAAGATCAGCTTCTCCGGATTGACCTGGTGCTTGCGCCCCAGCCACCAGCCGACCAGGGTGGCCAGCACCAGGCTCACCAGCAGCAACACATGGCCCACGCCAAGCGCCAGCGGCCCTACATCTATCGTCAACATCAGCCACGCTCCATGGTGGTATCCCAGACGCGCAGCAGCTGCAGCGCGGTCTTTAACAATTGTTGATGCTGGCGCGCAACGAAGGCGCCGGTCAGCCGATCAGGGCTGATCCAGCCCCCGCTCCCTGAGACGGCGATACAGGGTCCGCTCACTGAGCCCCAGATACTTCGCCAACTCGCTACGCGTGCCCTTGAAGGTGGCCACTATCTGCAGCAACGAGCGTTGATCGTCTGCCGCTACCGGCAGCCCGGACGCGCGCGCGGTGATGGCCGGCGGTAGATGGTGGAGGCGAATGATCCCGTCGTCGGCAAACAGGCTTGCCCTGTCCAGGGCATTGCGCAATTCGCGTATATTGCCCGGCCATGCATAGCGCTGGAGGCTGACCAGAGCCTCGTCATCGAGGACCAGCCGCCTGGCCGGGTCACGCCGCTGCAGGAACGAATTCGCCAGCAAGCCGATATCCTCTACGCGGTCACGCAAGGGCGGCAGCTGAATGGGAAAGGTACTGAGGCGGTAGTACAGGTCCGCCCTGAACGCCCCGCTGCCCATCATCTCTTCCAGCGGTTTGTGGGTCGCGGCAACCAGCCTGAAGTTGGCATGGAGGGTTTCCACGCTGCCAACACGCCGATAGGTTCCCGACTCGATCAGGCGCAGCAGTTTTACCTGCATGGCAAGGGGCACATCACCGATTTCGTCGAGGAACAGGGTGCCGCCCTGGGCGATGTCCACCAAGCCCGGCTTGCGGGCCACGGCGCCGGTAAAGGCGCCCTTTTCGTGGCCGAACAACTCGCTTTCGAACAGCGTTTCGGTCAACCCCGAGCAGTCGACCACCACGAACGGCCCGTCGGCCCGCTCGCTGTTCTCGTGAACGGCGCGGGCGAACAATTCCTTGCCCGTACCCGACTCGCCCAGCAACAGCACCGGCAGCATCGTGGCGGCCACACGCTTGAGCTCCGCCAAGGCGAGGTTGAACGCCGCAGAACAGCCCACCAAGCCTTCGTCATTGGGTCGCGCCGAGGCGCTGCGCACCAGGGTCAGGCGCTCCACGTAAGCCCCTATGGCTCCTCCCTCGGCGAAGATCGGCCGCAGCTCGACGTCGACGTGCTCGGGTCCACGGGGGGTGTGATGGATATGCAGCACCCGATCCGGGCCATTGAGCTCCTGCGCCTTGCGCATGGGGCAGTGCTCACCGGCCTGATCGCAGGGAACAGCATAATGGTGCGAGACCTCATAGCATTTGCGCCCCACTACCGGCGAGTCAGGGCTGGCAAACTGGCGCTGATAGGCCGCGTTCGCGGCGAGGATCCGGTAATCGGTATCGAGCACGATCATCGGCTGCGGCTCGTGTTCGAGAAACGAAACCAGTGACCGAAGCTGATCCGACTTGACGTTTGAACCGCCTGCTTTGGCTGCCATGGACTCTATCGCGGACGCTGAGGGTGTCAGCATCCTGCGGCGCACTGCCAACACTGTCAATTGGCAGTGCCGCTTCTGCCAAATGGCATAGCCCACCGCGGTTTATCGCGGCGACTTTATTCAGAAACGTTAAAGCGCAGATAAAAAACATTGAAAATCATATAGATAGCCAACACCCGCGAGATCAGGCAGGTTGGCACAGCTGTTGCTCCTCTGCTGGTCACCATGAGCGGCCCTGATTAGAGGCCTCGCCAGGAGACGGAACATGCGCAACAAACTCCACGTCGAAGCGTTCCACGACAGTGCGACCGGCACCATCAGCTATATCGCCCTCGATCTCGAGACCAACCGCTGCGCCCTGATCGACAGCGTGCTCGATTACGAGGCCAAGGCCGGCCGTACCACCACGGTTTCCGCAGACAGGTTGCTTGCCCGGGTGGTCGAACTCGAGGCGAGCGTGGAGTGGATCCTGGAAACCCATGTCCACGCCGATCACCTGACCGCCGCGCCCTACCTGCAGGCGCAGGTGGGCGGCAAGATCGGTATCGGCAGTCATATTGCCAAGGTCCAGGACGTGTTCGGCAGCCTGTACAACGCCGGTGCCGACATGCCCTGCGACGGCAGTCAGTTCGATCACCTGTTCGCCGACAACGAGCCGTTCAGCATCGGCTCCCTGGCCTGCCATGCGCTTCACACACCCGGGCACACCCCCGCCTGCATGGCTTATGTCCTAGGTGATGGGCAGAACACCGCCGCGTTCGTGGGCGACACCTTGTTCATGCCCGACTACGGCACTGCACGCTGCGATTTTCCGGGTGGCGACGCACGCACCCTGTTCAGGTCAATCGGCAGGGTGCTGAGCCTGCCGGCCGACACCCTGCTCTACGTCTGCCACGACTACCCGCCGGACGGACGAGAGGTGCGGTACCTCAGCACGGTGGCCGAACAGCGCAAACTCAATATTCACGTACGCGATGGCATCAGCGAAGAACAATTCGTGGCCATGCGCACCGCCCGCGACGCCACGCTGGACATGCCCACCCTGATCCTGCCTTCGGTGCAGGTCAACATGCGCGCCGGGCATCTGCCAAAGCCGGAAACCAACGGTGTGCGCTATCTGAAGATACCGCTCAACCTGATCTGACGCGCCCATAACAATTATCCGCGCACGCCTTCATACAGAGGTCCCTATGGACATCCGCAGCCTTGCGCCTGGCCTTGGCGTATCCGAACAGCTTCGCCCCGATGACGTGACAGCCCTCAAGGAGGCCGGCTACCGCGCCATTATCTGTAACCGGCCCGATGGCGAAAGCAGCGACCAGGCGTTTTTCGCCGACATCCAGCGGGCCGCCCAGCAACACGGCATGGAGGCCCATTACCTGCCTGCCGAAACGGGCAAGGTTACCGACGAGCAGGCCGAGCTTTTCGGCAGGCTGCTCGAAACCCTGCCCAAGCCGATCCTGGCCTATTGCCGTTCCGGCATGCGCTCGACCACCCTGTGGGCGCTTTGGCAGGCACGCACGCAACCGCTGCATCAGATCGTGGATGCTGCCAGCAAAGCCGGTTTCGACATGAAATCGGTAATCCGCAGGATCGCCAATGGGGGGCGAATGCCCCTCGAGGTGGCGGAAGCCAGTCATACCGTGGTCATCGTCGGCGGCGGTGCGGCGGGCATCGCCACGGCGTCGAGCCTGCTGGCCCGCCAGCCTGGGCTGGATATCGCCATCATCGATCCCGCCGATGTGCACTACTACCAACCCGGCTGGACCCTGGTCGGCGGCGGCATCTTCGAGGCACCCCAGACTGCCCACAGCATGGGCGCGACCATGCCCCGTGGCGTGCACTGGATAAAATCAGCGGTGGCCGCCTTCGAGCCGGAGCGAAATGCCGTCATCCTCGATGGCTGCCGGCTGGTCAGCTACCGACAGCTGATCCTCTGCCCCGGCCTCAAACTCGATTGGCAGGCCATCGAGGGCCTGGCCGATACCCTGGGCCGCAACGGCGTGACCTCCAACTACCTGTATCACCTTGCACCTTATACCTGGGAGCTGGTGCAGCAGCTGCGGAGAGGACGGGCGATATTCACCCAGCCCGCGATGCCGATCAAATGTGCTGGAGCGCCTCAGAAGGCCATGTACCTGTCGGCCGATCACTGGCGACGCGCCGGTGTTCTGCAGCAGATGGACATCGAGTTCGGCAGCGCCGGCGCGGTGTTGTTCGGCGTTGCCGACTATGTGCCGGCGCTTATGGAGTATGTCGAGGCTTACCGGATCGACCTGAGCTTCGGCCACACGCTTACCCAGGTCGATGGCGCGGCGCGCACCGCCACATTCAAGCGCGTGGCGGCCGACGGCAGCAGCTGCAGCGTGACCCGCGAGTTTGAACTGCTCCACGTGGTGCCACCGCAAGTCGCTCCCGACGTTGTGCGCGTCAGCCCGCTGTGCGATGCGGCCGGCTGGATCGATGTCGACCCCGCGACGTTGCGTCACAAGGCCTGGGAAAACATTCACGCACTGGGCGACGCCACCAATACCAGCAACGCCAAAACCGCGGCAGCCGCACGCAAACAGGCGCCGGTGGTTGCCCACAACGTGCTGGCAGCACTGGGCAAGGCCAAGGGCACGGCGCTGTATCACGGCTATGGTTCCTGCCCGTTGACGGTCGAGCGCGGCAAGATCGTGCTGGCCGAATTCAGCTACGGCGGCAAGGTGACCCCCAGCTTCCCATCCTGGCTTATCGACGGCACCCGACCTTCCCGCCTGGCCTGGCTGCTCAAGGAACGGATTCTGCCGCCGCTGTACTGGAAAGGCATGCTCAAGGGCCGCGAGTGGCTGGCCAAGCCGGAGCTGGCGGATCTATGAGTCGCCCCCGGCCCGCGAGGGCGCGGCGATGACCACCATTATCCTGCTTGGCCTGCTGGTCGGTGTGATCCTGGCCCTGACCGGTGCGGGCGGCGGCATACTGGCGGTGCCCTTGCTGGTTTTCGTGATGGGCCTTGAGGTTGCCGAGGCCGGCCCGGTCGGCTTGCTTGCGGTTGGCCTGGCGGCCAGCCTCGGGGCGCTGATGGGCCTCAGGAGCGGCATCGTTCGCTACAAGGCCGCACTGCTGGTGGCCGCGGCCGGGATCCTCTGCTCGCCCATAGGCCTATGGGCCGCACAGCGCCTGCCCAACCGCCCGCTGATGGGAATATTTGCCCTGGTGCTCATGTATGTCGCCTGGCTGACCTGGCGCCGTACCCTGGCCTCATCAACAGGCCGGACAGCCTTTATGGCCAAGCCTGCGCCCTGCCAACTGGACGTCAACCGCGGCAAGCTGAACTGGACCGGGCTTTGCGCCTGGGCACTCACGCTCTCGGGCCTGGTAGCCGGCGGATTATCCGGCTTGCTGGGCGTAGGTGGCGGCTTCGTGCTGGTACCCGCCCTGCAACGCTACACCAACGTGACGGCGCAATCGGTACTGGCCACTTCCCTCGCCGTCATCGCGCTGATTTCCGCTGCCGGCGTGGTAACCAGCTCGGCTACTGGCCACCTGAACTGGCAGATCGCCACGCCATTTTGCGCGGGCGCTCTGACAGGGATGCTGATCGGTCGGGCGGCCGCTGGCAGGTTGTCCGGGCCAAACCTGCAACGGGGTTTTGCGCTGGTATCTGCGGCGGTTGCCATCGCCATGTTGATAAGGGCCATGCTGTAAGCAAAGCCTGCGGCCGGTGCCTCAGCCGCGCGCCAGGGTTCGCGCGAAAAAGCTGAGCAACTGGCGCCAGCCATGCTCGGCCGCCTGCTCGTCGTACACCGGGAAGTCCGGCTTCATCCAGCCGTGCTTGGCCGGGTAGGTTTCCGAGCGGTAAGTCACGCCGGCGTCGCTCAACGCCTTCTCGAAACGCTCGGCCATTTCCGGCGGGTAGCTGCCGTCGTTTTCCGCTGCGGCGATATAGAGCTCGGCCTGCAGCGCGGATGCAGCGCGATGCGGACTGTCATCTGCATCGATGGCCAGGTTGCCGCCATGGAAACTGGCCACCGCCGCGAAGCGTTCGGGCCGCTTTCCTGCTGCCGAGATCGCCATGCCGCCGCCCATGCAGAAGCCCACCGCGCCGATGCGCTGGCCGTGCACGTCGCTGCGCCCGTCCAGGTAGGCGATATAGGCATCGATATCCGCGGCTGCCTTGGCGTTGCCGGTGGTGGCCATCAGCGGGCCGAGGATGGCGCGGAAATCCCCCTTGAACACTTCCTTGGGATCGAAGGGCCCGTAGGCACCGTAGCGGTAGTACAGGTCCGGCAGCAGCACCACGTAGCCGGCATTGGCCAGCCGCTCGGCCATGGCCAGCTCTGCGGGGCGAATGCCGCCGGCATCCATGTAGAAGATGACCGCTGGGCCGCCCTGCCCGTCAGCCGGCGTGAACAGGTGGGCCGGGCACTGGCCGTCCGGCGTGGTGATGACGATTTGCTCGTGAGCCATGGTGATCCTCCGGTTGGATGCTGCCCGCCAGCGCCAGGCGATGACAGGTATAAATGGGCAAACTCAGGTATTGAGTCAACAGAACGGCAATCGAGTGCCCAAGCATTTCAGGCTGTGCGGGCCGGCAGACCGTTGCTGCGCCCATGAAAAAGCCAGGGTGGATGCCCTGGCTTCTGGTGTAACGGTTGCCTCATACCGCCTTGAGCCGTAGCTCCTTGGGCATGGAGAAGGTCACGTTCTCCGGGCGGCCATCGAGTTCCTGAACGTTGCCCGCGCCCCACTCGCCGAGCTTGTCGATCACCCCGCGCACCAGTACTTCCGGGGCCGAAGCGCCGGCGGTGATACCGATGCCCTTGGCACCCTCGAACCACTCGCGCTGCAGATCCTCGGCGCCGTCGATCAGGTAGGCCGGGGTGCCCATGCGCTCGGCCAGCTCGCGCAGGCGGTTGGAGTTGGAGCTGTTGGGGCTGCCGACCACCAGCAGCACGTCGCACTCGTCGGCCAGCTGCTTGACCGCATCCTGGCGGTTCTGGGTGGCGTAACAGATATCGTCCTTGCGCGGCCCGCCGATATTGGGAAAGCGTGCGCGCAGGGCATCGATGACCTTGCTGGTGTCGTCCATCGACAGGGTAGTCTGGGTGACGAAGGCCAGGTTGTCGGGATCGCGCACCTGCAGCTTGGCAACATCCTCTTCGTCTTCGACCAGGTAGATGGCGCCGCCATTGCTGGCGTCGTACTGGCCCATGGTGCCTTCGACTTCCGGGTGGCCTTCATGGCCGATAAGGATGCACTCGCGGCCATCGCGGCTGTAGCGCACCACTTCCAGATGCACCTTGGTGACCAGCGGGCAAGTGGCGTCGAACACCTTCAGGCCACGATTGGTGGCCTCGTTGCGCACCGCCTGGGACACGCCGTGGGCGCTGAAGATGACGATGACGTCATCGGGCACCTGGTCGAGTTCTTCGACGAAGATCGCC
This sequence comes from Pseudomonas argentinensis, assembly GCF_001839655.2. Taxonomy (NCBI): domain Bacteria; kingdom Pseudomonadati; phylum Pseudomonadota; class Gammaproteobacteria; order Pseudomonadales; family Pseudomonadaceae; genus Phytopseudomonas; species Phytopseudomonas argentinensis. The sequence goes on from NZ_CP056087.1 coordinate 4,833,062, forward strand.
CCGCGCGAACGCAGATCCTCGACCACGAACTTGTTGTGCACCACTTCGTGACGCACGTAGATCGGAGGACCGAACACCTCGAGGGCGCGGTTGACGATCTCGATGGCGCGGTCGACACCGGCGCAGAAACCGCGGGGATTGGCGAGTTTGATTTGCATGGCACGCTCGGCACGGAAAGCTTGAGTGGAGAGTCTATCCCACGAGCCGCAATGGGCTCATGGGGTAGACAGCGCGTTCACGAGTAATGTCCGCCTGCGACTGACGCCCAGTCAGATTGCCTGAACGTCGATGATCTCGACGTCGAAGGTCAGCGTCTTGCCGGCCAGCGGGTGGTTGAAGTCGATGGTGACCTGCTGCTCATCGAATTCTTTCACCACGCCCGGCAGTTCGGTATTGGCGGCGTCGTTGAAGATCACCAGCAACCCCTCCGACAGCTCCATGTCCTGGAACTGCGAGCGCGGCATCACCTGCACGTTCTGCGGGTTGTGCTGGCCGAAGCCCTGCTCGGGCTCGACGGTCAGGCTGCGCTTGTCGCCAGCCTTGAAGCCGTACAGCGCCGCCTCGAAACCCGGCAGCAGGTTGCCGTCGCCGACCTTGAAGGTGGCCGGAGCTTTGCCTTCGGTGCTGTCGACCACATCGCCGTTATCCAGCTTCAGCGCGAAATGCAGGGTCACCTGCCGATCCGGGCCGATACGTACATCAGTCACGTGCCACCTCTTCTTCGGGCTTCTTGCTCTTGAACATGTCCAGCGCCAGCAGGACGGCGCCCACGGTAATGGCGCTGTCGGCGATATTGAAGGCCGGGAAATACCAGTTGCTCTGCCAGTGCACCAGGATGAAATCGACCACGTGGCCGAAGATCACCCGGTCCACCAGGTTGCCCAGGGCGCCGCCGAGCACCAGGGCCAGGCCGACGGCCAGCCAGGTTTCGTCGGCCTTGAGGCGTTTCATCCACACCACCAGAATCACGCTGACCACCACGGCGATCAGGGTGAACAGCCAGCGCTGCCAGCCGGACGCGCCGGCCAGAAAGCTGAAGGCGGCGCCGGTGTTGTAGGCCAGGGTCCAGTCCAGCACCTGGGGAATGACGGTGATGCGTTCGTACATCTGCAGGTTGTTGTCGAACCAGAACTTGGTGACCTGATCGATCACGAACACCACGACGCTGAGCCACACCCAGCCGAGTTTGCCGAAACGTGCGCTCATGGCTGCATCTCCGGGCCGTGGACGAAAGCCCTACGCATGGTGGCGTACCTCGCCCGAACCTTCGATGTTGCTGATGCAACGGCCGCACAGCTCCGGATGATCGGCGTGAGTACCGACATCGGCGCGCAGGTGCCAGCAACGGCCACACTTGGCGTGGGCGGATTTGACGATCTTCAGCTTCAGGCCTTCGACCTCGGTGACCACGGCATCGGCTGGCGCATCGCTCAGCGGCGCGGTGGCGGCGGCGGAGGTGATCAGCGCGAAGCGCAGTTCGTTACCGAGCTTGGCCAGGTCATCACGCAGGGCGTCGTCACCGAACAGGGTGACTTCCGCCTGCAGGCTGGCGCCGATGGCCTTGCTCGCACGCAGGTTCTCCAGCTCCTTGTTGACCGCGCCCTTGACCGCCATCACGCGCTGCCAATAGGCGTTGTCCAGCTCGGCGCCTTCCGGCAGGCGGGCCAGGTTCTCGTACCAGGTGGCCAGCATCACCGACTCGGCGCGCTCGCCCGGCAGGAACTGCCAGATTTCCTCGGCGGTGAACGACAGGATCGGCGCGATCCAGCGCACCAGCGCCTCGCAGATGTGGAACAGCGCGCTCTGGCAGGAACGACGGGCAATGCTGTCCGGCGCGGTGGTGTACTGGCGGTCCTTGATGATGTCCAGGTAGAAGCCGCCCAGCTCCTGCACGCAGAAGTTGTGCACCTTGGAATACACGTTCCAGAAGCGGTACTCGCCGTAGGCTTCGGTCAGCTCGTCCTGCAGGCGCGCGGTGGCGTCGACCGCCCAGCGGTCCAGATCGAGCATCTGTTCGACCGGCAGTAGGTCGGTGGCCGGGTTGAAGCCATTGAGGTTGGCCAGCATGAAACGCGCGGTGTTGCGGATGCGCCGGTAGGCATCGGCACTGCGCTGCAGGATCTGGTCGGATACCGCCATCTCGCCGGAGTAGTCGGTGGAAGCCACCCAAAGGCGCAGGATGTCGGCGCCCATGCTGTCGATGACCTTCTGTGGCGCGACCACGTTGCCGAGGGACTTGGACTGCTTGCGGCCCTGCTCGTCGACGGTGAAACCGTGGGTCAGCAGTTCCTTGTACGGCGCGTGGCCGTCGATGGCGCAGCCGGTCAGCAGGGACGAGTGGAACCAGCCGCGGTGCTGATCGGAGCCTTCCAGATAGAGGTCGGCAACCGGGCCGCTGCTGTGCGCCAGCTCGGCATGGGAGCCGCGCAGCACGTGCCAGTGGGTGGTGCCGGAGTCGAACCACACGTCCAGGGTGTCGCGGCTCTTGTCGTACTGATCGGCCTCGGCGCCGAGCAGCTCGGCGGCGTCCAGCTTGAACCAGGCTTCGATGCCTTGCTGCTCGACGCGCTTGGCGACCTCTTCCATCAGCTCGACGGTACGCGGATGCAGCTCGCCGCTTTCCTTATGGGTGAAGAACGGGATCGGCACGCCCCAGTTACGCTGACGCGAGATGCACCAGTCCGGGCGACCAGCGATCATGCTGTGCAGGCGCGCCTGGCCCCAGGCCGGGACGAACCTGGTGTCTTCGATGGCCGCCAGGGAGCGCTCGCGCAGAGTACCGCCTTCCTTCGGCTTGGTATCCATGCCAACGAACCACTGCGCGGTAGCACGGTAGATCAGCGGAGTCTTGTGGCGCCAGCAGTGCATGTAGCTGTGGCTGATGGTGGCGTGCTTGAGCAGCGCACCCACTTCTTCGAGTTTGGCGATGATCGCCGGTGTGGCCTTCCAGATGAACTGGCCGCCGAAGAACGGCAGCGAATCGACGTACACACCGTTGCTCTGCACCGGGTTGAGGATCTCGTCGTTGCTCATGCCGTAGCGCTTGCAGCTCTGGAAGTCGTCCTCGCCGTAGGCCGGCGCGGAGTGGACGATACCGGTACCGGCGCCCAGCTCGACGTAGTCGGCCAGGTACAGCGGCGACAAGCGGTCATAGAACGGGTGACGGAAGTTGATCAGTTCCAGCGCCGAACCTTCCGCGGTGGCCACCACCTGGCCTTCCAGGCCGAAGCGCTGCAGGCAGCTCTCGACCATTTCCTCGGCCAGCAGCAGCAGGCGGTCGCCTACATCTACCAGCGCGTAGGTGAATTCCGGGTGCACGTTCAGCGCCTGGTTGGCCGGGATGGTCCAGGGCGTGGTGGTCCAGATGACGATGGCGGTCGGCTTGCTCAGGCTGGCCAGACCAAAGGCGGCGGCCAGCTTGTCGGCATCTTCGACCGGAAAGGCCACGTCGATGGCTTCGGACTTCTTGTCCTGGTACTCGACCTCGGCCTCGGCCAGGGCCGAACCGCAATCGAAGCAGAAGTTGACGGGTTTGAGGCCCTTGAACACGAAGCCGTTCTTGACCATTTCCGCCAGGGCACGGATCTCGCCGGCCTCGTTGGCGAAGTTCATGGTCAGGTACGGGTTGTTCCAGTCGCCCAGCACACCCAAACGGATGAAGCCCGCCTTCTGCTCCTCGACCTGCTCGGCCGCATAGGTGCGGCAGCGCTCGCGGGTCAGGTCCGCCGGCTGGTTCTTGCCAAAGGTGGTTTCGACCTTGTGCTCGATCGGCAGGCCGTGGCAATCCCAACCCGGCACGTAGGGCGCGTCATAGCCGGCCATAGTCTTGGAACGGGTGATGATGTCCTTGAGGATCTTGTTCAGCGCATGACCAATGTGGATGCTGCCGTTGGCATAGGGCGGGCCGTCGTGCAGCACGAATTTGGGGCGGCCTTCACCAGCCTTGCGCAGCTTTTCGTACAGACCAATATCAATCCAGCGCTGCAGGGTCTGCGGCTCGCGTTGCGGCAGGCCAGCCTTCATCGGGAAGGGAGTGTCGGGCAGGTTCAGCGTGGCTTTGTAATTGGTCATGTCGGGCTCTTCATCAGCGGTTGGCGCTGCCAGTGGTCGCGGGCAGCGGCAATGTCGGCCGCAATGGCCGTCTTCAATGCCTCGAGCGAGGCGAAACGCTGCTCATCGCGCAGCTTGTGGTGGAAAGCCACCGTCAAACGCCGGCCATACAGGTCACCGGCAAAATCCAGCAGGTGCACCTCGAGGTGGGCGCTGCCGTCACCCGCCACGCTGGGGCGCACGCCGATATTGGCGACCCCCGGCCATGGCTGGCCGTCTATCTCGACGCTGACCAGGTACACCCCGGTCAGCGGTACACGTTTGCGCTTGAGCTGCACGTTGGCGGTCGGCGCATTGAGCTGGCGGCCCAGCTTCTGGCCATGCAGCACCCGCCCGACGATGCGAAACGGCCGGCCCAGCATGCGCTCGGCAACGGCGAAGTCGCCGCTGGCCAGGGCCTCGCGCACCCGCGTGCTGCTGACCCGCTGCCCGTCGATCTCCACGGTCTTGGCGGCTTCGACGCTGAAGCCTTCACGCTGCGCGGCCTCGGCCAGAAAGGCGAAATCGCCGGCACGGTCGCAACCGAAGCGGAAATCGTCGCCCACTTCCAGATGCAGCACGCCAAGCCCGTCGACCAGCGCGCGCTGCACGAACTCGGCAGCGCTGAGTTCCCGCAGGCGCGGGTTGAAGGTCAGACAAAGCACCCGGTCGACGCCTTCGGCAGCCAGCAGGGCAAGCTTGTCACGCAGGCGGCTCAGGCGTGCCGGCGCGCCCGCAGGGTCGAAGTACTCACGGGGCTGCGGCTCGAACAGCACCACGCAGCTCGGCACGCCCAGCTCCGCCGCGCGCTCACGCAAACGCGCCAGAATCGCCTGGTGGCCACGGTGAACGCCGTCGAAATTACCGATGGTGGCGACACAGCCCCGATGCTGGGGCCGCAGATTATGAAGGCCTCGAACCAGCTGCATAACGCGCTTCTTGCTCACAAAGTGGCCAATTATACGCACAGCGGCTGGTGCCGGGTAGCGGATACGGCGCGCTCATTTGGTACTGCCGGTCAGTGCCGTACCGGCCATCAGACAATCGAGCGTCGGGAGAAGTCGCGCAGCCGGAAACCCAGGATGCCCAGCACCGCGAAATAGCTCAGCGCGCCAGCGGCCACCAGCGCGCCCAGGCGCAGCAGCCGGGCCAGCATGTTGCCTTCGCTCCAGTCCGGCATCAGCCAGAGCATGCCGACCAGCACCACGACCATCACCAGCAGCGCGGCCAGCAGCTTGCCGGCGAACATCCCCCAACCCGGTTGCGGCTGGTAGAAGCCACGGGCACGCAGCTTCCAGAACAGCAGGCCTGCGTTCAGGCAGGCCGCCAGGCCGATGGCCAGCGCCAGGCCGGCATGGGCCAGGGGAATGACGAAGATGAACAGCAGGTTCATCACCTGGGTCATCAGCAGGGTGAACATGGCGATGCGCACCGGTGTGCGAATGTCCTGACGCGCATAGAAGGCCGGCGCCAGCACCTTGACCAGCAACATGCCCAGCAGCCCCAGCGAGTAGGCCAGCAAGGCGCGCTGGGTCATCTCGGCGTCGGTGGCGGTGAAGTTGCCGTACTGGAACAGCGACACCACCAGCGGCTCGGCCAGCAACGCCAGGGCCAGGGCACAGGGCAGCGCCAGCAGGATGCACAGGCGCAGCCCCCAGTCGAGCAGCTTCGAATAGGCGGCCGGATCCTCGGCGGCATGGGTCTTGGCCAGCGATGGCAGCAGGATGGTGCCCAGGGCGACGCCCAGCACGCCCGACGGCAACTCCATCAGGCGGTCGGCGTAATACATCCACGACACCGAGCCGGCGACCAGAAAGGAGGCGAAGATGGTGTTGATGATCAGCGAGATCTGCGCCACCGACACGCCGAGGATCGCCGGCCCCATCTGCCGCAGCACGCGCCATACGCCGCTGTCGCGCAGGTTGAGACGCGGCAGCACCAGGAGGCCGATCTTGCGCAGGTGCGGCAGCTGATAGAGCAGTTGCAACAGGCCGCCGACCAGCACCGCCCAGCCCATGGCCATGATCGGCGGGTCGAAGTACGGGGTCAGGAACAGCGCGAAGACGATCATGCTGACGTTCAGCAGGGTCGGCACGAAGGCCGGCACCGCAAAGCGGTTCCAGGTATTGAGCAGCGCGCTGGCGAAGGACGACAGGGAAATCAGCAGAATGTAAGGAAAGGTCACCCGCAGCAGATCGCTGGTCAGCTCGAAGCGCTCGGGGTTGTCGCTGAAGCCCGGCGCCGAGACCCAGACGATCCAGGGCGCGGCCAGCACGCCGAGCAGGGTCACCAGGGCAAGGATCAGGGTAAGTTGGCCAGCCACGCAGGCGACGAAGGTGCGGGTCGCCTCCTCGCCCTTCTGGGTCTTGTACTCGGCCAGGATCGGTACGAAGGCCTGGGAAAACGCTCCTTCGGCAAAGATCCGGCGCAGCAGGTTGGGCAGCTTGAAGGCCACCACGAAGGCATCCGACGCGATACCCGCACCGAAGATCCGGGCCATGATGGTGTCACGCACGAAACCCAGGACCCGCGACAACATGGTGATGGAACTGACCGCGGCCAGCGACTTGAGAAGATTCATTCGGCAGGGATGCTCAATCGGCGTTTACTGGATCGATCTCAGCGCGCGTCACGCGCCAGCAACAGACCGCGCCGGCCCACGAAGGTGCAACGGCGCCGGTGCGGGCGGGAGTGTAGAATCGCCGGCGCGATAAAGCACCCCTGGTCTTGTTCGCCCTGCGACGACTGACGCAGTATCGACCTTGACAAGTGCTTCGGTCGCCTGCATGATTCGCGGCCTTATTTGTCTGTAACCCCTTAGTTTTCGAGGAGCTTGACGGTGGCCAATACACCTTCTGCCAAAAAACGCGCAAAACAGGCTGAGAAGCGTCGTAGCCATAACGCCAGCCTGCGCTCCATGGTTCGTACCTACATCAAGAACGTAGTCAAGGCTATCGACGCCAAAGACCACGAGAAAGCACAAGCTGCTTACGTTCTGGCTGTGCCTGTTATCGACCGCATGGCCGACAAGGGCATCATCCACAAGAACAAGGCCGCTCGTCACAAGAGCCGCCTGAACGGTCACGTCAAAGCACTCAGCCAAGCTGCTGCCTAAGCGTACCGCTTCATGAAAACCGGCCCCAGGGCCGGTTTTTTATTGCCCTGAGAAAAGTACCACCCTTCGCCCCAGGCCCTCCGCGCAAGCGCCGACGACTCAGTTGCCCTTCGGCCAGGGCAGGATCGGGATGGCCGTCACCGCATTCTGCGGGCTACCCTCGATGATGCGATCGCTGTAGACCAGATAAACCAGGGTGTTACGCTTCTGGTCGAAGAAGCGCACGACCTGCATGGTCTTGAACACCAGCGAGGTACGCTCGCGAAATACCTCCTCGCCATCCTTGAGTTCGCCGGCAAAGCTGATCGGCCCCACCTGACGGCAGGCGATCGAGGCTTCGGCGCGATCCTCGGCCAGGCCGAGGCCGCCCTTTACACCGCCGGTCTTGGCCCGCGACAGGTAGCAGGTCACGCCCGCCACCTTCGGATCGTCGAAAGCTTCGACCACGATCTTGTCGTTCGGCCCCAGCCACTTGAATACGGTAGACACCTGCCCGATTTCCTCGGCAGACACCCACAGCGGCAACAGACACAACAACCCCAGCCACCCCGCCTTCATACGCCCCTCCTTCGATGGATACCAACCGCTCTTCGCCTGCAGCCTGCAGCCTGCAGCCTGCAGCCTGCAGCCTGCAGCCTGCAGCAGCCCCTAAACCAGAATCAGATTGTCGCGATGCACCAGCTCCGGCTCGTCGACATAACCGAGCAGGCGCTCGATCTCGTCCGACGGGCGACCGATGATCTTCTGCGCCTCCAGGGCACTGTAGTTGACCAGGCCGCGAGCGATTTCCCGGCCATCCGGCGCCACGCAGATCACCATCTCGCCACGGCGGAAGCTGCCCTGCACGGCCTTGACGCCGACCGGCAGCAGACTCTTGCGGTCGGAGACCAGCGCCTTGACCGCGCCGTCGTCGAGCACCAGGGTGCCGCGGGTCTGCAGGTGCCCGGCCAGCCACTGCTTGCGCGCCGCCAGCATGCCGCGCTCGGGCACCAGCAGGGTGCCGAGCAGCTCGCCAGCCTTGAGCCGCGCCAATACCTGCTCGATGGCACCGCCGACGATCACCGTGTGCGCCCCGGAACGGGCCGCCAGGCGCGCCGCGCGCAGCTTGGTCTGCATGCCGCCGCGCCCCAGGGCGCCGCCCACGCCACCGGCCACGGCATCCAGGGCCGGGTCGTCGGCGCGCGCCTCATGGATCAGCTGGGCATCGGGATTGCTGCGCGGATCGGCATCGAACATGCCGTCGCGGTCGGTGAGAATCACCAGCAGGTCCGCCTCCACCAGGTTGGCGACCAGCGCGGCCAGGGTGTCGTTGTCGCCGAAACGGATGCCGTCGGTGACCACGGTGTCGTTCTCGTTGATCACCGGCACCACGTCGAGCTCGACCAGGGTACGCAGGGTGCTGCGCGCGTTGAGGTAGCGCTTGCGGTCGGACAGGTCGTCATGGGTCAGGAGGATCTGCGCGGTGCGCCGACCATGCTCGCCGAAGCTCGACTCCCAGGCCTGCACCAGGCCCATCTGGCCGATCGCGGCGGCGGCCTGCAGCTCGTGGATGGCGCTCGGGCGCGCCGTCCAGCCGAGGCGACTCATCCCCGCCGCCACCGCACCGGAGGACACCAGCACCAGCTCGACGCCCTGCGCCCGCAACGCCACCATCTGCTCGACCCACACCGCCATGGCGCCGCGATCCAGGCCCTTGCCATCGGCCGTCAGCAAGGCACTGCCGATCTTCACCACCCAGCGCTGCGCACCACTTACCTTGTCACGCATGTTTTCCAACCCCAGCCAGACGCACATTTTCGCAAACCGCTACCTGCGGCAACGGCCAAACCTACAAAAACGCCGCTAAAAAGCGGCGTCTGTCGTCCCATCAATCCCGGACGTAAATGATCTCCGGGCCATCCTCGTCGTCTTCCTCGTCCCAGAAGCTGTCGTCTTCCTCGACGTCGCCCACGGCCCGCACCCCGGAACGGCGCAGCGCGCGCTTGTCGTCCAGCGCCTGCAGCTGGGCACGCGCTTCATCTTCGATGCGCTGATCGAGCTCGGCAAGCTCGGCGGCATATTCAGGGTTCTCCTGAATGCGCTCGGCACGCGCCTCGAGGAAGTCCATGATGTCGTAGCACAGCTGCTCGGTGCCTTCGCGCGCCAGGGCGGAGACCACATAGACAGGGCCTTCCCAGTCGAGCCGCGCAACGATCTCGGCGACCCGCTGCTCCTTCTCCTCATCGAGGATCTGGTCGGCCTTGTTGAGCACCAGCCAGCGCTCGCGCTCGGCCAGCGCCGGGCTGAACTTGGTCAGCTCGGCGACGATGGTGGCAGCGGCTTCGGCCGGGTCGGTCAAGTCCAGTGGCGCCATGTCGACGAGGTGCAGCAGCAGACGGGTACGCGCCAGGTGCTTGAGGAAGCGAATGCCCAGCCCGGCACCCTCGGAGGCACCCTCGATCAAACCGGGAATGTCGGCGACCACGAAACTCTTGTAGCGGTCGACGCTGACCACACCCAGGTTCGGCACCAGGGTAGTGAACGGGTAATCGGCGACTTTCGGCTTGGCCGCCGACACCGAGCGAATGAACGTGCTCTTGCCCGCGTTCGGCAGACCGAGCAGGCCGACGTCCGCCAGCACCTTCAACTCCAGCTTGAGGTCGCGCGCCTCACCCGGCTTGCCGGGCGTGGTCTGGCGCGGGGCACGGTTGGTGCTGGACTTGAAGCGGGTGTTGCCCAGCCCATGCCAGCCACCCTGAGCCACCATCAGGCGCTGCCCGGCCTTGGTCAGGTCGCCAATCACTTCCTGGGTACCGGCATCGATCACCGTGGTGCCGATCGGCACCGGCAGGATCAGGTCTTCGCCCTTGGCGCCGGTGCAGTCGGTGCTGCCGCCCTTTTCACCATTGGGCGCCTGGAAGCGCCGGGTGTAGCGGTAGTCCACCAGGGTATTGAGGTTGGCCATGGCCTCGATGTAGATCGAACCACCGTCGCCACCATCGCCCCCATTGGGACCACCGTTCTCGATGAACTTCTCGCGACGGAAGCTCATCATGCCGTTGCCACCATCGCCGGCCTTTACAGAAATCGATACTTCATCGACGAATTTCATGGGTACACCTCCCGCCATAATCGCGGGTCACTGAAACAGGAAACACCGGGTGCTTGCGAAATTGCCCTGAAACCACCCGCGTCAACCCAGGACAGTTTGGCAAGAACCCACAGGATGCGCGCCTGCGGCGGCCCGAAGAGGGCGAAGCAGCAAACCGAGCGCAACAGGATACAGAAACAAAAAAGCCCCGTCGCAGGACGGGGCTTTTCCAGCAACTTCGCGATTAGGCCGCGACGACGCTTACGTAGCGGCGACCGAAGGCACCTTTGACTTCGAACTTGATCACGCCTTCGATTTTCGCGAACAGGGTGTGATCCTTGCCCATGCCAACGCCGTAGCCAGCGTGGAACTGGGTGCCGCGCTGACGCACGATGATGTTGCCAGGAACGATTTTCTGGCCGCCATACATCTTCACGCCAAGGCGTTTGGCTTCTGAGTCGCGACCGTTGCGGGTACTACCGCCAGCTTTTTTGTGTGCCATGAGTTCAATACTCCTATAAAGGGCTCAGACGAAACGAATCAGGCCTGAATACCGGTGATTTTGATCTCAGTGAACCACTGACGGTGGCCCTGACGCTTCATGTGGTGCTTACGACGACGGAACTTGATGATGGTGACCTTATCGTGACGACCTTGCGAAACGACTTCAGCCGATACCTTGGCGCCTTCGACGACAGGAGCGCCGATGGTGACGTCATCACCGTTGCCAACCAGCAACACGCGGTCGAAAGTCAGCGCTTCGCCAGCGGCCAGCTCCAGTTTCTCGACCTTGAGGAATTCGCCTTCGGTGACTTTGTATTGCTTGCCACCAGTAACAATTACTGCGTACATGGTAAATCTCCGTTGATCCTGCTCACCCAGCGCTTTATAGGAATAACTGTTGGCTGGCATGGCTGCTCGGGGCCGGATGGACACCCGTGCAATTGCGTAAGGCAGGGAAATACCCAGGGGGAAGTTCAGGGTGCGCGATTGTACGCAAGCCACTGGAACTGCGCAAGCGCCGCCTGCCATCGCCTTGACAGCCCCCACCCTGCCCCCTAGCATGCCGCGCAAACTAGGGCCTATTACGGTCGATAGTGCCTGCCCAAGGAGCTTATGTCGCCGATGCAACCCCAGGCTTTTTACAGTGTGGTAGCGGATGATTTCACCGCTGTTGACGGCATTATCCGTCAGCAACTGGTGTCCCGCGTCCCGCTGGTCGAGAAGATCGGCGACTACATCATCTCCGCCGGCGGCAAGCGCCTGCGCCCGCTGCTGGTGCTGCTCAGCGGCAAGGCCCTGGGCCTGGACGACGAGCGTCTGCGCCTGCTGGCCGCCACCATCGAATTCCTGCACACCGCCACCCTGCTGCACGACGACGTGGTCGACATGTCCGACATGCGCCGCGGCCGCAGCACCGCCAATGCCCAGTGGGGCAACGCACCCAGCGTGCTGGTCGGTGACTTCCTGTATTCGCGCTCGTTCGAAATGCTGGTCGAGCTCGGTTCGATGCCGGTGATGAAGATCCTCTCCAAGGCCACCCGGGTGATCGCCGAGGGCGAGGTGCTGCAGCTGTCGAAGATCCGCGATGCCAGCACCAGCGAAGAAACCTACATGGAGGTCATCCGCGGCAAGACCGCCATGCTGTTCGAGGCCTCGACCCAGAGCGCCGCCGCGCTGGCCGAGGCGACCGCCGAGCAGAACGAGGCGCTGCGCCTGTTCGGTGACCACCTGGGCGTCGCCTTCCAACTGGTCGATGACCTGCTCGACTACAAGGGCGATGCCGCGACCCTGGGCAAGAACGTCGGCGACGACCTGGCCGAGGGCAAGCCGACCCTGCCGCTGATCTACACCATGCGCGAAGGCAACGCCGAACAGGCCGCCCTGGTGCGCCAGGCGATCCAGAAAGGTGGCCTGGAAGATCTGGAAAGCATCCGCGAGGCCGTGCAGGCCGCCGGCGCCCTGGACTACACCGCCAACCTGGCACGCGACTACGCCGAACGCGCCATCGCCTGCCTGGAAGTGCTGCCCGCCAGCGCCTACCGCGATGCCCTGGTCGAGCTGAGCCACTTCGCCGTGGCCCGTACGCACTGATCGCCAGCTAGAACGTCATCGGAAGCCCGTCCCAGTGACGGGCTTTTTATGCCCGGACTATCAGTTGCGTAGGGCGGATCGGGACGCCGGCCGCTCGTCGCCTAAGCGAACAAGTCCCCCGCCAGCAGGCGACTCACCTGCACAAGCCTGCCACGGCGTACTGCCTTCGGCGAGTACGCCCTACAGCCTGAAACGCTGAAACCTATTTCAGCTTTAGACAGGCCCTGCCGCTCAACAGCCAAGGCAGCGGCAGATAGACGAAAGGCGTGATTAAGGCTTGCTATTAACGTAATAAGAATTATTCTCATATCTACCATTCATTCAGGGAGATGCGAGCATGACTTATCTAATAGACGCCTGGCTGGACCGCCCCCATCCCTACCTGCGCATCCTGCACCGCGAAACAGGCGAAGTCTGCGCCGTGCTCGAAGAGGAGGCGCTGGATGAACTGCGCAAACAGGGTGATCTGGATCTGCACGAACTGAGCTCGAGCGAGCCGCTGATCCTCAAGGAACTGGTGCGTAGCCTGTTCCTGTACTGCTATGCACGGGCCTTGCGCCCCTGACATTTACCCAAAAGGCTCGCGAGCTAGGGTCTGTTTGCCGTTTCAACGCGAGCCGCGTTACCGCGGAATCTCGCCAGGCAAGGCGGAGGACGCAGGGAATGGTGTTCCCTTTTTAAAACCCTCCAACGACGCATGGCGAGACTTCCCGCGCAACCTAGGCGGCCCCGCAAAAATAGGCGAAGAAGCGGCCGGGGTCGCGACCGACTGTACTGTCGTACATGAGCTCCTCGCCTACTTTATCGCCGCAGGGCCGATGCGCAGCAGCCTTTGCAGGTGCTTACAGGATGTCGAGCAGCTCGACATCAAACACCAGCACGCTATGCGGCGGGATGCTGCCAACGCCCTGGGCACCGTAGGCCAGCTCGCTCGGCACGTACAGCCGCCATTTGCTGCCGGTGCCCATCAGTTGCAGGGCTTCGGTCCAGCCGGCGATCACGCCACCGACCGGGAATTCGGCCGGCTGGCCGCGCTCGTAGGAGCTGTCGAACACGCTGCCGTCGATCAGGGTGCCGTGGTAGTGGGTACGCACGCTGTCGTCGCGCGATGGCTTGGCGCCCTCGCCCGCGGTCAGCACTTCGTACTGCAGACCAGAGGCCAGTACGGTGACGCCGTCACGCTTGGCGTTCTCGGCCAGGAAGGCCAGGCCGGCACCGGCGGCCGCTTCGGCCTTGGCCTTGGCTTCGGCCTGCATGACATCGCGGATGACCTTGAAGCTGGCCGACAGCTCGGCTTCACCAACGCGGCTCTGCTGACCGGCAAAGGCATCGGCCAGGCCGGCCAGGACGGCATCGAGGCTCACGCCCGGCGGCGGGTTGTCACGCAGCTGGCCGCCCAGTTGACAGCCAATGCCGTAGCTGACGCGCGCTTCGTCAGTGGAAAGATCGAGTTCGGACATGTCGCCGCTCCGCTAGCAGGAAAAAAGGCCGGCTAGCCTATCACGGTTCCAGTCAGGCTCTGCGCTTACCAGCGGCTGCGCAGGCCGACCGGCACGCGCAGGGCGTCGCGGGTACCGCCCGGCAAGCCGCACATCTCGTCGTAGGCCGAGGCATGCACCAGAAACAGCGGCACGTCCGGCAGCTCTTCGAGCAGGTCGCGGGCGTGTTCCACCGAGCGCAGGTGCAGGTTGCGGCCCGCCTCGTCGCGCAGGTAGGCGCGCTGCTCGGTGCCGAGAATCTGCAGCAGGTAGATGCCGCCTTCCAGGGAAATCAGTTCGAGTTCGCTCACCGCGCCAGCGCGAGCCGCTTGCAGCAATTCAGGCAGGGTCATGGCATGTCCTCGCAGGCAAGAAGCGCCACTATACGATTGTCGGACTGTGGATAACAAAACGCCCGGCGCGTGATGGGCGGGCCGGGCGTCTGCTTTGGACAGCGACGATCAGTGCTTGGTCAGTTTGTCCAGGTAGCCCATGGCGAAGGCCGAGACCACGAAGGTCATGTGGATGATCACGTACCACATCAGGTGGTCGGGGTCATGGTTGCGGGCATCCATGAACACCCGCAGCAGGTGGATCGAGGAAATCGCCACGATGGAGGCCGCCACCTTCATCTTCAGCGAGCTGGAATCCATCTTGCCGAGCCAGGCGAGCTTTTCCTTGTTGTCGTCGATATCCAGCTGGGAGACGAAGTTCTCGTAGCCGGACATCATCACCATCACTAGCAGGCCACCGACCAGCGCCATGTCGACCAGCGACAGCAGGACCAGGATCAGCTCCGCCTCGGCCATGGCGAAGACGTTGGGCAGGACATGGAAGATTTCCTGGAAGAACTTCAGGGCCAGCGCCAGCAGGCCCAGCGAAAGACCGAAATAGATGGGGGCCAGCAACCAGCGCGATGCGTACATCGCGTTTTCGATAAAGCGTTCCATGGACTCTCACAGGTAATGGACAGGCGAGCGAGTATACCCAGCGTCCGACCACAGGCAAGCCAAGCCGGTTCGCCGGGCACTGCAGGGAAGCCGGCCAGCGGCGGCGCCTGGGCGCTTGTGGATAAGATCTGCGGCCTGGCGTCGCAGCCTGACCATCGGGTCGCGCCACGAACGCGGCGACGCCGATCGCTCAGCTATCGGGCAATGACAGGGATATGCTCCGCGAAGCGCGGCGTGCTCCGTTCAAACGGCGCAATTGGGCCTGGGCATGCAGGCGCCAGATCGGCGCTTCGTGGCAGCTGCAGTAGCCCTGGCCAGCCAGGCTTTCGGCAATGTCCTCGAGCAGTTGCTCGACGACCAGAGGCCCGGGGAATGGGCCTTGTGCCTTGACGGCGGAGGGTTGCCGGGCGGACAGACCAGCAACGCAGATCAGCGTCCACAAGCCTTGCTCCCCCGCCAGGGGCAGCACCGTGCATTCGATGCGGGTGGTCACGCCAAGACAATCACGGGTCAGGCAGAGGCTACGCGACATGGCGGCGATCCTCGCAGAGACAGACCTGCAGCCTACACCCGTAGGGCCTGCCGGCAAAGGCAGGTTTATACACAAAAGCTGTGGATAACCTTGTGCATGACAGGTGCGCAAGCACCTGCATGCTGCCGGCCCAACGGCGGCGGGCGAGCCGACCAGTGAATGACCAACCCGCCCTGGCGCCCTACTCCGGCGTCGGCTTCTTGGCCCGTGGCTTCTTGGGCTTTTCCGGCAGCGCCGCGGTAAGCGCTTCCTTGGCCTGTTCGGGCTTGTCTTCCTCGCCCATGCCGATTTCGGCGATCTCGCGCAGGCGCTCGACCACCCGTGCGTTCACGCTGCCGGTGGGAAAATGGCCCTTTTCGTTCGGCGTGCCGGCGTCCTCACCGACCAGCAGGCTCAGCGCCTCGTCCACGTGGCGCACGGCGTAGATATGGAACTGCCCGGCGCGCACGGCCTGCAGCACACGCTCGTCGAGCATCAGGGTGGAGACGTTGGAATGCGGGATGATCGCCCCCTGTTCACCGGTCAGCCCGCGGGCCTCGCAGAGGCGGAAGAAGCCCTCGATCTTCTCGTTGACCCCGCCGACCGCCTGCACCTCGCCGAACTGGTTGATCGACCCGGTGATGGCGAAACACTGCTTGAGCGGTGTGCGTGACAGCGCCGAGATCAGCGTGCACACCTCGCCGAGGGAGGCGCTGTCGCCATCCACGTAGCCGTAGGACTGCTCCAGGGCGATGCTCGCCGAGATCTCCAGGGGGAATTCCTGGGCGTAGCGGCTGCCGAGAAAACCGGTAAGGATCATCACGCCCTTGGAGTGGATCGGCTGGCCGAGGTTGACCTCGCGCTCGATGTCGACGATGCCCGAGCCACCCGGGTAGACGGTGGCGGAAATCCGCGCCGGCACGCCAAAGGCCGAGTCGCCCACTTCCAGCACGGTCAGGCCGTTGCATTTACCGATGGCCGCCCCGGCGGTGTCGATGAGGATGATGCCGGCCAGCATGTCGTCGATGATCCGCGCCGAGACCCGCCCGGTGCGGGTGGCCTTGGCCTTGAGCGCGCGCTCGATATGGTCGGCGTCGGTGACCGCTTCACCGGCCAGGTTGCGGATGAAGTCCGCCTCGCTGACCAGTTGGAACAGATCGCCGATGCGTGCCGACAGGCGCCCCTGGTGTTCGGCCAGGCGCGCGCTGTAGGTGGCCAGGCGCGCCACCGCGGCGGCAGTCAGCGGCGCCATGCCTTCCTCGGTGGTGCGGGTCTTCATCAGTTGGGCGAACTGCTCCAGGCTGTCGTCGGCCAGGGGGATGTCCTCGTCGAAATCGACCAACACGCGGAACATCTCCTGGAAGTCCGGATCGGCGTCCTGCAGCGCGTAGTACAGCTGACGCGAGCCGATGATCACCACCTTGAGCTGCAGCGGCACGGTTTCCGGATTGAGGGTCACGGTGGCGATGCGACCCAGGTCGGCCAGCGGCGACTCCATCTTCAGCTTGCGCGACTGCAGGGCGCGCTTGAGCGCCTCCCACACGAACGGCTCGCTGAGAAACTTCTCCGCCTCGAGGATCAGGAAGCCACCGTTGGCGCGGTGCAGCGCACCGGGACGCAACTGGCGATAGCTGGTGTAGAGCGCGCCCTGGTCGGTGTTGTACTCGATGCGGCCGAACAGATTGTCGTAGGTCGGGTGGGGCTCGAACACCACCGGCGCGCCGCCATCGACGTGGTGGCCGACGATCAGGCTCGGGCAATACAGCTCCTCGAGCAGCTTGCGGGTCTGGGCATCGGGCTTTTCCACCTCGATCAGCAGATCGATCACGCTTTTCAACAGATCCACCTGCATGGCCTGCAGGTAGGCGCACACCCCGGCGTTCTCGGCGTACTTTTCCGAGAGCGGCGCCAGCAGCGGCTGCAGGGCGACGGTGATGGTTTCCTCGTTGAGCTGACGCAACTGGTTGCTCGACTCGCGCTTCCACTGCGGCAGGCTGGCCAGTTCCTCGTTGAGGCGCTCCTCCAGGGCGGCGATATCGGCGTGGAAGCGCTCGCGGTCGGCTTCCGGCAGCTGGGCGAACTCGGCCTCGTCCAGCGCCTTGCCGTCGAGCATGGGCGTGAAGGCGATATTGGTGCTGTCACGATACAGGGCGATGCCGCGCTCCAGGGACAGACGTTCGATAACGTCCAGGGCCTGGTCGTAGCGCTTGTTGAAGGCGCGGTCGATGGCGCTCTTCTTCTGCTGGAAGGACGGGTGCTCGAAGACCGCCGGGAAGGTCGCCAGCAGGTTGTCGATCAGCGCGTTGATGTCGGCGATGAATTCGCTGGCCGTGCCGGGCGCCAGCTCCACCGCGCGGGGCTCGCGGGCTCGTCGAAGTGGTTGACGTAGACCCGGTCTGGCGGCGTCTCCAGGCGCTTGCCCTCGGCCTGCAGGTAGCGTTTGACGAACGAGAAGCGACCGGTGCCCGGCTCCCCCATGACGAACACGTTATAGCCGGGGCGCGGCATGGCCACGCCGAACTGCAGCGCCTGCACGGCGCGCTCTTGGCCGAGCACACCACGAAAGGGTTCCAGGTCATCGGTGGTGCTGAAGGCGAACTGCGTGGGCGAGAAGGGACGGGTGAGTGCATCGGGCGCCAGGCGCAGGCCGGCTGCAACGGGATCGGGCATCGGGGATCCTTAAATACCGCGGAGAGTTGCCTGCATTCTCGCGCTGCCCACTTCCCCCTGGCAAGGCACCCGTGCCGACTGGCGCAGAAAGCAAAACGCCCGCAACGGGTGCGGGCGCCTGGCGGTGCCGCAGGGCTTACAGGTAGAAGGCTTTCAGCGGCGGGAAGCCGTTGAATTCCACGGCGCTGTAGCTGGTGGTGTAGGCACCGGTGGAGAACCAGTACAGGCGGTCGCCGCTGGCCAGGTTCAGGGGCAGGCCGTACTTGTAGTGTTCGTACATGATGTCGGCGCTGTCGCAGGTGGGACCTGCGATCACCACCTCTTCCATCTCGCCCTTCTTCTCGGTCCAGATCGGGAACTTGATGGACTCGTCCATGGTTTCGATCAGGCCGCTGAACTTGCCCACGTCGGTGTACACCCAGCGCTCGACGGCAGTGCGCGACTTGCGCGCCACCAGCACCACTTCACTGACCAGCACGCCGGCGTTGGCGATCAGCGATCGGCCCGGCTCGAGGATGATTTCCGGCAGTTCGTCGCCGAAGTCTTCCTTGAGGAAGCGGATGATTTCCTCGGCGTAGGTTTCCAGGCTGTTGGTGCGGGTGATGTAGTTGGCCGGGAAGCCGCCGCCCATGTTGATCATCTGCAGCTCGATGCCGTCTTCTTCTTTCAGGCGCTCGAAGATCACCTTGACCTTGGCGATGGCTGCGTCCCAGACGTCGATGTCGCGCTGCTGCGAGCCGACGTGGAAGGAAATGCCGTAAGGCACCAGGCCCAGCTGCTTGGCGAGGATCAACAGATCCAGGGCCATGTCCGGCTGGCAGCCGAACTTGCGGGAGAGCGGCCAGTCGGCCGAGGTCGACCCCTCGGTGAGGATGCGCACGTAGATCTTCGAGCCCGGCGCCGCCTTGGCGATGTTGCGCAGGTCGGCTTCGGAGTCGGTGGCGAACAGGCGCACGCCCTTCTCATAGAAGTAGCGAACGTCGCGGGCCTTCTTGATGGTGTTGCCGTAGCTGATGCGCTCCGGGCGGACACCGGCGGACAGCACCTTGTCGAGCTCGTAGATCGAGGCGATGTCGAAGTTCGAGCCCTTGTCACGCAGCAGCTCGATGATCTCGATCGCCGGGTTGGCCTTGACGGCGTAGTACACCTTGGCGAATTCGAAACCGGCGCGCAGGTCGTCGTACGCCTGGCTGATGATCGCGGTGTCGATCACCACGAACGGGGTTTCCTGCTGGTCGGCGAAGGCCTTCATTTTGTTGAAGGTTTCGCGTGGGTAGTAGTCTTCGACCTTGATCGACATGCGGGTCTCCAAATGGCTAAACCATGAACACTAGGATTCGGGCAGTTGAACCGGACACAGGTTCAACCGGGTGTCGGGGGCGGCCTGTCACCAGGCCAGGAACGTCTGATCAGTTTCCCCACTTTGGTTCGCCTACTTCCCAAGGCATGTCGCCGAGAATTGCTGGCCTGAAACGGGCCGAACAACCTCTCGTCGTCAGTACTTGAGCCGAATGGATCGTTGCCAGCATGGACGTTCGGGCGCGGACTTTAAGACCATGACTCGCTCAGATCAATCAAAAATTGCCCCTGACGGAAACTGATTTCCAGGGCGTTTCGGATTCCACACGAAGCGCGGCGAAATGCTGCACAGCCGCGGCTTGCAAGGCGGCCGCCGCACCAGGCGAACAGCCTGGCACGGCGCCTTTTCACGATGATGACTTCAAGCCTGGACGAGCCCCTGATCGGGGTTTGGAAGGCGACTGGCGCCGATAGGCGGCGCCAGTCGTAGAGGACGCGCTTAGCGGAAGCGCTCGACTTCGCGGTGCAGGTCGGTGGCCAGGGTTTCCAACTCCTTGGAAGTGTGCGCCAGGTTGGCGATCACTTCGCGCTGCTCGCCGTTGGCCAGGGCGATGCTCTGCAGGTTGCTGCTCAGCACCGTAGCGGTGCTGCTCTGCTCGCTGGTGGCGGTGGTGATGGCGGCGAACTGCTCGCCGGCGGCACTGGTCTGCTCGGCGATATGGGTCAGCGCCGCGGCGACCTTGGCGTTGAGCGTCAGGCCGTTCTGCATCAGCTGACGGCCCTGCTCCATGGTGCTGATGGCGCTGCTGGTTTCGCCCTGGATGCTGCCGATCATGCTGGAGATCTCGGTGGTCGCCTCGCGGGTGCGACCGGCCAGGCTGCGCACCTCGTCGGCGACCACGGCAAAGCCGCGGCCCTGTTCACCAGCGCGCGCCGCTTCGATGGCGGCATTGAGCGCCAGCAGGTTGGTCTGGTCGGCGATCGAGGTGATGACGCTGAGAATGCCGCCGATCTCCTGGGAACGCTGGCCCAGGCTGTCGATGACCTTCGCCGCGCTGTTCACCGACTGGGATATCTGCTCCAGCGCGTTGGACGCCTCTTCCATCGAGGTGCGGCCGATACGCGTCTGGCTGGCGTTCTCGCTGGCCATGCGCTCGGTGCTGCGCATGTTGTCGGCGATGTTCAGCGAGGTGGCGCTGAACTCTTCCACCGCGCCGGCCATGCTGCTGATCTCCCCAGACTGCTGCTCGATGCCTTCATAGGCGCCGCGCGACAGGCCGGACAGCGCCTCGGCGCGCTGGCTGACATTGCCCGCCGCGCTGCGGATGCGCGCGACCATGGTCGACAGCGCTTCGCTCATCTGGTTGAAGCTGCGCGACAGCTCGCCGATTTCGTCGTGGCTCGTGATCTGCAGGCGCACACTCAGGTCGCCGGCGCCCAGGGCCTGGGCCTGGCGCACCAAGTCGCCAAGGGGGCGCAGCTTGCGCCGCAGCAGCCAGATCACCGCCAGCACAGCCAGCACCAGGGTAACCAGGCTGCCGATGGCCAGTTGGCTGCCGACCCGCCAGGTCACGGCCTGGATCTCCGCTTCCGGCATGCTCGCCACCACCGTCCACGGGCCACCGGCAAAGGGCACGGCGACGCTGTAGAAATCCTCGCTGCCATCGTTCCAGAAACCGCCCTTGCCCGGGTTACCCAGTACATTGCTCATGTTGCCCGTCAACTGCTCGGGACGTTGCGCCCCATAGGGCGCCACCAGCCACTTGTTCTGGTCGTCGAGCAGCGCCAGGGAGCCGGTGCTGCCGATGCGGAAGCGCTCCAGGTTGGCGAACTGGGCGTTCTGCGCATCGGTGTAGTCGAAGCCGACGAACAGCACGGCGATGACCCGCCCGGCGCTGTCACGTACCGGGGTGTACTGGGTCATGTAGAAGCGCTCGAACAGCAGCGCGCGGCCTACGTAGCTGTCGCCGGCCAGCAGCCGCGCATAGGCGGGGTGGTTACGGTCGAGCACGGTACCGATGGCGCGGCCGCCGTCCTGCTTGGTCAGCGAGGTGGTCACGCGCACGAAGTCTTCGCCATCACGGACGAATATGGTCGCCACGCCGGCGGTCAGGCGATGGAATTCATCGACTTCGCTGAAATCGTTGTTCAGCCGTGTATCGCCCAGGTACAGCGCCGGCGCCTGCAGGGAACCCACGGCGACGCGCTCGTCCGGGCTGACCCGCAGGCCGCTGTTGAAGCGGCGCTCGAACAGGCCGGCGAGGCGCTGGGTGCTTTCGCGCAGGCTTTCGTGGAAGGTGCTCAGCTGGTCTGCCAGCAGGCGTGCTTCGCTGCCCAGGTGCTCTTCACGGGTGACCAGGTTGGCGCTGCTCAGCGAGCGCAGGGCGAATACGGTGCTGACACTGATCAGCAGCACCAGCATGGCGGCGAGAGCCGTCGCCAGCTGCCAGGCGATACGGGAACGAGGGGGGGTCATGAGGTATCTCCATATCTCCACACGTCCTTATATGGAATGATTGATAAGCCGCCTTTTTCGGCGAGCGCGGAGAATACTTGAGAGTTTTAGTGCGTCAATGGCCACCGCGACGCGATCACCACATTTTTTACGCGGAGTAATGAAAAAACCTCGCCGTTGAGATTTTTCAGCGCTTTTCTAGCGCCGCAGCTGCACGTCGGGCAACTGCATGCCGGCCACTTCGGCGAGCAGGAACTCGGCCAGCCGCTCGAAGCGTTCCTGGCCAAGGCGAGCCTTTGGCCACACCAGATAATAGCTATCGCCACTGGACACGGCGCTCGGCCAGGGCAGCGCCAGGCGGCCCAGGTGTACATCTTCGGCGACCATCGCCAGGTCGCCGATCGACACGCCGTAACCGCGGGCGGCGGCGACGATGCCCAGCTCCAGGGTGTCGAACACCTGACCGCCCCTGAGCGACACCTGGTCGGCCAGGCCCATGGCCTGCAGCCAGCGGCGCCAGTCGCGGCGGTCGGGCGTGGGGTGCACCAGTTCGGCCTGCTGCAGACGGCTGACGTCCCACGGCTGCCCGCCCAGGGCGCCGGGCGCGCACACCGGGATCAGCCACTCCTCGAACAGCCGCACGCTATGCCATTCGTCACTGAAGGTGCCGGCCCCCAGGAGCACGGCACAATCGAACGGCTCGTGGAGAAAATCCACACGATCGAGATCCATCCAGGCGCTGGTGAGCTGCACCTCCAGATCGGCATGGCGGGCGCGAAACAGCGACAGGCGGGCCAGCAGCCAGCGCATGGTCAGGGTCGAAGGCGCCTTGAGGCGCAGGGTGCCGTCCTCCACGCGCAGGGTCGCACAGGCCCGCTCCAGGGACTCGAACCCGTCGTGCACCCCGGGCAGCAGCAGGCGTGCCGGCTCGGTAAGGTGCAACGCGCGGCCGCGGCGCTCGAACAGCCGGCAGGCGAAGTGATCCTCCAGGGTGCGAATGTGCCGACTGACGGCGCTCTGGGTGATCGCCAGTTCGTCGGCGGCGCGGGTAAAGGACAGGTGGCGCGCCGCGGCCTCGAAGGCCCGCAGCGCATAGAGCGGCGGCAGCCTGCGGGTCACCGCACTGAACCATGAGTTTCAATCATGCCTGACATGGCTATTTTCCTTTTGTGGCCTCTCATTACATACCGGAGAATAGCCGCCATTGCCCTTTCCCCGACAGCCCGGGGATGCTTACCTTGCCGAAGTTTTACTCATCATGAAGAATCCACTTGGCCATGAACTGGGCGCCCTGCTGCGCCTGGCCGGCCCGCTTATCTCCGCGCAACTGGCCCACGCGCTGATGATTTTCACCGACACCCTGATGATGGCCATGCTCGGCCCGGGGCAACTGGCCGGCGGCGCCCTGGGCGCGACCTGCTACTTCATCTTCTCGATCTTCTGCACGGGGGTGATCGCGGCCGTCGGCAGCCTGGTCGCCATCCGCCATGGCGCGGGGGACTCGGACGGCGTCACTCGCCTGCTGCGCAACGGCCTCTGGCTGGCCGTGCTGCTGGGCGTGGTCAGCGCGCTGTGCCTCAATGGTCTGGGCCCGCTGTTGCCCCATCTGGGTCAGGACCCGGCTGCGGCCAGCGAGGCCATGGCGTTTCTGCGCCCGCTGTCCCTGGGCCTGCCCGCCTACCTGTGCTTCATGGCCCTGCGCGGCTTTACCAGCGCCATCGGCCATCCCGGCCCGGTGATGACGATCAGCATCGTCGGTACCATTGCCAACTTCATCATCAACTATGCGCTGATCAAGGGCTGGCTGGGCCCGGACCTGGGCCTCAGCGGTATCGGCCTGGCCACGGCGCTGGTCAGCAGTGCCATGGCGCTGGCCCTGGCGCTGTACATCCTGATCTCGCCGACCTACCGGCGCTACAAACTACGGGGCGGCCTGGGTCGCCCACAGCGGGCCGAGATCCGCGCCCTGTTGCGCCTCGGCCTGCCGATTGGCGGCACCTATGCTGCCGAGCAAGGGTTGTTCACCTTCGCCACCCTGTGCATGGGCGCGCTGGGCAGCGTGCAGCTGGCGGCGCACCAGATCGCCATGCAGTCGGTGGCTCTGGCCTTTATCGTGCCCCAGGGCCTGTCCTATGCGGTGACCTTCCGCGTCGGCATGCATTACGGTGCGGGCCGCCTGCACCTGTCCCGCCTGGCCGGCCATCTCGGCATGGGCCTGGGCGCCGCGCTGATGCTGTTGTTCGCCCTGGCGTTCTGGCTGCTGCCGGAGTGGATCATCGGCCTGTTCCTCGAGCGCCACGATCCGGCGTTCGCCGATATCGTCACCCTGGCGGTGAGTCTGCTGGCGATCGCCGCCTGGTTCGAGCTGTTCGATGGCCTGCAGAGCATCGCCATGGGCGCGATTCGTGGCCTCAACGACGGACGCATCACGCTGGTGATCGGCCTGACCGGCTATTGGTGCGTGGGTGCGCCGCTGGCCTGGCTGTTGGCCTTCCCCCTCGGCTGGGGCGCCCATGGTGTCTGGTGGGGCTTGGCCGCCGGGCTGGCCGTGACAGCGACCGGCCTGGTGCTGGGCTTTCGCTGGAAGACCGCGCGCCTGCAGCGTCCTGAGGATGCCAGAGGACAGATCTGCGTGTCGCAGCCTGACGCGGCGTCAGGCGTCCCGCTGCAGTGAACCGGGCGGCGACACCTGCGCCCGGGCCAGCACAACCTCCAGCTCGGCACGTGGCACGGCGCGGCTGATCAGGTAACCCTGCACCTGGTCGCAGCCGAATTCGCGCAGCAGGCGCAGCTGCTCGAGGTTTTCCACGCCTTCGGCGACCACCTGCAGGTCGAGGTTATGGGCCAGGCTGATCATCGCCTGCACCAGTTGCTGGCTCTGCGGGCGCAGCTCCATGCCGGTGACGAAGCTGCGATCGATCTTCAGCAGGGCGATGGGCAGGTTGCTCAGGTGCTCGAACGACGAGAAACCGGTGCCGAAGTCGTCCAGGGAGAAGCGCACGCCCAGGTGGCCAAGCCGGCCCATGGTCTGCAGCACGTACTCGCTGCGGCGCATCACCGCGGTTTCGGTCAGTTCGAACTCCAGCCAGCGGCTGTCGATGCCGCAACTGTCGATCAGCCGCTCCAGGGTCGGCAGCAACTGGCTGTCCTGGAACTGCCGGAACGACAGGTTGACCGCCATGTGCAGCCGCGGATGACCGCGCTCGCGCAGCCACTGCATGTCGCGCATCGCCCGGTCGATCACCCAGTAGCCGAGCGGCACGATCAGCCCGCACTCCTCGGCCAGTGGCACGAATTCGCCGGGCATCAGCAGCCCGTGCCTTTCGTGCTGCCAGCGCACCAGCGCTTCGAGGCCGACGATGGCGCCGCTGTGCAGGCACAGCCGCGGCTGGTAGTGCAGCTGCAGTTCGCCCTTGCGCAGCGCCCGACGCAGTTCGCGCTGCAGGTCGACCTGGCTGCCCATGCCGTGATCCAGGCGTTCGTCGTACAGGTGGTAGGTGCAGCCGTGGCGGCTCTTGGCCTGCTGCATGGCGATGTGGGCATGCCACATCAGCCCATCGGCGGTGCTCGCCGGCTTGGCCAGCGCCACACCGAGGCTGCAACCGAGCAGCAGGCTTTCGCCCTCCACCCAGTAGGGCTCGCCCAGTGCTTCCAGCAGGTGCTGCACACGGCCGTGCAGGCGCTCGAGATCATCGTGGCTGTCGAGCAGCAGAGCGAATTCATCGCCACCCAGCCGCGCCATCTGGTCCCCGCGCTCCAGGTACTGCTTGAGCCGCGCCACCACCTGCTTGATCAACTGGTCGCCGGCGCAGTCGCCAAGGGCGTCGTTGGCCTGGCGAAAGTTGTCCAGGTCCAGCTGGATCAGCGCCAGGCCGCGACAGCCCTGTTCGGCCAGGCGTGCTGCCAGCAGGGTGTGGAACCCCTGGCGATTGGCGATGCCGGTGAGCGCATCCTGTTCGGCCAGGCGCTGCAGGGTCAGGCGCAGGCGGCCCTGCTCGCGCACGTAGCGCAGGCTGCGGCGCAGCACCTCGGGGCTCAGCTGGTCGCGCACCAGCCAGTCGCAGACCTGGGGCGGCGTGTCGGCCGGTTCCTGCTCCAGCAGCAGGATGATCGGCGCAGCGCAGCGCCGGGAGTCCGCCAGGTGCGCCGGGGTGGTCAGCAGCACCGCGTTGTCGGCGTCGTCGAGCAGCAGCCGGGCATCCGGCCAGCTGGCGGCGCAGCTCAGGGGCGTCGACCCGCCCACGGCGTCCAGGCGCTCGCGCAGCAGCTCGCTCCACTGCGGCGTTTCCGCCAGCAGTACCAGGCGCAACGGCTCGACGAATGCGCTCAAGAAAGATCCCCCGATGCACGAAAAAGATGAGCGCGCGCGGCGCTTCTGAGTGCGCCACATCCGGCGTCAAATCAATCACTTCCGTGTAAATCGATGGATATCCTGCGGCATAACCCTGGTAATCGACAAGCCCGCCGACGCAATGAAGCGCCGTGAAGCTGCTCGCGAGCACGGTTATCGGCTGCCGCAGCGAAGCCAGCAAATGAACGCTGACTTTCAGCTAAAATGCGCGGCCATTTCCCTCTGCGATAGACCCGATGTCCCGACTCAACCCCCGGCAACAGGAAGCCGTGAACTACGTCGGCGGCCCTCTTTTGGTGCTCGCCGGCGCAGGCTCCGGCAAGACCAGCGTCATTACCCGCAAGATCGCCCACCTGGTGCAGAACTGCGGCATCCGCGCCCAGCACATCGTCGCCATGACCTTCACCAACAAGGCCGCCCGCGAGATGAAGGAGCGCGTCGGCAGCCTGCTCAAGGGCGCCGAAGCCCGCGGCCTGACGGTGTCGACCTTCCACAACCTGGGCATGAACATCATCCGCAAGGAGTACGCGCGCCTGGGTTACAAGCCCGGCTTCTCGATCTTCGATGACGGCGACATCAAGGCGCTGCTCACCGACATCATGCAGAAGGAGTACGCCGGGGACGACGGTGCCGACGAGGTCAAGAACTACATCGACAGCTGGAAGAACGACCTGATCCTGCCCGACGAGGCCCTGGCCAATGCGCGCAACCCCAAGGAGCAGACCGCCGCCATCGTCTACCTGCACTACCAGCGCACGCTCAAGGCGTACAACGCGGTGGATTTCAACGACCTGATCCTGCTGCCGGTCAAGCTGTTCCAGGAACATCAGGACATCCTGGAAAAGTGGCAGAACCGCATCCGCTACCTGCTCGTCGACGAATACCAGGACACCAACTCCAGCCAGTACCTGCTGGTGAAGCTCTTGGTAGGCATGCGCAACCAGATCACCGTGGTCGGCGACGACGACCAGTCAATCTACGCCTGGCGCGGCGCACGGCCGGAGAACCTCAACCTGCTCAAGGAGGACTACCCGTCGCTCAAGGTGGTGATGCTCGAGCAGAACTACCGCTCCACCAGCCGCATCCTCAAGTGCGCCAACGTGCTGATCGCCAACAACCCCCACGCCTTCGAGAAGCAGCTATGGAGCGAGATGGGCATGGGCGACGAGATCCGCGTGATCCGCACCCGCAACGAAGATGCCGAGTGCGAACGCGTAGCCCTGGAGATTCTCACCGAGCACCTGCGCACCCAGCGGCCCTACAGCGATTTCGCCATCCTCTACCGGGGTAACTACCAGGCCAAGCTGATGGAGCTGAAGCTGCAGCACCACCAGATTCCCTATCGCCTGTCCGGCGGCACCAGCTTCTTCGCCCGCCAGGAGGTGAAGGACCTGATGAGTTACTTCCGCCTGCTGGTCAACCCGGATGACGACAACGCCTTCCTGCGGGTGATCAACGTGCCGCGCCGCGAGATCGGCTCCACCACCCTGGAAAAGCTCGGCAACTACGCCAGCGAGCGCAAGATCAGCATGTACGCCGCCAGTGACGAGATCGGCCTCGGCGAGCACCTGGACAGCCGCTATACCGAACGCCTGGCGCGCTTCAAGCGCTGGATGGACGGCGTGCGCGAGCAGTGCGTGGTCAACGAGCCGATCGCTGCCATCCGCAGCATGGTCATGGACATCGACTACGAGAACTGGCTGCGCCAGAACGCCTCCAGCGACAAGGTCGCCGAGGCGCGCATGGGCAACGTGTGGTTCCTGGTCGATGCGCTGAAGAACACCCTCGACAAGGACGAAGAGGGTGACATGACCATCGAGGATGCCATCGGCAAGCTGGTGTTGCGCGACATGCTCGAACGCCAGCAGGAAGAGGAAGAAGGCGCCGATGGCGTGCAGATGATGACCATGCACGCCTCCAAGGGTCTGGAGTTTCCTTCGGTGTACATCATCGGTTTCGAGGAAGAAATCCTGCCCCACCGCTCCAGCATCGAGTCCGACACCATCGAGGAGGAGCGGCGCCTGGCCTACGTGGGCATCACCCGCGCCAAGCGCAACCTGGCGCTGACTTTCGCCGCCAAGCGCAAACAGTACGGCGAGATCGTCGAATGCACGCCGAGCCGCTTCCTCGACGAGTTGCCGCCGGAGGATCTGGTCTGGGAGGGCCAGGAAGAGGCGCCGGTGGAGGTCAAGGCTGCCCGTGGCAACGACGCCCTGGCCAGCATGCGCGCGATGCTCAAGCGATGACACGTCGCAATCCGTAGCCCGGGGTCGAGCGCAGCGACATCCGGGAAATTGACCTGGGTATCGCACAGCCCTACCCAGGCTACCTTTTCACCGAGCCCGTTATCCCGACGGGCACCAGTGCCACATTTCGTAGTCAGAGTGAGAGGCCGGCTCCAGCAGCCGGCCCGTCATCGTCAGCTCCCCCTTGCAGAGGCCCGGCACCATGCGCACGCTCACTCTCGACCTCGACACCCTGACCCAGTTGATCAACGGCCGCGAAACCCTCGAACACTGGCTCGACATGGAAGCCGGCACGCTGCTGAGCCTGTCGCCCGAGGACCAGGGCAGCGAGGAACGCCAGCAGGTGCAGCTCAACCCCGAGCGCTACGCCCATGTGCCCAACCTGGACGTGGCCCAGCGCGTGGCGATGCGCGAATCCTTCCTGTTCACCCTCAACGACCTCAACGCCCACCCGCTGCTCAGCGCCGCGCTGACCGGCCGCAAACCGCTGCGCGCCTTCGACTACGAGATCGACTACTTCCCGGCCCTGCGCCAGCAATGGCGGGAGTACGAGCACAAGCAACTGCGCGAATACGCCCTCAACTGGCTGTTCGAGCTGGGCCTGGAACCGGCGCCGGACAAGCTGCCGCTGGATCCGCGCGGCATTCCACGGGACATTCTGCGCCGGCTGACCCGCAGCGCCTGAGCGCCCGGCTGGGCCCGGCAATGGACGAGCGGATGGCGCGCGCTGTGTTTTCGCTACAAATGATCGGCAATTTGAGCGAAAATCCGCCGCTTTGCTCTAGAGCCCAGAGGATCGATCGTGGAGTCGTTGAAACAGAAGATATGCAGTGAAGGGACCGTCCTCTCCGAGCAGGTGCTCAAGGTCGATGCCTTTCTGAACCACCAGATCGATCCCAAGCTGATGCAGGAGATCGGCCACGAGTTCGCCGAGCGCTTCAAGGGTCAGGGCATCACCAAGATCGTCACCATCGAGGCCTCGGGCATCGCACCGGCGGTGATGGCCGGCCTGGAACTGGGCGTACCGGTGATCTTCGCCCGCAAGTATCAGTCGCTGACCCTCAAGGACAATCTGTACATCTCCAAGGTGTTCTCCTTCACCAAGCAGACCGAGAGCACGCTGGCGATTTCCTCCAAGCACCTGAACGCCGACGACCATGTGCTGCTGGTCGACGACTTTCTCGCCAACGGCCACGCCGCCAAGGCGCTGATCGACCTGGTCGGCCAGGCCGGCGCCAGCATCGCCGGCATCGGCGTGGTGATCGAGAAGTCCTTCCAGAGCGGTCGCAGCACCCTGGACGCCCAGGGTTACCGGATCGAATCCCTGGCGCGCATCAAGTCCCTGGAAAACGGCAAGGTCACCTTCCTCGAGTAGCCTGCAGCCCGGCCAGTACCAGCCGCTGGTACAACTCCTCGCGCAACCCCTCGGGCCGCTCCAGGCCCATGCGTTGCAGGGCCGCCGGGAACGCCTCGGCAGGCGGTGCATCCAGCGCCGCCTTGCCCAGCTCCAGTACCTCGCTCAGGCGCAACTTGCCCTTCAGCCAGGTCAGCGCCCGCAACAATGCCTGCTCTTCTTCAGTGAAATCGCTGCCCAGCGGGTATTCGGCGAACACCGCCCGATGCCGTCTGGCAAGCTGTTCCAGGCGCTCGGGGGTGTTATCGGTATGACGCGTATCGAGGCGGAAACCCCTGGGCAGCTTGCCGGCGTCGATAGCCTGCTGCGCCAGCGCTTCCTGAAAGCGCGAATCGGCGACCGCGAGCAGCGCCTCGATCACCTGGGAATCGGTCTTGCCGCGCAGGTCGGCGATGCCGTATTCGGTGATCACCACATCACGCAGATGGCGGGGAATGGTCACGTGGCCATATTCCCAGACGATATTGGAGCTGACCTCGCCAGCCGATTCGCGCCAGCTGCGCAGCAGCAGGATCGAGCGGGCGCCCGGCAGCGCATGGCCCTGGGCGACGAAGTTGTACTGGCCGCCCACGCCGCTGAGCACCCGGCCGTCCTCCAGCTGGTCGGCCACGGCGGCACCGAGCAGGGTGACGGTGAACGCGCTGTTGATGAAGCGTGCCTCCACGCGCTGCAGGCGCTTGAGCTCCTCCTGCCCATACAGTTCGTTGATGAAACCGATGCCGGTCATACCGAAGCGACCGCGCTGCTCCGGCGTCATGGCGTTGAGGCGCCCGTAGAACGACTGCGGCCCGAGAAAGAAGCCGCCGTGTACCACCACGCCATGGGCGGCGGGTGTCAGGTAATCGCGCAAGGCCGCCTGGCTGAGCGGATCGGACAGATCGGTCGAGCATTGCTGGTCGGTGGGCAACAGCAGGTTCTCGCCCTGCATCTTGAGGTTGGCGTCGAGCAGCCCACCCTCCTGCATCCAGGCCAGCGCCGCGTCATCAAGGCGCACGGGCAGGCCGGCGTCGAGCAGCGCCTGTACGCTGCGCGGCTGGCCGCTGGCGTCCAGCGCACCGGCGCTGGCCAGGCGCTGCACTCGCACATCGGGGTAGACGACGCGGCGAATCACCCCGGCCTCGGCCAGATCCAGCAGGCCGTTGACGAACATTTCGCTGCAGCCGTACAGCCCGGTCCGAAAAGGCTCCAGGTCGCCCAACTGGGCGCTCAGCGGGTGCCCCGGGCCGCCCTGCAGCTCATCAAGCACGGCGCGATAGGCCGGGTTGTGGCGATGGCGCTGCAGCAGCGCGGCACTGACCCCGTCGCCCATGGCGCCGATACCGATCTGCAAGCTGCCGCCGTCGCGCACCAGGGTACTGGCGTACAGGCCGATGCAATGGTCCTGCACCGTGACCGGCATGTTCGGCGTGGAAAACAGCGTGGTGATTTCGGGTTCCTGCAGCTGGATATCGAAGACATCCCGGGACAGCTCGGCGTCGCCGGCCATGTACGGCAGCCCCTCGTGCACCTGGGCCACGCAGACAATGGTCTCGCCATGCGCACGCCGTTCCTGCAGCATCGGCAGCAGGTCGAGGGTGATGTCCGGGTTGCAACTGAGGCTGAAATGCTGGGGCCGCGCCGGGTCGACCGCGACCAGCTGGGCCACCACGTTGACGCCCTTGGCGTTCAGGTCGCGGGCGGCATGGCTGTAGTTGCTGCTGGTGTAGTCCTGCTGGGTCGGCGCGCTGTCGAGCAGGCTGCCGGGCTGCAGGAAGAACTGCTCGATGCGCACGTTGGGCGGCAGCCGATCGGCCTGCAGGTCGGCGAGAAAATCCAGTTCCAGGTAATCGCCGCAAACGCGTTCGACGAAGGGATCGAGAAATCGACGCTGCAATTCCTGATTGGCCCGCGGTCGCCCCAGGCACAACGCCGTGTAGATGGTCAGCTGCCGCTCGGGCATCTCGTGCAGCCGCGTATAGAGCGCGTTGACCCAGCGATTGGGCTTGCCCAGACCAAGGGGTAGACCGAGATGAATCGGCCCGTCGATGGCGTCCAGCACGTGGTCGACAGCTTGCTCGAGGGTACGGGATTGGGGCATGCGGTTCTCCAGGCCAACGGTCGGGATCGTCCCCGTTGGACTTCCCCGCTGCGCCTTTTGCTGCATGTCGTCATCATTCTGAAACGACAAAGCCGCCCCTGGGCGGCTCTGCGAGGGCGAACCCGCGGCTTACAGGCCGGACATCTTCTGGATGGCAGCGCGCAACTCGTCATCCGAGCAATCGCCACAGGTGCCCCTGGGCGGCATGGCATTGATGCCGTTGATGGCCGCCGCGAGGATGCCGTCCAGGCCGCCCTGGTGGTCGGCACGTTCCTTCCAGGCAGGCGTATCGTCGATCTTCGGCGCGCCCAGGAGCCCGCTGGTATGACAGGCCGTGCAGTGCCTGGCAATGATGTCATCGGCGCTACGCGCAGCCCCCGCGGCGGCCGTTGCCACGCTTTCGACACCCTGGCATTGCTGACCGGCGATACATACCTGCCCGACGGGTTTGATCCGCTCGGCTATCGCTTCGTCGGTATTCGCCTGGGCGGTCACGGCCCATAGCGCCAGGGCGATGGCCGGCGCTGCCAGCATGCTTCTAATTGGGTTCACTCATATGCCCTCATGGATGACTATCACGCTCGCGGCCACGGTTTCGCAAGCCGGCAAAGTATACCGACTGGTCCGGGTGGCGGGATGCGTGCCCCCATGACGCAGATCAACGACGGCGCAGATTGCCTGGCGCGTGCATTGGATCCGTACGAAAGTCTCGGAGCGAAGGTCAGGCGAGGCAAAAATCGGTGAGGCCGCGGAGTTTACGAGCTGTAAATGAGCAGGCCGAACCGATTTTTAACGAAGCATCACCGAGCGCAGGTACTTTTCGTACGGATCCTAGAAGTTGGCGGGCGTGGTGGCACTGATCAACCGCGCCGGCTGATCGAAGGGATTGCGAAAGCGGTGCGGCTTGCTGCTTTCGAAGTAGTAGCTGTCGCCGCTCTCGAGGATGAACACCTCGTCGCCGACGGTCAGCTCCAGGCGGCCTTCCACCAGCATGCCGGTCTCCTCGCCCTCGTGGGCGTACATCTCCAGGCCGGTATCGCTGTGCGGCGGGTAGGTTTCGTCGAGAAAGGAAATGGCCCGGCTGGGGTGCGCCTTGCCGATCAGCTTCATGGTGATCGCACCGCTGTGGATGTCGGTGAGCTCGCTGGCGCGGTAGACCACCTGCACCTGGTTGTCCTGCTCGGCTTCCAGGGAGAAGAATTCCACCAGCGACATGGGGATGCCGGCCAGCACCTTCTTCAGCGAACTGATCGACGGGCTTACGCTGTTCTTCTCGATCATCGAGATGGTGCTGTTGGTAACCCCCGCCCGCTTGGCGAGTTCGCGCTGGGAGAGCCCCTTTTGCTTGCGGATCGATTGCAGGCGAAGACCGACGTCCAATGCTGGATACCCCGAGTGAAGCCATGAAAAGAGGCCTTATCATGGCGACAGTGTTCAGTATTTACAACAGTCCGAACACTCAGGGTCGTATCCCGCTCAGAACCTGTTCATGATCTTTGTGAGCACGCACGGGCGGCTACAAGGCAGAAGCGGACATTGAGCTTCAAGCCGCAAGCCTCAAGCTGCAAGAAGAAGCTAGAGCACTGCGGACTGCTTCTAACTTGTAGCTTGTAGCTTGTAGCTTGTAGCTTGTAGCTTGTAGCTTGCAGCTTGCGGCCGCTTGCGCCACTTAGCTGCCAAACCGACGAAGCTTGGCTGAGCGATCATGAACTGCTTCTTAGGTTTCGCTGTAGATCAGTGGCACCCGCCGCACATTACAGAACAGCTGATAGGGAATGGTGCCGGCGGCCAGGGCGACGTCACTGGCCAGTACGCCGCGGCCCCAGAGCTCGACGCGGCTGCCCAGACCGGCCCCCGGCAGGTCGCCGAGGTCGACGGTGAGCATGTCCATGGACACCCGGCCGATGATCTGCGACGGCCGGCCGTCGATCAGCACCGGGGTGCCGGTCGGCGCATGGCGCGGGTAACCGTCGGCATAGCCCATGGCGACCACGCCCACCCGCGTCGCACGTTGGCTGACGAAGCGGGCGCCGTAGCCGACCGGCTCGCCGGCCGGCAGGTCACGCACGCTGATCACCCGTGACTCCAGGGTCATGACCGGCTGCAGGCGGGCGGCGACTTGCTGGGCCTGCTCGAACGGCGTGGCGCCGTAGAGCATGATGCCGGGTCGCGACCAGTCACTGGGGATGCCCGGCCAGCCCAGCAGGGCCGGCGAGTTGCGCAGGCTGATCTCGGCAGCCAGGCCTTCGCGGGCCTGCTGGAATACCGCCAGTTGTTCGGCACTGCGGCTGCAATCGAGCTCGTCAGCGCGGGAGAAGTGGCTCATCAGCACGATCTTCGCCACCTTGCCGCTGGCCAGCAGGCGCCGATAGGCCGCCTGGTAATCAGCCGGGTGGAAGCCGACGCGGTGCATGCCGCTGTCCAGCTTGAGCCAGACATTCAGCGGACGCTGCAGTGCTGCCTGTTCGATAGCTTCGAGCTGCCACTGAGCGTGTACCACTGTCCACAGGTCATGCTGCTCGATCAGTGCCAGTTCGCTGGCTTCGAAGAATCCTTCGAGCAGCAGGATCGGCCCGGTGATGCCCGCCGCGCGCAGTTGCAGCGCTTCCTCGATACAGGCCACCGCGAAACCGTCGGCATCAGCCTGCAGCGCCTGGGCGCAACGCACCGCGCCATGCCCATAGGCGTCGGCCTTGACCACCGCCAGCGCGCGGGCGCCAGCCAGTTCACGGGCCAGTTGGTAGTTGTGACGCAGGGCTTGCAGGTCGATCAGGGCACGGGCGGGACGCATGGTTATCTCGAAGAGCGGAAGATCACAGAGCAGGGTAGAAGCAGCCAGTGGCAAGTTTTTGTGGGAGCGGGCAGGGACGCCGAGTCCATGCGCGAAAGGTCGCGGGCATGGCCCGCTCCCACAGAAGAACGATGAAGTTCTGGACTCAAGGCAACGCAGCAATCACCGTCATTTCCACCAGCACATCCGGCGAATACAGCTTGGCTTCGACACAGGCGCGTGCCGGTGAGTGGCCGGCCGGCACCCAGGCGTCCCAGACCTGGTTCAGGCCGTCACGGTCATCGATGTCCTTGAGGAAGATGGTGATCGACAAGATGCGCGTCTTGTCGGTGCCCGCCTCGGCCAGGAAGGCATCGATGCTGTCCAGGGTCGCCTTGGTCTGCGCTTCGATACCGTCGCTGTGATTTTCATCCAGCTGGCCAGCCAGGTAGACGGTACCGTTGTGGATGACGATTTCACTCAGACGCGGCTCAGTTCGCAGGCGCTGTATGGACATGGTTGTTCAACTCCTTGGGGCTACCGTAACGGGAAATATCCAGGCCTTCGCTGCTGATCTGCGGGCGCTTCCTGGCGATCAGGTCGGCCAGCAGGCGACCGGAGCCGCAGGCCATGGTCCAGCCTAGGGTACCGTGTCCGGTGTTCAGAAACAGGTTTCGATAGGGTGTGGCGCCTACGATCGGCGTGCCATCCGGCGTGGCCGGGCGCAGGCCGGTCCAGAAATCCGCCTGGCTCAGGTCGCCGCCCTGGGGGTACAGATCGCCGACGATCATCTCCAGGGTTTCGCGACGGCGCGGGTTGAGGCTCAGGTCGAAACC
Source organism: Pseudomonas argentinensis (assembly GCF_001839655.2). Taxonomy (NCBI): domain Bacteria; kingdom Pseudomonadati; phylum Pseudomonadota; class Gammaproteobacteria; order Pseudomonadales; family Pseudomonadaceae; genus Phytopseudomonas; species Phytopseudomonas argentinensis. The sequence goes on from NZ_CP056087.1 coordinate 4,868,487, forward strand.
GGCGATCTCGGCCATGCCGCCGACGCGGATACGCTGGTCGAAACGGGTGATGGCGACCTTGTAGGTCTCGTCGAGAATGGTCGAGGTCGGCGCCATGTCGGGGTTGGTGATCGGCACCGTCAGCGAGTAGCCCTTGAGCGGATACACCGGCGCACGAATGCCCAGCGGCTTGAGCAGTTGCGGGCTGTAGCTGCCAAGGGCGAGCACGTAGCGGTCGGCGGTTTCCAGCTTGCCGTCGATCCACACGCCGTTGATGCGATCACCGGCCACATCCAGGCGCTGGATGTTCTGCCCGAAGCGGAACTCCACGCCCAGCGCGGTGGCCATTTCGGCCAACTTGCGGGTGAACAGCTGGCAGTCGCCGGTCTGGTCGTTGGGCAGACGCAGGGCACCCGCGAGCTTGTCGGTGACGCCCGCCAGGGCGGGTTCGACCTTGGCGATGCCGGCGCGGTCGAGCAGCTCGTAGGGCACGCCGGACTGCTCGAGCACGGCAATGTCCTTGGCGGCGTTGTCCAGTTGCGCCTGGGTGCGGAACAGCTGGGTGGTGCCGAGCTGGCGGGCTTCGTAGCCGATGCCGGTTTCCGCGCGCAGCTCGTCGAGGCAGTCGCGGCTGTATTCGGACAGCCGCACCATGCGCTCCTTGTTCACCGCGTAACGGCTGGCGGTGCAGTTGCGCAGCATCTGCGCCATCCACAGATACTGGTCGATATCGCCGGTCAGCTTGATGGCCAGCGGCGCGTGCTTCTGCAGCAGCCACTTGATGGCCTTCAACGGGATGCCCGGTGCCGCCCAGGGCGAGGCGTAACCCGGCGACACCTGGCCGGCGTTGGCGAAGCTGGTTTCCATGGCCGGGCCGTTCTGACGATCCACCACGACCACTTCGAAACCCTGGCGGGCCAGGTAATACGCACTGGCCGTACCGATCACTCCGCTACCAAGCACCAGAACCCGCATGTTGATCTCCTCGCCGCGACGATGCACTGGCGTATTACGATTTGAGAAGTCGATGCGTACAGTATAGAAAGTCGATGGCAGTGCTTTTCACTGTATACAACCGTATATTCGAAGGGAATTCTGGCTTTCAAAGCCTTTACCGGAGGGTGCCGAGATGCGTACGCAACACCAGAGCCGTCGCGAGCTGGACAAGATCGATCGCAACATCCTGCGCATCCTCCAGGAGGATGGACGCATTTCCTTCACCGAGCTGGGCGAACGGGTTGGCCTGTCGACCACGCCCTGCACCGAGCGGGTTCGCCGCCTGGAGCGCGAAGGCATCATCATGGGCTACCACGCCCGCCTCAACCCGCAGAACCTCAAGGCCAGCCTGCTGGTGTTCGTGGAGATCAGCCTGGACTACAAGTCCGGCGACACCTTCGAGGACTTCCGCCGCGCCGTGCTCAAGCTGCCCCACGTGCTGGAGTGCCACCTGGTATCCGGCGACTTCGACTACCTGGTGAAGGCGCGCATCAACGAGATGGCCAGCTACCGCAAGCTGCTCGGCGACATCCTGCTCAAGCTGCCCCATGTGCGTGAGTCGAAGAGCTATATCGTGATGGAAGAGGTGAAGGAGAGCCTGGCGCTGCCGGTGCCGGAGTGAAGCGGCTGCAAGCTGCAAGCTGATCATGATGATCGTTCCCATGCTCAGCGTGGGAACGCCGAGGCTGGCGCTCTGCGTCAGCGCAACGCGGAGCGTCCGGGATCAGGTGCTTAAACCAGCAGCTGCCGGGTGGTGGCGATCAACTGGTGTACCTGACGCTCCACATGCGCCTCGATCGGCTGCTCGGGCCCGCGGCCATGGGGGCACGGCAAATTCGACGTGGTACCGAACAGTCGGCAGATCAACGGGCGCTGGTCATACACCTGACACCCCTGGGGCCCGAGATGCACGCAGTTGTACGCGGCCAGGGCGGCGTCCTGCTCGGCGCGGGTCTTGCGTGGCAGGCGCGACATTTCCTCCGAGGACGCGGTGACCGGGCCGCAGCAATCGTGACAGCCGGGCACGCAGTCGAAGCGCGGAATCTGGCGGCGCAGCAGGTCGATCTTGCGGCTGGTGCAACTCATGGTCAGGGCTCTGGAACGGCAGGCGAGCATGGTACAGGCGGGCCCGGGCAGCGCAAAGCGCGGCCTGCCAAGATGATCGCCGGTTGGCTCGCAGCGGAATCCGCGCTTATGCTTCGTCACTTTTTAGCCACACCGAAATCAGGATTTCGCCCATGACCGCCCGTGCCCAACCGCCGGTTCACAGCACCGAGCATGCGCCCTCCTACTACGCCGCCAGCGTCAACCGGGCCCTCGACTTCCCAGCCTTGCAAGGTGAGCAGCGCGCCGATGTGTGCATCGTCGGCGGTGGCTTCTCGGGCCTGAACACAGCCATCGAACTGGCCCAGAAAGGCCTTTCGGTGGTGCTGCTCGAAGCCCATCGCATCGGCTGGGGCGCCAGCGGGCGCAATGGCGGGCAGCTGATTCGCGGCGTCGGCCATGGCGTCGAGCAGTTCGAATCGGTGATCGGCAAGGACGGTGTACGCGAGTTGAAGCTGATGGGTCTGGAGGCGGTGGAGCTCGTGCGGCGACGGGTCGCCCAGTTCGACATCGCCTGCGACCTGACCTGGGGCTACTGCGACCTGGCCAACAAGCCGCGGGACCTGGCCGGCTTCGCCGAGGACGCCGCCGAGCTGCAGAGCCTCGGCTATCGCCACGAGCTGCGCCTGCTGCAACCGGAACAGATGCACGAGGTGGTCGGCTCGAACCGCTATGTCGGCGGCATGATCGACATGGGCTCGGGCCACTTGCACCCACTCAATCTCGCGCTGGGCGAGGCCACTGCTGCGCAGAGCCTGGGCGTGCGCCTGTTCGAGCACTCGCCGGTCACGGGAATCGACTACGGCAGCGAGATCCGCGTGCACACCGCCCAGGGCGTGGTGCGCGCCGGGCAGCTGGTGCTGGCCTGCAATGCCTATATCCGCGACCTGCACCCGACCCTGGGCGGCAAGGTACTGCCGGCGGGCAGCTACATCATTGCCACCGAGCCACTGGGCGAGGAACAGGCCAACACCCTGATCCCGCAGAACATGGCGCTATGCGACCAGCGGGTGGCGGTCGACTACTATCGCCTGTCCGCCGACCGCCGCCTGTTGTTCGGCGGCGCCTGCCGCTACTCCGGCACCGATCCATCCGATATCGCCGCCTACATGCGCCCGAAGATGCTCGCGGTATTCCCGCAGCTGCAGCACGTGCGCATCGACTATCAATGGGGCGGGATGATCGGCATCGGCGCCAACCGCCTGCCGCAGCTCGGCCAGCTCAAGGACCAGCCCAACGTCTTCTACGCCCAGGCCTATGCCGGCCACGGCGTGAATGCCACGCACCTGGCCGGCAAACTGCTCGCCGAGGCCATCGCCGGGCAGGCCGGCGGCGGCTTCGAGCTGTTCGCCAGGGTGCCGCATATGACCTTCCCCGGCGGCCGCCATCTGCGCTCGCCGCTTCTGGCGCTGGGCATGCTCTGGCATCGTCTCAAGGAACTGCTCTGATCGCCCCAGTAGCCCCGCGTCAGAGCTTCCAGAACGGCAGCGTGGCTTCGCGCCGTGCCTGTTCGCGGCTCAAGCCGATGTCCTGCAGCTGAGCGTGACTGAGCTTGAGCAACGCGCGCCGGGTGGTCAGGCGACGGATAAAGCACAGCCAGCGGTGCGTCATCGCCGAACGCGCCGGTGCTGCGGCCAGTCGCCGCCCGTTACCGCCTTCCAACTCACTGCCTGTCAAGGTCAATCGCACATCGCTCAGCCCGTTCATGTCGCTCTCCTGCGCATTGGGGTCATGGGAGATCATGATGGCGGGCGGCGGAAAAGCATGACAGATGCAAAGAAAAGGAATTAAATCCATACAGATCAACCCCAAGCTGAACTGAATGGTCCCATCTAGGCCAATCTGTATGGTTCAACTGACTCCCTTTCCTACAGGCATGCGCACATGACCCTCTACACCAACCTGGCCGACCTGCTCGGCGAACGCATCGAGCAGGGCCTGTACCGGCCGGGCGACCGGCTACCCTCGGTACGCGCCCTGAGCCAGGAACATGGGGTCAGCCTGAGCACCGTGCAGCAGGCCTACCGCCACCTGGAGGACCGTGGCCTGGCGCTGCCGAAACCGAAATCCGGCTACTTCGTGCCGCAAGGCCGCGACAAGCCGGCGCTGCCCAAGATCAGCCGGGCGCCACAGCGCCCCGTGGACGTGTCGCAGTGGGACCAGGTGCTGGAACAGATCGCCCCCTCGCCACGCAACGATTTCGTGCAACTGGGCCGTGGCCGCCCGGATATCGACAGCCCGACGCTCAGGCCGCTGCTGCGCGCACTGTCACGGCTGAGCCGCAAGCAGGACCTGCACACCCTCACCTACGGCAGCATCTACGGCGACCTGCGCCTGCGCGAGCAGGTCGCCCGCCTGACCCTGGACTCCGGTTGCCAGCTGAGCTACGAGGACATCGTCATCACCACCGGCTGCCACGAGGCGCTGTCGGCCGCGATCCGGGCGATCTGCGTGCCGGGCGATATCGTCGCCGTCGACTCGCCGAGCTTTCACGGCGTGATGCAGGCGCTCAAGGGCTTCGGCATGAAAGCCCTGGAGCTGCCCACCGATCCGCTCACCGGCATCAGCCTCGAGGCGCTGGAGCTGGCTCTGGAACAGTGGCCGATCAAGGCCATCCAGCTCACCCCCAACTGCAACAACCCGCTGGGCTACATCATGCCCGAGGCCAACAAGCGCGCCCTGCTGGCCCTGGCCCAGCGTCACGACGTGGCGATCATCGAGGACGACGTGTACGGCGAGCTGGCCTTTCACTACCCACGCCCGCGCACCATCAAGTCCTACGATGACGACGGCCGGGTGCTGCTCTGCAGCTCGTTTTCCAAGACCCTGGCGCCGGGCTTTCGCGTCGGCTGGATCGCCCCGGGCCGCTACCTCGACCAGGTGCTGCACATGAAGTACATGGGCACTGGCGCCACCGCGCAGCTGCCGCAGCTGGCGCTGGCCGAGTACATCGAAGGCGGTCACTACGAACCGCACCTGCGCCGCATGCGCGGTCAGTACGCCCGCAACCTGGAGCAGATGAGCGACTGGGTCAGCCGCTACTTTCCGCCCTCGGTGCGGGTCAGCCGCCCCCAGGGCAGCTTCATGCTGTGGGTGGAAATGCCCGAGGGCTTCGACAGCCAGCGCCTGAACCGCGAATTGGCCGCGCACAAGATCCAGGTCGCGCCGGGCAGCATCTTTTCCGCCGCCGGCAAGTACCGCAATTGCCTGCGCATGAACTACGCCTCGCGTCCCAACCCGAGCATCGAAGCGGCGGTACGCAAGGTGGGGGAAACCGTAGCGGCCATGCTGGCCGAGTCGCCACCGCCGAGAGACTGAATCTTTCCCAGCGCAGCGGCGTCCTATCAGCACATCCGCACAGCCGATTGGAGGCTGCAACCTTGCCCTTGCGCGTGCTCTTTATCGCCCTGCTGATTCTCGGCGGCTGTACCAACCAGATACCCATCGTGCCCAGCCAGGCGTTGCCCGCCGTTGATTCCTCGTTCGGCGCAGGCCTCCAAGCGCGCGCCGCCGAACATGGGGGCCACTCCGGCTTTCGCCTGCTGCCGGCCAGCAACGAAGCCTTCGCCGCCCGCGCCGAGCTGATTCGTGCGGCGCAGCACAGCCTCGATCTGCAGTACTACATCGTGCACGACGGCTTGAGCACCCGCGCGCTGGTCAAGGAGCTGCTGCAGGCCGCCGACCGCGGCGTGCGCATCCGCATCCTGCTCGACGACACCACCAGCGACGGCGAGGACTACAGGATTGCCCTGCTGGCCGCCCACCCGAACATCCAGATCCGTGTCTTCAACCCACTGCATCTGGGCCGCCTGACCGGCGTCACCCGGGTGATCGGCCGCGGCCTGAACCTCTCCCAGCAGCACCGGCGCATGCACAACAAGCTGTGGCTGGCCGACAGCGCGGCGGCCATCGTCGGCGGGCGCAACCTGGGCGACGAGTATTTCGACGCCGAACCGAACATGAACTTCACCGACATCGACATGCTGTCCGTCGGCCCGGTGGCCAAGGATCTGGCAGAAAGCTTCGATCAGTACTGGAACAGCCGGCTGAGCAAACCCATCGAGGCATTCGTTTGGCGCCAGCCCTCGCAAAAGGATCTGGACAAGGCGCGCAGGGGCCTGCGCGACTACCTGGACACCGCCCGCGTCGAGCAGCCGGAGCTCTACGAACGCCTGCTCGCCTACCAGCAGGAGCCGAAGCTGCAGGTCTGGCTCGACGAGCTGATCTGGGCGCCGGGCACCGCATTGTGGGATGCACCGAGCAAGGTGCTGGCCAGGGGCGAACCGGATCCGCAGCTGCTGCTCACCACCCAGCTGGCGCCGCATCTGCAGGGCGCCAAAAGCGACCTGGTGATGGTATCCGCCTACTTCGTGCCCGCCCCTGCTGGCCTGCAGTACCTGATCGGCCTGGCCGACAACGGCGTGGACATCCGCCTGCTCACCAATGCCCTGGAAGCCACTGACGTGCCCGCCGTGCATGGCGGCTACGCACCCTATCGCCAGGAAATGCTCGAGCATGGCATGCGCCTGTACGAGCTGCGCAGTCAGCCGGGGGCGGATTCGCCGCCGGCCTACAGCTTCAGCGGCAGCTCCAACTCCAGCCTGCACAGCAAGGCCATCGTCATCGACAGGCAGAAATCCTTCGTCGGCTCCTTCAACGTCGACCCGCGCTCGGTGCTGTGGAACACCGAGGTCGGCGTGCTGGTCGACAGCCCCAGGCTCGCCGCCTACCTGCGCGAGCTGGCACTGCAGGGCATGAAGCCCTCAGTGAGTTACCAAGTGCGCCTGCAGCACGACACCAACGGTACGACGCGGATGGTCTGGATCGGCGAGGACGACGGCCAGGAATTCGTCCTCAGCGAAGAGCCCGGCAGCCGCTGGCGGCGCTTCAACGCCTGGTTCGCCCGGGCCATTGGCCTGGAGAAAATGCTATAGCCTGATGTCCTCGTCGAAGGCATGGGGCCGCCAGGCCAGCCAGATGAAGGCCGCCGCACCGGCCGCCATCAACATCGGCAGCGCATGCCCGCTGACCCACTGGCTGACCGCGCCGGTGGCCAGCGGCCCGATCAGGCAGCCGATGCCCCACAGCTGCGCCACGTGGGCATTGGCGCGCACCAGCTGATCATCACGAAAACGCTCGCCAATCAGGATCAGCGACAGGGTGAACAGGCCGCCCGCGCTGGCACCGAACAGTACCAACACCGGCCAGATCAGCGGCGTGTGCAACAGCAGCGGAATGCCCAGGCTGGAGAACAGCAGCACTACGCCACAGCCACGAAACAGCGTGACCCGCGAGATGCGATCGGCCAGCAGGCCGATGGGCAATTGCAGTGCGGCATCGCCGACCACCACCACGCTGGCCATGAACAGCGCCACTTCCTGGGTGAAGCCCTGGCGCAGGCCATAGATCGGCAGCAGGGTGAGCATCATTGCCTCGAAGGCGGCGAACAGCATCACCGCCCAGGCGATTGCCGGCATGCGCTGACAGAACACCAGCAGGCCGCGCCCGGAGGTACTATGAGCATCGACCACCGGCGCGCCGGTGCGGCCGATCAACAGCAGCGAGCCGCCAACCAACAACGACACGCCAGACCAGAACCCCAGGTCGGTATCGGTGCCCAGCACGCTGAGCAGCAGCGGCCCGCACAGCTGGCTCAGGGCGTAGCCGGTGCCGTACAGCGCCACCAGGCGGCCGCGCCACTTCTCCACGGCCAACTGGTTGATCCAGCTTTCACCAAGGATGAACACCACGGTCAGGGTCACGCCAAGGAGCAGGCGCAACACGATCCAGATGGCGTAGCTCTGCAGCAGCGCCAGGCCGGTGACCGACAACGCGCCGGCCAGCAGGCACAGCTGCATCAGCCGCGGCGTGGGGCAGCGCGAGGCCAGCCGGCCGGCCAGCGAGGCGCCCAGCAGCACGCCAATGGCCGGCGTGGCCGCCATGATACCGATAGCGAACGAGCCGTAGCCCCAGCTCTCCAGGCGCAACGACACCAGCGGCATGGTCACGCCCATGGCCAGGCCGATGCTGATCACCGCCAGGCAGACAGCGAAGTAGGTTCCCCAACGCATCAAGGATCTCGAAAAGAGGCTGCAAGCTGCAAGCCTGTATGGTGCTCGCCTCATCGCTGCGGTCAAGCGTCAGCTCTGGCGCTTTTACTTGAGGCTTACGGCTTGCAGCTTACCGCTGCTGTTCAGAGCTTGATCCAGGTGGCTTTCAGTTCGGTGTACTTGTCGAAGGCGTGCAGCGACTTGTCACGGCCGTTGCCCGACTGCTTGAAGCCCCCGAACGGCGCGGTCATGTCGCCGCCGTCGTACTGGTTGACCCACACGCTGCCGGCGCGCAGCGCGCGAGCGGTGAGGTGCGCCTTGGAGATGTCTGCCGTCCACACCGCCGCGGCCAGGCCATATACAGTGTCGTTGGCGATCTGCACGGCCTGCTCGGCGCTGTCGAAGCCGATTACCGAGAGCACCGGCCCGAAGATTTCCTCGCGGGCGATGGTCATGGCATTGGTCACGCCGTCGAAGATGGTCGGCTCGACGTAGGTGCCGCCGCTCTCCTCCAGGGTGCGCTTGCCGCCGACCAGCAGCTTGGCGCCGTCCTTGTGGCCGGCCTCGATATAGCGCAGCACGGTGTCCATCTGCTGGCTGTCGACCAGGGCGCCGACGTTGGTGTTCGGGTCCAGCGGGTTGCCGGCCTTCCAGCCTTTGAGGGCCTCGACCACCATGGGCAGGAAGCGCTCCTTGATGGAATTTTCCACCAGCAGGCGCGAGCCGGCGGTGCACACTTCGCCCTGGTTGAAGGCGATGGCGCTGGCGGCGGACTCGGCAGCGGCCTTGAGGTCCGGCGCATCGGCGAAGACGATGTTGGGGCTCTTGCCGCCCGCCTCCAGCCACACGCGCTTCATGTTCGATTCGCCAGCGTAGATCATCAGTTGCTTGGCGATCCGGGTCGAACCGGTGAACACGATGGTGTCGACATCCATGTGCAGGGCCAGGGCCTTGCCGACGGTGTGGCCGTAACCGGGCAGCACGTTGAACACGCCAGCCGGAATACCGGCTTCGACGGCCAGGGCGGCCACCCGAATGGCGGTCAGCGGCGATTTCTCGGAGGGTTTGAGGATCACCGAGTTGCCGGTGGCCAGGGCCGGCCCGAGCTTCCAGCTGGACATCAGCAGCGGGAAGTTCCAGGGCACGATGGCTGCTACCACGCCGACCGGCTCGCGGGTCACCAGGCCGAGCTGGTCATGGGGCGTCGGGGCGACTTCGTCGTAGACCTTGTCGATGGCCTCGGCGCTCCAGCGAATGGCGTTGGCCGCGGCCGGAATGTCGATGCCCAGGGAATCGCTGATCGGCTTGCCCATGTCGAGGGTTTCCAGCAGCGCCAGCTCCTCGGCGTTGGCCATCAGCAGCTCGGCGAAGCGGATCATCTTGGCCTTGCGCTTGGCCGGGGCGATACGCGACCACACCCCGGAATCGAAGGCGGCACGGGCCGACTTCACCGCCAGCTCGGCGTCCGCCAGGTCGCAGCTGGCGACCTGGCCGAGTACTCGACCGTCGACCGGGCTGATGCATTCGAAGGTCTCACCGCTCTGGGCAGCCTGGTATTCGCCCTGCACGAAGGCGCGGGTCTCGATTTTCAGATCCTTGGCACGCTGCTCCCAATCGGTACGGGTCAAACCGGTCATCTGATCATCCTCTCTGGTCGGTAAAGGGCATGGGCGCCCGCGGTGGGCCGCTATAGGACACCTCTGAAAACTACCTGCGTTGCCATCGCGGCGTTAAAAACAGGCTAAATGCTCATTACAGCACGTAAAGTCGAGCGCGACCCTGGTCGCTTTTTGCCTGTTATTGCCTTGCGCTAGCTGCCTCGCCTAGGTTTTTCGAGGGGCCCTACCGGCCGAAAGCTGCGAACCACACTAAACCAGCGCTCGCAGAATTTTCAATATTCTTGACAGTTTCTGGCTAAACGCCCTTGCTCTGTTCATTTTCTTAAACATAGACTCGAACAAATCGTTACGCCGCGCCGTCCCTGGCCTGCAGTGGCCATGGGAAGATCGACCTATGTTCACCTTGACCAGGGAAGCGAATATGAATATCCAGCAGATCGTCGATTTCGCGCAAAGCACCGGCAGCACCGAAAGCTACCGCCCCGCTGCCGAAAAGATCCTCAAGGGCGACCCGCAGCAGCAGGTGCGCAACCATTACGCCAGCCCCTGCGGGCAATTCAACGCCGGCATTTGGGAGGGCGAGGTCGGCCAATGGACGGTCAGCTACACCGAGCACGAGTACTGCGAAATCCTCCAGGGCGTTTCGGTACTGCGTGATAACGACGGCAATGCCAAGACCGTGCGCGCCGGTGACCGCTTCGTGATCCCGGCCGGTTTCACCGGCACCTGGGAAGTGCTGGAGCCGTGCCGCAAGGTCTACGTGATCTTCGAGCAGGCCTGAACGAGCGCGGTATGCCCGAAGCCGGCCCTGCATGACCGGCTTCCGGCAATTCGTCAGCTGGCGACCTGCTCGGCCGGCGAGACGATGTGGCTCTTGCCCCGTGAGCGACCGGAGCTCAGGTAGTCGGCGATGGATTCCTGGGTGACCTCGCCAAGGAAGTCGTTATCCGCGCTGAGCACCGGCAACCACGAGCGGTTGAACTCGTACATGCGCGACAGCAGGATGCGCAGGTGTTCGTCGTGGGCGGCGGTGGCGTTGAACGGCTGCACGAAGGGCTGCACCGAGCCGCCCTGGCCACGCATGTCGCGGCGGCGGACATAGCCCAGGGCCTTCTTGCCGGCATCGGTGACCACCAGGTGGCGGCGGTCATGCTCTTCCATCAACTCCACGGCATCGGCGATGCTGGTCTCGGCCAGTACCGAGGGTGCATCGTCGGCGGCGTCTTCGGCGCGGATCAGCAGCAGGCGCTTGAGGGTGCTGTCCTGGCCGACGAAGCCGCTGACGAAGTCGTCGGCCGGGTGCGCCAGCAGGGTGTCCGGGTGGTCGAACTGGAGCAGCGTGCCGTCCTTGAAGATGGCGATCTTGTCGCCCAGCTTGATGGCCTCGTCGATGTCGTGGCTGACCATGATCACGGTCTTGTTCAGCGCGCGCTGCATCTGGAAGAACTCGTTCTGGATCGCATCACGGTTGACCGGGTCGACCGCACCGAAGGGCTCGTCCATCAGCAGCACCGGAGCGTCGGCCGCCAGGGCGCGGATCACGCCGATGCGCTGCTGCTGGCCGCCGGACAGTTCGCGCGGGTAACGCGACAGGTACTGCTTGGGCTCCAGCTGCACCATGCTCATCAGCTCCACGGCGCGCTCGTGGCAGCGCTTCTTGTCCCAGCCGAGCAGCTTGGGTACCACGGTGATGTTTTCCTCGATGGTCATGTTGGGGAACAGACCGATCTGCTGGATCACGTAGCCGATGTTGCGGCGCAGGGTCACTTCGTCGATGCCGGTGGTGTCTTCGCCGTTGATCAGCACGCGCCCGGAGGTCGGCGCGATCAGCCGGTTGATCATCTTCAGCGTGGTGCTCTTGCCGCAGCCGGACGGGCCGAGGAACACGCAGATCTGCCCCTCGTCGACGGTCAGGCTGACTTCGTTGACGGCCACCACGTCCTTGCCTTTCTGCTGGAATTTCTTGGTCAGTTTGTCGAGTTGAATCATGTTCGAGTCCTCAGTGGGCGGCTTTCAGGCCACGGGGCGTGAGCGTTTTCTGCAGCCACTGCAAAAAAAGGTCGGCGACGATGGCGAGCAGGCTCACCAGCACCGCACCAACGAAAAGGGTCGCCATGTCGCTGCGGCTGATGGCGGTGAGAATCAGCACGCCGAGGCCGCCAGCGCCAATGGTGGCGGCGATGGTCATCACGCCGATGTTCATCACCACGGCGGTGCGCACCCCGGCCAGGATCACCGGCACGGCGATCGGCAGGTCGACCATGCGCAGGCGCTGCCAGAAACTCATGCCGATGCCCTTGCCCGCCTCGCGGATGCCCGGCTCGACGCTGGTCAGCGCCAGGTAGGTGTTGCGCAGGATCGGCAGCAGTGAATAAAGGAACACCGCGGTTACCGCCGGCAACGGGCCCAGGCCCTGGCCGAACTGCGAGTAGAACGGCAGCAACAGGCCGAACAGGGCGATGGCCGGCAGGGTCAGCACCACGGTGGCCAGGCCCTGCAGCGGCCCGGCGAGCCAGGGGAAGCGGGTCATCAGGATGCCCAGCGGCACGCCGATGAGAATCGCCAGGCCCACGGCGATGCCGACCAGGGCGATATGCTCGACGGTCAGGCTGAGCACCTGGCTCCAGTCGATATGCTGGAAAGCGGTCATGAAATCCATGTCAGTAGCCCTCCCCGATCAGTTTTTCCTGACGCAGGAAGTCGGCCGCCACCGCCGCGGGTGTTTCGCGGTCCACATCGACACGGGCGTTGAGGCGACGCATGGTGGCATCGTCCAGGCGCTCGGCGAGCGGCTTGAGCAGCGCTTCGAGGTCCGGATGCTGCTTGAGGTAGTCGGCGTTGACCACCGGCGCGGCGGTGTAGTCCGGGAAGTACTTGCGGTCGTCCTCGAGCAGGCGCAGGCCGAAGGAATCCAGGCGGCCATCGGTGGTGTACACCAGGCCGACGAACACCTGGCCGTTGCGCAGTGCGGTGTAGACCAGGCCCGGGTCCATCTGGCGGATCTCGTTGCGGGTGAAGCTCAGGCCGTATTCCTTGACCAACCCTTCCAGGCCATCGGAGCGGTTGGCGAACTCGATGTCCAGGGCCAGCAGGCGGTTGCCCTTGCCCGGCGTTTTCAGGGCCTGGGCAAGGTCGCTGATGGTGTGGATATCCGGATTCTCTTCGGCGACCTGTTCCGGCAGCGCCAGGGCATAGGTGTTGTTGAAACGCGAGGGCGTCAGCCAGATTGCGCCACTCCTGGCGTCCAGCTCCTTGACCCGTTGGTAGGCGGCCTCCTTGTCGAGGCGCTCGGTGACCTTGTTGTAGGCCACCAGCGAGGTGCCGGTGTACTCCCACGTAATATCCAGCTGGCCGCTCTTCATCGCATTCCAGGCGATGGTGCTGCCCAGGTTGCCGACGATGCGCGCCTGGTAGCCGTGGGGGCGCAGGTACTGGGCCGTGAGTTCGGAGAGGATCACCTGCTCGGTGAACACCTTGGCACCGATACGAATTTGCGCGGCCTGGCTGGTGGCAGCCAGTAACAGACCGAGGCAAGCAACGAAAAACTTCATCATGGTTTCCTTCAACGGTCCACCCCACGCTCGAAGCAGAAACGGCTGGTGGCAGCCACCAGGCCGTCGAGCAGCAGCGCCAGCAGGGCCGTGGCGGCGGCGCCAAGTATCAGCAGGGGCTGGTTTTCCAGGGCGATGGCTGGGAAGATCAGGCTGCCGAGGCTGTTGGCGCCGATCAGGAACACCAGGGGCGCGGTACCGACGTTCAGCGCCAGTGCCACGCGAATGCCACCGACGATGATCGGCACCGCGTTGGGCAGCTCGACCTTCCACAACGCCTGGCGCGGCGTCATGCCGATGCCGGTGGCGGCCTCCTTCAACGAACCCGGCACGTTGCGCAGGCCTTCGTAGGTATTGCGCACGATGGGCAGCAGCGAGGCCAGGAACAGGGCGAGGATTGCCGGGCCGTTGCCGATGCCGACCACCGACAGGGCGATGGCCAGCACCGCCAATGGCGGCACGGTGTTGCCGACGTTGAACACCTGCATGAAGCGTTCGGCGCTATGCTCGCGGCCGGGCCGGCTGAGCAGGATGCCCGCCGGGATGCCGACCGCCAGGGCCGCCAGCATCGACACGAACACCAGATACAGGTGCGCCTGCAGGTAGTAGATGAGGTCTTCGCGGTGCTGCGCGAGCACCGCCGGGGTGATCCAGTGGACCAGCAAGGCCAGCACCGCGATCAGCGCAACAGCGCCCAGCAGCACCTTGCCGAAGCTTTTCAGCATATGTCGACTCCAGTTGACGACCGCCGTTGGCGGGTCGAGCTGGCCGGATACATTGCGCATCGGCCGTCCAATGCCGGAGGGCTGGAGCATCCTGCAACGATGCCCCTCATGCCAGGACGCATGCGCCCTGCAGCCTTCCGACCCATGGTTACTCGACCCTGCGGCGCCGCTTCGGTTCCGCCTTTCTGCCATCGTTCTGCCATGGGCCGCCGCGCCCATGCCGCCACACATCCGGTTACAAGCCAGGTATCATCGGGGCTCCAGGGTGTTCGCCGGGATGGCGGACATCAGCCGTCAAAGGAGACCCCGTGCTCGACCTCGTTGCCGCCTTCATCGCTCTCACCACCCTGCTCACCTACGTCAACTACCGCTTCATCCGCCTGCCACCGACCATCGGCGTGATGGCCACCGCGCTGATCTTCTCGCTGATCGCCCAGGGCCTGAGCCAGCTGGGTTATCCACTGATCGAGATCGAGGCGCAGGAAATCATCCGCCGCATCGACTTCTCCGACATCCTGATGACCTGGTTCCTGCCGGCCCTGCTGTTCGCCGGCGCGCTGCACGTGGACCTGAGTGATCTGCGCAGCTACAAGTGGCCCATCGGCCTGCTGGCCACCGTCGGCGTGCTGATCGCCACCAGCGTGATCGGCACCCTGGCGTTCTACATCTTCGCCCTGTTCGGCTGGCACGTGGACTTCATCTACTGCCTGCTGTTCGGCGCGCTGATCTCGCCCACCGACCCGATCGCGGTGATGGGCATCCTCAAGTCGTCCGGCGCGCCCAAGCCCCTGGCCACCACCATCGTTGGCGAGTCGCTGTTCAACGACGGCACTGCAGTGGTGGTGTTCACCATTCTGCTTGGCATCCTGCAGCTGGGCAGCACGCCGGATGCCGGCACCATCGGCCTGTTGTTCCTTCACGAGGCGGTAGGCGGCGTGCTGGTCGGCGCGGCCCTGGGCTATGGCGTGCTGCTGATGCTGCGCAGCATCGACCAGTATCAGGTGGAGGTGATGCTGACCCTGGCGCTGGTGTTCGGCGGTGCGGCACTGGCAGCGCGCCTGCACGTCTCGGGACCTATCGCCATGGTGGTGGCCGGCCTGATCATCGGTAACCTGGGCCGCAAGCACGCCATGTCCGACGAGTCGCGCCGCTACGTGGACGGATTCTGGGAACTGATCGACGAGATTCTCAACGCCCTGCTGTTCGCCCTGATCGGCCTGGAGCTGCTGCTCCTGCCCTTCTCATGGCTGCATATCATCGCCGCCTTCGTGCTCGGCGGCGCGGTGCTGGTGGCGCGCCTGCTGACGGTGGCCCCGGCGGTACTGGTGATGCGCCGCCGCGCCGGCGGGCGCCGTCAGGTGTCCCACGGGGCGACCCGCATCCTCACCTGGGGCGGGCTGCGTGGCGGCGTGTCGGTGGCGCTGGCACTGTCACTGCCGCTGGGCGAGGAGCGCGATCTGCTGCTGAGCCTGATCTACATCGTCGTGCTCACCTCGATCCTGCTGCAGGGGCTGTCCATCGGCCCGCTGGTCAGCCGGCTGTACCGCGGCCGGCCACAGGCTGCCGTCGAGGCTGACCACTGAAGCCACGGCGCCCCGACCTACAGGCGGGATTCGAGCACCAGCAGGTTGTTCTCGACCCGCCAGCCGATGCGATTGAGAAAGCTCATGCCCAGCAGCG
The DNA here is from genome assembly GCF_001839655.2 of Pseudomonas argentinensis. NCBI lineage: Bacteria > Pseudomonadati > Pseudomonadota > Gammaproteobacteria > Pseudomonadales > Pseudomonadaceae > Phytopseudomonas > Phytopseudomonas argentinensis. Next base: position 4,884,191 of record NZ_CP056087.1, read on the forward strand.
CCTCGGTGGGCGAGGCGCCTTCGAGCACCACCGCCTCGACGCCCAGCACCTGCAGCGAGCCGACGCTGACCTTGTCGAGGTTCACCCGCCAGCCCCGCGCCGTACCACTGGCGGTGCTGACCTGAATCGGCTGGCCGCCGGTGCGGTAGTCGATACCCAGGCGGCGGGCATGATTTTCATTGAGGGCCACCGAAGTGGCGCCGGTATCGACCAGGAATTGCTGGGCGCGGCCATTGATCGCGCCTTCGGCCCAGTAGTGCCCACCATTGCTGCGGGCGATGCTGAGGGTCTGTTTCTGCGGGGCGGCGAAACCTTCAGTATTGTACTCACGGCTCAGCCCGTAGCTGCGCTCCACGCCGTCGACGCGCAGCACCGCGCTGCGGCTATCGACGCTGACCACCTGCACGCCACCGGGGCCGGTCTGGCCGACGCGCACCAGCTTGCGCTGGCCGTCGACCGACAGCACCGCCGCGCCGGGAAACAGCCCGACCACCTGAACCGGCGGCGCGGCCAGCAGCAGCGGTGCCGCCAACCAGCCTGCCATGACCATCATCACTCGACGCATCCGTGCCTCTCCCAGCTATTCGAAGGGGTAATGCTGGCCCCAGCGCTCGAAGACTTCTCGCAGCTTGTCCTGCTCGACGAGCTCGGCCATGCGCTGGTCATATAGCTTGGCCAGCGCGCGACCGCGCGGGGTGTCGGAAAAACCGATGTACAGGGGCAGGCGCAGCAGGTCGGTCACCCGGTACTTGCCGGGGTCGGTGGCACCGGCGAGCGTCTGCTCGACCTCGGGGCGGGCATCGATGTAGTAATCGGCATGGCCCTGGTCGAGCATCGACAGGATGCCGCTGCGCCGCTGCAGCTCGTTGAAGTGGGTGACCCCGGGGATATAGCGCTGGTACTCGTAGCCGCGCATCCACACCAGGCGCGAGCGGCGCAGCTCGGCCTGATCCGGCTCGGGCTTGGCCGCCAGGCTCAGGGCGCTGATCAGATCCGAATCGTAATGCCAGCTCGGGTACACCACGCCGCCGCTGACCTCGTTCTGGTAGGAGGCCACCCAGGCGTCGGCCTCACCCCGTTTCACCAGGCCGATGGAGCGGGTGTAGGGGACGATCTGCATTTCCAGCTTGACGCCGGCGGGCTCGAAGACCAACCGCAGGATATCCCAGGACATGCCGGTGCCATCCGGATTGATACGTTCGACCCAGACGTCGCTGGCCATGCGGATGGCGGACGGCACCTCACTGCCCGCCTGGGCGCAGACGCCGATCGACAACAACAGAGCCAGCCACAGCGCACGCACCATCATGGCTCCTGATCAGACGAAACCGAGGCTGGCCGCCAGGCCATTGGCCCAGCCCCAGACAAGCAGCTGCATGGCCAGCCAGGCGAACACCCCGGCCAGCACGTCGTCGAGCATGATGCCGAAGCCTCCGTGCACATGGCGATCGATCCAGCGAATCGGCCACGGCTTGAGAATGTCGAAGAAGCGGAACATCAGAAAGCCCACCAGCACCCAGCCCCAGCCTTCGGGCACCAGCCACAGGGTGATCCACATGCCGACCATCTCGTCCCAGACGATGCCTTCGTGGTCGTGCACGCGCAGGTCGTCGGCCACCTTGCCGCACAGCCACACGCCGAACACCATGGTCACACCCAGCAGCAGCCAGTAGCCCCAGTCCGGCAGCATCTGCCACAGCGGGATGAACGGCACGGCGGCTAGCGAACCCCAAGTGCCCGGCGCCTTGGCGATGGTGCCGGTGCCAAAGCCGAAGGCCAGAAAATGCCACGGGTTGCGCCACACGGAAGGTGGCACGAACTCGGCGGGGACTTGCTTGGGATGATCAGTCACGGTGCGTTCCGAAATGTTGGTAGCCACTGTACCGTGGCTCGATGGCGTGGCCGCTGGCGTCCAGCAGGTGCACGCCCTGTCCGGCCTCGACCCGACCGATCACCTGTACAGGCTGGCCCATGGCACGCAGCACGTCCAGTTTTTCGGCAGGCAGGGTAAAGGCAAGCACGTAGTCATCGCCACCCCCAAGGGCCAATTGACGTGCGGCATCGTCGTTATCCGTGCAGGCCAGCAAGGCGGCCGACAGGGGCAGGCGCTGCTGCTCGATCAGCAACGCCACCTGTGAGGCCAGGGCGATATGCCCGCAGTCGGCGAGCAGGCCGTCGGAGATGTCCAGCGCCGCCGTGGCGACGCCACGCAGGGCCTGGCCAAGCTGCAACTGCGGCAGCGGCGACCAGTAATGGGCCAGCAACGCGGCGCTTTCCGGCTGCTCGGCCCGCTCGCCGAGCACGAACGGCAGCGCGCCGGCGCCATTGCCCAACTCGCCGCCGACGCACAGCAGGTCGCCCGGCCGCGCGCCGGCGCGGGTCAGCGCCTGGCCAGCCGGTACGCGGCCGAATACGGTAAGGGTCAGGCTCAGCGGCCCGCGGGTGGTGTCGCCGCCCACCAGCCGCACGCCGCACTGGCGCGCCATGTGCTCCAGCCCGGCGGTGAGATCGGCCAGCCAGTCGGGGGCAACCTCGGGCAGAGTCAGCGCCAGGGTGAACGCCAGGGGCGTGGCGCCCATGGCCGCCAGGTCACTGACCGAAACGCCCAGGGCGCGCTGGCCGAGCAAGCGGCCTGGCGCATCGGCCGGGAAATGCACGCCGGCGACCAGCGTGTCGGTGGACACCGCCAGTTGCTCACCGGGGGGTACCTGCAGCAGGGCGCAGTCGTCGCCGATTCCCAGCACCACACCATCGGCCGCCTGCGCGCAGGCGGCAGCGGCGAAGTAGTGACGAATAAGCTCGAACTCGCCCAAGGCACTCAGCGCTTGTTGAAGTCGCGGACTTCGTCGGCGCGCAGGGTCGGCGCCAGCTTGTCGAGCACGCCGTTGACGAACTTGTGACCGTCGGTGGCGCCGAACACCTTGGCGAGCTCGATGCCTTCGTTGATCACCACGCGGTACGGCACGTCGATGCGGTTACGCAGCTCGTAGGTGGACAGGCGCAGGATGGACAGCTCGACCGGGTCGATCTCGTCCAGCGGGCGGTCGAGCAGCGGTTCGAACAGGGCGTCGATCTCGCTCTTCTGACGCGGCACGCCATGCAGGATCTCGTGGAAGTAGGCGCCGTCGACCGCGCTGAAATCGTTGTCGACACGAAACTGCGCTTCGATCTCGTTGAGCGCCTGCCCGGCGATATGCCAGGAGTACAGGGCCTGCATGGCCAGGGTACGCGCCTGACGGCGAGCCAGCAGCTTGGGGCTCGGGCCTTTCTTGGCTGGCTTGTTGTCGTTCTGGCTCACTTGGCCTCCAACTGCGCCAGCAGGCTGACCATTTCCAGAGCGGACAGCGCGGCTTCGGCGCCCTTGTTGCCGGCCTTGGTGCCGGAACGCTCGATGGCCTGCTCGATGGAATCGACGGTCAGCACGCCAAAGGCGACCGGTACGCCGAACTCCATGGACACCTGGGACAAGCCCTTGGTGCACTCGCCGGCCACGTATTCGAAGTGCGGGGTGCCGCCACGGATCACCGCGCCCAGGGCGATGATGGCGTTGTACTCGCCACGCTGGGCGACTTTCTGGGCGACCAGCGGAATTTCGAAGGCACCCGGCGCGCGGATGATGGTGATGTCGTCTTCGCTGATACCGTGGCGAACCAGGGCATCGACCGCGCCGCTGACCAGGCTTTCGACCACGAAGCTGTTGAAGCGGCCGACCACCAGGGCGAAGCGACCCTTGGGAGCGATGAAAGTACCTTCGATGGTCTTGAGTGTCATAGCGAGTTCTCGAGCTGTCTTTAAAGAGCCAGGGCCCGCCGCGGCAGGCCCCGAAAAATAGAGACGATGGGCCGTAATCGGCCCATCGCGGTCGCCCCTTTATTTCGGGGGCAGGTATTCTACAACTTCCAGGTCGAAACCGGATATCGCGTTGAACTTCATCGGCGCGCTCATCAGACGCATCTTGCGCACGCCCAGGTCGCGCAGGATCTGCGAGCCGGCGCCGACGGTGCTGTAGGTGCTCGGTGTCTTGGCGGTGGTGCTGCCGTCCGCTTCGCGGATATGCGCCAGCACTTCGTCGCCACCCAGCGAGTGGCCGAGCAAGAGCACCACGCCGCTGCCGGCCTCGGCCACTTCGGTCATCGCCGCGCGCAGGCTCCAGCGGCCCGGCTGGCGCACCATCAACAGGTCACGCATCGGGTCCATGTTGTGCACACGTACCAGGGTCGGTTCCTCGGCGCAGATGGTGCCCAGGGTGACCGCCATGTGCACGTCGCCTTCCACCGAATCGCGGTAGGTGACCAGGTTGAACTGGCCTACTTCGCTGTCCAGGGGCTGCTCGGCGATGCGCTGCACGGTGCGCTCGTGAAGCATGCGGTAGTGGATGAGGTCGGCGATGGTGCCGATCTTGACGCCGTGCCTGGCGGCGAACTCTTCCAGCTCCGGGCGACGGGCCATGGTGCCGTCGTCGTTCATGATCTCGCAGATCACCCCGCTCGGCTCATAGCCGCCCATGCGCGCCAGGTCGCAGGCCGCTTCGGTGTGGCCAGCGCGGGCCAGCACGCCACCGGGCTGGGCCATCAGCGGGAAGATGTGGCCGGGGCTGACGATGTCTTCGGCCACCGCGTGCTTGGCAGCGGCGGCCTGCACGGTGCGGGCGCGGTCGGCGGCGGAGATGCCGGTGGTCACGCCCTCGGCGGCCTCGATGGACACGGTGAACTTGGTGCCGAAGCCGGAACCGTTGCGCGGCGCCATCAGCGGCAGCTTGAGGGTTTCGCAACGCTCGCGGGTCATCGGCATGCAGATCAGGCCGCGGGCGAAGCGCGCCATGAAATTGATGTGCTCGGCAGTCACGCATTCGGAGGCGATGATCAGGTCGCCTTCGTTTTCGCGGTCTTCGTCATCCATGAGGATGACCATCTTGCCGGCACGGATGTCTTCGACCAGCTCTTCGATACTGTTGAGTGCCATGGTGGCGGTGTCCTTAATGCTTCAGGTAGCCGTGTTCGGCGAGAAATCCTTCGGTCAGCCCGGAGCTGCTCGGCTCGGCGGCCTTGTCACCAAGCAGCAGGCGTTCCAGGTAACGGGCTAGCAGATCGACCTCGAGGTTGACCCGACGGCCGACGCGGTAGTCGGCCATGATGGTTTCGGCCAGGGTGTGCGGCACGATGGTCAGCTCGAACTCGGCGCCGTCCACGGCATTCACCGTCAGGCTGGTGCCGTCGACGGTGATCGAGCCCTTGTGGGCGATGTACTTGGCCAACTCGCGCGGCGCGCGCACCTTGAACTGGATGGCGCGGGCGTTCTCCTCGCGCAAGACAATCTCGCCGACACCGTCGACATGCCCGCTGACCAGGTGGCCACCCAGACGCGTGGTCGGCGTCAGGGCCTTTTCCAGGTTGACCCGGCTGCCGCTCTTCAGATCGATGAAGGCGGTACGCGCCAGGGTCTCGCGGCTGACATCGGCCCAGAAGCCGTCACCCGGCAGTTCGACGGCGGTCAGGCACACGCCGTTGACCGCGATGCTGTCGCCCAGCACCACATCACTGAGGTCGAGCTTGGCGGTCTTCACGTAGACGCGCACGTCGCCGCCCTTGGGCGTGATGGCGGCGATGCTGCCGATGGATGCGATGATTCCGGTGAACATAGGTGCTCCTCCTCAGACCGGCAGCTCGTTGAGCTTGCGCAGCGTGTCGGCACAAGTGCGCGCTGCTTCGGCGCCCTTGACCAGAAAATGCTCGCGGAAGAACGTCTGGTGCTCTTCGCCGGCATGGAAATGATGGGGCGTAAGCACCGCCGAGAACACCGGCACGTCGGTGTCCAGCTGCACCTGCATCAGGCCTTCGATCACCGCCTGGGCGACGAACTCGTGGCGGTAGATACCGCCATCGACCACCAGCCCGGCAGCAACGATGCCGGCGTAGCGGCCACTGTTGGCCAGGCGCTTGGCGTGCAGGGGGATTTCGAAGGCGCCGCCGACTTCGAAGCAATCGATTTCGCTGGCGGCATAACCCTGGCGCTGCATTTCTTCGATAAAGGCGTGACGCGACTGGTCGACGATTTCGCGGTGCCAGCAGGCCTGCACGAAGGCAACCCGGCGCACGCTGTTTGAGATGGACATGTTCGACTCCTGTTTATGGTTAAAACAGGGCAGCTTGGATCGATAGGGATGGTACGGACATGCAGCAGCCGAAGGGCCGCCTTGTCAGGCAATCCCGCTCTCTCTTCATCCGGACTATACCGTCGGCTCCGGAATCACACCGGATCTGCTCGACCCCGGGCGGCTGGTGCCGTACCGGGCGCTCGCGGGCTAGCTGCGTTGCGCAGTATTACCGCCGGTGGGGAATTACACCCCGCCCTGAGAACGTGTGGCTGCTTGTCGCAGCCGACAGCGTTTTACCACAGTTGCTGCACGGGTGCACGGCGGCCATGCCTCAGCGGCTGTTCACGATCTTCATGCTGGGCTTTATCTAGCTGACTGCAATGTGGCGGGAGCGGCCGCAAGCTGCAAGCCCCAAGCTACAAGCTACAAGCTACAAGCTACAAGCTACAAGCTACAAGCTACAAGTTAGAAGCAGTCCGCAGTGCTCTAGCTTCTTCTTGCAGCTTGAGGCTTGCGGCTTGAAGCTCAATGTCCGCTTCTGCCTTGTAGCTGCCCCTACACATGCCCAGAAAGAGCGTGAACAGCTTCAGCTCGAACGATCAGGCACGGCGATGATCCGCCAGTCGTCGCCCACGGCGCGCATGTCGACGATCTTCAGCGCCGGCGCTTCGGCCATCTTCGCCAGGGGCAGATCCAGCAGGGGTCGGGCACTGGAGCCAAGGAACTTGGGCGCGACGAACAGCTGGTACTCGTCGACCAATCCCAAACGAGCGAAGGCGCCAGCCAACTTCGGCCCCGCTTCGACCAGCACCTCGTTGGCGCCACGCCCGGCCAGCTCGAGCAGCAGCTTGCGCAGGTCGACATGACCATTGCTGCCAGGCATGGCCAGCAGCTCGTGGCCGTCACCCTGGTAACGGCAGCGCGAAGTGGCCGCCGCGCAGGTGGCCACCAGCGCCGGGCCGGCCTGGAAGAACGGCGCGCTGAGCGGCACCCGCAGGCGCCCATCGACCAGCACGCGCAGCGGTGGCCGGGCCTGGGCCAAGGCGGTCAGCTCGGCGCCCAGGCCAAGTTCCTCCGGGCGCACGGTCAGGCGCGCAGCGTCGGCCAGCAGGGTATCGGCGCCACTGAGCACCACGCTGGAACGGGCGCGCAGACGCTGCACCGCGGCACGCGCCGCCGGCCCGGTGATCCACTGGCTTTCGCCACTGGCCATGGCTGTGCGTCCATCCAGGCTCATCGCCAGTTTCACGCGCACCAGTGGCAGACCGCTTTCCATGCGTTTGATAAAGCCGGCGTTGAGCGCCCGCGCCTCGGCCTCCAGCACACCGCCCTGCACGGCGATGCCGGCATTCATCAAGCGCAGCAGACCGCGGCCCGCCACCTGGGGATTGGGGTCCTGCATGGCCGCCACCACCCGCGTGACACCAGCGGCCACCAGCGCATCGGCGCACGGCGGTGTACGGCCATGATGGCTGCACGGCTCCAGCGTCACGTAGGCGGTGGCGCCGCGCGCCTTGTCGCCGGCCTGGCGCAGCGCATGCACCTCGGCATGTGGCTCACCGGCCCTGGCGTGCCAGCCTTCACCGACGATCTTGCCGTCGCCTACGATCACGCAGCCGACTCGCGGGTTGGGATGGGTGGAATACAGCCCCTTGCGCGCCAGCTCAAGGGCGCGCGCCATGAATGCGTGATCGCTGCTGCTCATCTCAATCCTGGTTCGGCTCGCGGGAAAGACGGTCGATTTCCTCGCGGAATTCGTTGAGGTCCTGGAAGCGGCGGTACACCGAGGCGAAGCGGATATAGGCCACTTCGTCGAGCTTCTGCAGCTCGGTCATCACCAATTCGCCGAGTACCAGCGACTTGACCTCGCGCTCACCGGTGGCGCGCAGCCGATGCTTGATATGGGCGATGGCCGCCTCCAGCCGCTCGATGCTCACCGGGCGCTTCTCCAGCGCCCGCTGCATGCCGGCACGCAGCTTGTCTTCATCGAAAGGCTGACGGCTGCCGTCCTGCTTGATCAGCCGTGGCATCACCAACTCGGCAGTTTCGAAGGTGGTGAAGCGCTCACCGCAGGCCAGGCATTCGCGGCGACGGCGCACCTGATCACCCTCGGCGACCAGACGCGAATCGATGACTTTGGTGTCGTTGGCGGAGCAGAAGGGGCAATGCATGGCTGAAAACTGTCGCGGGTAGGAAAGCCCGCATGGTAGCGCATCCTCACCGCCCGGCGCCAAGCACCCGGGCTTGGGCGCTTTCCTTTGCATTCACCGCCCGCTATGGCGAGAATCCAGGCATTACCCGTTTGCCAGGATCATCCGATGCCATTGCGCCCGCTCGCCCTGCTCTGCTTTGCCTCCCTGCTCGCTGCCTGTGCCGGGGAAACACCACCGCCGGCGGTTACTGCGCCGGCACCTGTGGTCAAAGCCGAGCAGCCGGTGCCAACCCCGGCTCACCTGCGCGAACTCACCGGTACCCTGCTCGATGTACCGGCGGGTGCCGAGGTGGAACTGGCGCTGCTGACCATCAACGAGCGCGGCCTGCCGCACAAGCTGCTCGGTAATATCCAGTTGCGCGGCACCGGCGCGCCGCTGCCGTTTCGCCTGCAGTTCAACCCGGAGAACTTCGACCAGGGCATTCGCGTGGAACTGCGCGGGCGCGTGCATCAATCCGGCAAGCTGGTGCTGCACATGCCCAACCAGCTGATTCGTGAGCCGCAAAGCCAGGCGCTTGGCGAGGTCCGTGTGACCCCGGCGCTGTGAACCCACCGCAGCACCTGCAGACCGCCTTGCGCGAACTGCTCGGCGATGCACGGCTGAGCCCTACCACGCTGCCGGACACCGACCTGCGCCTGTGGCTGATCGACCCGGCGAACATGGACCGCTGCTTCAGCCCGGAGGAAACCCGGCGCATTCTCGAGGAACCGCCCTACTGGTGTTTCTGCTGGGCCAGTGGCCTGGTGCTGGTGGACTGGCTGGCGCGCCACCCCGAGTGGGTGCGCGGTAAACGGGTGCTGGACCTGGGCTCCGGCTCGGGCGTGGCCGCCATCGCCGCCGCCCGTGCCGGCGCCGCCCAGGTGGTGGCCTGCGACCTGGATTCCCTGGCCCTGGCCGCCTGCCGGGCCAACGCCGCGCTCAATGGCGTACAGCTCGATTATTCGAGCGACCTCTACGCCGAGCGCCGCGACTACGACCTGGCCATCGTCGCCGACGTGCTCTACGACCGCAGCAACCTGCCCCTGCTCGACCGCGTGCTCGACCATGCCAGCGAGGTGCTGGTGGCCGACTCCCGGGTGCGCGACTTCGACCACCCGCGCTACCGGCGCATCGCCGGCTTGCAGGGCTGCACCTGGCCCGACCTGGCCGAGCCGGAAACCTTCCGACACGTCAGCCTGTATCACGCCGCCACGGTGCACTTGTAGCCGCGCACCTGTGCCCACACTTATAGTCACACCCACCTTTCGCCCGGACAGAGACCGACCATGAGCGACACCCCCTACATCTTCGATATCAATGGCGCCGCCCAGTTTGAGCAACTGGTGATCGAGAACTCGTTCAACAAACCGGTGCTCGTCGACTTCTGGGCCGAGTGGTGCGCGCCCTGCAAGGCGCTGATGCCGGTGCTGGCGCAGATCACCGAGGGTTACCAGGGCGAGCTGCTGCTGGCCAAGATCAATTGCGACATCGAGCAGGAAATCGTCGCCCGCTTCGGCATTCGCAGTCTGCCGACCGTGGTGCTGTTCAAGAACGGCCAGCCGGTCGATGGCTTCCAGGGCGCCCAGCCGGAGTCGGCGATCCGTGCCCTGCTGCAACCTCACGTCGCCGAGCCGCAAGCACCCCAGGCCGACCTGCTGGAAGTCGCCCAGGCGGCATTCGCCGAGGGCCGCATCGGTGAAGCCGAGGCCGCGCTCAAGGAGCTGCTGACGGAGAACAACGAGAACGCCGCGGCGCTGATTCTCTACGCCCGCTGTGTGGCCGAACGGGGCGAACTGAGCGAAGCCGAGCAGGTGCTCGGCGCGGTGAAGGGCGATGAACACAAGCAGGCCCTCGCTGGCGCCCGTGCGCAGATCACCTTTCTGCGTCAGGCCGCCGATCTGCCGGACGCCGCCACCCTGAAGAGCCGCCTGGCCCAGAATGGCGAGGATGACGAAGCCGCCTATCAGCTGGCCATCCAGCAGCTCGCCCGCCAGCAGTACGAGCCGGCCCTGGATGGCTTGCTGAAGCTGTTCGTGCGCAACCGCAATTACGCCGACGGCCTGCCGCACAAGACCTTGCTGCAGGTATTCGACCTGCTCGGCAACGACAACCCGCTGGTTACTACCTACCGCCGCCGGGTGTACCAGGCGCTGTACTAAGAAAACCTGTTCACGATCTTCAACCGGGCTTTATCTATTTTGACTGCAACACGGCGGTAGCGGCCGTTCAGCCGCTTTGCCTTTTTGGTGCGCCTCATGCCACAAAATTAGTAGACGACACCAATCGCCCCTTCAGAAGGCCGAGTGGAATCGTTGTGGAGAGGGTTGAGCGACATGGATGTCGCGAGAGCCGCGATGGGCCAGGGATGGCCCTTCGCGGCGGGCCCTCGGAGCAATGATGGAGCGAGGGGACCCCAGCGAAGCTGGGGCCGTATGTCGGGGCTAGACCTTTTGGTTTCTTTTGGGGCGATGCCAAAAGAAACCCGCTCGACAGAGCGGAACCGAACGTATGGACAACCCGATAACGCTGACAAGCCCAGCTCTCGCAGGGAACGTAAAGAGCTCGCGGCTAAAGCCGCTCCTACGCAATCGCTGAATGTCTGCTTCTGCCTTGTAGTTGCCCATAGGCATGCCCAGATCGCCCTGGCAGCCTGAACTACACCTCTTCCACCCAGCAATAAACCGGCGCATCGGCGCCGGCTTCCATACGCACCTGCTCGCAGTGGCGCAGGCGCACCAGCAGGCGCTTGCCCGCCACCTCACCGCCGGCCAGCGCCGCCAGTTGCGCCATCAGCTGCGGCCCCTCGATGCGCCCGGCGCGGCGCAACAGCTCCAGCACCGTCTGCCATTGACCGTCCTGATCGGCCTGGGCCGGCGCCGACGCGACCACCCCCGGGCTCTGCGCCGCAGCGGCCGGCAGGGCCGCCGCCAGCTGCGCCCAATCCTGCGGGTCCAGTTCCACCGTCAGGTCCACCGGCCAATCGCCGATCCGCCCGCGAATACGCACCATGCCTACCTCCACTCGATCGATACGCCATGCTCCCACGGGCGGGCGGGCAAACCAAGCCGGCTCTACCATGGGCCATAAATTTGTTATAACGTATCAATCCATTCCCTTACCCCTCCGGAGCCTCCCATGCGCCACCTGCTGCTCGCCCTGCCCTTCGCCCTGCTGCCCCTGGCCGCCGCCCAGGCCCACGATGACCATGAACACGGCAGCCTTGGCAAACACGAACACGGCGTTGCCACCCTGAATGTGGCACTGGAAGGCAGCACCCTGGAAATCGAGCTGCAAAGCCCGGCGATGAACATCGTCGGCTTCGAGCATGCCGCCACCAGCGATGCCGACAAGAAGACCGTCACCGCCGCCCGCGCCCTGCTGGAAAAGCCCTTGGCGCTGTTCAGCCTGCCCGCCGCTGCCGGCTGCAGCCTGAGCGAAAACGAAGTACGTAGCCCGCTGTTCGGCCATGCAGAAGCCGACCATGATCATGACCACGACCACGACCACGATGAGCATGCCGATGGCGACGACCATCACCACGAGCACAGCGATATCGATGCCGACTACAGCTTTACCTGCAAACAGCCGGGCGAGCTGAAGACCCTCGACCTGTCGGCCTTCTACAAGCAGTTCCCGGCCACCCAGAAGATCAACGTACAACTGATCGGCCCGAGCGGCCAGCAGGGTGTCGAATCGACCCCGGCCAACCCGCGCCTGACCTTCTGATCGACAGGGCGGAGGCCTCCACCAGGGGGCATCCGCCGCTGCACACGTTCGGCAACACCCTCTGGCTCAGCATTTGGTGGCCATGACTGGCACACTTGCTTCTTTTCCCTCCAGCGCCAGCAGTTTCCATGACCACAGCACTGATCGAACTCACCGACCTCGGCTTCGCCTGGCCCGGCCAGGACGAGCTTCTGGACATCCCCCATTTTCATCTGCAACGCGGCGAAAGCCTGTTTCTCAAGGGCCCCAGCGGCAGCGGCAAGACCACCCTGCTCGGCCTGCTCGGCGGCGTGCAGAAACCCGGGCGCGGCACCATTCGCCTGCTCGGCGAAGACCTCGCCACGCTCTCGGCGGCGCGCCGCGATCGCTTTCGCGTCGACCACACCGGCTACATCTTCCAGCAGTTCAACCTGCTGCCGTTTCTCAGCGTGCGCGACAACGTCGAGCTGCCCTGCCGCTTCTCGCGCCTGCGTGCCGAGCGCGCGGCGCAGCGCTATGGCAGCGTCGATGGGGCCGCCGGCAAGCTGCTGGAGCACCTGGGCCTGCGCCCGGAGCTGCTCGAACGCCGCGCCGATTCGCTGTCCATCGGCCAGCAGCAACGGGTTGCCGCGGCCCGCGCACTGATCGGCCAGCCGGAATTGGTGATCGCCGACGAACCGACTTCGGCACTGGACGCCGATGCCCGCCAGGCGTTTCTCGAGTTGCTGTTCGGCGAATGCCGCGATGTCGGCGCCAGCCTGCTGTTCGTCAGCCACGACCAGAGCCTGGCCGCGTTGTTCGACCGCAGCCTGTCGCTGGCTGAACTCAACCGCGCCAGCAAGCCCCAGGAGGTCTGAGGTGTTCCTGTTACGACTCGCCCTGGCCAGCCTGGCCAACCGCCGCTTCACCGCCCTGCTCACGGTATTCGCCATCGCCCTGTCGGTGTGCCTGCTGCTCGCCGTGGAGCGGGTGCGTACCGAAGCCCGCGCCAGCTTCGCCAATACCATCAGCGGTACCGACCTGATCGTCGGCGCCCGCTCCGGCAGCGTCAACCTGCTGCTCTACTCGGTGTTCCGCATCGGCAACGCCACCAACAACATCCGCTGGGACAGCTTCGAGAAGCTCGCCGCCCACCGCCAGGTCGACTGGGCAATTCCCATTTCCCTGGGCGACTCGCACCGAGGCTACCGGGTGATGGGCACCAACCAGGACTACTTCGACCACTACCATTACGGCCGTGGCCAGGCCCTGCAACTGGCCCAGGGCGAGCGCTTCCACGATCTGTTCGACGTGGTGCTCGGCGCCGAAGTGGCCCAGGCACTGAACTACAAGCTCGGCGACCAGCTGGTGCTGTCCCACGGTGTCGCGGCCATCAGCCTGCAGCAGCACGACGACAAGCCCTTCGTGGTCAGCGGTATCCTGGCGCGCACCGGCACCCCGGTAGACCGCACCCTGCACATCTCCCTGGAAGGCATGGAGGCGCTGCACGTCGACTGGCAAAACGGCGTACCGGCCCGCGGCGCCGGCAAGGTCAGCGCCGAGCAGGCGCGCCATATGGATCTGCAGCCCAAGGCAATCACCGCGGCGATGCTGGGCCTCAAAAGCAAGATCGCCACCTTCGCCGTGCAGCGCGAGGTCAACGAATACCGCGGCGAGCCGTTGCTGGCGATTCTCCCCGGTGTCGCCCTGCAGGAGCTGTGGAGCCTGATGGGCACCGCGGAAAAGGCGCTGTTCGTGGTCTCGCTGTTCGTGGTGCTGACCGGGCTGATCGGCATGCTCACGGCGATTCTCACCAGCCTCAACGAGCGGCGCCGGGAGATGGCCATCCTCCGCTCGGTCGGTGCGCGGCCCCGGCATGTCGCCAGCCTGCTGATCCTCGAAGCCTTTTCGCTGGCGGTCGCCGGCGTGGTGGCGGGCACCGCACTGCTGTATGCCGGTATCGCCGGTGCCCAGGGCTACGTGCAGGCCAACTACGGCCTGTATCTACCCCTCAGCGCACCGACGCCCTATGAGTGGACGCTGCTCGGCGCTATTCTGGCAGCCGCCCTGCTGATGGGCTGCGTGCCGGCCTGGCGCGCGTATCGCCAGTCGCTGGCCGATGGGCTGTCCATTCGGGTGTGACGGCACGAAGCCGGGCCTGATCAGCCCGGCTTCGTTTTCCAATCCAAAGGTAGTGTCATGCGTCGCGCTCTGCTTACCGCTCTGCTCCTCACCCTCGCCTCGCCGCTCTGGGCCACCGAACTGCGTACCCTGAACTGGCAGGAGCTGATTCCCAAGGATGCGCCGCCACAGGTGCCGCAGATGACCCCGATGCACGACATGTCGCAGCTGGGCGACGCGCTGTCCGAGGGCGGCGCGGCCTCGCTGCAGCAGTTCCCGTCGGCACCGGTGGTCAAGGAGATGGACGGCCAGCAGGTGAAGATCCCCGGCTATATCGTGCCGCTGGACGTCACCGAAGAAGGCCGCGTGACCGAATTCCTGCTGGTGCCCTACTTCGGCGCCTGTATCCATGTGCCACCACCGCCGTCCAATCAGATCATCCACGTCACCACCGAACTGGGCGTGCTGCTCGATGCGCTGTACCAGCCGTTCTGGATCGAAGGCCCGCTCAAGGTCGAGCACAGCAGCAGCGAACTGGCGGAAGTCGGCTACCAGCTGGCGGCCGACAAGATCTATCCCTACGAACTGCCAGCCAATTAGGGGCTGTCGTCCCTGCATCGTGACAAACTGTCGCACCCTTGCCTGGCCAGCTATTGAGCTGAGTCAAGGGACGCTCCGCTCAGCGCCCTACCCTGACGCCATCCGAGATGATTCGAATGACCCGTTAGGAGCTCACCATGTACAAGTCGCTGTTCCCTGCCTCACTGATCGCCCTGGCGCTGGCAGCCCCCATTGCCCAGGCACACCAGGCCGGAGACATCCTCGTGCGCGCCGGCGCCATTACCGTCAACCCGGAAGCGGACAGCTCCTCGGTCAAGGTTGACCGCGGCGGCCTGGCGGGCGCCGACCTGGGCGGCAAGGCGACCATGAGCAGCGACACCCAGCTGGGCCTGAACTTCGCCTATATGCTGACCGACCACCTGGGTATCGAACTGCTCGCCGCCACGCCGTTCGAGCATGACGTGAAGATCAAGGGCACCGTGCTGGACGCCGCCAACGGCAAGCTCGGCACCCTCAAGCACCTGCCACCGACCCTGAGCCTGGTGTACTACCCGCTGGATGCCAAGTCGGCCTTCCAGCCCTATGTCGGCGGCGGTATCAACTACACCTGGATCTACGACGAACACGTGGGCAGCGGCGCCTCGTCAGCCGGCTTCGACAATTTCCGCGCCAAGAACTCCTGGGGCCTGGCCTGGCAGATCGGGGCCGACTACATGCTCACCGACAAGCTGATGATCAACGCCCAGGCCCGCTATATCGACATCGACACCACCGCCTACGTGGACAATACCGCCCTGGGCGTACGCGCCAAGGTCGACGTGGATGTGGACCCGTTCGTGTATATGGTGGGCCTGGGTTACAAGTTCTGAATAGCCGATTAGAAACAGCAGAAAGGAGAAAGCGGATAGCGGCCCGCTTTTGTGGGAGCGCGCCATGCGCGCGAATTCGCGGGCATGATGGCCCGCTCCCACAGATAAGCCACCAACACCGCTAACGCCACCAACGCAAAAAGCCGGCATTGCCGGCTTTTTGCTGCCTTGCGCTCGGCACCTCAGCCATTGAGCAACGCCGCCAGCCCATCACGCAGCGACGTCTGCGCCGGCAGCCGGTACTCGCTGGCCAGACGGCCATTGTCGGCACGGGAATGGCGGATATCCCCTGCCCGCGCCTCGAGGTGAGTCACGGCCGGCAGCCCGCCGAGCAGCTCGCCGATCTGCGTCAGCAACTGCTTGAGGCTCACCGCCTGGTTCCAGCCCACGTTCACCGCACCGGTAGCCGGCCGCCTGGCGTCCAGCGCCTGCAGCAGCAACTCCACCAGATCGGCGACGTAGAAGAAATCCCGGGTCTGCTCGCCGTCACCGAACACGCTGATCGGCAGGCCCTGCTGGGCGCGCTGGGTGAAGATGCTGATCACCCCCGAGTAGGGTGACGACGGATCCTGGCGCGGGCCGAACACGTTGAAGAAGCGGAAGATCGCCGGCTCCAGCCCGTGTTGCCGCCCGTAGAACCCCAGGTAGTGCTCGCTGGCCAGCTTGTCCGACGCGTAGGGTGTCAACGGCGCCTTGGCGGTGTCTTCGTCGATGGCCACGCCTTCGCCGTTGTTGCCATACACCGCGGCGCTGGAGGCGAACACCACGCGGCGCACACCGTGCTCGCGCATCGCTTCGCAGATGTTCAGGGTGCCGATGAAGTTGCTCTGGTGGGTGCTGACCGGGTCGTCCACCGAGGCCTGCACCGAGGCCACGGCCGCCAGGTGCACCACGGCGCTGCAACCGGCCACCGCGCGGCTGACCAGGGCGGCATCGGCCACGTCGCCTTCGATAAAGCTCAGGCGGTGATGATCCAGCGGCAGATTGCTCAGCTTGCCCATGGACAGGTTATCCAGCACGCGCACACTGTGCCCGCGCGCAAGCAGGGCGTCGACCAGATTGGAGCCGATAAAGCCGGCACCACCGGTGACGAGAACAGGTTGATCAGACATGGCGGTAATAGTGCTCCAGCAGGCTCGGCAGGCCGGCACGCCAGGCGCGCGGCTTGACGCCGAAGGTGTGAAGGATCTTCTTGCACGCCAGGACGCCGTGCTGCGGCTCTTCCGAGGCGTCGCCCCTGGCGGCATGGGCCTGGCCGCAGATTTCTTCCAGCAGGTTCTGGCGCAGGTGCCGGGCCTCGCTGAGCATCGCCTGGCCCAGGGCCAGCGCCGTGGTCGCCTCGTGGCCACCGTAGTGGTAGGTGCCCCATAGCGGCGCGGCGCAGTCGAGCTGCTTGAGCACGGCAAGGATTACCCGCGCGGCATCCTCCACCGGCGTCGGGTTGCCGCGCCGGTCGTCGGCCAGGAACAGCGCCTTGTCACGCTCGGCGCGTACCAGAAAGCGCGCCAGCAGGCCGTCCGGGCTGTCATCGAGGATCCAGCCGAAACGCAGCAGCACGTGACGCGGGCACAGGGCGCGCACGCTCTGCTCCATGCGCACCAGCACCTGGCCACGCATGCTCAGGGGCTGGGTTTCGTCCTTCTCGCTGTAGGCGGTGGCGCGGGAGCCATCGAACACCCGGTAGCTGGATGGCTGCAGCAGGCGAATGTCGTGATGCTGGCAGAGCTCGGCCAGGCGCTCGACCGCACGCTCCTGGGCAGTGAAACGCTCTTCGCTGACCTTGGAGGCCTGAAACCAGTCGAAATAGTAAGCGAGGTTGATCACCGCATCAGGGCGGGTATCGTCGACCAACTGAGTCAGGCTGGCGGCATCCCAACCCTGGGCCGGCGGGCGCGGGGCAAGGAAACCGATGTCTTCTTCGGCCCCCAGACGAATCAACGCCCGACCCAGCGTACTGCCACCACCCAGCAACAACAGGCGCATGCGCATAACGAAACTACAAGCTCCCCAATCAGATTTGAGTCAGGCCCGGCATGGCTGCCTGGACGGCCGACTCTTGGCAGAGCCCGAACGGTTCAGCCCCATGGCCTGCATTTTGCTGCTTTTACCCCGCGCCGTCACCACCGGGCTTCATCTTGACATGCATGGCCCGACCAAGGCACGCAGCGGGCAACCCTGGGGCGCGACGCCGGTCTGAATGCCGAGCCGATCAGAAACGAAGGAAGAAAACGTGAGAAAACTGCTGTTCCTGGCCTGCTGCGCGGTACTCGCCTACGGGCTTTTCCGCCCCGAGCCACCACCCGACCTGTTCGACGAGTCGGACAAATTCCTGCATCTGGTCGCCTTTGGCGGCCTGTCGCTGACCACCCGTCTCGCCTTTCCCAGGGCGCCAGGCTGGCTGCTGTGGCCGCTGCTGTACATTCAGGCGCCCCTGCTGGAATGGCTGCAGCACGTGCTCCAGCCGGTGCGCGAGTTCAGCCCGCTGGACGTGCTGGCCAACCTCTGCGGTATCAGCATCGCCCTGCTGCTATGGATCTGCCAGGGGCTGTTGCGCAAGCGCTGGTTCAGCCCGGCCTGAACTCCGCCGGCAGAAACGAAAAGGCCCCGCAATGCGGGGCCTTTGCTGTCAGCTGACGATCAGAACGGGATGTCGTCGTCGAAGCTGTCGTAGTCCTGGGCCGGCTGCGGCTTCTGCTGCTGCGGCGCGGACTGGCGGGGCGCCTGCTGCTGCGGCTCGCGCTGCGGTGCCGGGCGCGACTGACGCGGCTCACCACCACCAGCGCCGTCAGGACGGCCGCCGAGCAGTTGCATGGTGCCCTGCATGTCGACGATGATCTCGGTGGTGTAGCGCTTCACGCCGTCCTTTTCCCACTCGCGGGTCTGCAGCTTGCCCTCGATGTAGACCTGGGAGCCCTTGCGCAGGTACTCACCGGCGATCTCGGCGACCTTGCCGAACAGCGACACACGGTGCCACTCGGTTTTCTCGACGCGCTGACCGGTCTGCTTGTCCGTCCACTGCTCGCTGGTAGCCAGGCTCAGGTTGGTCACGGCATTGCCGCTGGGCAGATAGCGCGTTTCCGGATCCTGTCCGCAGGTACCGACCAGAATGACTTTGTTAACCCCACGGGCCATAACGCTCTCCTACTTTCAGCACGTCACCGGCGCCGCTTCGATCAAGCGCTGCAGCGACGTGCGATCCAATTGTTGGGTATCCACTTTCACATAGAGGGCGGCCTCTTCGACCACCACAACGGCATCCGCCACTCCCGGCGCTGCCTGAATTCGCTCGGCCAGACCTGCTTCCTGCAACGCCGCACTGGAGAGCGGCAACCGCAGGCTGGTCACATACGGCGGTTCACGCATAGTAACAGCAAAGGCCAGCCAGAGAACCGTCAACAGTGCACAGCCGGCAAACACGCCGGCCAGCCCGTAGTGCTGATACAGCCAGCCACCGAGGATGCCGCCCAGGGCCGAGCCGAGAAACTGGCTGGTCGAGTACACGCCCATGGCCGTGCCCTTGCCACCGGCCGGCGCCACCTTGCTGATCAGCGAGGGCAGCGAGGCTTCGAGCAGGTTGAAGGCAGTGAAGAACACCACGATGCCCAGCACCAGGTTGCGCAGGCCATGGCCGAACGCCCAGAAGAACAGTTCGCAGCCGAGCAGCACGACGATCGAGCCGATCAGCACGCGGCGCATCTGGCGCTTCTTCTCGCCGTAGATGATGAACGGCACCATCAGGAAGAAGCCGCCGAGCAGCGCGGTGAGGTACACCCACCAATGCTGTTCCCTGGGCAGGCCGCCCTGCTCCACCAGGGCCAGCGGCAGGGCAATGAAGCTGGCCATGAGAATCGCATGCAGGGCGAAGATGGCGAAGTCCAGGCGCAGCAGGTCCGGGTGTTTCAGGGTTGGCCACAGCGCCTGCCTGGCGACGCCAGACTCGCGGTGCTGCAGCGGCCCGGCACTCGATGGCACCAGGCCGGCGACGATGACGATGCCCAGCAGCGCCAAGGCGCCAGTGGCCAGGAACAGCCCGGACAGGCCAAAGGCGCGGGTCAGCAGCGGACCGACTACCATGGCCACGGCGAACGACAGGCCGATGCTCATGCCGATCATGGCCATCGCTTTGGTGCGGTGCTGCTCACGGGTCAGGTCCGACAGCAGTGCCATCACCGCCGCGGAAATCGCCCCGGCACCCTGCAGCACGCGCCCGGCGATCACCCCCCAGATGGAATCGGCATTGGCGGCCAGCAGACTGCCTGCGGCGAAGATCACCAGGCCGATGTAGATCACCGGTCGCCGACCGATGCGGTCGGAGATTACCCCGAAGGGAATCTGCAGGAAGGCCTGGGTCAGGCCGTAGGCGCCGATCGCCAGTCCGATCAGGGCCGGGGTTGAACCGGCGAGCTCCTGCCCATAGGTAGCCAATACCGGCAACACCATGAACATGCCCAGCATGCGGAATGCGAACACCAACGCCAGCCCACCGGCTGCACGGGTTTCCGCGCCACTCATGCGTTCGCTGTGCGAATCGCCCATCGTCGATAACCTGTTGAAACAAGCCGGCGATTCTACCAGTCGAAACCCTACTGGCACAGCAGCGGCGCTTTGCCGCACGACTGTTGCCGCCCGTATACTCGGCGGTTTATCCGCCCGCCACGCGAGGCTGTGACAAGGGCCTCCTGTTACGACAGCGACGAAAAACCAGTCAGCTTAGAGGTTCCTTTTGGACAAGATCCTGATTCGTGGGGCCCGTACCCACAACCTGAAGAATATCGACCTGACCCTGCCACGCGACAAGCTGATCGTGATCACCGGTCTGTCCGGCTCCGGCAAGTCGTCCCTGGCCTTCGACACCCTGTATGCCGAAGGTCAGCGTCGCTACGTGGAGTCGCTGTCCGCCTATGCCCGGCAGTTCCTGTCGATGATGGAAAAGCCCGATGTCGACACCATCGAAGGCCTGTCGCCAGCGATTTCCATCGAGCAGAAGTCCACCTCGCACAACCCGCGCTCGACGGTCGGCACCATCACCGAAATCTACGACTACCTGCGCCTGCTCTACGCCCGCGCCGGTACGCCGCGCTGCCCCGACCACGACCTGCCGCTGGAAGCCCAGACGGTCAGCCAGATGGTCGACCAGGTGCTGGCCATGCCCGAAGGTAGCAAACTGATGCTGCTGGCCCCGGTGATCCGCGAGCGCAAGGGCGAGCACCTGGCGGTGTTCGACGAGCTGCGCGCCCAGGGGTTCGTGCGCGTGCGGGTCGACGGCAAGCTGTATGAGCTGGACGAGCTGCCCAAGCTCGACAAGCAGAAGAAGCACAGCATCGATGCGGTGGTCGACCGCTTCAAGGCCCGCGGCGACCTGCAGCAGCGCCTGGCCGAATCCTTCGAGACCGCGCTGAAGCTGGCCGACGGCCTGGCCCTGATTGCGCCCCTCCCAGCCGAAGGCGACAAAGAGCAGGGCGAGGAAGGCGAGGAGATCATCTTCTCCGCGCGCTTCGCCTGCCCGGTGTGCGGCCATTCGATCAGCGAACTGGAGCCCAAGCTGTTCTCCTTCAACAACCCGGCCGGCGCCTGCCCGACCTGCGACGGCTTGGGCGTGAAGCAGTTCTTCGACGCCAAGCGCCTGGTCAATGCCGAGCTGACCCTGGCCGAAGGCGCGATACGCGGCTGGGACAGACGCAACGTGTATTACTTCCAGATGCTCGGCTCGCTGGCCTCGCACTACCGCTTCAGCCTGGACAAACCCTTTGGCGAGCTCGATAGCGAGCATCAGAAAGTCATTCTCGGCGGCAGCGGTACGCAGAAGGTCGACTTCAAATACCTCAACGACCGGGGCGACATCGTCAAGCGCTCGCACCCGTTCGAGGGCATCGTGCCCAACCTCGAGCGCCGCTACCGCGAGACCGAATCGACCAGCGTACGCGAGGAGCTGGCCAAGTTTCTCAGCACCCAACCCTGCCCCGACTGCCGCGGCACGCGCCTGCGTCGCGAAGCGCGCCATGTGTGGGTGGGCGAGAAGACCCTGCCGGCGGTCACCGGCATGCCGATCGGCGCGGCCAGCGACTATTTCGGCGACCTGACCCTGGATGGCCGCCGCGGCGAGATCGCCAGCAAGATCCTCAAGGAAATCTGCGAGCGCCTGCAGTTCCTGGTCAACGTCGGCCTCGACTACCTGACCCTGGACCGCAGCGCCGACACCCTGTCCGGCGGTGAAGCCCAGCGCATCCGCCTGGCCAGCCAGATCGGCGCCGGCCTGGTGGGGGTCATGTACATTCTCGACGAACCTTCCATCGGCCTGCACCAGCGCGACAACGAGCGCCTGCTCGGCACCCTGCGCCACCTGCGCGACATCGGCAATACGGTGATCGTGGTCGAGCACGACGAGGACGCCATCCGCATGGCCGACTACGTGGTCGACATCGGCCCGGGCGCCGGCGTGCACGGCGGGCGGATCGTCGCCGAAGGTACCGCCGAAGAAGTCATGGCTCACCCCGACTCGGTCACCGGCAAGTACCTGTCCGGCCGCACCAAGATCGTCGTGCCGGCCAAGCGCACGCCCCGAGACAAGAAGCTGTCGCTGAAGATCAAGGGCGCCCGCGGCAACAACCTGCAGAACGTCAACCTGGAGATTCCCATCGGCCTGCTGACCTGCGTGACCGGGGTCTCCGGCTCGGGCAAGTCGACGCTGATCAACAACACCCTGTTCCCGCTCAGCGCCACCGCCCTGAACGGTGCCACCACCCTGGAGGCCGCCGCCCACGACAGCATCGACGGCCTGCAGCACCTGGACAAGGTGGTGGACATCGACCAGAGCCCCATCGGTCGTACGCCGCGCTCCAACCCGGCGACCTACACCGGGCTGTTCACGCCGATCCGCGAGCTGTTCGCCGGGGTACCCGAGTCACGCTCGCGCGGCTACGGCCCGGGGCGCTTCTCGTTCAACGTCAAGGGTGGCCGCTGCGAGGCGTGCCAGGGCGACGGCCTGATCAAGGTGGAGATGCACTTTCTGCCGGACATCTACGTGCCCTGCGACGTGTGCAAGAGCAAGCGCTACAACCGCGAGACCCTGGAGATCAAGTACAAGGGCAAGAGCATCCACGAGGTGCTGGAGATGACCATCGAGGACGCCCGCGCCTTCTTCGATGCCGTGCCGGCCCTGGCGCGCAAGCTGCAGACGCTGATGGATGTGGGCCTTTCCTACATCAAGCTCGGCCAGTCGGCGACCACCCTGTCCGGCGGTGAGGCGCAGCGCGTCAAGCTGTCGCGCGAGCTGAGCAAGCGCGACACCGGCAAGACCCTGTACATCCTCGACGAGCCGACCACCGGCCTGCACTTCGCGGACATCCAGCAATTGCTCGACGTGCTGCACCGCCTGCGCGACCACGGCAACACCGTGGTGGTGATCGAACACAACCTGGACGTGATCAAGACCGCCGACTGGCTGGTCGATCTCGGCCCGGAAGGCGGCTCCAAGGGTGGCCAGATCATCGCCGTCGGCACCCCGGAAGAAGTGGCCGAGATGGCGCAGTCCCACACGGGGCACTTCCTCAAGCCGTTGCTGGAGCGTGATCGCGCCTGACGGCAGCCATAAGCTGCAAGCCACAAGCGGCAAGTAAGAGCCGATACGAAAAAGCCAGAACGGAGGTAATCCGCTCTGGCTTTTTCTTGCAGCTTGAAGCTTGCGGCTTGCCGCTCACATCTGGCTCTGCAGGTACTTCTCCAGGCCCAGCTTGCCGATCAGCTGCAGCTGGATTTCCAGCCAATAGGCATGATCTTCCTCGGTGTCCTTGAGCTGCAGCAGCAGGATGTCGCGGGTCTGGTAATCCTGGTGACGCTCGCACAGTTCGATGCCCTTGCTCAGGGCAGCGCGCACCTGGTACTCGAGGGCCAGGTCGAGTTTCAGCGCGTCCGGTACGGTCTGCCCGAAGGTGAAGGCATCCGGCACCATGTCCGGCACGCCTTCCAGGAAGAGGATGCGCTTGAGCAGGGCATCGGCGTGCTGGGTCTCCTCCTCCATCTCGTGATTGATGCGCTCGTAGAGCTTGCTGAAGCCCCAGTCCTCGTACTGACGCGAGTGGATGAAGTACTGATCGCGCGCGGCCAGCTCCCCCTTGAGGAGGGTTTTCAGGTAGTCGATGACTTCGATATGGCCCTTCATGCGCGAATCCTTGGTGCAGCGAATGGAATAGGTGAATGCTCGACCCATCACCCGCCGGGGTCAAGCAAAAAGCACAACGCCCCCTAATCAGGAGGCGTTGTGCTGCAGCGGTTCGCCGACCGGACGCGAGCGCCCGGCCATGGATCAGGCGAGATCGAAGCGGTCGAGGTTCATGACCTTGGTCCAGGCGGCCACGAAGTCCTCGATGAAGCGGGCGTCGGCGCTGGCATAGACCTCGGCCTGGGCACGCAGGATGGCGTTGGAACCGAACACCAGGTCGACCCGGGTGCCGGTCCACTTCAGCTCGCCGCTCTTGCGATCACGCCCTTCGAACAGGTTGCTGTCACCGGCCGCCGCCTTCCACGCTGTGCCCATGTCGAGCAGGTTGACGAAGAAGTCGTTGGTCAGCGCGCCGGGCTTGTCGGTCAGCACACCATGGCTGGTACCGCCCAGGTTGATGTTGATCGCCCGCAGGCCGCCGATCAGCACGGTCAGCTCCGGCGCGGTCAGGGTCAGCAACTGCGCCTTGTCGATCAGCAACGCCTCGGCCGGCACGCTGTAGCGGCCCTTGAGGTAGTTGCGAAAGCCATCGGCGATCGGTTCGAGCACGGCGAAGGACTCGACATCGGTCTGTGCCTGGGACGCATCGCTGCGCCCGGGCGAGAACGGCACCTGTACGTTGCGACCGGCCTTGCTGGCGGCCTGCTCGATACCGGCATTACCGGCCAGCACGATCAGATCGGCCAGGCTCACCTGCTTGCCGCCGGTGGCGGAGCGGTTGAACTCGCCACGAATGCCCTCCAGCGTTGCCAGCACCTTGGCCAGTTGCTCGGGCTGGTTGGCCGCCCAGTCCTTTTGCGGCGCCAAGCGAATGCGCGCACCATTGGCCCCGCCGCGCTTGTCGGATCCGCGGAAGGTCGAAGCCGAGGCCCAGGCCGTGCCGACCAGCTCGGAGATCGACAGACCGGAGGCCAGTACCTGGGCCTTGAGGGCCGCCACCTCGGCGTCGTCGATCAGCGGGTGATGCACGGCCGGCAGCGGGTCCTGCCACAACAGCTCCTCTTTCGGTACTTCCGGTCCCAGATAACGCGACTTCGGCCCCAGGTCACGGTGGGTCAGCTTGAACCAGGCACGGGCGAAGGCTTCGGCGAAGGCTTGCGGGTTATCCAGAAAGCGCCGGGAGATCTTCTCGTAGGCGGGATCGAAGCGCAGCGACAGGTCGGTGGTCAGCATGGTCGGCAGACGCTTCTTCGACGGATCATGGGCATCGGGAATGATCGCCTCGGCGTTCTTGGCCACCCACTGATGGGCGCCGGCCGGGCTCTTGGTCAGCTCCCACTCGAACTTGAACAGGTTCTCGAAGAAGTTGTTGCTCCACTGCGCAGGCGTGGTCGTCCAGGTCACCTCCAGGCCACTGGTGATCGCATCGCCGGCCTTGCCGCTGCCGAACGAGCTGCTCCAGCCCAGGCCTTGCTCTTCCAGACCAGCGGCTTCCGGCTCGGCGCCAACGTGATCGGCCGGGCCGGCACCGTGGGTCTTGCCGAAGGTGTGACCGCCAGCGATCAGCGCAACGGTTTCCTCGTCGTTCATCGCCATGCGCGCGAAGGTCTCGCGGATGTCATGGGCGGCAGCGAGCGGATCCGGGTTGCCTTCAGGGCCTTCCGGGTTGACGTAGATCAGGCCCATCTGCACGGCCGCGAGGGGGTTCTCCAGATTGCGCCCCTGGCTATCGGTGCGATCCTGCTCCTGGCCATGCAGCTCGGCATCGGCGACCAGCACGCCCTGGTCGTCTTCACGGCCGGCTGCGCCCTTGCCATAGCGCTCATCGCCACCCAGCCAGGTCTTTTCGGTGCCCCAGTAAACGTCCTGATCCGGTTCCCAGGTGTCCTCACGGCCACCGGCGAAACCAAAGGTGCGGAAGCCCATGGTCTCCAGCGCGACGTTGCCGGTGAGTACCAGCAGATCGGCCCAGGAGATCTTCTGGCCGTACTTCTGCTTGATCGGCCACAGCAGGCGGCGCGATTTGTCGATGTTGACGTTGTCCGGCCAGCTGTTGAGCGGTGCGAAGCGTTGCTGGCCACGGCCAGCGCCGCCACGACCATCGCCGGTGCGGTAGGTGCCAGCGGCATGCCAGGCCATGCGGATGAACTGTGGGCCGTAATGGCCGAAGTCGGCGGGCCACCAGTCCTGCGAGTCGGTCATCAGGGCGCGCAGGTCTTTCTTCAGGGCTTCATAGTCCAGGGAGTTGAAGGCTTCGGCATAGTTGAAGGCCTCACCCAGGGGGTTGGACTTGGCGGAATGCTGGTGCAGCAGGTCGACGCGCAGCTGATTGGGCCACCAGTCACGGTTGCCGGTGCCGCCGCCAGCCGCATGCTTCGGCGTTTCCCCAGAGGCTTTCCCCGAAAAGGGGCACTTGCCCTCGCTCTTGTCACTCATCGTCTATCTCCTGGCTGGCCTGATCGTTCCCGGCTAAGCGGGATTGGCCTTGAGTATTGATGAGCACAAGCGAAGCGACAAATGAATAACAACTTACAGTGCGATAGTTTTTGACTAAAAACACCCATAAAAAAACCGGGCCTAGGCCCGGTCTTTTCTTGCAACGATGCCTTATTCGGCAGCTTCTACTGCACCACCGACCGGACGGTCGACCAGCTCAACATAAGCCATCGGGGCATTGTCGCCAGCGCGGAAACCGCACTTGAGGATACGCAGGTAACCGCCCTGACGGGTGGCGTAGCGCTTGCCCAGATCGTTGAACAGCTTGCCAACGATGGCTTTCGAACGAGTACGGTCGAAAGCCAGACGACGGTTAGCGACGCTGTCTTCTTTAGCCAGGGTGATCAGCGGCTCGGCAACGCGGCGCAGCTCCTTGGCTTTCGGCAGAGTAGTTTTGATCAGCTCATGCTCGAACAGCGATACCGCCATGTTCTGAAACATGGCCTTGCGGTGAGCGCTGGTGCGGCTGAGGTGACGGCCACTTTTACGATGACGCATGGTTCAATTCCTTACCAAACTACACGTTCGGTGATGATGACGATCAGGCAGTAGCCTTGTCGTCTTTCTTCAGACTTGCCGGCGGCCAGTTGTCGAGGCGCATACCGAGGGACAGACCACGGGAAGCCAGAACGTCCTTGATTTCGGTCAGGGACTTCTTGCCCAGGTTCGGCGTTTTGAGCAGCTCTACTTCGGTGCGCTGGATCAGGTCACCGATGTAGTAGATGTTCTCTGCCTTGAGGCAGTTGGCCGAACGGACGGTCAGTTCAAGGTCATCAACCGGACGCAGCAGGATCGGGTCGATCTCGTCTTCCTGCTCGATCACAACCGGCTCGCTGTCGCCCTTCAGGTCGACGAATGCAGCCAGCTGCTGTTGCAGGATGGTAGCGGCACGACGGATGGCCTCTTCAGGATCCAGGGTACCGTTGGTTTCGAGATCGATAACCAGCTTGTCCAGGTTGGTGCGCTGCTCGACGCGAGCGTTTTCCACCACGTAAGACACGCGACGCACCGGGCTGAAGGAAGAATCGAGCTGCAAGCGACCAATGCTGCGGCTCTCGTCTTCATCGCTCTGGCGCGAATCGGCCGGCTCATAACCGCGACCACGAGCTACGACGAGCTTCATGTTCAGCGCGCCATTAGCGGCCAGATTGGCGATTACATGGTCGCCGTTGACGATTTCAACATCATGATCCAGCTGAATGTCGGCAGCGGTTACGACGCCAGAGCCCTTCTTCGCCAGAGTCAGTGTAACTTCGTCTCGACCGTGCAGTTTGATGGCCAGACCTTTGAGGTTGAGCAGGATTTCAATGACGTCTTCCTGAACACCTTCAATGGCGCTGTACTCATGGAGTACACCGTCAATCTCGGCCTCGACTACTGCACAGCCAGGCATGGAGGACAACAGGATGCGACGCAGCGCGTTGCCCAGGGTATGGCCGAAACCACGCTCGAGAGGCTCGAGGGTGATCTTGGCGCGGGTCTGACTGACCACCTGCACATCGATATGGCGGGGGGTCAGGAACTCATTTACCGAAATCTGCATGGATGCACCTATTTTCTAGCCCTTACTTGGAGTAGAGCTCGACAATCAGGCTCTCGTTGATGTCAGCGGAGAGATCACCACGAACCGGAACGCTTTTGAACACGCCGGATTTCTTCTCGGTGTCTACATCTACCCACTCAACACGGCCACGCTGAGCACACAGCTCAAGAGCCTGAACGATGCGCAGCTGATTCTTCGACTTCTCGCGAACTGCAACCACGTCACCAGCTTTGACCTGGTAGGACGGTACGTTGACAGTCTTGCCGTTCACGCTGATCGCTTTGTGCGAAACCAGCTGACGGGACTCGGCACGCGTAGCGCCGAAGCCCATGCGGTAAACGACGTTGTCCAGACGGCACTCGAGCAGTTGCAGCAGGTTTTCGCCGGTAGCGCCTTTCTGGCTGGCTGCCTGCTTGTAGTAACCGCTGAACTGACGCTCCAGCACACCGTAGATACGACGAACTTTTTGCTTCTCACGCAGCTGGGTGCCGTAGTCGGACTGACGGCCACGGCGCTGACCGTGGATACCTGGGGCTGCTTCGATGTTGCACTTCGATTCCAGAGCGCGGACGCCGCTCTTCAGGAACAGATCAGTGCCTTCACGACGAGACAGTTTGCATTTGGGACCAATGTAACGAGCCATTTCTCACTGTCTCCTGATTACACGCGACGCTTCTTCGAAGGACGGCACCCGTTATGCGGGATAGGCGTCACATCGGTGATGCTGGCGATCTTGTAACCGCAGCCGTTAAGAGCACGGACAGCGGACTCACGACCCGGACCTGGGCCCTTGACGTTGACGTCGAGGTTCTTCAGGCCGTATTCCAGCGCAGCTTGACCAGCACGCTCTGCAGCCACCTGGGCAGCGAACGGGGTGGACTTGCGGGAACCGCGGAAACCCGAACCACCGGAAGTAGCCCAGGACAGGGCGTTACCTTGACGGTCGGTGATGGTCACGATGGTGTTGTTGAAAGAAGCGTGGATGTGGGCGATGCCATCAACCACCGTCTTTTTGACTTTCTTACGAGTACGAGCAGCAGGTTTTGCCATGACTAAATTCCTGTCGATTCGCGAACGCGATTACTTGCGGATCGGCTTACGCGGGCCCTTACGGGTGCGTGCGTTGGTCTTGGTGCGCTGACCGCGAACCGGCAGACCTTTACGATGACGCAGGCCGCGGTAGCAACCCAGATCCATCAAGCGTTTGATTTTCATGTTCACTTCACGGCGCAGATCACCCTCGGTATTCACCTTGGCGACTTCACCACGCAGCTGCTCGATCTGCTCGTCAGAGAGATCCTTGATCTTTGCTGCCGGATTGATCCCGGTAGCGGCACAGATCTTCTGTGCAGTAGTGCGACCAACACCAAAGATGTAGGTCAGCGAGATAACAGCGTGCTTGTTATCCGGAATGTTAACGCCTGCAATACGGGCCATTCAGTGGAACTCCAATTGACAGCTACCTACGCCCCGGAAGCCAAGAAATGGGGCGCGAGATATTATCGCTGTAAAAACAAATAATCAACCCGGCAGCGCACTAGCTGCCGGGCTTATAGCGTCGATCACATTCAGCCTTGGCGCTGTTTGTGACGCGGTTCCGCGCTGCAAATCACTCGCACTACACCTTCACGGCGAATAATTTTGCAGTTGCGGCACAGCTTTTTCACCGATGCACGAACTTTCATCACCAACTCCTCGAACCTTATGGACACTTCAGCGGAGCATGCCGCTGCCGTAGCCCTTCAGGTTGGCTTTCTTCATCAGGGATTCGTACTGGTGTGAAACGAGGTGCGATTGTACTTGCGACATGAAGTCCATCACAACCACCACCACGATCAGCAACGAGGTCCCGCCAAGGTAGAACGGTACGTTGGCCGCCACCACCAGAAACTGGGGCAACAAGCATACGGCCGTCATGTACAGAGCACCGAACATGGTCAAGCGGGTCAGAACGCCATCGATATAGCGTGCGGACTGCTCACCGGGACGGATACCCGGAATAAAGGCACCGGACTTCTTCAGGTTTTCCGCTACGTCTTTCGGGTTGAACATCAGCGCTGTATAGAAGAAGCAGAAGAAAATGATCCCTGCACTAAACAGCAAAATGTTCAACGGCTGACCAGGAGCGATAGCCTGTGAAATATCCTGCAGCCAGCCCATACCTTCGGACTGACCAAACCAGGCACCCAGCGAGGCCGGGAACAACAGAAGGCTGCTGGCGAAGATGGCCGGGATTACGCCCGCCATATTCACCTTCAACGGCAGGTGGCTGGTCTGCGCAGCGAAGACCTTGCGGCCCTGCTGACGCTTGGCGTAGTGCACCGCGATGCGACGCTGGCCACGCTCAATGAACACCACGAAACCGATGATCGCTACTGCCAGCAAACCGATGGCGATGAGGGCGAAGATATTGATATCGCCCTGCCGTGCAGACTCGAAAGACTGCCCGATCGCCGACGGCAGACCGGCTACGATGCCCGCAAAAATCAGCATCGAAATACCGTTGCCAACACCGCGCTCGGTGATCTGCTCGCCCAGCCACATCATGAACATTGCACCCGCCACGAAGGTGGTGACTGCAACGAAGTGGAAGCCGAAATCAGCCGAGAACGCTACGCCCTGGCTCGCCAGGCCAACGGACATGCCGATAGCCTGGACGAACGCCAGAACCAAGGTGCCGTAGCGGGTGTACTGGCTGATCTTGCGACGACCAGCCTCACCTTCCTTCTTCAACTGCTCCAGCTGCGGGCTCACGGCGGTCATCAACTGCATGATGATCGATGCCGAAATGTACGGCATGATCCCCAGTGCAAAGATGCTCATCCGCTCCAGCGCGCCGCCGGAAAACATGTTGAACAAGCTAAGAATGGTCCCCTCATTCTGTCGAAACAGATCGGCCAGACGGTCAGGGTTTATACCGGGAACTGGGATATGCGCGCCGATTCGATAGACGATGATCGCCATGAACAGAAAGCGCAGACGAGCCCAGAGTTCGGACAACCCGCCACCAGCCAGAGCAGAGAGAGCACCTTGCTTAGCCATTTATTCCTCGAACTTACCGCCAGCTGCTTCGATAGCCGCACGCGCACCTTTGGTGGCAGCGATACCTTTGAGGGTGACCGCGCGAGTAATCTCACCGGACAGCATGACTTTCACACGCTGTACGTTTTGATTAATCAGGTTGGCATCCTTCAGCGCCTGCAGAGTAACTACGTCGCCTTCGATCTTGTTCAGCTCGGAGGTACGCACTTGCGCACGATCCATAGCTTTCAGAGACACGAAACCGAACTTGGGAAGACGACGGTGCAGAGGCTGCTGGCCGCCTTCGAAACCCGGAGCAATGGTGCCACCGGAGCGGGAGGTCTGACCCTTGTGACCACGGCCACCGGTCTTGCCCAAACCACTACCGATACCACGGCCCGGACGGTGCTTCTCGCGACGGGAACCCGGCGCTGGACTCAAATCGTTCAGGTACATGGATCAACCCTCCACACGGAGAAGGTAATAAGCCTTGTTGATCATGCCGCGGTTTTCCGGAGTATCCAGAACCTCGACGGTATGATTGATGCGACGCAGGCCGAGACCCTTGACGCAGGCTTTGTGATTGGCCAGACGGCCATTGGTGCTCTTGATCAGAGTCACTTTGACGGTGTTAGCCATGGTTAGAGAATCTCCTCGACACTCTTGCCACGCTTGGCTGCAACCGAATCCGGAGACTGCATAGCCTTCAGACCTTTGAAAGTGGCATGAACCACGTTCACAGGGTTGGTAGAGCCGTAGCACTTGGCCAGAACGTTCTGAACACCAGCGACTTCCAGGACGGCACGCATGGCGCCACCAGCGATGATGCCGGTACCTTCGGAAGCGGGCTGCATGTAAACCTTCGAAGCGCCGTGGGCGGACTTCATGGCGTACTGCAGGGTGGTGCCGTTCAGATCAACTTGGATCATGTTGCGACGAGCAGCTTCCATCGCCTTCTGGATGGCAGCCGGCACTTCACGGGATTTGCCACGGCCGAAACCTACACGGCCCTTGCCATCACCTACCACGGTCAGCGCGGTGAAGGTGAAGATACGGCCGCCTTTAACGGTCTTGGCAACGCGGTTCACCTGAACCAGCTTCTCGATATAGCCTTCGTCGCGCTTTTGGTCGTTATTTGCCATAACTTAGAACTCCAGCCCGCCTTCACGAGCAGCATCAGCCAGCGCCTTGACGCGGCCGTGGTACTTGAAGCCAGAACGGTCGAATGCAACCTGGGTCACGCCAGCGGCTTTCGCACGCTCGGCAACCAGCTCACCAACTTTCTTGGCCGCGTCGACGTTGCCGGTGGCGCCGTCACGCAGTGCTTTGTCCAAGGTAGAGGCGCTGGCCAGAACCTTGCTGCCGTCGGCCGAGATGACCTGGGCGTAGATGTGCTGCGAAGAGCGATACACGCACAGACGCACGGCTTCGAGCTCGTGCATTTTCAGGCGTGCTTTGCGAGCGCGACGCAGACGAGTAACTTTTTTGTCGGTCATTTCCTAGCCCCTTACTTCTTCTTGGCTTCTTTACGGCGGACGACTTCGTCAGCGTAACGAACACCTTTGCCCTTGTAAGGTTCAGGACGGCGGAAGTCACGAATCTCCGCGGCAACCTGACCAACCAGCTGCTTGTCGACACCCTTGATGAGGATCTCGGTCTGGTTCGGGGTTTCGGCCACAACGCCTTCCGGCAGTTGGTAGTCGATAGGGTGAGAGAAGCCCAACGCCAGGTTCAGCACCTGACCCTTGGCCTGCGCCTTGTAACCAACACCGATCAGCTGGAGCTTGCGCTCGAAGCCTTGGCTTACGCCGATGACCATGTTGTTAACCAGAGCGCGGGTAGTACCGGCCATCGCACGAGTCTGCTGGTCGCCGTTGCGAGCAGCGAAACGCAGCTCACCGGATTCCTGCAGCACCTCAACGGACGAGTGAACGTTCAGTTCCAGAGTGCCCTTGGCACCCTTCACCGAAAGCTGCTGACCGGCGAGTTTGATCTCTACACCAGCAGGCAGCTTGACGGGGTTCTTAGCAACGCGAGACATGCTTATCCCCCCTTAGAACACAGTGCAAAGCACTTCGCCGCCGACACCGGCAGCGCGCGCAGCGCGGTCCGTCATCACACCCTTGTTGGTGGAGACGATGGAAACACCGAGACCGCCGCGAACTTTCGGCAGATCATCGACGGATTTGTACTGGCGAAGGCCGGGACGGCTGACGCGCTTGACCTCTTCGATGACCGGACGGCCTTCGAAGTACTTCAGCTCGATGGACAGCTGCGGCTTTGCTTCGCCGCTGATCTGATAACCCGCAATATAACCTTCGTCTTTGAGAACTTTGGCTACAGCCACCTTCAGGGTAGAAGAAGGCATGCTTACGACGGACTTTTCAGCCATCTGGGCATTACGGATACGAGTTAGCATGTCCGCTAACGGGTCCTGCATACTCATGGGCTAGACGCTCCTGATACAAAAAGAATTAGCCTCTCGGCTAAAGAATCACCAGAGCTCACGGAAATCCGGGCTCAGGAGAGCCGGGCATTCTAGAGACTGATCAAAAATGAATCAAGCCCCAAAAGGGGCTTGATTGATATTGCTTGAACGCCGGAGCAGGCTCCGGCGTTTGCCGCGTCGGCTTACCAGCTGGCCTTGACCAGACCTGGTACGTCGCCACGCATGGCTGCTTCACGCAGCTTGATACGCGACAGACCGAACTTGCGGAATACACCGTGCGGACGACCGGTGATGCGGCAGCGGTTGCGCAGGCGCGAAGCGCTGGCATCACGTGGTTGCTTCTGCAGGGCGACGCTGGCTTCCCAACGGGCTTCTGGAGTTGCGTTCTGATCCACGATGATGGCTTTCAGCTCGGCACGCTTTTTGGCGTACTTGGCAACCGTGCGCTGACGCTTCAGCTCGCGGTTTTTCATGCTCGTCTTGGCCATGTTCCTACTCCAATCAGTTGCGGAACGGGAATTTGAAAGCACGCAGCAGAGCGCGACCTTCGTCATCCGTACGGGCAGTGGTGGTCAGGGTGATGTCCAGACCACGCAGCGCATCGATCTTGTCGTAATCGATTTCCGGGAAGATGATCTGCTCTTTCACGCCCATGCTGTAGTTGCCGCGGCCGTCGAAGGACTTGGCATTCAGGCCGCGGAAGTCACGCACGCGCGGCAGGGAGATGGACAGCAGACGATCCAGGAACTCGTACATACGCTCGCGACGCAGAGTGACCTTGACGCCAATCGGCCAACCTTCACGAACCTTGAAACCTGCGATCGACTTGCGGGCATGAGTCACGACGACTTTCTGACCGGTGATCTTCTCGAGGTCGGCAACGGCGTTCTCGATGACTTTCTTGTCACCGATCGCTTCGCCCAGGCCCATGTTCAGGGTGATCTTGGTGATGCGCGGAACTTCCATCACGTTGGCCAGCTTCAGTTCTTCCTTCAGCTTGGGCGCGATTTCCTTCCGGTAAATCTCTTTCAGTCGTGCCATGGTGTTTTACCTATGATTCTCAAGCGCCAACCGGCTTCTGGGTGGACTTGAAGACACGAATTTTCTTGCCGTCTTCGACTTTGAAACCAACGCGGTCAGCCTTGTTGGTCTCGCTGTTGAAAATGGCAACGTTGGAAGCGTGCAGTGGCGCTTCTTTCTCGACGATACCGCCTTGAACGCCCGACATCGGGTTCGGCTTGGTATGACGCTTGACCAGGTTGATGCCACCGACGACCAGACGGTCGTCAGCGAGAACCTTGAGCACCTTACCGCGCTTACCTTTGTCTTTGCCGGCGATCACGATGATCTCGTCGTCACGACGAATCTTTTGCATGTCGGATCTCCTTAAAGCACTTCAGGGGCGAGCGAGACGATCTTCATGAACTTCTCGGTACGCAGTTCACGGGTCACTGGCCCGAAGATGCGGGTACCGATCGGCTCCTGCTTGTTGTTCAGCAGAACAGCAGCGTTGCCGTCGAAGCGAATGATCGAACCGTCGGCACGGCGAACGCCGTGACGGGTACGAACGACCACTGCGGTCATGACCTGACCTTTCTTCACTTTGCCGCGCGGAATTGCTTCCTTGACGGTGACCTTGATGATGTCGCCGATGCCGGCGTAGCGACGATGGGAGCCGCCCAACACCTTGATGCACATGACACGACGTGCACCGCTGTTGTCAGCCACATCGAGCATGGATTGAGTCTGAATCATAAAATTTCTCCGACCCTTAGCTCTTAGACTTCGACGGCGCGTTCGACGACTTCAACCAGAGCCCAGGACTTGGTCTTGGACTGCGGACGGGTTTCACGGATGGAAACCTTGTCGCCGATCTTGCACTGGTTGGATTCGTCGTGAGCGTGCAGCTTGGTCGAACGCTTGACGTATTTACCGTAGATCGGGTGCTTTACGCGACGCTCGATCAGAACGGTGATGGTCTTGTCCATCTTGTCGCTGACGACACGGCCGGTCAGCGTACGGACTGTTTTTTCAACTTCGGCCATGATCACTTACCTGCCTGCTGGTTGAGCACAGTTTTCACACGAGCAATGTCGCGCTTAACTTGCGAGAGCAGGTGAGACTGCCCCAACTGACCAGTTGCTTTCTGCATGCGCAGATTGAACTGGTCGCGCAGCAGGCCGAGCAGTTGCTCGTTCAGCTGCTCTGCGTTTTTTTCACGAAGTTCTTTCGCTTTCATCACATCACCGTCCGTTTAACAAAGGTGGTGGCGAGCGGCAGCTTTGCAGCAGCCAGGGCGAAAGCCTCACGCGCCAGCTCTTCGGAAACGCCTTCGATCTCGTACAGGACCTTGCCTGGCTGGATCTGGGCTACCCAATATTCAACGCCACCCTTACCTTTACCCATACGCACCTCGAGAGGCTTCTTGGTAACCGGCTTGTCCGGGAAAACGCGAATCCAGATCTTCCCGCCACGCTTAACGTGACGAGTCAGAGCACGACGAGCGGACTCGATCTGACGGGCGGTGAGACGACCGCGGGCAACGGACTTCAGGGCGAACTCGCCGAAGCTGACCTTGCTACCGCGTTGAGCCAGACCACGATTGTGGCCGGTCATCTGCTTACGGAACTTCGTACGCTTTGGTTGCAACATGATGCGTACTCCTTATTTCTTAGCAGCTTTACGAGGCGCAGGTGCTTGCGGCTTCAGCTCTTCATGGCGGCCACCGATGACCTCGCCCTTGAAGATCCAAACCTTCACACCGATCACACCGTAGGTGGTGTGCGCTTCGTAGGTGGCATAGTCAATGTCAGCGCGCAGGGTGTGCAACGGCACACGACCTTCGCGGTACCACTCGGTACGTGCGATTTCCGCACCGCCGAGACGACCACTCACCTGGATCTTGATGCCCTTGGCACCAATACGCATGGCGTTCTGTACAGCGCGCTTCATGGCGCGACGGAACATAACGCGACGCTCCAGCTGCTGAGCTACGCTCTGCGCAACCAGCATACCGTCGAGCTCCGGCTTGCGGATCTCTTCGATATTGATGTGCACCGGCACACCCATTTGCTTGGTCAGGTCCTGACGCAGCTTCTCAACATCTTCACCTTTCTTGCCGATCACGATGCCGGGACGAGCGGTGTGGATGGTGATGCGTGCGGTTTGAGCCGGACGAGCGATGTCGACACGGCTTACGGACGCGCTTTTTAGTTTGTCGAGGAGATACTCACGCACCTTCAGATCAGCGAACAGGTAGTCCGCATAAGTCCGGCCGTCTGCGTACCAGACGGAGGTGTGATCCTTGACGATTCCCAGGCGAATGCCAGTGGGATGTACTTTCTGACCCATCTGATCGACTCCGTTACTTGTCCGCAACCTTGACAGTGATATGGCAAGACCGCTTGACGATGCGATCAGCGCGGCCTTTGGCACGCGGCATGATGCGCTTCAGCGAACGCCCTTCGTTGACGAAAACGGTGCTGACCTTCAGGTCATCAACGTCGGCGCCTTCGTTGTGCTCGGCGTTGGCCACGGCCGACTCCAGCACTTTCTTCATGATTTCCGCGGCTTTCTTACTGCTGAAAGCCAGCAGGTTGAGCGCTTCGCCCACCTTCTTCCCGCGGATCTGGTCGGCGACCAAGCGGGCTTTCTGGGCGGAGATGCGAGCGCCCGACAACTTAGCGGCTACTTCCATTTCCTTACCCCTTAACGCTTGGCTTTCTTGTCAGCCACGTGCCCACGATAAGTGCGGGTACCGGCGAACTCGCCCAGTTTGTGGCCGACCATGTCTTCGTTCACGAGAACGGGGACGTGTTGACGGCCGTTATGCACGGCGATGGTCAGACCGACCATCTGCGGCAGAATCATCGAACGACGCGACCAGGTTTTAACCGGCTTGCGATCGTTCTTTTCTGCTGCCACTTCGACCTTCTTCAGTAGGTGAAGATCGATAAAAGGACCTTTTTTCAGAGAACGTGGCACTGTCGTATCCCTCTAGTTACTTGCGACGACGGACGATCATGTTGTCGGTGCGTTTGTTACCACGAGTCTTCGCGCCCTTAGTCGGGAAGCCCCATGGAGACACCGGATGACGACCACCAGAGGTACGACCTTCACCACCACCGTGTGGGTGGTCGACCGGGTTCATGGCAACACCACGAACGGTCGGGCGAACGCCACGCCAGCGCTTGGCACCAGCTTTACCCAGCGAACGCAGGCTGTGCTCGGAGTTCGAGACTTCGCCCAGGGTCGCGCGGCATTCGGCCAGCACTTTACGCATTTCACCGCTGCGCAGACGCAGGGTGACGTAGACGCCTTCACGAGCGATCAGCTGCGCCGAAGCACCAGCGGAACGAGCGATCTGAGCACCTTTGCCCGGCTTCAGCTCGATACCGTGAACGGTCGAACCCACCGGAATGTTACGCAGCGGCAGGCTGTTGCCGGCCTTGATCGGCGCCATCGAACCTGCAACCAGCTGATCGCCGGCGCTCACACCTTTCGGTGCGATGATGTAACGACGCTCACCGTCGGCATATTTCAGCAGAGCGATGTGCGCGGTACGGTTCGGGTCATATTCAACGCGCTCGACAGTGGCAGGAATGCCATCTTTGTCGTTGCGACGAAAATCGACCAGACGGTAATGCTGCTTGTGACCACCACCGATATGACGGGTGGTGATACGGCCGTTGTTGTTACGACCGCCAGACTTCGACTTCTTCTCGAGCAGTGGAGCATGAGGAGCGCCTTTGTGCAGCTCCTGATTGACCACCTTGACCACAAAACGGCGGCCCGCGGAAGTCGGTTTGCATTTAACGATTGCCATGATGCACCCCTTCCTTACTCAGCACTGCTGGTGGCGAAATCGAGATCCTGGCCTGGCTGAAGGGAGATGATCGCCTTCTTCCAGTCGTTACGCTTGCCCAGACCGCGAGCGGTGCGCTTGCTCTTGCCCAGAACGTTCTGGGTAGTGACATGCTGAACCTTCACGCTGAACAGGCTTTCGACGGCCTTCTTGATTTCCAGCTTGGTTGCGTCAGTCGCAACTTTGAAAACGAACTGGCTTTTCTTGTCTGCCAGAGTCGTGGCCTTCTCGGAGATGTGCGGGCCAAGCAGCACTTTGAATACGCGTTCCTGGTTCATCCCAGCAGCTCCTCGAATTTCTTCACGGCAGAAACGGTAACCAGTACCTTTTCATACGCGATCAGACTGACCGGATCGGAACCCTGCACGTCACGAACGTCGACGTGTGGCAGGTTGCGAGCAGCCAGGTACAGATTTTGATCTACGGCGTCGGAGACGATCAGAACGTCGCTCAGACCCAGACCATTCAGCTTGCCCAGCAGCTCTTTGGTTTTCGGAGCTTCGACAGCGAAGTCTTCCACCACTACCAGACGGTCGCTACGGACCAGCTCAGCAAGAATCGAACGGATCGCAGCGCGATACATCTTCTTGTTCAGCTTCTGATCATGGTTCTGCGGACGTGCTGCGAAGGTCACACCACCGCCACGCCAGATCGGACCACGGGAAGTACCGGCACGCGCACGGCCAGTACCCTTCTGACGCCACGGGCGCTTACCGCCACCGGAAACGTCGGAACGTGTCTTCTGCTGCTTGCTGCCCTGACGGCCGCCAGCCATGTAGGCGACGACAGCTTGGTGAACCAGGGTCTCGTTGTAGTCGCCACCGAAAGTCGCATCGGAGACTTCGATCGCTTGAGCGCCATTTACATTTAATTGCATGTCAGCTTCCCCTTAACCGCGAGCCTTGGCAGCCGGACGCACAACCAGGTTGCCGCCAGTAGCGCCGGGAACGGCACCCTTGACCAGCAGCAGGTTGCGTTCAGCATCCACGCGCACTACTTCCAGGGACTGCACAGTCACGCGCTCAGCACCCATGTGACCGGACATTTTCTTGCCCTTGAATACACGGCCCGGCGTCTGGCACTGGCCAATCGAACCCGGAACGCGGTGGGACACGGAGTTACCGTGGGTATTGTCTTGGCCGCGGAAGTTCCAACGCTTGATGGTACCGGCGAAGCCTTTACCTTTGGACTGACCGGTCACGTCGACCAGTTGACCAGCTTGGAAGATTTCAGCGTTGATCAGATCGCCAGCCTGGTAGTCGCCTTCTTCAAGACGGAATTCCAGAACGGTACGACCTGCCGCGACGTTCGCCTTGGCGAAGTGACCGGCTTGAGCCTTGCTGACACGAGAAACGCGACGCTCGCCGACAGTGACTTGCACTGCACGATAGCCATCGGACTCCTCAGTTTTGAACTGGGTGACGCGATTCGGCTCGATCTCAATGACCGTGACCGGAATGGAGACACCTTCTTCGGTGAAAATGCGGGTCATGCCGCACTTACGACCGACTACACCAATAGTCATGTTGTAACCTCATGAGTGTACGGGGCTTTCACCCGCTATGGCCGCCCATTTCAGAGCGTTACACGACTAAAACCGCCAGGTTTTAGCCGAGGCTGATCTGCACTTCCACGCCAGCCGCAAGATCGAGCTTCATAAGAGCATCAACGGTTTTATCCGTTGGCTGGACGATGTCCAGTACGCGCTTATGAGTGCGGATTTCGTACTGATCGCGAGCGTCTTTGTTGACGTGTGGCGAAGTCAGAACGGTGAACCGCTCTTTGCGAGTTGGCAGAGGAATCGGACCACGCACCTGAGCACCAGTACGTTTCGCGGTTTCCACGATTTCCTGGGTTGATTGATCGATCAGGCGATGGTCAAAAGCCTTCAACCGTATACGGATTTGTTGGTTTTGCATTTTGACCTCAGATTCCAAGCTGCGATTCCCAGTCAACGGACGCAATACGCCCGTTAAAAGGAGGCGTGATTCTATAGACGCCCCCTGGGGGTGTCAACCCGGTTAGAAAATAACCAGCAGATATCTTGCGCCCATAAAAAAGCCCCCGCTAGGCGGGGGCTCTTGTGGATCAGACCAGTCGATTACTCGACGATCTTGGCAACCACGCCAGCACCAACGGTACGACCACCTTCGCGAATCGCGAAGCGCAGGCCGTCTTCCATGGCGATCGGCTTGATCAGGGTGACAACCATCTTGATGTTGTCGCCCGGCATTACCATCTCAACGCCTTCCGGCAGTTCGCACGAACCGGTCACGTCAGTGGTACGGAAGTAGAACTGCGGACGGTAGCCCTTGAAGAACGGGGTGTGACGACCACCCTCTTCCTTGGACAGAACGTACACTTCAGCTTCGAACTTGGTGTGCGGCTTGATGGTGCCCGGCTTGGCCAGAACCTGACCACGCTCTACGTCGTCACGCTTGGTGCCGCGCAGCAGAACGCCACAGTTCTCACCAGCACGACCTTCGTCGAGCAGCTTGCGGAACATCTCGACACCGGTGCAGGTGGTCTTGGTGGTAGCACGCAGACCAACGATCTCGATTTCTTCCTGGATCTTGACGATACCGCGCTCTACACGACCGGTAACTACAGTACCGCGGCCGGAGATCGAGAACACGTCCTCGATCGGCATCAGGAACGGACGATCGATAGCACGAACCGGCTCTGGAATGTAGCTGTCCAGAGTCTCCACCAGGGTCTTCACCGCAGTGGTACCCATGCCGTTGTCGTCCTGGCCGTTCAGA
Source organism: Pseudomonas argentinensis (assembly GCF_001839655.2). NCBI lineage: Bacteria > Pseudomonadati > Pseudomonadota > Gammaproteobacteria > Pseudomonadales > Pseudomonadaceae > Phytopseudomonas > Phytopseudomonas argentinensis. The sequence continues at coordinate 4,925,005 of NZ_CP056087.1, forward strand.
GCCATCAGCGCCGAACCGATGATGATCGGGGTGTCGTCGCCCGGGAAGTCGTAGGTGCTCAGCAGATCGCGAACTTCCATCTCGACCAGTTCCAGCAGCTCAGCGTCGTCAACCATGTCAGCCTTGTTCAGGAAGACAACGATGTACGGAACGCCTACCTGACGGGACAGCAGGATGTGCTCACGGGTCTGCGGCATCGGACCATCGGCGGCCGAGCAAACCAGGATCGCGCCGTCCATCTGGGCAGCACCGGTAATCATGTTCTTGACGTAGTCAGCGTGACCCGGGCAGTCAACGTGCGCGTAGTGACGTACGGACGAATCGTACTCTACGTGTGCAGTGTTGATGGTGATACCACGAGCCTTCTCTTCCGGAGCGCTATCGATCTTGTCGAAGTCGACCTTGGCCGAACCGAAAACTTCGGAGCAGACGCGAGTCAGAGCAGCGGTCAGAGTGGTTTTGCCATGGTCAACGTGACCGATGGTGCCAACGTTGACGTGCGGTTTGTTACGTTCGAATTTTTCTTTAGCCACGACAGTGAACCTCTTGCCTAAAGGGCTGAATCAGCCTTGTTTTTTAACCAGAGCTTCGACGATGTTCGCCGGAGCCTCGGAGTACTTGGAGAATTCCATGGAGTAGCTTGCGCGACCCTGGGACATGGAGCGAACGTCGGTTGCGTAACCGAACATCTCACCCAGCGGAACCTCGGCACGGATAACCTTACCGGAAACCGAGTCTTCCATACCCTGGATCAGACCACGACGACGGTTCAGGTCACCCATCACGTCACCCATGTAGTCCTCAGGGGTTACCACTTCTACTTTCATGATCGGCTCAAGCACAACACCGCCGCCCTTCTGGGCCAGCTGCTTGGTCGCCATGGAAGCTGCCACCTTGAACGCCATCTCGTTGGAGTCGACGTCATGGTAGGAACCGTCAAACACGGTCGCCTTCAGGCCGATCAGCGGATAGCCGGCAACGACGCCGTTCTTCATCTGCTCTTCGATACCCTTCTGGATGGCCGGGATGTATTCCTTCGGAACCACACCGCCCACGACTTCGTTGACGAATACCAGACCTTCCTGACCTTCGTCTGCCGGCGCGAAGCGAATCCAGCAGTGGCCGAACTGACCACGACCACCGGACTGACGAACGAACTTGCCTTCGATTTCGCAGTTCTTGGTGATCTTCTCGCGGTAGGAAACCTGCGGCTTGCCGATGTTGGCTTCGACGTTGAATTCGCGCTTCATGCGGTCAACGAGGATGTCCAGGTGCAACTCGCCCATACCGGAGATGATGGTCTGGCCAGTCTCTTCGTCGGTCTTGACGCGGAACGACGGGTCTTCCTGAGCGAGCTTGCCCAGCGCGATACCCATCTTCTCCTGGTCAGCCTTGGTCTTCGGCTCGACGGCTACCGAGATAACCGGCTCCGGGAAGTCCATACGCTCGAGGATGATTGGCTTGTCGGCGTTGCACAGGGTGTCACCGGTGGTGACGTCCTTCATGCCGATCAGTGCAGCGATGTCGCCAGCGCGCACTTCCTTGATCTCTTCACGCTGGTTGGCGTGCATCTGCACCATACGACCAACGCGCTCTTTCTTGCCCTTGACCGAGTTAATGACGGAGTCACCGGAGGTCAGGAAGCCCGAGTAAACGCGCACGAAGGTCAGGGTACCCACGAACGGGTCGGTCGCGATCTTGAACGCCAGAGCCGAGAACGGCTCGTCGTCGGAAGCGTGACGCTCGTCGTAGTCGGTGTCGACCAGCTCTTCCTTCGGCTTCTCGATCAGATCAGGGTGGATACCCTTGATCGCCGGGATTTCGGTAGGAGCAGGCAGGAAGTCGATGACCGCATCGAGAACCAGGGGAACGCCCTTGTTCTTGAACGAGGAACCACAGACGGCCGGAACGATTTCGCTGGCCAGGGTGCGCAGGCGCAGACCGGCTTTGATCTCCTCGGCGGAGAGCTCGCCCTCTTCGAGGTACTTGTTCATCAGTTCTTCGTTGGCTTCGGCAGCGGCTTCGACCATGTTGCTGCGCCACTCGTTGGCCAGCTCGAGCATTTCCGCCGGAATCTCTTCCTCGCGGTAGGTGGTGCCCTTGTCGTCATCGTTCCAGTAGATGGCCTTCATCTTGATCAGGTCGACCTGACCTTCGAAGTTCTCTTCTGCACCAATGGCCAGCTGGATCGGCACCGGAGTGTGGCCCAGACGGTTCTTGATCTGACCGACGACGCGCAGGAAGTTGGCACCCGCACGGTCCATCTTGTTGACGTAGACAACGCGCGGTACGCCGTACTTGTTGGCCTGACGCCATACGGTTTCCGACTGCGGCTCAACGCCCGAAGTACCACAGAACACCACGACGGCGCCGTCGAGTACGCGCAGCGAACGCTCTACTTCAATGGTGAAGTCAACGTGGCCGGGGGTATCGATGACGTTTACGCGGTAGTTGTCGTACTGACCACGGGAACCCTTCCAGAAGGTGGTAACGGCAGCGGAGGTAATGGTGATACCGCGCTCCTGCTCCTGCACCATCCAGTCGGTAGTGGCTGCACCGTCATGCACCTCACCCATTTTGTGGCTGAGACCTGTGTAGAACAGGATCCGCTCGGTAGTCGTGGTCTTGCCCGCATCGACGTGCGCGCAAATACCAATGTTACGGTAGCGGTTAATTGCTGTATTACGAGCCATAAAGCCCTCGCAAATTGAGTGATGCCGGATTTAGAAACGGTAGTGCGAGAACGCTTTGTTGGCCTCGGCCATACGGTGCACGTCTTCACGCTTCTTGACTGCGGCGCCTTTGCCTTCGGCGGCGTCCAGCAGTTCACCAGCCAAACGCAGTGCCATGGACTTCTCGCCACGCTTACGGGCGAAATCCACCAGCCAGCGCATGGCCAGAGCGTTACGACGGGACGGACGAACTTCGACCGGAACCTGGTAAGTAGCACCGCCTACACGGCGCGACTTCACTTCGACCAGCGGAGCGATGGCGTCGAGAGCTTTCTCGAAGATTTCCAGGGGATCGCTGTTCTTACGCTCTTTAACCTTGTCCAGGGCACCATAAACGATACGCTCGGCAACGGCTTTCTTGCCGCTTTCCATCACGTGGTTCATGAACTTGGCCAGGATTTGGCTTCCGTATTTTGGATCGTCAAGCACTTCGCGCTTGGCTGCTACACGACGTCTTGGCATTTGATAAGCCCTCAAACGGTCTTCAGGTTAGCCCGGAACTGCAACCATCTGGTTACGCCCGACCTTACTCTTATCGACTCAATAAAATTAGAAACTGCATTCAGTACCGACGGCCGATCACTTCGGACGCTTGGTACCGTACTTCGAACGACCCTGGTTACGGCCTTTGACACCGGAGGTGTCCAGCGAGCCGCGAACGGTGTGGTAACGCACACCTGGCAAGTCTTTTACACGACCGCCACGGATCAGCACGACGCTGTGCTCTTGCAGGTTGTGGCCTTCACCGCCGATGTACGAGGAAACCTCGAAACCGTTGGTCAGGCGTACACGGCAAACTTTACGCAGTGCCGAGTTAGGTTTTTTCGGCGTGGTGGTATACACGCGAGTGCACACGCCACGACGCTGGGGGCAGTTCTGCAGCGCAGGTACGTCGGATTTCTCGACGATACGCTTGCGCGGCTGACGCACCAGCTGGTTGATAGTTGCCATCTACTAGCTCCACTGTCCGTCTTTCGACGCTATTTATTTACACCATAAATAAATGGCAGGGCTGAAGCCCTGCCATATTTAGGGGTGCATGAGTCTAAAGAGACTCGTCACCCCAGTCAAGATACGTGACCCGGCCGCCAGGCAGCCGGGTCGCGCTCTCAATTTTCGCTGGAGTTCAGCGCTTCGGTCAGCGCTGCTTCCACTTCGCTGGCGCTGACACGCATCGGCTTCTCGGCATCACGCTTGCGCTTGCGCTCGCTGTGATAAGCCAGACCGGTACCCGCTGGGATCAGACGACCCACGACCACGTTCTCCTTCAGGCCACGCAGGAAGTCGCGCTTGCCAGTGACCGCCGCTTCGGTAAGGACGCGGGTGGTTTCCTGGAAGGATGCCGCCGAGATGAACGACTCGGTGGACAGCGACGCCTTGGTGATACCCAGCAGTACGCGGGTGTACTTGGCCACGAACTTGTCCTCTTCGACCAGGCGCTCGTTCTCGCCCAGTACCTGAGTCAGCTCCATCTGGTCGCCCTTGATGAAGCTGGAGTCGCCGGCTTCGCTGATCTCGACCTTGCGCAGCATCTGACGCAGGATGGTCTCGATGTGCTTGTCGTTGATCTTCACGCCCTGCAGACGGTAGACGTCCTGGATCTCGTTGACGATGTACTTGGCCAGCGCGCTGACGCCCAGCAGACGCAGGATGTCGTGGGGATCGCTCGGGCCGTCGGAGATGACTTCACCCTTGTTGACCTGCTCGCCTTCGAACACGTTGAGGTGACGCCATTTCGGGATCAGCTCTTCGTACGGATCGCTGCCATCGGTCGGGGTGATGACCAGACGGCGCTTGCCCTTGGTCTCCTTGCCGAACGAGATGGTGCCGCTGATTTCCGCCAGGATCGAAGCTTCCTTCGGACGACGGGCTTCGAACAGGTCGGCAACGCGCGGCAGACCACCGGTGATGTCACGGGTCTTCGAGGTTTCCTGCGGGATACGGGCGATAACGTCACCGACCGCGATCTGCGCACCGTCCGCCACGCCGACCAGGGCGTTGGCAGGCAGGAAGTACTGGGCGGGAACGTCGGTACCCGGCAGCAGCAGTTCCTTGCCGTTGGCGTCGACCATCTTGATGGCCGGACGAATGTCCTTGCCAGCAGCCGGACGATCCTTCGGATCGAGAACCTCGATGTTGGTCAGACCGGTCAGTTCGTCGGTCTGACGCTTGATGGTGATGCCCTCCTCCATGCCGACGAAGGTCACGGTACCCTTCATTTCGGTCACGATCGGGTGGGTGTGCGGGTCCCACTTGGCGACGATGGCGCCGGCTTCGACCTTGTCACCTTCCTTCACGGAAATGACCGCACCGTACGGCAGCTTGTAGCGCTCGCGCTCGCGACCGAACTCGTCGGCAACGGCCAGCTCACCGGAGCGCGATACCGCGATCAGGTTGCCGTCCAGACGCTCGACGTGCTTGAGGTTGTGCAGACGAATCGCACCACCGTTCTTCACCTGGACGCTGTCGGCAGCCGAAGTACGGCTGGCGGCACCACCGATGTGGAAGGTACGCATGGTCAGCTGGGTACCCGGCTCACCGATCGACTGGGCCGCGATAACGCCGACGGCTTCACCGATGTTGATCTGGTGACCACGGGCCAGGTCGCGACCGTAGCACTTGGCGCAGATGCCGTAGCGGGTTTCACAGCTGATCGGCGAACGCACGACCACTTCGTCGATGCTGTTCAGCTCGATGAACTCGACCCACTGCTCGTCGACCAGGGTACCGGCCGGAACGATGACGTCCTCGGTGCCCGGCTTGAACACGTCACGGGCAATGACACGGCCCAGTACGCGCTCACCCAGCGGCTCGACCACGTCGCCGCCTTCGATGTGCGGAGTCATGTGCAGACCCTGGTCGGTGCCGCAGTCGATCTCGGTCACCACCAGATCCTGGGCCACGTCGACCAGACGACGGGTCAGGTAACCGGAGTTCGCGGTCTTCAGCGCGGTATCCGCCAGACCTTTACGCGCACCGTGGGTGGAGATGAAGTACTGCAGTACCGACAGGCCTTCACGGAAGTTCGCGGTGATCGGCGTCTCGATGATCGAGCCGTCCGGCTTGGCCATCAGACCACGCATACCGGCCAGCTGACGGATCTGCGCAGCGGAACCACGCGCACCGGAGTCGGCCATCATGTACATGGAGTTGAAGGACTCCTGGTCGACTTCGTTACCGTCGCGGTCGATGACCTTCTCTTTCGAGAGGTTGGCCATCATCGCCTTGGAGACTTCGTCGTTGGCCTTCGACCAGAGGTCGATCACCTTGTTGTACTTCTCGCCCTGGGTAACCAGGCCGGAGGCGTACTGCGATTCGATTTCCTTCACTTCCTCGGTGGCGGCGTCGATGATGCGCGCCTTCTCATCCGGGATGACGAAGTCGTTCACGCCGATCGACACACCGGAGATGGTCGAGTAGGCGAAACCGGTGTACATCAGCTGGTCGGCGAAGATGACGGTGTCCTTCAGACCCACGGTGCGGTAGCACTGGTTGATCAGACGGGAGATCGCCTTCTTCTTCATCGACTGGTTGACCACGTCGAACGACAGGCCGGCCGGAACCACCTGGAACAGCAGCGCACGGCCGACGGTGGTGTCGACGATACGGGTGTTCTTGACCAGGCTGCCGTCCTTCTGCTTGACGGTCTCGTTGATGCGCACCTTGACCTTGGCGTGCAGCGAGGCCTCGCCGGCGCGGAATACCCGGTCGACTTCCTGCAGGTCGGCGAACACGCGACCTTCGCCCTTGGCGTTGATGGCTTCCCGGGTCATGTAGTACAGACCCAGTACCACGTCCTGGGACGGCACGATGATCGGCTCACCGTTGGCGGGCGACAGGATGTTGTTGGTCGACATCATCAGCGCGCGCGCTTCGAGCTGGGCTTCCAGCGTCAGCGGCACGTGAACGGCCATCTGGTCACCGTCGAAGTCGGCGTTGTAAGCGGCGCAGACCAGCGGGTGCAGCTGGATCGCCTTACCTTCGATCAGAACCGGCTCGAACGCCTGGATGCCCAGACGGTGCAGCGTCGGTGCACGGTTGAGCAGTACGGGGTGTTCGCGAATCACTTCGGCGAGAACGTCCCACACTTCCGGCAGCTCGCGCTCGACCATCTTCTTGGCGGCCTTGATGGTGGTCGCCAGACCACGCATTTCCAGCTTGCCGAAAATGAACGGCTTGAACAGCTCGAGAGCCATCTTCTTCGGCAGACCGCACTGGTGCAGGCGCAGGGCCGGGCCTACGGTAATTACCGAACGGCCCGAGTAGTCGACGCGCTTGCCGAGCAGGTTCTGACGGAAACGACCCTGCTTACCCTTGATCATGTCGGCCAGGGATTTCAGAGGACGCTTGTTCGAACCGGTGATGGCGCGACCGCGACGACCGTTGTCGAGCAGGGCGTCGACCGCCTCCTGCAGCATGCGCTTCTCGTTGCGCACGATGATGTCCGGAGCGGACAGATCGAGCAGGCGCTTGAGACGGTTGTTACGGTTGATGACGCGGCGGTACAGGTCGTTCAGGTCGGAGGTGGCGAAACGGCCGCCGTCCAGCGGAACCAGCGGACGCAGGTCTGGTGGCAGAACCGGCAGCACGGTCAGCACCATCCACTCTGGCAGGTTGCCGGAGCCCTGGAAGGCTTCCATCAACTTCAGACGCTTGGACAGCTTCTTGATCTTGGTTTCCGAGTTGGTCTGCGGAATCTCTTCGCGCAGGCGGCCGATCTCGTGCTCCAGGTCGATAGCGTGCAGCAGCTCGCGAACGGCCTCGGCACCCATGCGGGCGTCGAAGTCGTCACCGAACTCTTCCAGCGCTTCGAAGTACTGCTCGTCGTTGAGCAGCTGACCCTTCTCGAGGGTGGTCATGCCCGGATCGATCACCACGTAGCTCTCGAAATAGAGCACGCGCTCGATGTCACGCAGGGTCATGTCCATCAGCAGGCCGATACGGCTCGGCAGGGACTTCAGGAACCAGATGTGGGCAACCGGAGAGGCCAGTTCGATGTGCGCCATGCGCTCACGACGAACCTTGGCCAGGGCGACTTCAACGCCGCACTTCTCACAGATCACACCGCGGTGCTTGAGGCGCTTGTACTTGCCGCACAGGCACTCGTAATCCTTGACCGGGCCAAAGATCTTGGCGCAGAACAGGCCGTCACGCTCGGGCTTGAACGTACGGTAGTTGATGGTTTCCGGTTTTTTTACTTCACCGAACGACCACGAACGGATCATCTCAGGCGAAGCGAGGCCGATGCGAATGGCATCGAACTCTTCGACTTGACCCTGGTTTTTCAGCAAATTCAGTAGGTCTTTCAAGGCCTTTCCTCCTGGCGGAGCAGGCAGCGGGATTGACGCCCCGCTGCCGATTCACGTCGTGTTATTCGGTTTCCAGATCGATGTCGATACCGAGCGAACGGATCTCTTTGATCAACACGTTGAAGGACTCGGGCATGCCCGGCTCCATGCGGTGATCGCCATCCACGATGTTCTTGTACATCTTGGTACGGCCGTTCACGTCGTCCGACTTGACGGTCAACATCTCCTGCAGGGTGTAGGCGGCGCCGTAGGCTTCCAGCGCCCAGACCTCCATCTCCCCGAAGCGCTGACCACCGAACTGCGCCTTACCACCCAGCGGCTGCTGGGTAACCAGACTGTAGGAACCCGTGGAACGCGCGTGCATCTTGTCGTCCACCAGGTGGTTCAGTTTCAGCATGTACATGTAACCGACCGTGGTCGGGCGCTCGAACTGGTTGCCGGTACGGCCGTCGATCAGGCGCATCTGGCCGCTCTCCGGCAGATCGGCCAGCTTCAGCATGGCCTTGATTTCGCTTTCCTTGGCACCGTCGAACACCGGCGTGGCCATCGGAACGCCCTTGCGCAGGTTGTTGGCCAGAGCCAGCACTTCCTGGTCGCTCAGCTCGTCGAGGTTTTCCTGACGACCACCGATCTCGTTGTAGATCTCGTTCAGGAAGCCGCGCAGTTCAGCGATCTTGCGCTGCTCTTCGAGCATCAGGTTGATCTTCTCGCCCAGGCCCTTGGCCGCCAGGCCCAGGTGGGTTTCGAGGATCTGACCGACGTTCATACGCGACGGTACGCCCAGCGGGTTGAGGACGATGTCCACCGGCGTGCCATTGGCATCGTGGGGCATGTCTTCGACCGGCATGATCACCGAGACCACACCCTTGTTACCGTGACGACCGGCCATCTTGTCACCCGGCTGGATGCGACGGCGGATGGCCAGGTAGACCTTGACGATCTTCAGGACGCCCGGTGCCAGGTCATCGCCCTGCTGCAGCTTGCGCTTCTTGTCTTCGAACTTGTCGTCGAGCAGCTGACGGCGGTCGGAAATGTAGGCCTGGGCCTTTTCCAACTGCTCGTTCAGGGCATCGTCCGCCATGCGCAGCTTGAACCACTGGCCACGCTCCAGGCCGTCGAGCACTTCGTCAGTGATCTCGGCACCTTTCTTCAGGCCAGCGCCGCCTTCGGCGACCTTGCCGACCAGGGCAGCGCGCAGACGCTCGAAGGTCGCGCCTTCGACGATGCGGAACTCTTCGTTCAGGTCCTTGCGGATCTCGTCCAGCTGGCTCTTCTCGATCGACAGGGCGCGCGCATCGCGCTCCACGCCGTCACGGGTGAAGACCTGGACGTCGATGACGGTACCCTTGGTGCCGGTCGGCACGCGCAGGGAAGTGTCCTTAACGTCGCTGGCCTTCTCACCGAAGATCGCGCGCAGCAGCTTCTCTTCCGGGGTCAGCTGGGTCTCGCCTTTCGGGGTGACCTTGCCGACCAGAATGTCGCCCGGGCCGACTTCGGCGCCGACGTAGACGATACCGGCTTCGTCGAGCTTGTTCAGTGCAGCCTCACCGACGTTCGGGATGTCCGCAGAGATTTCCTCTGGGCCGAGCTTGGTGTCACGGGCCACACAGGTCAGTTCCTGGATGTGGATCGTGGTGAAGCGGTCTTCCTGAACCACGCGCTCGGAGAGCAGGATGGAGTCTTCGAAGTTGTAACCGTTCCACGGCATGAACGCGACGCGCATGTTCTGACCCAGCGCCAGTTCACCCATGTCGGTGGACGGGCCGTCGGCCATGATGTCGCCACGCGCAACCACATCACCTTTCTGCACCAGCGGACGCTGGTTGATGCAGGTGTTCTGGTTGGAGCGGGTGTATTTGGTCAGGTTGTAGATGTCCACACCGGCTTCACCGGTTTCGACTTCGTCATCGGCAACACGCACCACGATACGGCTGGCATCGACGGAGTCGATCACACCACCGCGGCGAGCGACCACGCAGACACCGGAGTCACGGGCGACGTTGCGCTCCATGCCGGTACCCACCAGCGGCTTGTCCGAACGCAGGGTCGGCACGGCCTGACGCTGCATGTTCGAGCCCATCAGTGCACGGTTGGCATCGTCGTGCTCGAGGAACGGGATCAGCGAGGCAGCGACGGAAACCACCTGCTTGGGCGAGACGTCCATCAGGGTGACGTCTTCCGGCGCCTTGACGGTGAACTCGTTCAGGTGACGCACGGCAACCAGCTCGTCGATCAGCTGACCCTTGTCGTTCAGGGTCGCTGACGCCTGGGCGATCACGTGGTCGGCTTCTTCGATGGCGGACAGGAACACGATCTCGTCGGTGACCTGACCTTCCTTGACCACGCGGTACGGGCTTTCCAGGAAGCCGTACTGGTTGGTGCGGGCGTAGGCCGCCAGGGAGTTGATCAGACCGATGTTCGGGCCTTCCGGCGTTTCGATCGGGCACACGCGGCCGTAGTGGGTCGGGTGCACGTCACGGACTTCGAAGCCGGCGCGCTCACGGGTCAGACCGCCCGGGCCGAGTGCGGAGACGCGGCGCTTGTGGGTGATCTCGGAGAGCGGGTTGTTCTGGTCCATGAACTGCGAGAGCTGGCTGGAACCGAAGAACTCCTTCACCGCCGCCGCAACCGGCTTGGCGTTGATCAGGTCCTGCGGCATCAGGCCTTCGCTTTCGGCCATCGACAGACGTTCCTTGACCGCACGCTCGACGCGCACCAGGCCAACGCGGAACTGGTTCTCGGCCATCTCGCCGACGCAACGTACACGGCGGTTACCCAGGTGGTCGATGTCATCGACGATGCCTTTGCCGTTACGGATGTCGACCAGGGTCTTGAGCACTTCGACGATATCTTCGCGGCTCAACACGCCCGAACCTTCGATCTCGGTACGACCGATACGACGGTTGAACTTCATGCGGCCAACGGCGGACAGGTCGTAACGCTCGGCGCTGAAGAACAGGTTGTTGAACAGGGTCTCGGCGGCATCCTTGGTTGGTGGCTCGCCAGGACGCATCATGCGGTAGATCTCGACCAGCGCTTCGAGCTGGTTGGTGGTGCTGTCGATCTTCAGCGTGTCGCTGATGAACGGACCACAGTCGATATCGTTGGTGTACAGGGTCTCGATGCGAACGACCTGAGCCTTGGCGATCTTGGCCAGCAGCTCGACCGACAGCTCGGTGTTGCACTCGGCGAGGATTTCGCCGGTGGCCGGGTGCACGATGGCCTTGGCGGTGGTGCGACCGATCAGGTAGTCGAACGGTACGTCCAGCTCCTTGATGCCTGCCTTGTCCAGCTGGTTGATGTGGCGAGCGGTAATACGACGACCCTGCTCGACGATCACCTTGCCGCTGCCATCCTTGATGTCCTGGCTGGCAATCTCACCGCGCAGGCGCTGTGGCACCAGCTCCAGGCTCAGGCCTTCACCTTTGACGTGGAAAACGTTGGTGGTATAGAAGGCGTCGAGCACTTCCTCGGTGCTGTAGCCCAGCGCGCGCAGCAGTACCGAGGCCGGCAGCTTGCGGCGACGGTCGATACGCACGAATACCGCATCCTTCGGGTCGAACTCGAAGTCCAGCCAGGAACCACGGTAAGGAATGATGCGCGCGGAGTACAGCAGCTTGCCCGAGCTGTGCGTCTTGCCACGGTCGTGGTCGAAGAACACACCTGGGGAACGGTGCAGCTGGGAAACGATTACACGCTCGGTACCGTTGATGACGAAGGTACCGTTCTCGGTCATGAGCGGAATTTCGCCCATGTACACTTCCTGCTCTTTGATGTCCTTGATCGCTTTGTTCGACGATTCTTTGTCGAAAATGATCAGGCGCACTTTCACGCGCAGCGGCACTGCGAAGGTCACACCGCGCAGCACGCACTCTTTGACATCGAACGCCGGCTCACCCAGGCGGTAACCGACGTATTCCAGAGCAGCGTTGCCGGAGTAGCTGATGATCGGGAATACAGATTTGAAGGCCGCATGCAGGCCGATGTCGCGGAACTGTTCCTTGCTCGCGCCTTGCTGCAGGAATTCGCGGTACGAATCCAGCTGGATGGCCAGGAGGTAAGGCACATCCATGACATCCGGCAACTTGCTAAAGTCCTTGCGGATACGTTTTTTCTCAGTGTATGAGTAAGCCATCAGCGTTCCCCAGCTTGGTCACCTGCTTATTTGGCTTCTCCGACGGGAGCAGCCAGAAACTCGTGCAAACCCTAGGTTTGCGCCACCTCGTTGGTGGGTCTTTCACGTCCTGGGCCGGGGCTGTGGAACAGCCGAGCTAGAACGGAAAAAGGCCGGTGGCAAGAGCCACCAGCCGTCAGCCTTGTGCGAGTCGCGCGGGCTGTAGACGCAAGGTCGTCGCTTACTTGAGCTCGACTTTGGCGCCTGCTTCTTCCAGAGCTTTCTTGGCAGCTTCGGCTTCGTCTTTCGACACGCCTTCTTTGACCACGCCAGGAGCGCCGTCAACCACTGCTTTGGCTTCTTTCAGGCCCAGACCGGTCAGTTCGCGAACGGCCTTGATCACGTTCACTTTCTTGTCGCCGGCTTCAGCCAGGACAACGGTGAACTCGGTTTGCTCTTCAGCAGCGGCGGCAGCACCAGCAGCCGGGCCAGCAGCAACAGCGGCAGCAGCGGTAACACCGAAGGTTTCTTCCATCGCCTTGATCAGCTCGACGATTTCCATAACGGATTTCTGGCCGATCGCTTCGATGATTTGCTCGTTAGTCAGAGACATGACTATGAATTCCTGTATTGGGGTGACGGCCTACGCGACCATCAAATTAAACATGTGATTTCGAAAGTGCTTATGCGGCCTTAGGCAGCAGCGGCTTCTTTCTGGTCGCGAATGGCTGCCAGCGTGCGAGCGAGCTTGCTGGTGGCGCCTTGGATAACGCTCATCAGCTGTGCGATACCCTCGTCGCGGGTCGGCAGGCTTGCCAGTACGTCGATCTGATTGGCTGCAAGGTACTTGCCCTCGAACGCAGCGGCTTTGATCTCGAACTTGTCCTGACCCTTGGCGAAGTCCTTGAACAGACGGGCAGCAGCGCCCGGGTGCTCGTTGGAGAACGCAATCAGGGTCGGGCCTTTGAACACGTCGTTGAGCACGTCGTACTGAGTGCCTTCAACGGCGCGCTTGAGCAGGGTATTACGTACGACACGTACGTATACGCCAGCTTCGCGGGCCTCTTTACGGAGTCCGGTCATAGCGCTTACGGTCACGCCACGGGCATCAGCCACGACAGCGGACAGGGCAGCTTTGGCAGCCTCGTTGACTTCAGCGACGATGGCCTTCTTGTCTTCGAGTTTAATTGCCACGGGTTTACTCCTGGATGTTACCGTTTCGCCCGGCCGGAGCCGGACGGCGTTTTGGTGTCTGATTCGGTAAGAATCGGGAGCACCATCTGCGTAGGGCTGAAGATCGCTCTTCGGGTTTGAGGCTTGCGCCCCCTACGGTCTTGGATAGCCCCCGCCAGGCAGGGACCCCAATTTTTTCGCGGCGCACCCACCAGGTGCGTGCGCCGTCATGCATTAAGCGTCGAGCGAACCTTGGTCGATCAGCAGACCTGGGCCCATGGTGGTGCTCAGGGTCACGCGCTTGACGTAGACGCCTTTCGAGGTCGACGGCTTCAGACGCTTCAGATCGGCCAGCAGGGCTTCCACGTTCTGCTTCAGCTTGTCGGCTTCGAAGCCAACCTTGCCGACGGAACCGTGGATGATGCCGTTCTTGTCGGTACGGAAACGTACCTGACCAGCCTTGGCATTCTTCACTGCAGTGGCTACGTCCGGGGTCACGGTGCCGACTTTCGGGTTAGGCATCAGACCGCGCGGACCGAGTACCTGGCCCAGCTGGCCAACAACGCGCATGGCGTCCGGGGAAGCGATGACCACGTCATAGTTCAGGTCGCCGCCTTTCATTTCGGCAGCCAGGTCGTCCATGCCTACGCGGTCAGCACCGGCAGCCAGAGCAGCTTCAGCGCCCGGACCCTGGGTGAACACGGCAACGCGAACGGTTTTGCCGCTGCCGTTGGGCAGAACGGTGGCGCCACGAACGACCTGGTCGGATTTACGCGGGTCAACGCCGAGGTTGATCGAGATATCGACCGACTCGGAGAACTTGACGGCGGAAATTTCGGCCAGCAGCGCAGCAGCATCGTTGAAGCTGTAGGCCTTGCCCGGCTCGATCTTGGCTGCGATAGCCTTTTGGCGCTTGGTCAGCTTAGCCATTACACACCCTCCACGTTGAGGCCCATGCTACGAGCAGAACCGGCGATGGTACGCACGGCTGCATCCATATCAGCTGCAGTCAGATCGGCCTGCTTGGTCTTGGCGATCTCTTCGAGCTGGGCACGGGTAACGGTGCCAACCTTGACAGTGTTCGGACGAGCCGAACCGCTGGTCAGACCGGCTGCTTTCTTCAGCAGCACGGAGGCCGGGGTGCTCTTGGTTTCGAAGGTGAAGCTACGGTCACTGTAAACAGTGATGATCACTGGAGTCGGCAGACCAGGCTCCATGCCCTGGGTCTTGGCGTTGAACGCCTTGCAGAATTCCATGATGTTGACGCCGTGCTGGCCCAGAGCGGGACCAACGGGTGGCGACGGGTTGGCCTGACCGGCCTTTACTTGCAGCTTGATATAAGCCGTGATTTTCTTAGCCATTAGCTACTCCAGTTACGGGTTCTAGCGCCTTTCGGCTCCCCGACTATTGCCTGTTTATCCCAGTGACAACAAAACCCCGCAGCCTGTGACTGCGGGGTATGGGATGCGTGTGCCAGTTACGACTTCTCGACCTGACTGAACTCCAGCTCGACCGGAGTGGCACGACCGAAAATGGTCACTGCCACCTGGATGCGGCTCTTCTCGTAATTCACTTCTTCGACCACGCCGCTGAAATCAGCGAACGGACCATCGATAACACGAACCATCTCACCCGGCTCGAACAACGTCTTCGGCTTGGGCTTGTCACCGCTATCGGCGACACGACGCAGAATGGCGTCAGCTTCCTTTTCGGTGATCGGCGCCGGCTTGTCGGCAGTACCACCGATAAAACCCATCACCCGCGGCGTATCCTTGATCAAGTGCCAAGTCGCCTCGTTCATTTCCATCTGCACCAGCACGTAGCCTGGAAAGAACTTGCGCTCACTCTTGCGCTTCTGGCCGTTACGCATCTCCACCACTTCTTCGGTGGGCACCAGAATCTCGCCGAACTCATCTTCCATTCCGGCGAACTTTACGCGCTCGATCAGCGAACGCATTACATGCTTCTCGTAACCCGAGTAAGCATGCACAACGTACCAACGCTTAGCCACGGGACACCCTATCTCAACTTACAATAAACGACACAAGCCAACCGAGGAGCGAATCGAGCCCCCAGAGCACCAGAGCCATGACGAGCACGACCAGGACGACGATCAGCGTGGTTTGCGTGGTTTCCTGACGGGTCGGCCAGACAACCTTGCGAATTTCAACGCGAGCTTCCTTTGCCAGCCCAAAAAAGGACTGACCCTTGGCGGTGTTCAGCGCAATCAGCGCGGCAACGACTGCCAGCACCAGCACACCCACCACACGGTACAGAATCGGCTCACCGGAAAAGTACTGATTACCGACCACTCCAGCGACCACAAGCAGGGCCACCGCGATCCACTTGAGCAGATCAAAACGAGAGTCTTTGGCTTCAGCCTTAACATTCATGAACAAGGATCCTGTGAGAAGACACGCCAAATTCGTTAGAAAATGGCAGGTCAGGAGGGAATCGAACCCCCAACCTGCGGTTTTGGAGACCGCCGCTCTGCCAATTGAGCTACTGACCTAGAACTAAAATCAGGCCGACCATTATGCCGGCCCGATGGGGACAGATCAATCGATTATTCGACGATCTTTGCTACAACACCGGCGCCAACGGTACGACCACCTTCGCGAATGGCGAAGCGCAGGCCGTCTTCCATGGCGATCGGCTTGATCAGGGTGACAACCATCTTGATGTTGTCGCCCGGCATTACCATCTCAACGCCTTCCGGCAGTTCGCACGAACCGGTCACGTCAGTGGTACGGAAGTAGAACTGCGGACGGTAGCCCTTGAAGAACGGGGTGTGACGACCACCTTCTTCCTTGGACAGAACGTACACTTCAGCTTCGAACTTGGTGTGCGGCTTGATGGTGCCCGGCTTGGCCAGAACCTGACCACGCTCTACGTCGTCACGCTTGGTGCCGCGCAGCAGAACGCCACAGTTCTCACCAGCACGACCTTCGTCGAGCAGCTTGCGGAACATCTCGACACCGGTGCAGGTGGTCTTGGTGGTAGCACGCAGACCAACGATCTCGATTTCTTCCTGGATCTTGACGATACCGCGCTCTACACGACCGGTAACTACAGTACCGCGGCCGGAGATCGAGAACACGTCTTCGATCGGCATCAGGAACGGACGATCGATAGCACGAACCGGCTCTGGAATGTAGCTGTCCAGAGTTTCCACCAGGGTCTTCACCGCAGTGGTACCCATGCCGTTGTCGTCCTGGCCGTTCAGAGCCATCAGCGCCGAACCGATGATGATCGGGGTGTCGTCGCCCGGGAAGTCGTAGGTGCTCAGCAGATCGCGAACTTCCATCTCGACCAGTTCCAGCAGCTCAGCGTCGTCAACCATGTCAGCCTTGTTCAGGAAGACAACGATGTACGGAACGCCTACCTGACGGGACAGCAGGATGTGCTCACGGGTCTGCGGCATCGGACCATCGGCGGCCGAGCAAACCAGGATCGCGCCGTCCATCTGGGCAGCACCGGTAATCATGTTCTTGACGTAGTCAGCGTGACCCGGGCAGTCAACGTGCGCGTAGTGACGTACGGACGAATCGTACTCTACGTGTGCAGTGTTGATGGTGATACCACGAGCCTTCTCTTCCGGAGCGCTATCGATCTTGTCGAAGTCGACCTTGGCCGAACCGAAAACTTCGGAGCAGACGCGAGTCAGAGCAGCGGTCAGAGTGGTTTTGCCATGGTCAACGTGACCGATGGTGCCAACGTTGACGTGCGGTTTGTTACGTTCAAACTTTTCTTTAGCCATTTTGACCGTCCCCGAACGAAGAATTCAGCTAGCGATACCGCCATTAAAACAAAGGCAGATACTTTCATATCTGCCTTTATTAAATGGAGCTCATGAGCGGATTTGAACCGCTGACCTCACCCTTACCAAGGGTGTGCTCTACCAACTGAGCTACATGAGCGAAACACATTGCGCGACCAACAAAAGCTGGAGCGGGCAGCGGGAATCGAACCCGCATCATCAGCTTGGAAGGCTGAGGTTCTACCACTGAACTATGCCCGCGGAGCCTGCAGCTCGCGCTTAAATCTGGTGGAGGGAGAAGGATTCGAACCTTCGAAGTCTATGACGTCAGATTTACAGTCTGATCCCTTTGGCCGCTCGGGAATCCCTCCATAAGGAGGCGGCATTCTCTTTATCTGCCACCCTACTGTCAAGCACTTTCTCATTTAAAAACCTGAGCTTAGCGTCGCTAACAGCAACTTCGCATTTCATCCCTAGAGATGACCACCCTGCGAAGCGGGCGCCATTCTATGCATTCTATCGAACGCTTGCAACCCCCT
Source organism: Pseudomonas argentinensis (assembly GCF_001839655.2). Lineage (NCBI taxonomy): Bacteria > Pseudomonadati > Pseudomonadota > Gammaproteobacteria > Pseudomonadales > Pseudomonadaceae > Phytopseudomonas > Phytopseudomonas argentinensis. The sequence continues at coordinate 4,942,632 of NZ_CP056087.1, forward strand.
CGCAGGGCATTAATTGATGTTGTAAGCCATTGAAGTCCAAAGACAAACGCTCGAGCAGCGAATCATCGACCAAACGCCGGCTTTCCGGGGCGATGCGCACCCAGTGACTGCGGTTGGCACGCGGCAATTCGCGTAGCAGCGGCTCGTAACCAGCGCGGCGCAGGCGCGAGATCACGCTGTCGGCCGAATCGTGACGAGGAAAGATGCCCAGCGAAATACCGTTGGCCAGATCGCCCTGGCTGATGATGTAGCTGTCGATCTTGCGCGCCTGCAGCTCTCGCAGTTGCCTTAGCGAGGCCTGACGTGAAGCCAGGGGCGGAAGATAGACCCAGTAATCGACGGCGCCCGCCGACTCGACCACCAGGGTCTGCGAACGAATATCCAGGCTCAGCAGCCGCTGCTCCACCTGCTCAGCCTGCGCCGGCTCATCGAAGCGGCCCAGGAACAGACACACGGCCTGTTCAGGCGCCTCTTCTCTGACAGCAGGAGTACGTCGCTCCTGGGGCTGGGATTCGCTCAGCAACTGGATGTCGCGTCGGCTGTCCTGGTACAGGGACAGGGGTGCAACCTCCTTCGCCTGCATGGGCACCTGTTGCTGATGCCATACGTAGTAGAAGGCGTTGAGCACCACCAACAGCATGAAGATCCAGCGCATCACTTCTCTCCCACCACCGGACAGGCAATCGCCAAACCGATAAAGACCAGATCAGGCACCACGCGCGCCGCCGGCACCCACTCCGCCGCCATCGCCGCATCTCCCCCGGTCAGAAACACTGCTACATCATCTCCACATTGCTGACGAGCCAGCTCGAGCTGAGTACTCACGAAACCGCGCAACATCAGCCGACAGCCACGCTCCACGGCCTCTGCGGTGCAGCGCCCCGGCATCAGGCTGTCGCCGGCCTGCTTCACGGCAGCGCTGTCATAGCGAATCCGGCGCGTGTGGGTGAGCAATTGGCTGCGCATCAGCGGCATCCCTGGGCATATGAAACCGCCCAGATGCGCACCCCCAGCGGCGATGAAGTCCGAGGTGATCGCCGTACCGAGATCCAGGACCAGACAGGCGCCCTGTTCCAGGCTGTAAGCACCGACGACAGCGAGCCATCGATCGAGCCCCAACCGTTGATAATCCACGTAGCCGTTCTGCACGCCGGCGAGCGTCTGTGCAGGCGCCGCCACCTGGCACTCGATCGCGAAGCGCTCGCTCAGGGCGGCACAGAGCAGACGCGTTTCATCATCGGCGCGCACGCTCACCAGACGACAAGTCGATAGCTGCTGCGCAAAACGATCCGCCAGCGCGGCTATGAGCACCTCACCGTTATCCGCAACGCCACTGGCGAGCGCTGCGCCCACGCCTGCACGCGGCAGGACACGCCACTTGATGAAGCTGTTACCGCAGTCAAGCTCAAGAATCATCACGCAACCTCAGACTGAGCTCACCACCGCTGAACACCTGTTCCCGCCCTTCGACTTCCAGGCGTAGCGCCCCCGTGTCGTCAACCCCGAGCACACGTCCCTGAACGGATTGCAGCCCAGCGGCGAGCACTGCCATGCGGCCCTGCCACAGGTGATTGGCCTCCCACTGCTCACGCAGCGAGGCGAAACCATGGGTCTGGTGCAGCTGCAGATAGTGCTGCAGTTGACGGTCGAGGCTGGCAACGAACCCGTTGCGATCAACCTGACCGCCCACCACCTGACGCAGCGAGGTCCAGGGCTGATCGATGGTCTCGCCGCGCGGTGGGACCCGCATATTGATATTTACACCGATACCGATGACCACGTGACAGATGTCGGCCGGATCCCCAGAGAGCTCCAACAGGATTCCGGCAACCTTGCGGCCGCCGACCAGCAAATCGTTGGGCCACTTCAAGCCGGCATCCTCGACGCCCGCCTCACGAAGCACCTGCAGGAGCGCAAGCCCCACCACGAGGCTGAGACCCTCGAGCTGACGCATTCCACCGCTGACCCGCAGCACCAGGCTGTAATACAGGTTCTCACCGAATGGACTCGCCCAACTGCGACCACGCCGGCCACGACCCGCGGTTTGCTGCTCGGCAATCACCAGAAATGGCGGAACGGCGCCGGATGCCAGATGGCGGAGGGCCTCTGCATTGGTCGAATCGACTTGCTGCAGCAGGATGACCGGGAACGAGGACGAAGCGGTCAGCGCGTCGATGTCCAGCAGGGACAAGGGGGTCTCGAGCCGGTACCCACGCCCGCGAACCTTGTGGATCTGCAGATCGAACTCGGCTTCGAGCGCCTGCAGGCGCTTCCAGATAGCCGCCCGACTCACACCCACAGCTGCTCCGAGCTCCTCACCCGAATGAAACTGCCCATCCTGTAGAAGTCGCAATAAAGACTGCATGCCTGATCTGCCCTGCTTCAAGGAGCGCATGATAACGATGCACTCGGCCGCTGCCTACACGGCCAGGGCGCATTCATCCGAATAGAAAGGGATGGGAGCAGGGGCTCGGTGAATCTTGATGCCGAGCGCAATGAGCTGAATGAGCGGGACGAGGCTACCGAGCAGCACGCGGCAACATCAGAGCGCTGCCGCCGCTCCTTTCAGCAACTCTGCCACGGGGGAGCCTGAGTCTTTAGGGCTATATCGTCCGTAGCCTGCGGTTGAGCGAAGCGATACCCAGGTCAGCTTGCCCTGCATCTTCCGGTTTTTATGAGCCGAAAAGACGAAACCCCAGATCTCTGTCGAGACCTGGGGTTTCTTATAGAAGCTTGACGATGACCTACTCTCACATGGAGAAGCTCCACACTACCATCGGCGATGCGTCGTTTCACTACTGAGTTCGGGATGGGATCAGGTGGTTCCAACGCTCTATGGTCGTCAAGCAAACTGGTTGCTGCTTCGGGGTTTAGCCGCTGCAGCGAATTGGGTATGTGATATCGGTTGGTAGTGCGTGTTCTCGCAAATCTTCGGCATTACTGTCGACTTCAACCGTCCAACAGCCAAATTGTTTGGGTGTTATATGGTCAAGCCTCACGGGCAATTAGTACTGGTTAGCTCAACGCCTCACAACGCTTACACACCCAGCCTATCAACGTCGTAGTCTTCGACGGCCCTTTAGGGAACTCAAGGTTCCAGTGAGATCTCATCTTGAGGCAAGTTTCCCGCTTAGATGCTTTCAGCGGTTATCTTTCCCGAACATAGCTACCCGGCAATGCCACTGGCGTGACAACCGGAACACCAGAGGTTCGTCCACTCCGGTCCTCTCGTACTAGGAGCAGCCCCTCTCAAATCTCAAACGTCCACGGCAGATAGGGACCGAACTGTCTCACGACGTTCTAAACCCAGCTCGCGTACCACTTTAAATGGCGAACAGCCATACCCTTGGGACCGGCTTCAGCCCCAGGATGTGATGAGCCGACATCGAGGTGCCAAACACCGCCGTCGATATGAACTCTTGGGCGGTATCAGCCTGTTATCCCCGGAGTACCTTTTATCCGTTGAGCGATGGCCCTTCCATACAGAACCACCGGATCACTAAGACCTACTTTCGTACCTGCTCGACGTGTCTGTCTCGCAGTCAAGCGCGCTTTTGCCTTTATACTCTGCGACCGATTTCCGACCGGTCTGAGCGCACCTTCGTACTCCTCCGTTACTCTTTAGGAGGAGACCGCCCCAGTCAAACTACCCACCATACACTGTCCTCGATCCGGATAACGGACCAGAGTTAGAACCTCAAGGTTGCCAGGGTGGTATTTCAAGGATGGCTCCATGAGAACTGGCGTCCCCACTTCAAAGCCTCCCACCTATCCTACACAAGCAAGCTCAAAGTCCAGTGCAAAGCTATAGTAAAGGTTCACGGGGTCTTTCCGTCTAGCCGCGGATACACTGCATCTTCACAGCGATTTCAATTTCACTGAGTCTCGGGTGGAGACAGCGCCGCCATCGTTACGCCATTCGTGCAGGTCGGAACTTACCCGACAAGGAATTTCGCTACCTTAGGACCGTTATAGTTACGGCCGCCGTTTACCGGGGCTTCGATCAAGAGCTTCGCGTTAGCTAACCCCATCAATTAACCTTCCGGCACCGGGCAGGCGTCACACCCTATACGTCCACTTTCGTGTTTGCAGAGTGCTGTGTTTTTAATAAACAGTCGCAGCGGCCTGGTATCTTCGACCGGCATGTGCTTACGGGGTAAACCCTTCACACTCACCGGCGCACCTTCTCCCGAAGTTACGGTGCCATTTTGCCTAGTTCCTTCACCCGAGTTCTCTCAAGCGCCTTGGTATTCTCTACCTAACCACCTGTGTCGGTTTGGGGTACGGTTCCTAATTACCTGAAGCTTAGAAGCTTTTCCTGGAAGCATGGCATCAACCACTTCATCGTCCTAAAGGACAACTCGTCATCAGCTCTCGGCCTTGATTTCCCGGATTTACCTAAGAAACCAGCCTACCACCTTAAACACGGACAACCAACGCCGTGCTGGCCTAGCCTTCTCCGTCCCTCCATCGCAGTAATTAGAAGTACGGGAATATTAACCCGTTTCCCATCGACTACGCATTTCTGCCTCGCCTTAGGGGCCGACTCACCCTGCGTCGATTAACGTTGCGCAGGAAACCTTGGTCTTTCGGCGTGCGAGTTTTTCACTCGCATTGTCGTTACTCATGTCAGCATTCGCACTTCTGATACCTCCAGCAAGCTTCTCAACTCACCTTCACAGGCTTACAGAACGCTCCTCTACCGCTCAACTTACGTTGAACCCGTAGCTTCGGTGTATGGTTTGAGCCCCGTTACATCTTCCGCGCAGGCCGACTCGACTAGTGAGCTATTACGCTTTCTTTAAAGGGTGGCTGCTTCTAAGCCAACCTCCTAGCTGTCTAAGCCTTCCCACATCGTTTCCCACTTAACCATAACTTTGGGACCTTAGCTGACGGTCTGGGTTGTTTCCCTTTTCACGACGGACGTTAGCACCCGCCGTGTGTCTCCCGTGCTGACACTTGCTGGTATTCGGAGTTTGCATCGGTTTGGTAAGTCGGGATGACCCCCTAGCCGAAACAGTGCTCTACCCCCAGCAGTGATACACGAGGCGCTACCTAAATAGCTTTCGAGGAGAACCAGCTATCTCCGAGCTTGATTAGCCTTTCACTCCGATCCACAGGTCATCCGCTAACTTTTCAACGGTAGTCGGTTCGGTCCTCCAGTCAGTGTTACCTAACCTTCAACCTGCCCATGGATAGATCGCCCGGTTTCGGGTCTATACCCAGCGACTAAACGCCCTATTAAGACTCGCTTTCGCTACGCCTCCCCTATTCGGTTAAGCTCGCCACTGAATATAAGTCGCTGACCCATTATACAAAAGGTACGCAGTCACCCAACAAAGTAGGCTCCCACTGCTTGTACGCATACGGTTTCAGGTTCTATTTCACTCCCCTCTCCGGGGTTCTTTTCGCCTTTCCCTCACGGTACTGGTTCACTATCGGTCAGTCAGTAGTATTTAGCCTTGGAGGATGGTCCCCCCATATTCAGACAAAGTTTCTCGTGCTCCGTCCTACTCGATTTCATTGATAAGAGCATTTCGTGTACGGGGCTATCACCCACTACGGCGGCACTTTCCAGAGCCTTCCACTACACTCTAATCAACTTAAGGGCTAGTCCCCGTTCGCTCGCCACTACTAAGGGAATCTCGGTTGATTTCTTTTCCTCAGGGTACTTAGATGTTTCAGTTCCCCTGGTTCGCCTCATGCACCTATGTATTCAGTGCATGATACCCAGCTTATGCTAGGTGGGTTCCCCCATTCAGAGATCTCTGGATCACAGTCTGTTTGCCGACTCCCCAAAGCTTATCGCAGGCTACAACGTCTTTCATCGCCTCTGACTGCCAAGGCATCCACCGTATGCGCTTCTTCACTTGACCATATAACCCCAAGCAATCTGGTTACTGTCTATAACGTGAAGACGACATTCGCCGAAAATTTGCACTTGAGAACAACGCAAATTTACCTTGACCAGATCAACTGCCAGTGAAAGCAGCCAATCAGTCACTTCTATCACATACCCAAATTTTTAAAGAACGATGTATCGACTGGTCAAAGACCAGAAATCAACATTCTCTCTGCCACCGGCAGGAATGCTCATTTCTGAACTCTCAACGTAACGACTGCAACCCGAAAGTGGTGGAGCCAAGCGGGATCGAACCGCTGACCTCCTGCGTGCAAGGCAGGCGCTCTCCCAGCTGAGCTATGGCCCCGTATCATCTGCACCTGAATTGGTAGGTCTGGGCAGATTTGAACTGCCGACCTCACCCTTATCAGGGGTGCGCTCTAACCAACTGAGCTACAGACCTATAACAGGGCGGCACCAAGCCGACCTCACCCTACTCTCTACAACAGCGTGGGGTGCGCTCCAACCAACTGAGCACCGGCCTAGGCAAGGCGTTACAGCATCGTCTTCTACAATGAATCAAGCAATTCGTGTGGGAGCTTATGAATAAGCTGCGATCTTCGATTAAGGAGGTGATCCAGCCGCAGGTTCCCCTACGGCTACCTTGTTACGACTTCACCCCAGTCATGAATCACACCGTGGTAACCGTCCTCCCGAAGGTTAGACTAGCTACTTCTGGTGCAACCCACTCCCATGGTGTGACGGGCGGTGTGTACAAGGCCCGGGAACGTATTCACCGTGACATTCTGATTCACGATTACTAGCGATTCCGACTTCACGCAGTCGAGTTGCAGACTGCGATCCGGACTACGATCGGTTTTATGGGATTAGCTCCACCTCGCGGCTTGGCAACCCTTTGTACCGACCATTGTAGCACGTGTGTAGCCCTGGCCGTAAGGGCCATGATGACTTGACGTCATCCCCACCTTCCTCCGGTTTGTCACCGGCAGTCTCCTTAGAGTTCCCACCCGAGGTGCTGGTAACTAAGGACAAGGGTTGCGCTCGTTACGGGACTTAACCCAACATCTCACGACACGAGCTGACGACAGCCATGCAGCACCTGTGTCTGAGCTCCCGAAGGCACCAATCCATCTCTGGAAAGTTCTCAGCATGTCAAGGCCAGGTAAGGTTCTTCGCGTTGCTTCGAATTAAACCACATGCTCCACCGCTTGTGCGGGCCCCCGTCAATTCATTTGAGTTTTAACCTTGCGGCCGTACTCCCCAGGCGGTCAACTTAATGCGTTAGCTGCGCCACTAAAATCTCAAGGATTCCAACGGCTAGTTGACATCGTTTACGGCGTGGACTACCAGGGTATCTAATCCTGTTTGCTCCCCACGCTTTCGCACCTCAGTGTCAGTATCAGTCCAGGTGGTCGCCTTCGCCACTGGTGTTCCTTCCTATATCTACGCATTTCACCGCTACACAGGAAATTCCACCACCCTCTACCGTACTCTAGCTTGCCAGTTTTGGATGCAGTTCCCAGGTTGAGCCCGGGGCTTTCACATCCAACTTAACAAACCACCTACGCGCGCTTTACGCCCAGTAATTCCGATTAACGCTTGCACCCTCTGTATTACCGCGGCTGCTGGCACAGAGTTAGCCGGTGCTTATTCTGTCGGTAACGTCAAAATTGCAGAGTATTAATCTACAACCCTTCCTCCCAACTTAAAGTGCTTTACAATCCGAAGACCTTCTTCACACACGCGGCATGGCTGGATCAGGCTTTCGCCCATTGTCCAATATTCCCCACTGCTGCCTCCCGTAGGAGTCTGGACCGTGTCTCAGTTCCAGTGTGACTGATCATCCTCTCAGACCAGTTACGGATCGTCGCCTTGGTGAGCCTTTACCCCACCAACTAGCTAATCCGACCTAGGCTCATCTATTAGCGCAAGGCCCGAAGGTCCCCTGCTTTCTCCCGTAGGACGTATGCGGTATTAGCGTTCCTTTCGAAACGTTGTCCCCCACTAATAGGCAGATTCCTAGGCATTACTCACCCGTCCGCCGCTGAATCAGGGAGCAAGCTCCCTTCAACCGCTCGACTTGCATGTGTTAGGCCTGCCGCCAGCGTTCAATCTGAGCCATGATCAAACTCTTCAGTTCAATACTGCTTGGGTTTTGAGAAAACCCTAAACTTGGCTCAGCAATCGCAAATCTCTCTATCGCTAGAGAGGTAACTCTCGAATTAACGAGTGTTTACTTGTGATGCTGATAATCTTGCGATCAGTCAGTCTTAACCCACAAGCACCCACACGAATTGCTTGATTCAGTTGTTAAAGAACGGTTGGCTGAGGCTTTCGTCTCAACCGAGGCGCGCATCTTACAGCACCCTCATTTGCTGTCAAGTTGTTTTTGAAGAACTTTTTCTTTCTTCTCAACACCTTGCAGCGCCCGACCAGATCATCTTCTCTCCAGCGGGAGGCGCATTCTACAGCGTTACAAACCGCTGTCAACACCCTCTTTACCGCCTTCGATCAAACCTGATCGAGCCATCAACAGCGCCACTCAAACCGCCCTGTCGATGCCGGCGCATTCTACTCGAATTCGCCGTCCGTGCAACCTTTATTTTCATCTAACTCGTTGATCTACAAGGAGTTTTCAGATCAGGCCGCGCCGGAAGTGGTGCGCATTATAGACCCCCAGAAACTCAGGTCAACCCTTTATTTGCGCTTTATTCGGATTTCAGCGTAACGCGTGCAAAGGCCTTCTTGCCGGCCTGGCAAACGTGGGTCGCACCCAGCTTGAACACGAAGTTGCGATCGACCACCTGACCATCCACGCGCACACCATTGGAGCCGAGCAGATCACGCGCGACCGCTGCGTTTTTCACCAGGCCTGCCTTATTAAGGAGTGCGGCGATCGGCATGTCATCGGCCGCGGCCAGCTCGACTTCTGGCAGGTCCTCGGGCAGCTCACCCTCCTTCATGCGGTTACCGGCAGAACGGTGGGCATTGGCAGCCGCCTCTTCGCCATGGAAACGGCCGACGATTTCCTCGGCCAGCTTGATCTTGATGTCGCGCGGGTTCGCCCCGGCCTCGACATCCTTCTTGAATTGCTCGATCTCATCCATGCTGCGGAAGCTGAGCAGCTCGAAGTAACGCCACATCAGCGCATCGGGCATGGACACCAGCTTGTTGTACATGACCCCCGGCGCTTCCTGGATGCCGATATAGTTGCCCAGGGACTTGGACATCTTCTTCACGCCATCCAGCCCCTCGAGCAGCGGCATGGTGACGACGCACTGGGAGGACTGGCCGTACGCGCGCTGAAGCTCGCGTCCCATCAGCAGGTTGAATTTCTGATCGGTACCACCGAGCTCGACATCGGCGCGCAGCGCCACCGAGTCGTAGCCCTGCACGAGCGGGTACAGGAATTCGTGGATGGCGATCGGCTGGTTACCGGTATAGCGCTTGTCGAAGTCGTCGCGCTCGAGCATGCGCGCCACGGTGTACTGGGAGGCCAGGCGAATGAAGTCGGCCGGGGTCAACTCGTTGATCCAGGTGGAGTTGAAGGCGACTTCGGTCTTGGCCGGATCGAGGATCTTGAAGACCTGAGCCTTGTAGGTCTCTGCATTCTCCAGCACCTGCTCACGGGTCAGGGGTGGGCGCGTGGCACTCTTGCCACTGGGGTCGCCGATCATCCCGGTGAAGTCGCCGATCAGGAAGATCACCTGATGTCCCAGCTCCTGGAACTGGCGCAGCTTATTAATAAGCACGGTATGCCCCAGGTGCAGATCCGGTGCAGTCGGATCGAAGCCTGCCTTGATACGCAGCGGCTCACCGCGCTTGAGCTTCTCGATCAGCTCAGCTTCAACAAGGACTTCCTCCGCACCGCGCTTGATCAGCGCGAGCTGCTCTTCAACCGACTTCATAGGACTCACAGCCACCAGATTCAAAAGGGCTCCAACCATACAAGATCGCCCACAAATGACAAGTTTTGCCCTGCATCGCTCACTCCAGGCGCCGACCATCACCTGCGGGGTTGCCTCGAGGTAGATTTGGTTATATTTTATACAGTTACTGCATATTCATCAGTTTCTTCTTTTTCCTCTTCATCTTTTCACTTCACCAAAAAGCAGCCCTATGACCTCTACAACTAAAGCGCCGCCGCTCTATCCCAAGACACACATCATCGCAGCCAGCGGCGTTGCCGCCCTCCTCAGCCTCGCGCTCCTGGTGTTTCCCTCCCGCGAAGTAGAAGCCAAGAAGACCTTCCTCAATCTGGACATGGACAATGGTTCCGAGCAGATTCAGCAGAGCCTGCCCGGCAATCAGGCAGACGGCGCAACCGAGGAAGACGTCGACTCGCCGTTCGCGCAAATAGAAGGCAACAACCAATCGCAGAATGCCGAGCTTGAGGCAGAGCCGGAAGTTGCCGAGCAGCCGCCCGAAGATCCACGCAACAAGACGGTCACCGTGGCCAATGGCGACACGCTCTCCACGGTGTTCAGCAAGGTGGGCCTGAGTTCCAATACCCTGCATGAGGTGATCAACAGCAGCAAGGAAGCCAAGCAATTGGCCCGCCTCAAGGTCGGCCAGGAACTGCAGTTCCAGCTGAGCGACGCGGGGCAGCTGGAAAGCCTGCACAGCCAGCTCAGCGACCTGGAAAGCATCAGCCTGAGCAAGACCGACAGCGGTTACGATTTCAAGCGTGAGATGGTCAAGCCGGATGTGCACGAGTCCTACGCCCACGGGGTGATCAACAGCTCGCTGTTCGTGGCGGCCAAGCGTGCCGGCCTGTCCCACAACCTGACCATGGATCTGGCCAACATCTTCGGCTACGACATCGACTTCGCCATGGATATTCGTGAAGGCGACGAGTTCGAGGTGATCTACCAGAACAAGAAGGTCGGCGATAAATCGGTCGGCACCGGCAACATTCTTTCCGCGCGTTTCACCAACCGTGGCAAGACCTATACCGCCGTTCGCTATACCGACAAGCAAGGCAACGTCAGTTACTACGATGCCGACGGCAACAGCATGCGCAAGGCCTTCATTCGTACCCCGGTAGACTTCGCCCGTATCAGCTCGCGCTTCTCCAACGGCCGCAAGCACCCCATCCTCAACAAGATCCGCGCTCACAAGGGCGTCGATTATGCCGCCCCCCGTGGCACGCCGATCAAGGCTGCCGGCGATGGCAAGGTCATCCTCGCCGGCCGCAAGGGTGGTTACGGCAATACCGTGGTGCTGCAACACGGTAGCCGCTATCGCACCCTCTATGCGCACATGCAGGGTTTCGCCAAGGGCGTGCGCACCGGCGGCAGCGTCAAGCAGGGCCAGATCATCGGCTACATCGGTACCACCGGCCTGTCGACCGGCCCGCACCTGCACTACGAGTTCCAGGTCAACGGCACCCACGTCGACCCGCTGAGCCAGAAGCTGCCGATGTCCGATCCGATCGCTCGCCAGGAAAAGCAGCGTTTCCTGCAGATGAGCAAACCGCTGATGGCGCGCATGGATCAGGAAAAAGCCACCATGCTCGCACTCAACAAGCGCTGACCCCGTGCTCTATCTCGGCGTGATGTCCGGTACCAGTCTCGATGGGCTGGACATCGCCCTTGTCGAGCAGGGCGAGCGCACTCGATTGCTCGCCCATCACTACCAGGCCTTTCCCGATTCGCTTCGCCAGCAGCTGCTCGAACTGTGCAGCTCTGGCGCGGACGAACTGGCCCGCGCCGCCCTTGCCGAACAGCGGTGGGCGCAGCTGGTCGCCGAGGGCGTCAACAGCCTGTTGCGCGAGCAGAACCTGCTACCAGACGCCATTCGCGCCATCGGCAGCCATGGCCAGACCGTACGCCATGAACCCGCGCGGGGCTTCACCATCCAGATCGGCAACCCTGCCCTGCTGGCCGAACTGACCGGTATTACCGTAGTGGCCGACTTTCGCCGCCGCGATGTGGCAGCCGGCGGCCAGGGCGCGCCGCTGGTGCCGGCCTTTCATGAGGCGCTTTTCGCGAGCCCCGGCGCTGCCCGAGCGATTCTCAACGTGGGCGGTTTCAGCAACCTCAGCCTGCTGGAACAAGGCAAGCCCGCCAAGGGCTTCGACTGCGGGCCGGGCAACGTGCTGATGGATGCGTGGATTCACCATCATCTCGGCCATGCCTATGACAAGGATGGCGCCTGGGCTACCAGCGGTGTAGTGCAACCTGAATTGCTGACGGCGCTGCTGGCGGATCCGTTCTTCCAGGCCACGGGACCGAAGAGCACCGGGCGCGAGCTGTTCAACCTGCCCTGGCTGCTGCAGCACCTGAGCGCGCAGCCTGCCTTTGAGCCACAGGATGTGCAGGCCACCCTGCTGGAGCTGACGGCCACCAGCATCGCGGCTTCGCTGCAGCACGCGCAACCAGGCTGCGCTCAATTGCTGGTCTGCGGCGGCGGTGCCCATAACAGGGCGCTGCTGGCACGTTTGCAGGCGTTGCTGCCCGCAGCCCAGGTGAGCAGTACCGACAATCATGGCGTGCCTGCCGACTGGGTCGAGGCCATGGCGTTTGCCTGGCTGGCTCACTGTTGCCTCAATGGCATCCCCGCCAACCGGCCCGAGGTTACCGGTGCCCGGGGCTTGCGGGTGCTCGGCGCCATCTACCCAGCCTGAGCCGAGGCGCAAACGAAAACGCCGCGCAAATGCGCGGCGTTTTCATGCAAGGGCAGAACTCAGATCGAGAAGGACGAGCCGCAACCGCAAGTGGTGGTCGCGTTGGGGTTCTTGATCACGAAGCGAGAGCCCTCGAGTCCTTCCTGATAATCCACTTCCGCACCCACCAGGTACTGGAAGCTCATCGGGTCGACGACCAGGCTGACGCCCTCGCGCTCGACGATGGTGTCGTCATCGGCCACCTCCTCATCGAAGGTGAAGCCGTACTGGAAGCCCGAGCAACCGCCCCCGGTCACGAACACGCGCAGCTTCAGGCGCGGGTTGCCCTCTTCATCAACCAGGCTCTTAACCTTGCTGGCCGCTCCCTGCGTGAACTGCATCGCAGCGGCTGGGGTGAAGGTTTCGACGCTCATGTTCTCTCTCCCGGCGCCAGGCGCCCATACTGCGTGGTAGCGCTGTATTATCCGCTTACCCTAGAAAATTGGTCAACTATTGGCCGTCTTCCAGGCTCTCGGGCAGCTCCAACGGTCGGTCCTGCTCCTTGATCGGCCGCAAGCCACCCTCGACCTGGGCGCCCATGGCCATTTCCATCAGGCCATAGTAGAGATTGCCGCGAACCCGGGCCTTGGGCCCCAGTTCGACGTGCTGGCCGGCATAGACATCGCCGACGATCTCGCCGTCGATCACTACATGGGGGGCACGCACCTCGCCTTCAACCTGCCCCTCGACGCTGACCCGCACCAACCCCTGCTCGGTAAGGATATCGCCGAGCACCTTGCCATCGATCTGCACCGCGCCCTGGAACTCCAGGTCGCCGCGAAATACCGCGCCCGCCGCGATCAGGCTGGTCTTGCCCGCGAAACGCTGCATGTCAGCCTTGCCCTTGCCTTTATTCCACATGGCGAACCATCACCTATCCGTCAGTCCACTCGATTTGACGCTCGACGGCTTTTCCACCCTCGACATCAGCCTTGATACCTATGCGCTTGGGCACGAAACCCTCGGGAATTCGCAGCTCACCCAGCCGCCCCCCTTCGGGAATCGCCTGCAGGTGCTTGAATGCGAAGGGGATCGCCTTCTCGGTCGAGCCTGCCGGGAGATCGCCGCTCAACTGGCTGAGCGGCAGGCTCGTCGCCTTGCCGTTCATGCTGCCTTCCAACTGCACGTGCAAACGACCCTGCAGCGGCTTGTCATCCCCGCCGATGCGGCTGAGCATGAGTTTGAAACGATAGACGCCCGGTGTTTCCGTTGCGTGGACATCGAAGCTGCGGATCAGCAGGCCAGTGACTTTGCTGTCCGGCGCCAACACCCCTTTGTAGAAGGCCAGTTCCTGCTGCTGCTTGAAGTTCTGCTCCTCCAGCAGCTTGATGGTCAGGCGGCTCTGCTCGTTGGATTGTTGCGCCAGCTGTTCACCACTGCTGAGCACCGCCATGCGCTGACGCAACTCGTCCAGCTCGCGCGCCTGCGCCTCGACCTGCGCCTGGGTCTGTTCAAATGCCAATGCCCGCTGCTGCGTGGACCTGGCTTGCCACCAATTGCCCGCGTAAAAGGCGAGCGGCACCGCGACAAGCAGCAGCACCAGCGAGACCCGGAGACGCCGCTCCTGGGCACGGTTGCTGGGGCGAACCTCCCAACCCGACATCAGAATCGATGCCCAGGCACGCTGTGCCCGCAGGGCCGCGGTGTAATCGCAAAGGGAGCAGATGGGCGCATCGGGTGCCTCGAAACTGTTCGACGGAAAATTCGATGATAAGGCCCACCCCGCCTGCGGCCAACCGTCCTGATGACTATTGCCATCATGGGCACTAGTATCGCAAGCACAACCTACGAAAAGGAACGGCAATGCTTTATCCGTGGATCAAAGCCCTGCACATCGTCGCCATGGTCTGCTGGTTTGCCGGTCTGTTCTACCTGCCCCGGCTGTTCGTGTACCACGCCATGAGCGAGGACGCACCGAGCCGTGAACGGTTCAGCACCATGGAGCGCAAGCTGTACCGAGGCATCATGACACCGGCGATGATCGCCACGCTGGTACTGGGCGTGGGCCTGTTGATGCTCGCCCCCGGCTGGATGAGCCAGGGGTGGATGCATGCCAAGCTGACCCTGGTGATCCTGCTGGTGGGTTACCACCACCTGTGCGGCGCCATGTACAAGCGCCTGGCCCGCGGTGAGAACACACGCAGCCACGTGTTCTACCGCTGGTTCAACGAGGTGCCGGTGCTGCTATTGCTCGCCATCGTCATCCTGGTCGTGGTCAGGCCATTCTGACCCGCCGACAGCGCGCCTACTGGCAAGCTGAGAACCACCGCTCAGCTGCACTGAAAACCGACCCGCGCCCACTTGTCGAACCGATGGCGGCGGGATAGGGTCGGCGATCACTTCTTTCCGTGCAGACAAGGACGCGCATGAGCCAGCTCCGCTACAAGATCGTCTTCGATGGCAGCCTGATGCCTGGCACTTCGCTGGACGAGGTCAAGGCCAACCTGGCCAGCCTGTTCAAAAGCGATCGCGCACGTATCGACACCCTGTTTGGCCGCGGCCCGGTGGCCATCAAGCGCGACCTGGAAGAAGCCCAGGCCGAGCAATACCTGAACGTGCTGCAACGTGCCGGCGCCCGCGCCCGCAAGGAGCCGGACCTGGCCGCGGCGCTGAGCCTCGTGGAAACGGATGAAGAAAAAGCCGCCAATGTGGAGCCAGCGGCACAGCCGCAGACGTCCATGACCTGCCCCAAATGCGGCCACCAGCAGTTCACGGCTGCCGAGTGCTCGGCCTGTGGTGTGATCATCGAGAAGTATCTGGCTCGCCAGGCAGCAGCGCCAGAGGGCATGCAACCTCGTCCCAGCTCGACTGCCGCCGCTCAGCCGCAGACGCCCTACTCGCCACCCAAGGCGGATATCGACCCGCATGCCGGCCAGGTTGGCCAGTTGAAGATCAACTCGTTCAAGGGTCGTATCGGCAGGATGCGTTACCTGGCCTGGTCGTTGGCGTTGCTGTTCATCTTCGTCGCCATCATGGCCGGTATCTCGGCCATCACGGTGGTCGCCGAAACCCTCGGCAGCATCCTGATGGTCGGCGCGGTGATCGGCATGCTGGTGATCAGCGCGCAGATCGGCGTGCAGCGCCTGCATGACATGGGCTGGTCCGGCTGGTTGTGGCTGCTCAACGTGGTGCCAATCATCAGCAGCGTATTCTGGATCGTCATGCTGGTGGTGCCGGGCCCCGCTGGCAGCAACCGCTACGGCCCGCCACCGCCGCCCAACAGCCTCGGCGTGAACCTGGTGGCGGGGATCTTCCTGATCCTGCTGATCGGCGGCCTGCTGATGATGTTCCTCAGTGGCTTTGCCATGCTGGCGATCTTCGGCGGCCTGTTCGGCGAACTGTTGAGCGGCAGCTGATGCGCCACGCCCTAGGGTCTGTTGCCGTTTCAACGCGAGCCGCGTTGCCGCGAGAAATCTCGCCAGGCCGGGTGGCGATCCGCTAGGCGGAGGACGCAGGCAATGGACTAGCCGTTCGCGTTTTCCCTTGCCAAGTACTCCAACGACGCATGGCGAGATTTCCCGCGCAACCTAGGCGGCCCCACCCGAAGGGCCGGGCCCGTTTTGCCGCGATGCTACGTTTCTCGCCGGCTCATTTAGCTCACTAAAATTTCGCGGCTGTGTGACCCACATGGATGTGGGAAATGCCGCAAGCCCGCCGGGAGCGGGCGCGGCCCTTGCTTCGCGGCAAAACGGGCTCCGGCGCGGCCGTGCGTGAAACGGCAACAGACCCTAAGCATTTTATTTTCTTCGCCGGCGCTGCTAGTGCAGCGCTGACAGCTCGGTTGCGGATAGGCTATACACCCGCCCGCGAAGTGCTCTGGAGAACCTCATGTCACGTTATGCCCTGGTCACGGGTGCCTCGAGCGGCATCGGCCTTGCGTTGGCCGAAGCGCTGGCCCGTCGCGGGCGTAACCTGATCCTCGTGGCACGCAAACGCGACGCGCTGGAAAGCATCGCTTATGAGCTGACCCAGCGCTTTTCCGTGGACGTGCTGTTTCGGGTCTGCGACCTCAGCGAACCGCTGCAGCTTTCCGGTCTATTGCATGAGCTGGAGCAGAACGGCCAGGTCATCGAGCTGCTGGTGAACAATGCGGGGCTGGGCAGTGGTGGCGCATTCGTCGCCCAGGACTGGCGCCGTGAGCAGCAACTGCTGGAAGTCAACGTGCTGGCCCTGGCGCGCCTGTGCCACGCCATCGGCACGGTCATGGCTGCCCGCGGCCACGGGCAGATTCTTAATATCGCCTCGGTCGCCGCGTTCCAGCCCGGCCCCTGGATGAGCAGCTACTACGCCAGCAAGGCCTACGTGCTGCACTTCTCCGAAGGGCTGCGCGAGGAACTGCGCCCCCATGGGGTCAAGGTCTCGGTGCTCTGCCCCGGCCCGACCCACAGCGCCTTCTTCCGCAATGCGCAGCTAGATACCACGGCGCTCGAACGCGGCAAGCTGATGCTGAGCGCCGAAGAGGTGGCACTGATCGCCGTGCGCGGCCTGGAGCGTAACCGCGCGATCATCGTGCCCGGTTGGCGCAATCGCCTGCTGACGATGGCGCCCCGGCTGTTTCCGCGCTGGCTGGTGCGGCGAATCTCGGCGCGCATCAATCGCCGCTTCGGCCGCCCCTGAGCCTCAGTTCGCGCTGACCGTCCGCCCGCGCGCCCAGGCCCGCAGTTCGCCCAGCCGCTCGGCCATGATCACCGACAACGGCGAGGTGGCCTGGATACCCCGCAACAGCGTGCCGTTATCGACCGCCTGCTGTTGCGCCTGGGCCGCATACAGGGCGCTGACCACCACCTGCTCGATCTCGGCGCCCGAAAAACCGTCGGAGGCCGCCGCCAGTTGCGCCAGGTCGAACGCCGAGGGTTCCAGTTCGCGGCGCTGCAGGTGGATGCGAAAGATCTCCGCGCGGATCTCGGCCTCGGGCAGGTCGACGAAGAACAGCTCGTCGAAACGTCCCTTGCGCACCAGCTCAGGCGGCAGGCGATCGATCAGGTTGGCGGTCGCCACCATGAACACCGAGGATTTGCGCTCGGCCATCCAGGTCAGCAGGGTTCCCAGCACGCGCTGGCTGACGCCACCATCCTGGTCGCCGCTGGCCAGGCCCTTCTCGATCTCGTCGACCCACAGCACGCAGGGCGACATCTGTTCGGCCAGCGCCAGCGCCTCGCGCAGATTGCGCTCGGTCTCACCGAAGAACTTGTTGTACAGGCAACCGAAATCCAGGCGCAGCAGCGGCAAGCCCCACAGCCCGGCAACCGCCTTGGCTGCAAGGCTCTTGCCCGAACCCTGCACCCCGACCAGCAGCATGCCCTTGGGGATGTCCACACCTTCGCCGGCAAAGAACATGCGCTGGCGCTCGCCCAGCCAGCGTTTCAGATTGGCCAGCCCACCGACATCGGCGAACCGCGCCGTGTCGTGTTCATAGCTGAGCACGCCGTCGAGATCGAGCAGCTCGAACTTGGCCTTGTTCAACTCCGGCAGGTCTTCCTGAGTGATGGCGCCGTCATCGCAGATCAGGTTGCGCGCCAGCAGCCTCGCCTCGGCGTGGCTCATGCCACGCAGGTTCTTCACCACCTGCTGCAGGGTGCGGTTGTCGGTACGCACCCGACGATTACGGTTGCGCTCGCTCCAGCGCGCCGCCTCCTCGCGCACGATGGCCAGCAGCTCGTCTTCACCCGGCAGCGCCAGATTGAAACGGGCGGCATAACGCTGCACCTCCGGCGGCAACTTGCAAGCGTGGGACACCAGCACCAGGGTTGGCGCCTGGGCCGCATCGGCCATGGCGACCTCCTTGAGCAGGCGCACCAGCTTCGGGTTGTCGGCAAGAAAGGGATGCAGGTCGCACATCACGTAGAGGCTGGCCTGCGGGTCGGCCTTGATCAGCCGCAACGCCGCCTCGGGCTCGTGGCTATCGCTCTCGGCGAATGCCTCGCCGATGAAGTCGCCGCGCAGCAAACCACCGGTGATCGACCAGGTGAACAGGCTCAGGCCGCGGCGCACCGCCAGGCCGGTCAGGGTTTCCAGCACCCGCCGCTCGTCCCAGGACTCGATCAGTACCAGTTTGACCTTGGAATCGAGCACCAGTCCCAGGTCGTGAATATCGTTCTTCACAGCAACTCCTTATGCCCAAGCGGCAGCACATAGTCCTGCCAACCTGGCGGGCGAGCAAGTGACGGATGCGGCGCAATGGACGTGCCGCACATTTGCCCCTGCGCGCCGGGCGTCGCGACCTGGAAATACCATTTGCGGTAGACTGGCCGCTCATGTCCTCGCCGGAGAAACCTCATGGCCAACGACCGCCTTTATTCACCCGCCGACCGCCTGCTGCTGCAAGCCGATATGGCGCTGCGCACGCTACTGCCCTTCAGTGGGCAACCCTCGCGCCCGTCGCCCGCCATCGTCGAGCAGGAAACCGAGCTCGATGCCCAGCAGACCCGCCATATCGCCGGGCTGATGCGCATCAACCACACCGGTGAGGTGTGCGCCCAGGCGCTGTATCAGGGCCAGGCGCTGACCGCGCGACTGCCGCGGGTGCGCGAAGCCATGGAACGTGCGGCGGATGAGGAAATCGATCACCTGGCCTGGTGCGAGCAACGCATTCGCCAGCTGGGCAGCCATCCCAGCGTGCTCAATCCGCTGTTCTACGGACTGTCGTTCGGCGTGGGTGCGGTGGCCGGCCTGGTCAGCGACCGGGTCAGCCTGGGCTTCGTCGCCGCGACCGAGGATCAGGTGGTCAAGCACCTGGACGAGCACCTGGAGCAGATCCCCGAACAGGACGCCAAGTCCCGGGCGATTCTGGCGCAGATGCGCAGCGATGAGCTGGAGCACGCCAACACCGCGCTGGATGCCGGTGGCGTGCGTTTCCCCGCACCGGTCAAGCTGGGCATGACGCTCTTGTCCAAAGTCATGACCAAAACCACTTACCGCATCTGACCCGAACAATCACAGGGCGATGCGAGTCGCCCTGCCCTCTCAGGCACCCAGCTCGACGATTTCGTAATCGTGGGTGATCTCCACGCCAGCCCTTCCGAGCATGATCGAAGCCGAGCAGTACTTCTCCGCCGACAGCTCTACCGCCCGCTTGACCTGGGCTTCCTTGAGGCCGCGGCCCTTGACCACGAAATGCAGGTGAATCTTGGTGAACACCTTGGGATCCTCGGACGCCCGCTCGGCCTCCAGAAAGGCTTCGCAACTCTCGACCGGCTGGCGGGATTTCTTGAGGATGCTCACCACATCGAAGTTGCTGCAG
The DNA here is from genome assembly GCF_001839655.2 of Pseudomonas argentinensis. Lineage (NCBI taxonomy): Bacteria > Pseudomonadati > Pseudomonadota > Gammaproteobacteria > Pseudomonadales > Pseudomonadaceae > Phytopseudomonas > Phytopseudomonas argentinensis. The sequence goes on from NZ_CP056087.1 coordinate 4,962,402, forward strand.
CCGCCCAGGCCGATCAGCAGCATTTCCATGGGGCGCACGCCCAGATTGCGGCCGCCGTTCTCGGGAGGCCCGTCCATCACCACCGCATGGCCGCTGCCCGACTCGCCGAGAAACAGCGCTTCCCCGGCCCATTGAACGCGAGCTTTCATCGTTGCCGCCCTCCTCTTAAAAGGCCGGCAGCTTATCACAGCGCTGCATTTGCACCGCGAGCCGCAGATGCTGGTAGAGTTCCCGTAAGAACGTGCAACAACTCACAAAAACGGACCGCCGGTAGGTATCACCGTCCATGATGATGCCGTTTTAGTGGCACAATCGCGTTCATGCGGTATGACAGGTTCCCGCTCGATAACAATCAAGAACAAGGTATTCACCCGGGCCGCAGCAGGTCGTACCGGAACTGGACAGCGTCATCTAATCACGCCTGTCACAGGCCCATCTTCACCCATTTGGAATTCCAGGCATGGTCGCTATTACCCTCACGCCAAAGGTCAAGAACTTCGACAAGCTCCTGGCCCATTGCCACCGTCGTCGCTACACGGCCAAGAGCACCATCATCTACGCTGGTGACCGCAGCGAAACCCTGTACTTCATCGTCAAGGGCTCGGTCACCATCCTGATCGAAGATGACGATGGCCGCGAGATGATCATCGCCTACCTCAACCCGGGCGATTTTTTCGGCGAGATGGGGCTGTTCTGCAAGGAAGGCGCCGAAAAGGAGCGCAGCGCCTGGGTACGTGCGAAAACCGAATGTGAAGTGGCCGAGCTGAGCTACACCAAGTTCCGCGAACTGACCCAGCAGGACCCGGACATCATGTTCGCCCTGGGCTCGCAGATGGCCGAGCGCCTGCGCAACACCACCCGCAAGGTCGGCGACCTGGCGTTTCTCGACGTGACCGGGCGCGTGGCGCGCACCCTGCTCGACCTGTGCAAGCAGCCTGATGCGATGACCCACCCGGACGGCATGCAGATCAAGATCACCCGCCAGGAAATCGGCCGTATCGTCGGCTGCTCGCGGGAAATGGTCGGCCGCGTCCTCAAGTCCCTGGAGGAACAGGGCCTGGTGTACGTGAAGGGCAAGACCATGGTGGTCTTCGGCACTCGCTGAACCGCAATGGGGCATCGATCAATGCCCCATTGTTCTTTCAGGCCTTGGCAGCGACCGCCAGGGCTTCGACTTCCTGGCGCTTGATCAGCGCGTAGACCACGCCGGTCACCAGGCTGCCCGCCACGATAGCCAGCAGGTACAGCAGCGCATGGTTGATGGCGTTGGGGATCAGCAATACGAACAGGCCGCCATGCGGCGCCATCAGCTTGCAGCTGAAGTACATCGACAGCGCGCCGGTCAGTGCACCACCGGCGATGCTGGCCGGGATGACCCGCAGTGGATCCTTCGCGGCGAAGGGAATCGCCCCCTCCGAAATGAAGCACAACCCCAGCACCCCGGCAGCCTTGCCGGCCTCACGCTCGGTCTGGCTGAACTTGCGCCGTGCCAGCAGGGTGGCGATGGCCATGCCAATCGGCGGCACCATGCCCGCAGCCATGGTCGCGGCCATCGGCGCATAGCTCTGCGAGGCCAGCAGGCCAACCGAGAAGGCATAAGCGGCCTTGTTGATCGGCCCGCCCAGGTCCACGCACATCATGCCGCCGAGCAGCAGCCCGAGCAGGATCGCGTTGGTGGTGCCCATGTTCTGCAGGAAGGTCTCCAGGGACGCCATGATGCCGGCAACCGGGGTCCCCACCACGTAGATCATCGCCAGGCCGGTGACCAGGCTGGCCAGTAGCGGAATCAGCAGAATCGGCTTGAGCGCTTCGATGCTCTGCGGCAGGCGCAGCCAGCGGTTCAGCCCCAAGGCCAGGTAACCGGCCAGAAAGCCGGCGATGATGCCGCCCAGGAAACCGGTGCCCAGGGCGCTGGCCAGCATGCCACCGATCATCCCCGGCGCAAGCCCGGGGCGGTCGGCGATCGAATAGGCGATATAACCCGCCAGCACCGGGATCATCAGCGCGAACGCGGCATCGCCACCGATCTTCATCAACGCCGCTGGCAGCGTGCCTTCCTGCTTGAAGGCCTCGATGCCGAACACGAACGACAGGGCGATCAGCAACCCCCCCGCCACCACCATCGGCAGCATGAAGGACACCCCGGTCAACAGGTGCTTGTAGGGGCCGCTCCTGGTGGCGGACTTGCCGCTCTCGGCGCTCTGCGCCTGCCCCGCGCCCTGTTGCAGAACGCCTTCGGCCAGGGCCTTCTGCAGCGTCTGCTTCGGCTGCTTGAGGGCGATGCCCGTGCCGCAGCGATAGACCTTCTTGCCGGCGAAGCGGTCGGTTTCCACTTCGATATCGGTGGCCAGCAGCACTACATCGGCCGCCGCGATGCTCGCCTCGTCGAGCAGGTTGCGCGCGCCGACCGAGCCGCGGGTCTCGACCTTCAAGTCGTAGCCCAGTTGCTCGGCCGCCTGTTGCAGCGCCTCGGCCGCCATGAAGGTGTGCGCTACACCGGTGGGGCAGGCGGTGATCGCCACCAGCTTCGCTTTGCCCGAAGCCGCGGCAGCGACCGGCGCCGCCTGCTCGAGAACCTGCGCCTGCTCGGCGGCGCTGCGCAGAAACTGTTGCGGGTCGGCCAGCGCCTCGGAAGGCGTCGACTGCACCACGCGCTTGCCCACGAAACGCTGCAGATCCAGCTCGCCGGTCTTGACCACCAGCACCAACTCCGCGGCCTCGATGGCCGCTGCGCTCAACGGCGAGCCAATGGCCTTGGCATCGTGCACTTCGACCTGGGTGGACCACCCTAGCCGCTCGGCCGCCGCCTGCAGCAGGCGGGAACACAGCACGCTGGTAACCTGCCCGTTGGGGCAGGCAGTAACGATCAGCACATTCATTTGCAGCGACCTCTAATTATTGTTTCGACGTGACAGTCACGGCCGCTTCCAGGCGGGCGAGCTGTTGCCGATCATGAATTCCGAAACCGATTTGCGTGACCGCCTGAGCGGCGACCGCCGTTGCCAGGCGCAGCGTGCGCTCGGCGGGCCAATCACTGAGCAGGCCGTGCAGCGTGGCAGCGAGCAGCGAATCGCCAGCGCCCACGGTGCTGGCCACCTCCACTCGGGGTGGCCGGGCATTGAGCACGCCATGGGGGCCGAACCAGTCGGCGCCTTGCGAGCCCCGCGAGAGCAGCACGTGCTCGACACCGGCCGCGCGCAGCGTGTCGATGGCGGCGCCCAACTGCTCGGCGGACGCCGGCTCCAGCTCGCAGGCTTCGGCCAGTTCCTCTTCGTTGGGTTTGATCAGCCAGGGGCTCGTCGCCAGCCCGGCCCGCAGCGCCGCGCCACTGGTATCCAGCGCCACCGGCAGGCCAGAGGCCGCCAGCCGGCGCAGCAGGGCGGCGAACCATTCGACCGTCACCCCGCGCGGCAGGCTGCCGGCCACCACCACCGCATCATGACCCGCGGCGATCTCTTCCAGCCGAGCGAGCAGTTGCGCCTGATGGGCCTCGTCCACCTCGGGGCCCGGTCCGTTAAGGTCGGTGATGCGGCCGTCGCGCTCGGCGAGCTTGATGTTGCTGCGCGTCTCACCCAGCACGCGCACGAAGGCATCGGTGAAACCCCGGCGATGAATCAACTGCTCGAATGGCGCCGCATTGGCCTGGCCGAGAAAGCCGCTGACCGTGACCTTGTGGCCGAGATCAGCGAGCACCTGCGCCACATTGAGCCCCTTGCCCGCCGCATGGCTGGTCATGCCCAGGCTGCGGTTGACGTTGCCCGGCTGCAGGGTATCGAGGCTGACGGTCAGGTCCAGCGCCGGGTTGAGGGTCAGGGTAAGAATCCGCGCCATCAGTGCGCCTCCTCGACCAAGGCCCGCACCGCCGTCGCACTGGGCAGCAACAGCGCCTGGCGGGCCTGGGCCTGGCAATGACGGAGATCCAGCTCGCGGATCCGCGCCTTGACCAGCGGGATACTGCGCGCGGCCACGCTCAGCTCGTCGACCCCCAGGCCAACCAGCAGCGGCACGGCGAGCATGTCGGCGGCCAGCTCGCCGCACACACCGACCCACTTGCCTTCGGCATGGGCGGCCTCGACCGTCATGCCGATCAAGCGCAGCACCGAGGGGTGCACGCCGTCGGCCTGGGCGGAAAGCGTCGGGTGGCCACGGTCGATGGCCAGGGTGTACTGGGTCAGGTCATTGGTGCCGATGCTGAAGAAGTCCACTTCACGGGCCAGCACCGGTGCCAGCAACGCGGCGGATGGCACCTCGATCATGATGCCCAGCTGCAGGTCGCTCAGGGGAATCTCGCCGCGCAGCTTGTCGACCATCTCCCGCGCCGCACGCCACTCTTCGACCTGCCCGACCATCGGGAACATGATGCGCAGCGGTCGCCCCTCGGCGGCCTGCAACAGGGCGCGCAGCTGGGTTTCCATGATGTCCGGGCGCTGCAGGGTCAGACGGATGCCGCGCACCCCGAGAAAGGGGTTTTCTTCTGCCGGCATCGGCCAGTACGGCAGTGGCTTGTCGCCACCGACATCCAGGGTGCGCACCACCAGCGGCCGGCCCTGCAGGGCATCGAACACTCGGCGGTACTCGGCTTCCTGGGTGGCCACATCGGGCGCCTGGCCATGGTCCATGAACACCAGTTCGGTACGCAGCAGGCCCACCGCTTCGGCGCCCAGCTCGACCGCACCGGCCGCTTCGCCACTGGCACCGATATTCACGGCCACCTCGACAGCGTGACCATCGCGGGTGTGCGCTGGCTGCAGGCGTTCGCCATGGGCACGCTCGCGGCGCTGCTCGCTGGCCTGCCGCTCTCGCTCGGCCTGGGCCTGGGTCGCCTGGTCAGGCTGCACCCACAGCTGGCCACGGTCGCCGTCGAGCAGCAGGTGACAGCCCTGGTCCAGCAGCAGCAGGCTTTCACCGGCACCCACTACGCAGGGAATGCCCAACGCCCGGGCAATAATCGCACTGTGGGCGGTCGCCCCGCCCCGGGCGGTGACGATGCCGGCCACGCGCTGGCGATCCAGGCTGGCGACATCCGACGGGCCGACCTCGCCCATCACCAGAATGTAGGGCTCGACCGGCTCCTGCGGCGCCTCGACGCCACACAGCTGCGCCAGCACCCGCCGACCGACGTCACGCAGGTCGGCGGCACGCTCGGCCAGCAGGGCATCATGCAGGGACTCCTGCTGCGCCGCGGCCGCTTCGATCTCGCCGATCCAGGCGGCCTGAGCGCTGGCTCCGCTGGCCAGGCGCGCCTCGACATCCTCGCGCAGCGCCGGATCGCGGAGCATCGCCTGGTGAGTGACGAAAATATCTCGGATGCTGGCCTCTTCGCTGCGCTCGACCAAGCGCTGGATTTCGCCATCGATGTGCTGCAGGGCGGCGTCCAGGCGCTGGCGCTCGGCCGCCACGCCCTCACCACGCTCGGGGTAGTCGAGTTTCGGCATGCGCCGCACGAACGCCGGGCCACTGGCGATACCGGGCGAGGCCGCCACGGCATGCACACGCGAGCCGGCAACCGGGGCGACCACGGTGTCCGCGATCGGCGCCTCGGGGGCCGGCTCGGCGATGTTCTCGGCGTGCTCCGGCAGTGGCTCGACGTCCTCGCCCAGGCCGGCCCGCACCGCCGTTTCGATGGCCGGCAGCGCCTGCTCGGCGATGGCCGGATCGGCGCTGAATTCCAACACCTGACCACGCCGCGCGCCAAGAGCCAGCAACTTGCTCAGGCTTTTCGCCGATACGGTCGCATCCGCGCCATCGGCCAAGCGCACGCGAACCTCACCGTCGAACCCCTGGGCGATTTCGCTCAGCGTCTTGGCCGGGCGCGCGTGCAGACCGTGGGCATTGGCCAGGGTAATGCGCAGGCTCGGCCAATCGGCCGGCAGCTCGGCGCCCAGCGCCTCGAGCACGCCGCGGCTGCTGGTGGCCTGGGTCAATACATCGCCCTGCCCGGCGATCAGCAGGTCACACAGGCGCTCGAGCACCTGGCGGTGCCCCTCGCCCAGACAGGCCAGGCAGAACAGACCGGCCACCGGCTGGTCGCCACGCTGCAGCGGCTGCGCCGGGGTGACGAAGGCCAGGCCCGGACGCTCGACGCCCTGCTCGCTGCTCAGCCACCACAGCCCATTACCCAGCGGCAACGGCTCGGCCTGCACCAGGCTGGCGGCGAAACCGGCCGCCGAGCAACCGGCCTTCTTCAATAAACGCGCGCCTTGCCAGGTCAGCTCGTCGAGGTCCTCGGCTGCAACGCCCAGGTTCACCAGTTGCGCATCCAGGGCCAGCTCCGGCGCGGCGCCCTGTAGCAAGGCGAGAATCGCCTCGGCATCCGGCGCCTCGCGCAGCGCCTGACTCAGATCGCCCTCGCCCAGCGCGCGGGTGAGCAGCTGCAGCAGGTGCAGATGCTCGTCGGAACGCGCGGCAATGGCGATGGCCAGGTACACCCGCTGGCCGTCACCCCAGTCCACGCCTTCGGGAAACTGGATCAGCCGCATGCCGGTCTGGAACACCTGGTCGCGGGTTTCCGGGGTGCCGTGGGGGATGGCGATGCCCTGCCCCAGATAGGTCGACCCCTGACGCTCACGGGCCTGCATGCCATCCAGATATCCGGCGGCCACCAGGCCGTCGGCGACCAGGTTGTCGGCAAGCTGGGCCAGCGCCTGCTGCTTGTCGACGGCCTGGCGGCCCATCTGGATTTGCGAAGGGTGTAGTTCGAGCATGACGCTTCTCCTCAAGCAAGACCGGCTGCAGACGGGCTTGGCGGACATTCTTGTTAGCTTAGTCGACTCGTTTGCTGAATCGTTTCATCTAGCACTGGCACGTTACCTGATAATGGGTAATCCTTGAAGGCCCGGCAGAGGAGACAGCCACTTGAAGTTGACCGATATTGCCCGCCTGGCCGGTGTTTCCGTGACCACGGCCAGCTACGTGATCAATGGCCAGGCCGCCAGGCGGCGTATCAGTGCGGCCACCGTGCAGCGCGTGCTGGAAATCGTGGAGAAGCACGACTACCGCCCCAACACCCAGGCCGCCGGTCTGCGCCGTGGGGAAAGCCGCTGCCTGGGCTTCATCCTCCCGGATCTGGAAAACCCCAGCTACGCGCGCCTCGCCAAGTTGCTGGAACAGCGTGCCCGGGCAGCCGGCTACCAGTTGCTGATCGCCAGCTCCGACGATCAGCCGGACAGCGAACGCCAGCTGCTCGAATTGTTCCGCTCGCGCCGCTGCGACGCCCTGATCGTCGCCAGTTGCCTGCCCCAGGACGCCGCCGACTACCGTCAGCTGGTCGCCGCCGGCACTCCGGTGGTCGCCGTCGACCGCGCCCTGGATCCCGATTACCTGTATTCGGTGGTCAGTGATGACCGCCAGGCCGGCGAACAGCTGACCCGTAGCCTGGTGCAGGCGGGGCAGCGGCATGCGGCGCTGATCGGCGCGCGCCTGGAACTGCCGATCAGCCAGGCCCGCGAGCAGGGTTTTCGGGATGCTCTGGCCGGCTTCGAAGGCCTGATCAACGTCAGCCACGCCGAGCAGTTCAGCCGCCAGTGGGGCTACCGGCAAATGAAGCAGCTGCTGGCCAGCGATGGCCTGCCGGACGTGTTGGTAACCACCGCCTACGTATTGCTGGAAGGGGTGCTCGATGCGCTGTACGAACACCCCGAACTGGACAGTCGCAATCTGCGCCTCGGCACCTTTGGCGATGCGCAATTGCTCGACTTCCTGCCCCTGCGCGTGAACGCCATCTCCCAGCAGCACGAGCGCATCGCCGAGCGGGTGTTCGACCGGCTGCTCGATGCCCTGGACGGCAGCTACCACCCGGGCCTGGATGCCATCGAGCGGTGCCTGAAGATCCGCTTCAGCCCCTAGCCCCCCTGGCGGATCTGCTGCAGCAGCGGTTCGCACTCGTTCGGCTGGTCGCCACTCGGGGCCACCAGCGCCACCAGGCCGGCGGCTGGCGCCACCAGCGCGCCCAGAGCCAGCATGCCGGCACCCCGCAAGGCCAGCGGGCCGGCCTTCACGCCGGGGTTGGGGTTCTTGAAGGTGCCGCGTACGTACAGCGGCGAGCGCAGCGAGAAGATCCGCAGCCCCTTCGATTCGGGGGTAATGGTCAGGTCGAGTTGCTCAGTGCCGAAATTCACCGTGCCGTCGACGCCGATCAGCGCATTCTCGGTATCGATCACCATCAGTTGCGGGCGCATGACGCCCTGCTTGATGTCCAGGTTGGCGGCGGCGCAGTTGATTTCCACCTCGTTGTCACCGAACAGCCGGCCGACCAGGTAGTTCCCGACGTTGAGGCCGGCGATCTCCATCAGGTTACGGCTGACCCGACCGTCGTTGATCAGCAGTTTGACCTGCCCGTTGGCACCGCCCAGCAGGGTCGCCACCGAGTTGCCGGTACCACTGATGGCGGCATCGCCATTCAATGCGCCGAGGCTGCTCTGCATCACCTCGACATTGGGAAACAGCTGGCGCAGACGGAAATTGCGCGCGCGCAACTGGGCCTGGGCCCTGAGCGGCGCGGCGCTGCCGTCCAGACGCAGGGTGGAATCCAGCCGGCCACCCGCCACCCCGAAACGTAGCGGCTCCAGGCTGAGCCTGCCGTCATTGAGCACCACATGGGTAAACAGGTCGGTGAAGGGCAGTTGCTCGCTGTGTACGATGCGCTTGCCCGTGAAGCTGACGTCGGCATCCATGTCGCGCCAGCGCTCGGTGCGAAATTCCTCGACCGGCAGCGCCTTGTTGGCCGGCTGGACGCTGGTCGCGCCACGCTGCTTCTTCTCGGCGTTGGAGTCGGCGCCGATCAGCGGTGCCAGATCGGCGAAACGCAGCTGGTCGGACACCAGAGTTCCGGACAGTTTGGGGCGCGGCTTGCGGGCCACGAAGGTGAGGTCCCCATGAATGTCGCTGTCACCGATGCGCCCGTTGAACTTCTCGTAGCGAAACAGCGGGCCGTCCGGGTCCTGCAGCTGGGCGATCAATCGCCCGTCAGTGGAGTAGGCCGGGGTATCCGGTAACGTCACGCCAGTCAGCGGATACAGGTTGCCGAGGCTGACGCCCGACAGACGCAGGCGCAGGTCCAGGGCGCCCAGGTTCTTCGGGTCGGTCAGGGTGCCGGCCACCTGCACCCGGGTGGTGCCGGCGCGCACATCGGCCTGTACGGGAAATGGCAAGCGGGCGTCCTGCAGGGCCAGCAAGCCGCCGATACGACCGCTGCCGCTGAGCGCCTGCTCCTTGTAACGCCCCTTGGCCTGCCAGGCAAAGGCGTAATCCTGGGGCTGGGCAGCACCCTCGTCCGTCTGGCTGGCGGACTTGCCGACGATCTCGGCAAAGGCGATGGGCTCGCCGAGCGGCTCGACCTGCAGGTTCACGCTGGCCTGGGAAACCTGATCGTCGACACTGACCCGGGCCTTGTCGAAGCCGATGGTGCCGATGTCCATCACCCAGGGCGAGGCCGGTTCCTCTTCCGGCTGCTCTTGCTTGCCGAGATCGAAGGTCCAGTTGGCCCGCCCGTCGGCCAACCGCTCCAGGGCGGCGTCGGCGCCGGTCAGATGAATGCGCGGGATGGACAGGGTCTTCCACAGCAGCGGCACTGGCGACAGGCTGGCCTCGACACGCTCCAGGTAAACGAACTGCTCGCCCTTGGCCCACTCGGGATTGCCCAGGCTAAGCTGCTCGGCGGAAACATGGGGCCAGGGCATCCAGGCACGCAGGCCAGGCTCGTCGGGCTCGCGCTGCCAGGCGACGGCCAGATTGCCCTCGATCACGAAGGGCCGATTGAGTGCTTCGGAAACCCGCGCATTGATGGTCGGCTTGAGCAGGTTCCAATCGAAAAGCACCAGAAACAGCATCAGCGCTGCAATCAACAGCAGAAGACTGGCAAGGCACCAGCCAAGTATCTTGCGAAGGCGCATCATGCGGCGGCCCCTTTTTATCAGCGATCCCCACAACCGCCGTCCCTGATCGTTCGACTGGCCAATGCCAGGAATGACTCACAGAATGTTGTCACGCAGGTGTACAAACCTGCCGTTCATACAACCTCGACACCGGGCAGGCACCATGCAACTGATCGACACCCACACCCATCTCGACTTCCCAGACTTCGACGCGGACCGCCCCCAGGTGCTGGCCGCCGCTCGCGCCCTCGGCATCGAAAAGCTGGTGATACTGGGCGTCGAGCACGGCAACTGGCAGCGCCTGTGGGATCAGGTGCTGGTGCACGAGGGGCTGTACGCCGCCTTTGGCCTGCATCCGGTGTATCTGGACAGCCATCGGCCATACCACCTGCATGCACTGGAACAATGGCTGGAGAAGCTGCAGGGTCATGAGAAGCTGTGTGCGGTGGGCGAATTCGGGCTGGATTACTACCTGCCGGAGCTGGATCGGCAGCGCCAGCAGGTGCTCTTCGAGGCGCAGCTGGTACTTGCCCAGCGCCTCGAATTGCCCGTGCTGCTGCACGTGCGGCGCGCCCATGCCCAGGTGATCGCCACCCTCAAACGCTTCAAGCTGCAGCGGGCCGGCATCATCCACGCCTTCGCCGGCAGCTACGAGGAAGCCCGGGAATACATGAAACTGGGTTTCAGGCTGGGATTGGGCGGCGCAGCCACCTGGCCCCAGGCCAAGCGCCTGCGCCAGGTCGTGCCGCGTCTGCCGCTCGACGCCGTGGTGCTGGAAACCGACTCACCGGACATGGCGCCGGCGACCCATCCCAACATCCGTAACAGCCCGGTGCACCTGCTGGCGATCTGCCGTGAGCTGGCCACACTGTTGGCGGTGGAGCCAGAGGTGCTGGCCGCCGCCAGCAGCCGCAATGCGGCAGCACTGTTCGGCTGGCTGGATTAGAAGAACAACGTCCACAGTGCGATAGCGGCGTACCAGAGGATGGCCGCGCGCACCAGCAACTGCCACAGGCCGTCCAGCGTCGTCACGCCCGCCTCGCCGAGCACCGGTTCCGGCGTTTCGGCAGCGGCACGCGCCGCGCCGACTGCCAGTTGCGCAGCCGAGATGTCCCAGCTCAGCACTTCGTGCAACAGCGCGCGGCTGACCGCGATGAAATTGCCGACCAGCGCGAAGCTGGCTGCCAACACCCGCACCGGCAACCAGTCGAAGGCATGCCGTAGCTGGCCGGCGCGCTCGCGCAGTGCCTCGGACTGACCGTTCTCGACGATCAACGCCAGCAAGCGATAGGCCAGCGCGGCGAGCGGCCCCAGCAGCACATACCAGAAGATCACCGCGAAAAAGCTCTGATAGGCCTGCCAGACCAGGTAGGTCTGCACGTTCGGCAGCAGCGTCGCTTCACCGTCGGCCTGCACGCCCAGGTCGCGCTGGGCGACCAGGTAGGCCGCTTCGCCATCGCCGCGCCGCCAGCTGTCGCGAAACGGCCCGAGTGCCGCCAGCACATCGCCCCGGCCCAGGCTGTAGATCACCACCAGCAGATGGATCGGCAACAGCAACCAGCCGTACGCCAGGGGCGCCAGCAATTTAAGGACCGCCGCCAGAATCAGCAGCGGCACACCCACCAGCAGCGCGATGGCCAGCCAGGGCGAATCGCTGGTGGTACCGCCGCGCTCCATTCGCGCCAGGGCACGCAGCCAGGGTTCATCCTGCTGGATACGCTGACGCCAGGCGGAAAACTTCTCCACCCACAGCACCAGCAGCAACACCAGGAAACTCATGATGCCTCCTTATCAGTCATCAGTGACGAGCGCAGCCGCGCCCAGTCGAATGCCGGCCCGGGGTCGGTCTTGCGGCCCGGGGCGATATCGCTGTGCCCACAGATGCGCGCCAGGGTGATGGCCGGATAGGCCGCCTGCAGCGCTTGCGTCAGCTGCGTCAGGGCAGCGTACTGCGCGTCCGTGAACGGTAGATGATCCGTGCCTTCGAGCTCGATGCCCAGCGAAAAATCGTTGCAGTTCTCGCGCCCCTCGAAGCAGGACACACCGGCGTGCCAGGCCCGATCCAGGCAGGATACGAATTGCACCAGGGTGCCGTCGCGCTCGATCAGAAAGTGCGCTGACACCGTCATGCTGGCGATCTCCGCGAAGTAGGGGTGCGCCTCAGCCTGCAGCCGGTTGGTGAAGAACGCCTGCACCTGGCCGGTACCGAACTGACCCGGCGGCAGGCTGATGTTGTGAATGACCAGCAGGGAAATCTCGCCCTGCGGACGTTCGTTGAAGTTGGGCGAAGGACAGTGCTGAATCCCCTGATACCAGCCGTCTTCGAGTGGCTTGCGCATAGGTGCTCCTCGAACGAGCGCACACTCTAGGGGCTGTCGACGTTTCAGCGCAAGCCGCGTTGCAGCGACCACAACGACTCACGGCCCTGGCGGGCCGTGAGAAAATAACGGGTCAAACGAGCAACCGGGGTTCAGGCGCCCTTGAGACGCCGCAGGTTGCCGATCACCGACTCCAGGGCGCGGTCGAACAGCAGCGCATCGTCGAGCAGCCGCACCGCGTTGCGGCGGAACTCCACGGCCAGGCCCATGCGGGTCTTCTCGAGCACCTTCATGCCGGTACGGTTGACGAAGATGTACTTGCCGGTCGGCTTGATGATCGCCGCCAGTTTGCAGCGCAGCTTGTGCTCGTCGTCTTCCTGGAATTCGACCCAGCTGCCGACCCGCAAGCTATCGACGTGCAGCAGCGATTCATCGTCGTCGGCCAGGACCGGCTCGTCTTGCGGCTCGCTGCGCGGCTGACCCGGCGCTTCGAGCACGATCTCCTCAACGATCTCGACCATCGCCGATATGCCGCCGTCCTCTTCCGGTTGCAGGTCCAGCAATGGCAGCTCGATACCGACGGCAGAAAGCGCCGAGCGCTGCACTTCATCGGACTCGGTCGGCGCAGCGCGCTCGACGTCGGGGATGGCGCGCTTGAAGCGCTGAAAGGCCTGCACGTGGAGGGCTTCGAGCTGGCTGAAGAATTCACTGGTGGAGAACGGGTCGAACGCCGCGCTGGCCATGCCTTCGCGCAGCGCCTTGAGCAGGCCGGGCACCAGTTCCAGCAGGCGCAGGCGCGCCTCCGGATTGTCGTGGGGTTCCACGCTCCAGATCAGCTCGTCCATGGTGGCGAGGGTGCTCTGCCACTGCTCGGAGCCGGTACCGTGCTTGAGGCAGGTCAGCATCATGACCTTGCTCCAGGCCTCGCGCAGCAGACGCACCACCACCTCGGGCAGGGTCTTGCCGAGCAGGCGATCGTTCAGTGCCTGCTCCACTTCGCGGCGCGCCATCTCGGCGCGTGCACTGCCCTCTTCGGCGTCGCGAGTGCGCTGTTCGAGCAACTCGCTGCGGCGGCGTTCGTCACCGGTGAACGCCAGGAAATCGGCCAGCAACTCGGAGAAGATCGCCGGATCATCGGTGAAATCGTTGAGCAGACGCCCCACGACCTGCTCGATCTTCTGATAGAGGCTGTCGCGCTGATTGCTGTCGTGGTCACCCCAGCCAAGCGCGGCGGTGGCGATCTCGTTGAGCAGACGGCGCGCCGGGTGGCTGCCGCGGCTGAAGAAAGTCTTGTCGAGCACCGCGACCTTGAGCATGGGGATCTGCAGGCGGGCAATCAGCGCCTTCAGCGAATCCGGCAGGCTGCGGTCGTCGAGGATGAACTCGAACAGCATCGACACCAGGTTGATGACGTCTTCATCGACCTCGCCCACCACCCGCACACGGCCGCTCTTGGCGCTGGCGCGGGTCAGCAGGTGCTCGAGCTGAGCACGCAGGTCGACATCCGTGGGCGCCTGGATCGGCGCACGCTGCTGCAGATGGGAGAGCAGACGCATCAGGTCGTTGGTGGAAATCGGCATCGCATTGGCCGGCGCCTGGCGCCGCGGCGCCACGCCCTCACGGGTTTGCGACAGCAACTCCTGCAGCGCGCCGAACACCTCGCGCACCTCGTCGTCGACGAACCCGGCAGAGCGCTCGAAACCATCCACCGGATCACTGCGCTCGGGGCGGCCATGGGCGGATGCGCGGCGGGCCGCCACGGCCTTCAGCTCCGGCAACACGCCGGCTTCGATCAGCACCCCATTGGAGTCGCTGTACAACTGGTCGAGGCCACTGAGCACGTACTTCTCGAACAGTTTGAGGATGATCAGCTTGACCTTGATTTCCACGCCCAGACCGCTGCAGGACTCGAGGAACAGCTCGCTGAGCGAGACCGGGCCGAGGGGGTTGGACTTGTCGTCGAGCTTCTTGCTGACAATGGCATTCAGCCGCGTGGTCAGGTGAGTGAGCGCCACCTGGTCACGGCTCAGTACCTTGGCGATCATCGAGTCCAGCGCGACGGTTTCTTCCAGCTCGTCGTTCTGCACCAGAGACAGGCTGTCGAAGGATACGGCATCCAGGGTCGGCGTCTTGCCGACCACGTGCTGGTTCAGGCTGGCGAAGGACTCGAAGACCCGTTGCAGGAAACCGCGCTCGATGCCCTTGCGCTTGAGGCGCAGGTCGCGCATGGCTTCGAAAAAGGCGTTTTGCTCGGCATTGCTGGTGGCGCGATCCGCCATGTCGAACAGGGTGTCGTCGGCATTGTCGAACAATGCCTGCAACGCCTGCTTGAGCTGGGTGGCAGCACGGTCGCGAACCTGAATGAGCGATGCAGGCAACCTGGCGGCCGCCGGGTGGGCCGTTTCAGGAACCATCTTGTTCAGATGCACTACGTTGGCATCGGTCTTCATCAGGATCTCCTGCGCAGAGCGCTGGCGAAGCAAACTGAAACAGGAATGCGAGCACCGCTTCAACGTCAAGAGTATGACGTCAACACTTCTGTATTAAAACATATCGGATTGCTACAGGAGATGCCAAAGCTATTTCCTGCAGATATGAAATGCATCACAGCCCACCCGACGGGCTGCCGGCGAACTGCCCATGTGACCGATCGTTACAGGCAGGGTTCATTTTTACCCGATGAACGTAACAGTGGCAGTCGCAGCCCTTATACTCGCCGCCTCAGCCAATCGGAGGCGCCATGCCGAATTTACTGCTCGCCGAGCTTCGTGCCGAAATCGAGGCCAATGTCCGCCGCAGCCTGCGCGAAGACATTGGCAGTGGGGACATCACCGCCCAGCTGATTCCCGAGTCGCGCCTGGCCAATGCTAGCGTGATCACCCGTGACGGCGCGGTGATCTGCGGCACAGCCTGGGTCGATGAGGTGTTTCGCCAGCTCGATGCCCGGGTCGCCGTGCACTGGCAGGTGCAGGATGGGCAGCGGGCCGAACCCAACCAGGCGCTCTTCCACCTCGAGGGGCCGGCGCGCGCACTGCTCAGTGGTGAGCGCACGGCGCTGAATTTCCTGCAGACGCTGTCGGCTGTCGCCACACGCTGCCAGCACTACGCCGATCTGGTCGAAGGCACCGCGGTGAAGCTGCTCGACACCCGCAAGACCCTGCCCGGCCTGCGCCTGGCGCAGAAATATGCGGTCACCCAGGGCGGCTGCCACAATCACCGCATTGGCTTGTTCGACGCCTTCCTTATCAAGGAAAACCATATCGCGGCCTGCGGCGGGATCGCGGCAGCGGTGGCGAGCGCACGGACCATCGCGCCGGGCAAACCGGTCGAGGTGGAGGTGGAAAGCCTGGACGAACTGCAGCAGGCCCTCGCCGCCGGTGCCGATATCGTCATGCTCGACGAGCTGTCGCTGGACGACATGCGCCGCGCGGTGGCCCTCACCGCAGGCCGCGCCAAGCTGGAGGCTTCGGGCGGGATCGACGACAGCACCCTGCGCGGCATCGCCGAGACCGGCGTGGACTACATTTCCATCGGCACCCTGACCAAGGACGTCAAGGCGGTGGACCTGTCCATGCGCCTGTCGCTGTAACCATCACAGCGAATGAAAAACGGCGCCTCGAGGGCGCCGTTTTTTATCAGTCCACGTCCGGGCTGCCGAGCAGCCGCTTGCGTTCGGGAAAGAACAGGCGCTCCAGCTCGGAGCCCGGGTTCTCGGCGCGCATGAAGGCTTCGCCGACCAGGAAGGCATACACCTCGCTGATCTCCATCAGCTCCACATCGGCGCGGTTGAGGATGCCACTCTCGGTGACCACCAGGCGATCACGGGGGATGCGCGGCAGCAGGTCGAGGGTGGTTTCCAAACTGACCTCGAAGGTGTGCAGGTTGCGGTTGTTCACGCCCACCAGCGGCGTATCGAGCACATTGAGTGCACGCTCGAGCTCGTCGCCGTCATGCACTTCCACCAGCACATCGAGGTCGAATGCCTTGGCGGTCGCTGCCAGCTCGCCCATCTGCACATCGGACAACGCGGAGACGATCAGCAGCACGCAGTCGGCGCCCAGCGCCCGGGCCTCGACGATCTGGTAAGGGTCGATCATGAAATCCTTGCGGATCACCGGCAACGAGCAGGCGCTGCGGGCTTGCTGCAGGTAGCGGTCGGCGCCCTGGAAGAAATCGATATCGGTAAGAATCGACAGGCAGGTGGCGCCGCCCTCCTCATAACTGCGGGCAAGGTCCGCCGGCACGAAGTTCTCGCGCAGCACGCCCTTGCTCGGTGACGCCTTCTTGATCTCGGCGATCACCGCCGGCTGTTTGCTCTTGGCCTGCTCGATCAGCGCATTGGCGAAACCACGTACCGGGTCGGCAGCACGGGCGTCGCGCTCGACCTCGGCCAGGCTGACCACGGCGCGACGGGCCGCCACTTCTTCGGCCTTGCGGGCAAGGATGTTTTCCAGAACGGTGGGAATGCTCACCCTTCATTCTCCTGTTTGAATACCGCGGTAAAGGACACCAGCTCTTCCATCTTTTCCCGAGCCAGGCCGGTGTGCAGGGCGTCGTGGGCCAGGCTCATGCCGTCATGCAGGGTGTCGGCGTGATCGGCCGCATAGAGCGCCGCGCCGGCATTGAGCACGATGATCTCGGCGGCCTTCTGGCCGGCCTCGCTCTTGCGGCGGCCCAAGGCATCGCGAATCAGTTCCAGGGACTGCTCGGCGCCCTCGACGGTCAGGCCGATCAGGCTCTGGCTCTTGATGCCGAAATCCTCGGGCTGGATGCGATACTCGCTGACCACGCCACTCTTCAGCTCGGCGACGAAGGTCGGCGCCGCCAGGCTGATCTCGTCGAGACCGTCCTGGGCGTGCACCACCAGCACGTGTTCGCTGCCCAGGCGCTGCAGCACCTCGGCCATCGGCCGGCACAATGCCTGGCTGAACACGCCGACCACCTGGTGTCTGGCGCCGGCCGGATTGGTCATCGGCCCGAGCATGTTGAACAGCGTGCGCAAACCCAGCTCGCGACGCGGGCCGATGGCATGCTTCATGGCGCCATGGTGGGACGGGGCGAACATGAAGCCGACGCCGACGGTCTCTACGCAGCGCGCCACCTGCACCGGAGTGAGCCCCAGGTAGATACCGGCAGCTTCGAGCAGGTCGGCGCTGCCGCTCTTGCCCGACACCGCGCGGTTGCCGTGCTTGGCCACCTTGCCGCCCGCTGCCGCGACGACGAAGGCCGCGGCGGTGGAGACGTTGAAGATGTTCATACCGTCGCCACCGGTGCCGCAGGTGTCCACCAGGCGCTCGGCGGCGATCTCCACCGGCGAGGCAAGTTCGCGCATCACGCTGGCGGCGCCGACGATCTCGTCGATGGTTTCGCTCTTCATGCGCATGCCCATCAGGAACGCGCCGATCTGCGCGTCGGTGCACTGGCCGGTCATGATTTCGCGCATCACATCGCGCATTTCCTCGGTGCTCAGGTCGAGCTGGGCGACGATGCGGTTGAGGGCTTCCTTGATGTTCATGGGCGCACGCCTCCGGTCTGCTTGAGGAAGTTGGCAAACAGTTCGTGGCCTTGCTCGGTCAGGATCGATTCGGGATGGAACTGCACGCCCTCGACGTTCAGGGTCTTGTGGCGCAGGCCCATGATCTCGTCGACGGTGCCGTCCTCGTGCTGCGTCCAGGCGGTTACCTCGAGGCAGTCGGGCAGGGTCTCGCGCTTGACCACCAACGAGTGGTAGCGGGTCACGGTCACCGGCATCGCCAGGCCGGCGAACACGCCCTTGTTCTCGTGAAATACCGGGCTGGTCTTGCCATGCATCACCTGGCGTGCGCGTACCACGTCGCCGCCATAGGCCTGGCCGATGCTCTGGTGGCCCAGGCAGACGCCGAGGATCGGCAGCTTGCCGGCGAAATGCAGGATGGCCTCGATGGACACGCCCGCTTCGGTTGGCGTGCAGGGGCCGGGGGAGACGACGATGCGCTCGGGCCCCAAGGTCTCGATCTCGGCGATGGTCAGCTCGTCATTGCGGATGACGTGGACATCGGCACCCAGTTCGCCCAGGTACTGCACCACGTTGTAGGTAAAGGAATCGTAGTTGTCGATCATCAGCAGCATGTTGGATTTAACCCTTTGATGGACTGCTCTTGAGCCAGTCGCCCCGGTTTCGATATCCCCTCCTGTCTTCCAGGCTTCTACGGCTGGGAGAATGTCTGTTGAGGGTTCGAGCAGGGCAGAGAGAATCGTCCGGCTGGGCCGGAGAAAAGATCAGGCGCGCCAACGCCAACGGGCGTGGGCTTTGATGAGGCGCATCAGAAGGGTGCTGCTGGCGTTCACGAAGGAGGTCTCGCGTTTATCTTGCAGCACAGTAGCCCAGCAGAGCCTTGGCGTGCAACTGGCACAGCGCTCTGGACAGACAAGAGATCAGCGCTTTACGTCAGCTGAACCACACGCCGTTATTGGCCGACCTCGCTACCTCCTGGCAGACGCTCGGGGGCTTGCCGGTGCTGTCCAGGCGCAGCCGCGGACAACGCAGCTGCTGCTCGACCTGCTGGAGCACAGCGTGTAGAGCGCCATCCCCTACACCTGCCGCTTGCCGTGGTGATCGAGTAGAACGATCCGCACGCCCTGAGCGGGTCAGGCGCTGGCAACGTCAATGAGCCGCAGAGCGGGCCGGTGCCGGACGGACTCAATACACATAACGTCTCATCATGTCGCGGCCGCTCATGCCCTGCTCGAAAGGCGAGGCCAAGATTAAGTGGAGCCTTCGCAAAGGCTCCTAGACCTATAACATTTAGCGTTGAGGCGAACTACTCGCTCTTGAACAACGGTTTGCCATTGGCAGCTCGCCACTCCTTGATCTCCTGCAAAACACCCTCAGGTGTATCAGGGCGGGTAGCAGGAGGATAAAACAAAAGATCTGTGCCGCTAGGATGATCAGCGATCGCTACGAACTTGCGAATCGCCTCATCACTCTCAGCTTCACTTTTGAAATCAGCGCCACAGCTCTTTCAGGTACGCGAGAAACGCAGCTTCGGTGAACTCTTCAAGTTTACTGGGCAAGATAAGCCTCCCCTGGTTCGCCTGTATTTCAATTTAGTGCCTGGGTACCAGTGCTGCGCAACCGGTTCGATTGATGCGCTGGCCGCGTGAATAGCCGGAGAGCGGCTGACTCTCTGGCGTCGCGAATCCGTTGGCGAGGTCATGCCGCCACCTGCCCGCCGCAGGCGATGAACATGGCGAGCAGGTCATCCTGATCACGTGCCTGGGCTGCCAGTTCCTGACGGTAGATGCGCAGCAGTGCGCCAAGATCGTGCTCGCGCTGGCCATAGCCGGCGCCCGGCAAGCTGGCCCAGATGGGCGCTGCCGCCCTGATCGCTTCGGCCACCTGGCCGGCCTGAATGGGCGCGAGTGCGCCGCATTCTTCGAGCAGCTTCACGGCGGCCAGGTCCTGGGCCTCTGGCGTGAAGCGACCGCGAAAGTCATAGAGCTCTACGATGGCATCCCAGGTGCGGGCCAGGAACTGGTAGCGGCCAGCCGCCGTGGATTGAATGTCGTAGCGCGGCAGTTCGATGAGCTGACGCGGATGGGCGCTGTAGTCGTCGAACAGGCTGCCTCCCACCAGCACGTTGTAGCCGTCGTCGCTGTTGACGACGGTCGAGGTGCCTTCGCTCCAGGCGAGCATGTCGAGAAAGGCGAGTACGTTGTGGCCACCCGCCTGGGTGGCAGTAAGTCGGGCCATGGGAATTCTCCAATGCTATAAAAAAGGAATGACCCGCCGAAGCGGGTCATTGGGGTGGCTCAGCGGGGCCCATAGGCCGTGGTGGTGTTGCCGATGCGGGCCATCAGCGAGCGTGTATTGGGTTTCAGGGTGCCGTCGTCGCGGTCCATGCCGTTGGGGTTGTCGTCGTCATCGCCAGGGCCGGCGAGCCACTGGAAACGCAGGATGTGGTTGGCATCGAAGTACTTGTGCAGCTCGGCGAAGTAGGTGCGCATGCCCGCCACGTGATCCGGCCCGCCGAACTCACCGGCGATGCCACGCTTGCCATTGGCCTTGAGCCAGTCGATGAAGGGATACCAGTCGGCCACCCGGTCGCGGTAGGTGATCGAGTCGGCGGCCTGGTTCCACTTGCCGCCGCCCTGCCCGTTCTTGTCCGGGTATTGGTGCGCCTCGTAGAGCAGTCGGCCTCCAGGGTCCTGGAGATTCTTGAGAGCGTCGGAGCGCCGCGGCCAGTCCAGTGCCGAGGCGAAGGCATTGCCGGCCACGGTGATGAAGTGCCGCGGGTCGACCTCGCGCACCGCGGTGATCAACTGCTGCACGTTGTTGGTCCACAGGCTTTCGACGTTGACGCCACCGTCGGGCACGCTGCCCATGTTGTGCGGCTCGTTCATCAGGCCGTAGCCGAACAGCCCGGGCTCGTCGCGCAGTTCACGGGCGATGGCCGCCCAGATGCGCGCCAGCAGCGGGTAGTTGACCGGGCAGTCGGGCGCGCCGATGGCCGTCCACAGGGCGAAGCCGCCGTTCCATGCCTGCACCACGCGGCCGCTCACCGGTCCGTTGGCGCGCACGTACCAGCGGCAATAGTTGTGCATGTCGAGCAGCGAGAAGCCACCCCAGCTATGGATATGTCGGATGGCACGGCGAATCTCCTCCACGTAGCTCTGCCGCAGCGTGAAGCCGCCGGCGCCATCGAGAATGGCGATGCGCTCACCGGCGAACGGCAAGCGCACGGCAAAGGGCTTGCCGCCCAGGCCACCGGCATAGGACTTGATGTAGTCCGGCTGGTGACCGCGCGGCGCGACGGTCACGTAGTGGGTGTCCAAGCGCGCGGTGGCGATGACGTCGACATAGGGGTTGTTGCCCAGGCCCGCGGCGTTGAAGCCGATCAGCGGGAATTGGCCGGCAGCGGCCATTTGGTCAAAGGTCTTGATAGCCATGGTGTTTCCTCCAGACATGAAAAAGCCCGCACGGTGGCGGGCCAGGGTGAGTACGGCGGCACGGAATGCGCCGCTGTACGGGTTCAGGTAGCGGTTGTTGCCAGTTGCAGCCCGGCGGCCGAGTCAGGCGTCTCGGTCGCCTGGCGGCTTGTCGTGCATGCTGCCGCCACGGCGCCGAATGGCGGCCAGCATCAGCGTCACCACCAACCCGGCGCCGGCGAAGCCGGCAGGCCCCGGATAGGCGAAGGGGTGGATGCCGTGCAGCTGGAAGTCGGTGATGGCCGGGGCACAGAGGTACCCCATCACCGCCGACGTCAGGAAAAACGCCAGTCGATTCCACATGGGCAGATTCTGGATAGTGGTGAAGTACACCAGGGCCCCGCACAAGGCACCGACAGCTGCCTCGCCATTGATTGGAGCGATCAGCGCGGCGAGATGCTCGCCGAGCACGCCGAACAGCACGGCGCCGCTGTATTCAGTCATTGTTATCGTACTCCCCGAGGCCGACGGCCCCGACGATATTGAGGTTATGCCGCCCCCTGAAACGACAGAGCCCCGCACGGGCGGGGCTCTGCCAAAGGAAGGTCGGGTGTTGCAGCGCGCCATCGGGCGCAACGGGTAGCAATGGATGAGTCAGGAGGCGGGCTGACTGCTTGCCCACCTCTGTGACGGTGATCAATGTATACCCCCCGATTCTCGGGCTCTCAAGGGCACAGCGTGAATCAGCGCCGAGGCAATGGGAAATCAGCGGACATGCGACGAACTCAGGCTGCCTGCCCCAGGTAATGGGCGCGCGCAAAGGCGCCCCGTGCCTGACACGAGAGTGCAGTTTTCAACAGAGGATGCAGGCCGAACCGCGAGAACCGCTGCCGGCAGAAATGAAAAGCGCGCTCAGGCGGCGCGCTTCAGAAGCTGTGATTCGATGGCCTTATGGGCCTGACCCAGCCGTCGATAGAACTGCGCACGGCTGCACCCGCAGGCAGCCCATTTCTCACTCTGTGGCCGGTCGCTGCAGTACTGCTCGATGACCACCTGGCGCCGCTCGGGCGGGAGGTGCTTGCGGACGATCCAGTCGATCTCGGTAGCCCTGTCGACCAGCACGCGGCTGCCTCGGGCAGCGCGATTCAGCACACCTTGTGATGCCATCAGTGAGGCGATCACGCTGCTGCCCATGTTGGATGCGCAATCCGCTTCGCTTGCCTGCGCCTCGGCCCAACGCTGCAGTGCCTCGTCTATATAGGGAATCATTCTGCTTTCCTCCCGCCATCTCTGATGGCCCCGATACCAATTCGACCCGGCAGGCGAAGGCCCGACCCTGGGTCGCGCCAGGCACCTTACCGGTCATCGTTATCTCAAAGATAAACACGAAACGTGTTTTATTCAAGGCGGAAATTGCGCTATAAATATTTCACAACGTGATTACTGGAGGAGCGTGATGGAAACCCTGGGCCAACGCATCAAACACCTGCGCAAGAGCAAGGGCCTCAGCCAGCAGCAGCTGGCGGAAGCCTGCGGCTGGTCGTCCCAGTCACGTATCGGCAATTACGAAAGCGACCTGCGCGAACCGGGCTTGTCCGACCTGTTGGTGCTCGCCCCGGCACTGGGCGTCAGCCTCGCCGAGCTGGCCGGCACCGATGACCTGCCGGAAGCACCGCCAGCCGATACCCTGGCCGTCGGCCACGCTCGCGGCGGTGCCGTGCCGGTGGTGGGGCATGCGCAACTGGGCACCCATGGGTATTTCGAGGAGATCGACTTTCCCGTCGGCCATGGCGACGGCTACCTGCGCATTCACAGCGACGACCCCAATGCCTACGGCTTGCGGGTAAACGGCGACAGCATGCACCCGCGGATCAAGAACGGCGAATACGTGCTGATCGAGCCGAACAAGCCGTTTCACGCCGGCGACGAGGTAATGGTTCGCACCCTCGACGGCCAGGCGATGATCAAGGAGTACATCTACCTGCGCGACGGCATGTACCGCTTCGACAGCGTCAACCAGAACCACCCGCCCATCCATATCCACCAGGACAACGTCACCAAGATTCACCTGGTGGGCGGCATCCTCAAATCGTCGCGTTTCACCGAAGAATGATGACGTACCGAATGATCCCTGACAGCGAGACCTGACCCCATACCGAGCGCAATCATGAACACTCAGCCTGAGCCGCACCTGCCGCTCCCGACGCTGGAGCTCCTATTCCGCACCCATGGCGACGTGCTGGTGCCCATCGACCGGGTGCGCACCGTGTATTTCCGTCACCTGAGCCCGGACAACTTCATCCGCGCCATCGCCTGCGGGCGCCTGAACCTGCCGATCACCACCCTGGACAGCAGTGCCAAGGCACCCAAGTTCATAGAACTGCATCACCTGGCGGCCTATATCGACAGTTGCGCCAGTGCCGCCAACCCCAGTGGCGAAGGCGCCCTGTGTGCCGAAACCCAGGGCGGTTATTCGCTGGAAAGAACTCAGGAACCGCGCCGCGCGTAGGCCGCCAGGATGGTGCGCTCCGACTGCACCAGGTAGGCATCCAGCGCCTTGGCGGCGTCGTGCGGGCGGCCGGCTTCGAGGTGTTCGAGAATCGAGGCATTCATGTCGATGTAGGGCGCATGCAGGAATTCGGCGTCGTTGAGCAGGCCGAACACCAGGCGCAGCTCGGCGGACAGATGCCGATAGAAGGTATTCAGCCGCTGGCTGTCGGCCAATTCGACGATGGCGGCGTGAAAGGCCATGTTGGCCGTACCCACCGCGCCCCAGTCCGCCACCTGGGCGCTGCGCTGCGCCGCCTTGACCGCCTCGCCCATGCGCTTGACCCCAGGGTGCTTGGGATAGGCCTGGGCCAGTGCCTGGCACTCGACGAAGCGCCGTGCCCGGTAGATCTCGATGATCGAGGCCATGTCGGGCACCGACACGAATACGCCGCGGTTGGGTTCGTGCTTGAGCAACCCCTCCTGGGTCAGCACCCGAAAGGCTTCGCGCAGGGTATTGCGCGAGATATTCAGGCTTTCGCTGAGCGCCGCCTCGGACAGCCGCTGCCCCGGCACCAGCTCGCCTTCGACCAGCTTGCGGCGGATTTCCGCGGTCACGGTTTCGCCGAGCGTGCGCGGGTTGTCAGATACGTCGTTGTTCATCATCGATCCATCAGGCCTGGCCAGACTCCATGCCATCGAAATGGAGCCAAAGGGACTCGATGGTCTCCGAGCGACGCGCTCCAGGCAAGTGGGCAGGTTGTCACCGCGCGCACCATGGTGAATCACCACTGGGTATCGCAGTAACAAAACAGTGCAAATAGATCATCAATTCAAAATACATTGTTGAACAATAAAACCGTCTAGAATCAACAGATCCCGCCTCTTCGTTGCACGTGGCATGTTGCTTGCCTTACCCCCTGCACCGTTACCCCGTCCCAGGAGTGTTCCATGCAGGCCCAGACCACCGGCGACTTCGCCCGCTCACGCCGCTCATCGCTGATCGCGGCCATCTTCCTGATGGCCACTTCGGCCATCGGCCCTGGTTTCATCACCCAGACCGCCACTTTCACGGCCACCATGGGCGCCGCCTTCGCATTCGGCATCCTCGCTTCGATCCTGATCGACTTCGTGGTTCAGCTGAACGTCTGGCGCATCGTCACCCTGACCCGCATGCGCGCCTCGGACATCGCCAACGCGGCGATTCCCGGCAGCGGCTACCTGCTGGCGGTGCTGGTGATCTTCGGCGGGCTGGTGTTCAACGTCGGCAACATCGCCGGGGCCGGCCTGGGCCTGAACGCGCTGATGGGGCTCGATCCGAAATGGGGCGGCGCGTTGAGCGCCCTGGTGGCCATCGGTATCTTCCTGTCCAAACGTGCAGGGGTTGCCGTCGATCGGCTGATCGTGGTGCTGGGCCTGTTGATGATCCTGCTCACCCTGTTCGTCGCCATTGCTTCCAATCCGCCCGTGGGCGAAGCGCTGCGCCAGACCGTCTGGCCGGACGAAATCAACTTCGCGATCATCACCACCATCGTCGGCGGCACCGTGGGCGGCTACATCACCTATGCCGGCGCCCATCGCCTGCTGGATCGCGGCCTGGTCGGCGAGGAGCACGTCAAGGAAGTCACCAAGGCGGCGCTCAGCGGCATCGCGGTAACCGGCCTGATGCGCTACGTGCTGTTCCTGGCGATCCTCGGCGTGGCCGCCAGCGGCGTGGTCATCGACACCTCGGGCCAGGGCGCCAACCCGGCTGCCCAGGCGTTCCAGGCTGCCGCCGGTGAACTCGGCCTGCGCGCCTTCGGCCTGGTGCTCTGGGCGGCGGCCATCACCAGCGTGATCGGTGCGGCCTATACCTCGATGTCGTTCATTACCGCCTTCGTGCCCGCTATCAGCGAACGCGGCCGCAACCACGCCACCGTGGCGTTCATCGCCGTGTCACTGAGCATTTACGTGGCACTGGGCACCGCACCGGCGGCCCTGCTGCTGTTCGCCGGCGGCTTCAACGGCCTGATCCTGCCGATCGGCCTGAGCATCTTCGTCTACGTGGGCTGGCGCCGCAGCGACCTCATGGGCGGCTACCACTACCCGCGCTGGCTGCTGGCACTCGGCGCCCTGACCTGCCTGCTGACCTGGTACATGGCGGCCAAGTCCATCGGCCCGATCTTCGCCTTCATCGCCTGACTCTAGGAGACCCGACATGCCAACCATCGACCTCAACAGCGATCTGGGCGAGAGCTTCGGCCAGTGGTCCATGGGCGACGATGCCGCGATGCTCGACATCGTCACCAGCGCCAACGTCGCCTGCGGTTTCCACGCCGGCGATCCGGCTGGCATCCTGCGTACCCTCAAGGCGGCCTCCGCCAAGGGCGTGACCATTGGCGCCCACGTCGCCTACCCGGACCTGGTCGGCTTCGGCCGCCGCAACATGGACGTGGCCAGCGACGAGCTGAGCGCCGACGTGATCTACCAGATCGGTGCCCTGCAGGCCCTGGCCACTGCCGCCGGCACCGCGGTGCGCTACGTGAAGCCCCACGGCGCGCTGTACAACACCATCGCCCACGACACCCGCCAGGCCCTGGCGGTGATCGAGGCGATTCGTGCCGTGGATGCACGCCTGGTGCTGGTCGCCCTCGCCGGCTCGCCGCTGATCGAGCTGGCCCGCCGCGAAGGCCTGACCTGCATCGCCGAAGCCTTCGCCGACCGTGCCTACACGCCCCAAGGCACCCTGGTGTCGCGCCGTGAGCCGGGGGCCGTGCTGCACGATGCCGCACAGGTGGCCCGGCGTATGCTGCGCCTGGTGCAGAGCGGCGAGGTCGAGGCCATCGACGGCAGCGTCGCCCGCATCGAGGCCAACTCCATCTGCGTGCACGGCGACAGCCCCGGCGCCATCCAGATGGCCCGCGAGGTGCGCCAGCTGCTGGAGCGATCCGGCGTATCCCTCAGCGCGTTCGCAGGAGCCAACCAATGAATGCCATTCAACGCGCCCAGCAAGCAGCGATAGCTGCAGCTCGCCAGGCTCGCGCCGAGTACCGCAACGGCCGCATCGCACCGTCAGCCGGCGTCGCCCCCGGTATGACCCAGGCCAACCTGATCGCCCTGCCCCGCGACTGGGCCTACGATTTTCTGCTCTATGCCCAGCGTAATCCCAAGGCCTGCCCGGTGCTCGACGTGACCGATGCCGGCAGCCCGACCACCGTGCTGGCCGAAGGCGCCGACCTGCGCACCGACCTGCCGCTGTACCGCATCTGGCGTGATGGCAAGCTGGCCGAGGAAGTCAGCGACGCCACCGCCGCCTGGGCCGAGCACACCGATATGGTGACCTTCCTGATCGGCTGCAGCTTCACCTTCGAGACCGGCCTGCAGGAGGCCGGCATCGACGTGCGGCATATCACCGACGGCTGCAACGTACCGATGTACCGCAGCAACCGCGCCTGTCGCCCGGCGGGCCGCCTGCATGGCGAGATGGTGGTGTCGATGCGGCCGATCCCGGCGGATCGCGTCGCCGAGGCCGCCGGCATTTCCGGGCGCTACCCCTCGGTGCACGGCGCCCCGGTGCATATCGGCGAGCCGCAACGTCTGGGCATCGTCGACCTGCACAAGCCGGATTTCGGCGACGCGGTGCGTATCGAGCCCGGTGAAGTGCCGGTGTTCTGGGCCTGCGGGGTGACGCCCCAGGCGGCGGTCATGGCCTCCGGCGTGCCCTTCGCGATCACCCATTCGCCGGGCCATATGTTTATCACCGACGTGCCTGACAGCACCTATCACGTCTAGGAGGTGGTCTTGCGTTTTCTCCCAGCCAACCTCGATACGCTGCTCGTCGAACTGCAGGATCTCGACGAAACCCTGGCACTGTTCGACGCGCTGCAGGCCCGGCCCATCGCCGGCGTCGAGGAAATCGTCCCGGCGGCCCGTACCCTGCTGATCCAGTACCGCCCAAGTGCCATCGACCGCCAGGCGTTGATCGATGATCTTGCCCGTCGCGACCTGAGCCAGCGCAGCGCCCGTGAAAGCCGCCGCGTGGAGATTCCCGTGCACTACGACGGCGAGGACCTCGACGAGGTCGCCGGGCTGCTCGGCCTCAGCCGCGAGGAAGTGGTGCGCCGCCACACCAGCGCCGATTACGAGGTGGCCTTCTGCGGCTTCGCCCCCGGCTTCGGCTACCTGACCGGCGGCGCCGACTTCCAGGTGCCGCGCCGGCAGACCCCGCGCACCCGAATTCCGGCTGGCGCCGTGGCCCTGGCCGGCAATTTCAGCGGCATCTACCCCAAGGCCAGCCCCGGTGGCTGGCAGATCATCGGCGTCACGCCCTTGCAGATGTGGGACCTGGGCCGCGACCAGCCGGCCCTGCTGCGCCCCGGCTACAAAGTGCGCTTCCAGGATGCCGGCCCGCTGCCGGCCGGTGGCCTGCCAGCTCATGAACAAACGACGGCCAGCGAGCCGCCTGCCGGTGCCCACCTGGAAATTCTCAGCCCCGGCCTGCAGACGGTCTTGCAGGACCTGGGCCGCGCGGGCCATACCGACCAGGGCGTGTCGATGTCCGGCGCGCTGGATCGCGGCGCCCTGCGCGCCGCCAACCGCGTGGTGGGCAACGACTCGGCCTGCGCCTGCCTGGAAGTGGTGCTCGGCGGCCTGAGCTTCGTCTGCCACGGCCGTACCCTCATCGCCCTCACCGGTGCGCTGACGCCGGTCACCGTGACCACCGCTAGCGGCCTGCGCTGGCAACCCGCCAACTATCAACCCATCGAACTGGAAGACGGCGACCGCGTCAGCCTCGGTGCACCCCAGGCCGGGCTGCGCAGCTACCTGGCGATTCGTGGCGGTTTTCAGGTGGCGCCGGTGCTGGGCAGTCTTTCCTACGACAGCCTGGCCCAGGTCGGCCCGCCGCCGCTCAAAACCGGAGACCGTTTGAGTTTCCAAGAAGTGGGCACCGGCACCAGCGTGTCGGTACATGAAGCCCCCGCCTTCGATCTGCCGACCAGCACGGACATCATCACCCTGGATGTGCTCATGGGCCCACGCAGCGACTGGTTTACCCAGGCGGCCATCCAGCGCCTGAGCAGCCAGCTCTGGCGCGTCACCCCGCAATCCAACCGGGTCGGCATTCGCCTCGAGGGCGAGGTGCCCCTGGAGCGCTGCAACCATGACGAGCTGCCCAGCGAAGGCACCTCACTGGGCGCCATCCAGGTGCCCGCCAGCGGCCAGCCGGTGCTGTTCCTCGCCGACCACCCGCTGACCGGCGGCTATCCGGTGATCGCCGCAGTGGCCAGCCACCACCTGGATCTGGCCGGGCAAATCCCCATCAACGCGCAGATCCGCTTCAACCCGATCGAGGCGTTCGTTGAGCTGCAGCCCGACGCCTCCCTTCCCACTGCCGATGCGAAGAACCAACCATGAAAAAAGTCCTGATCGCCAACCGCGGTGAAATCGCCGTGCGTATCGCCCGCGCCTGCCACGACCACGGTGTGGCCTCCGTGGCCGTGTATGCCAATGCCGATATCGACGCCCTGCATGTGCGTCACGCCGACGAAGCCTACGGGCTGGACGGCGAGCGCCCGGCCGACACCTACCTGAACATCGAAAAACTGCTGGCCATCGCCAAGCGTGCTGGCGCCGATGCCGTGCACCCCGGTTACGGTTTTCTCTCCGAGCGCGCCGACTTCGCTCGGGCCGTGCAAGGCGCCGGGCTGGTCTGGATCGGCCCGAACCCGGAAACCATCGACGTGCTCGGCGACAAGGTCGAAGCCCGCAAGCTCGCCCAGCAGGTCGGCGCGCCCCTGGTGGCCGGCACACCCGGCCCGGTGCAGAGCGCTGCCGAGGTGCTGGCCTTCGCCGAGCAGCACGGCCTGCCGGTCGCCATCAAGGCCGCATTCGGCGGTGGCGGGCGCGGCATGAAGGTCGCCTGGCGCATGGACGAAGTGGCTGAGCTGTACGCCTCGGCGGTGCGCGAAGCCGAAGCGGCGTTCGGCCGCGGCGAGTGTTTCGTCGAGCAGTTCCTCGACCGCCCGCGCCATATCGAAGCCCAGGTGATCGCCGATACCCACGGCACCGTGGTGGTGGTCGGCACCCGCGACTGCTCCCTGCAACGCCGCAATCAGAAACTGGTGGAGGAAGCGCCGGCGCCCTTCATCAGCGAGGAGCAGCGCCAGCGCATTCATCAGTCTGCCCACGACATCTGCGCCAAGGCCGGCTATGTCGGCGCCGGCACCGTGGAATACCTGCTCAGCGCCGATGGCACCCTGTCGTTCCTGGAAGTGAACACGCGCCTGCAGGTCGAGCACCCAGTGACCGAGGAAACCGCCGGCGTCGACCTGGTGATCGAGCAGCTGCGCGTCGCCGACGGCCTGCCGCTGTCGTTCACGGAAACGCCGACGCCCCGCGGCCACAGCTTCGAGTTCCGCATCAACGCCGAAGATGCCGGCAAGGGCTTCCTGCCCACTCCCGGCAAGATCAGCGAATTCCGCGCACCGAGCGGCCCCGGCGTGCGCCTGGACAGCGGTGTGGAAAGTGGCTCGACGGTGCCCGGCAGCTTCGACTCGATGATGGCCAAACTGATCGTCACCGGTGCCACCCGCGAGCAGGCCATCGCCCGCGCCCGCCGCGCCCTGGCCGAGTTCCGGATCGACGGCATCGCCTCGGTGTTGCCCTTCCACCGGGCGGTGATGGATCACGAGGATTTCACCGGCCCCGAGCGCTTCGCCGTGCACACCCGCTGGATCGAGACCGACTTCGCCGAGCAGATCACCCTGGCGCCGCGCACCCTGCCGGTGGCCGGCGACGCGGTGCTGCGCACCTTTATCGAGATCGACGGCAAGCGCCACGAACTGGCCCTGCCGGGGGCCCTGCTGCAAGGCCTGGCGCCATTGAGCGGCGGCGTCCAGGCGGCTCAGGTAGCAACTCGGGCCGCCGCGCCAGCTGGCGAAGAAGGTCTGGTCAGCGCGCCGATTTCCGGCAACCTGCACGCCTGGCTGGTCGAAGATGGCGCCCAGGTAAAGGCCGGCGAGGTGATCGCGGTGATGGAAGCCATGAAGATGGAAACCCAGGTCACCTCGCCGGCAGACGGCACCCTGCGTATTCGTGAACAGGCCGGGGCCTATCTGGAGGCAGGGGCGGCGTTGGCCAAGCTGGAAGGCTGAGATAAGCCCCGGGTATCGCTGCGCTCCACCCAGGCTATACCCGTGGGAACGGGCCATGCCCGTGATTTCGCGCGCGTGGCGCGCTCCCACAGGATGTAGACAACTCGCATTTGGTGCTCAAAAGAAAGGGCAGCCGTAGGGTGGATCGGGGCGCGTAGCCGACGCTCTTTTCATCCACCATGCCGAACTGATGGTGGACGGATAAAGCGCCGTCCACCCTACGGTTTGGGTTTAGGCGCAGCGATACCCAGGAAGTCGAAAGCAAGAAGGGCAGCCTAAGCTGCCCTTCTTGTTATTCGCTCGGATCAGAGCGAGCCCTGCTCCGCCAGGGCCACGGCCTTGAACATGGCGCGGCGTTTGTTGAGGGTTTCTTCCCATTCCAATGCAGGCACCGAGTCGGCGACGATGCCGGCGCCGGCCTGCACGTGCAGCTCGCCGTCCTTGATCACCGCGGTGCGGATGGCAATGGCGGTGTCCATATTGCCGTTCCAGGCGTAGTAACCGACCGCGCCGCCGTAGACGCCGCGCTTGACCGGCTCCAGCTCGTCGATGATTTCCATGGCACGGATCTTCGGCGCACCGGACAGGGTGCCGGCCGGCAGGATGGCGCGCAGGGCGTCCATCGAGGTCAGGCCCTGCTTCAGCTCGCCGGTGACGTTGGAAACGATGTGCATGACGTTGGAATAGCGCTCGATGACCATCTTCTCGGTCAGCTTCACCGAGCCGATCTCCGAGACGCGGCCGGTGTCGTTGCGGCCCAGGTCGATCAGCATCAGGTGCTCGGCGACTTCCTTGGCATCGGCCAGCAGGTCTTCTTCCAGCGCCAGGTCCTGCTCCTCGGTGGCACCACGCGGGCGGGTGCCGGCGATGGGCCGCACGGTGACCAGGTTGTCCTCGACGCGCACCAGCACTTCGGGCGACGAGCCGACCACGTGGAAATCGCCGAAGTTGAAGAAGTACATGTACGGCGTCGGGTTGATACAGCGCAGCGCACGGTACAGGTCGATGGGCGCGGCCTTGAAGGGGATCGACATGCGCTGGGAAATCACCACCTGCATGCAGTCGCCGGCCAGGATGTAATCCTTGATGGCATCCACCGAGCGCTCGTAATCCTCGCGACTGAAGCTGGAGCGGAACGCCGGCTCTTCGCCCGCCGGCTTGTTCAGATCCACGCCCAGGCGCGGCGTGAACGGCTGACGCAGCTTGTGCAGGATGTCCTGCAACTGCTGCTGACCACGGGCGAACGCATCGGCTTCGGCCGGGTCGGCCAGCACGATGGCGTGCATCTTGCCGGCCAGGTTGTCGAACACCACCACCGCATCGGATACGTTGAGCAGGATGTCCGGCGTGCCCAGCGCGTCGGGGTTCACCCCGGCGGCCAGCTTGGGCTCGACGTAACGCACGCTGTCGTAGGCGAAATAACCGACCAGGCCGCCATTGAAGCGCGGCAGACCGGCAATGGTCGGCACCCGGTAACGGGCCTTGAACGCCTCGACGAAGGCCAGCGGGTCGGCACAGTCATGGCGCTCGACTTCCACGCCATCGGTGGTGATCACCACCTCGTGGCCGTGCACGCGCAGCACGGTGCGCGCCGGCAGGCCGATGATCGAGTAGCGGCCCCATTTTTCGCCGCCCTGCACCGATTCGAGCAGGTAGGAGTTGGGTGCGTCGGCCAGTTTCAGGTAGATCGACAGCGGCGTGTCGAAGTCGGCGATGGTTTCGCAGGCGAGCGGAATGCGGTTATAGCCTTCGGCGGCCAAACGCAGGAATTCTTCGTGGATCATGATCAGCCTCGTGGCGTGAGAAATCGGTCAGGTGCAAACGGGCCGCTCATGGCGGCGGAGACTGTCAGGCGCGCCAGCGCCAACGGGCCAGGGCCTTGATGACTTTCATCCAGAGTTTGCAGCTAACCACCACGGTGCGATCTCGACAGGCGGGGAATAAGGAGAGCGGCCAAGGTAGCAGTTGCGAGCGCCAGGCTGCAAGCGCCAGGCTAGGGTGGCTCGCGCACTACACGCTCGAGCCTTTGCTTTTCGCCTTTGCCTGTCGCCTGTCGCCTACCGCTGCTCAAAGCAGCTCGGCGAGGCTGTCGACCACCAGCTGCGGCTCCTCATCGGCCACCGGGCGACCGTGGTTGTAGCCGTAGCTGACCGCCACGCAGGGTACGCCGGCGGCACGGGCCGCCAGCACGTCGCTGCGTGAATCGCCGACGAACAGCGACTGCTCCTTGGTCACCCCAGCCAGGCGCATCACCTGCAGCAGGGCGGCCGGGTCGGGCTTCTGCTGCGGCAGGGTATCGCCGCCGATGATCCAGCGAAAGTAACCGCCGAGGCCGACCTGCTCCAGCAGCGGCGCGACGAAACGCTCCGGTTTGTTGGTGACCACCGCCAGCTCGACGGCGGCGGTGCTCAGGGCTTCCAGCAGTTCATGCACGCCCGGGTACAGGGTGATCAGGTCGTGGCAGTCGGCATAGATATCGAGAAAGCGCGCCAGGGCGATCTCCGTCTCGGCATCACTGACCTCGGCGTGGTCGATGTCGTCGGCCAGGGCACGGCGCACCAGCACGCGGGCACCATTGCCCACCCACTTGCGCACCTTCTCGACACCGGCAGCCGGCCGCCCCAGTTCGCCCAGCATACGGTCGACGGCGGTGGCCAGGTCCGGCACCGAGTCGACCAGGGTACCGTCCAGGTCGAACATCACCAGGCGCGGCAGCTCATCGCCGCACAGCGCACGCAGCGGTTTCATCCACGCACCTGGGCCAGCTCGGCGCGCATGGCGTCGATCACGGCTTTGTAGTCCGGCTGATTGAAGATGGCCGAGCCGGCGACGAAAGTATCGGCGCCCGCTTCGGCGATCTCACGGATGTTCTGCACGTTCACCCCGCCGTCGATTTCCAGGCGGATCTCGCGACCGCTGGCGTCGATCAGCGCGCGGGCTTCACGCAGCTTGTCGAGGGTGCCGGGAATGAACTTCTGCCCGCCGAAACCGGGGTTGACGCTCATCAAGAGGATCATGTCGACCTTGTCCATCACGTACTTGAGCACGTCCAGCGGGGTGGCCGGGTTGAACACCAGGCCGGCCTTGGCGCCGCCGGCCTTGATCAGCTGCAGGCTGCGGTCGACGTGCTCGCTGGCTTCCGGGTGGAAGGTGATGTACGAAGCGCCGGCCTCGATGAAGTCGCCGATGATGCGATCCACCGGCTTGACCATCAGGTGCGCGTCGATGGGCGCGGTGATGCCGTACTTGCGCAGCGCCGAGCAGACCATCGGGCCGATGGTCAGGTTGGGCACGTAGTGGTTGTCCATGACATCGAAATGCACGATGTCCGCCCCGGCGGCGAGTACGTTGTCGACTTCCTCACCCAGGCGGGCAAAGTCGGCGGAAAGGATCGACGGGGCGATGGCGAAGGGTTGCATGGCGCACCTCTGAGTGCTGGGTCACGGTGGCGCGCATTGTAGCGGCTCGATCATCATCTGGCAGCGTCGCCTGACGGCGGCGCGCGCAAAATGCCTCAGCCTGGCACTCCGCAGCCTGCGCTTGAGCGCAGCGAAACCCAGGGCATTCCCGGGTGTCGCTGCGCTCGCCCGGGGATCACTCGCCCGGCGGCAGATCCTTGGTAAAGGTCTGGTCGTTCTCGCCGCGGAACATCTGCGCGCCGTAGATCAGCGCGCACAGGCCGACACCGATGGCGAAGGCCCAGCCAGCACCCTTGATCGCCAGCACCGCGCCGATCACCCCGGCGATGCCCAGGTCGCGCTGGCTGCGCGCTTCCATGATGCCCAGGCGTACGCTGACGTAGCCCTGGATCAGCAGGGTCAGCGCCAGCGCCACGCCGAGGATCGGCTGCAATAGGGTGACCACTGGCAGCAGCAACAGGCCGGTGTTGGTGCCCCAGCGGAACGAGCCGACGCCACCGTAGATGGACTTCATCGCCTGGGCGCCGCCCTTGAAGCGCTCGGTGATCACCACCTGCATGGCCGACCACTGGGGGCCGCACATGGCCACGTCCGGGCCGAGGATGCTCATCAGGGCGTTGCGTCCGCCAAAGATCAGGTGCGAACGGTTGGGGTTGAAGTCGACCTTCTCGTCACTGCGGATATGGTCGGCCTCGGAGAGGATCGCCCTGGCGCCCAGCACGTCGCCGAACACCACCAGGTAGGCGGCGAACACGGTGGGAATGGCGGTGACGAACATCATCAGCGGCGGCATGCCGAGCCCGAACACGGTGTACTCGTTCCACAGGGTGACGAAGTCCGGCTTGCTGATGCCCCACTCGATGTTCGGCCACGGCGCCTCGCCGAAGATCGGTGCGACGAACACGGCCAGCAGGATGATCGGGAAGATGCCCAGCTTGGCGAAGTTCCACCAGAAGCGGCTGCGCTTCTTCAGTTGCTGGAAGTGCAGGGAGAACACCAGGTAGAAGGCGATGCCGACCGCGATGGAAATGGTCCAGGGGAAGGCGTCGAAACGCCCGCCTTCCTTGAACACGGTGACCACCGCACTGAGGCCGGCGCCCATGATGATGCCGGCCTTGAGCGCTGAGGGCACCAGGGACACCACCTTGCGCGCCATGCCGGTCATGCCCAGGCCGATGGAAAATATCCCCAGCATCAACTGGAAGGCGATCAGCGCATGCACCCGCTCCGGTCCCTCAGGGAACTGGCTGCAGTAGGCCATCAGCAGGGGGATCGCCGGGGTGATCCAGCCCGGCACCACCGGATCGCCCAGCAGGTGGTGGGTCAGGTACAGCAGGCCGTTGAGCATGACCACCGCCAGCGCTACCTCGAAGGGCATGCCGAGGAATTCGGTCATCAGCGGGATCGCCGCCAGGTCCACCGCGCACATGAGCAGGCCCTGCATGTAGTCGGAGAGCTCGAAGCGGTAATGAATGAAAGGCAGACGTACCTTGAACGGCCCCAGCGGCCAGTACGGGGCTTCGACGCCCAGGTCTTGTTGATGTGGTTCGGACATGTGAATCACCAATCTTATTAGAGTTGTAAGCAGCGAGCCCCGGACGGGCATCTCTAAAAACTACCTTCGTTGCCATCACGGTACGTTTTTACAGGTGCGCGGACATGGCCGGGGCTGTTGGTCAGCGGTTGTGAAACGGGATCAGTAGGCGGCGCGGTAGATCTGCTCGATATCGCCGGCGGTCAGGCGCCGCGGGTTGTTGCGCATCAGGCGGTCGATCTTGCTGGCCTCCTCGGCCATGGCCGGGATGGCGTCCTCGGGCACGTTGAAACTGCGCATGCCCTTGGGAATGTCGACGCTGGCGCACAGCTCGGCCATGGCCTCGACGGCCAGGTCGGCGGCGGCCTTGTCGCTCAGGCCATGAGTCTGCACTCCCAGGGCGGTGGCGATCTCGGCCATGCGCTCGATGCAGGCCAGCTTGTTCCAGGCCATCACGTAGGGCAGCAGCAGGGCGTTGCTGACGCCATGGGCGATGTTGAAGCGCCCGCCCAAAGGGTAGGCCAGGGCGTGCACGGCGCCGACCCCGGCGTTGCCGAAGGCCATGCCGGCCATCAGGCTGGCGGTGGCCATGTCTTCACGCGCCTTGAGGTCGGCCGGGTTGGCGTAGGCCTTGGGCAGCGCCTTGGCGATCAGCTTGATGGCGCCGATGGCCAGGGCGTCGGTGATCGGCGAGGCATTCACCGACAGGTAGGATTCCACCGCGTGCACCAGGGCATCGACGCCACTGGCAGCGGTCACACTGCGCGGACAGGTCAGGGTCATCACCGGGCTGACCAGGGCCACGTCGGGCAGCAGATGGTCGCTGACGATGCCCTTTTTCAGCTGCGCCTGCTTGTCCGAGAGGATCGACACGTTGGTCACTTCCGAGCCGGTGCCGGCGGTGGTCGGGATGGCGATCAACGGCGGGCCCTTACGCTTGATCTGATCGACGCCGAACAGCTCTTCCAGCGCACCGTCATGACCGACGTAGCCGGCCACCGCCTTGGCGATGTCGATGGCGCTGCCGCCACCGACGCCGATCAGGCCATCATGGCCGCCGTCGCGATAGACCTTGGCGCAAGCCTCGACGATGGCGATCTCCGGCTCCGGCTCCACCCCATCGAAAATGCCGTAGGCACGCTCGCCAAGCTGCTCGAGCACGTGATCCACGGTGCCGGACTGGATCAGGATGGCGTCGGTGACGATCAGCGGGTTGTGGACCTCAAGGCGGGACAGCTCGTGTGCCAGTTGCTCCACGGCGCCTTGGCCGGTGAGCAGCTTGTTGGCGATCTTGAAGGCAGCGATACTCATCATCAGGGCCCTTTTATGCATTGTAAAAACTGGACGGGTTCGGGCCTGTCTTAGCGAGTCCTGTGCCAGTTGAACGAAACCCTTGCGGTACAAGGGCTGCGTCGATCCGACACAGGTGTGGAGCGGTCAGCTGCGAACAGGAAATGGATCAGAAAAGCCTGTTTGATCCATTTTCCAATCAGCCCTGCTCCCAGCGCTTCATCTTCTGCACCAGGGTCGCCTGGCTGAGGCCGAGGGCCTTGGCGGCCGCGCGGGTGGTCTTGTGCTGCACCAGGGCGTTGCGGATCAGCCGCCGCTCGAGCTGCTCGACCTGCTTGCGCAGCGGCAGGCTTTCACTGCCCGCATCCGACGCAGACAGGCGCATCTCCTCGGGCAGGTCGAACAGTTCCACGGCCTCGCCGCTACAGGTGACCACCAGCCGCTCGACCAGGTTGATCAGCTCGCGGATATTGCCGGGCCAGGGGTAATCGGTGAGTGCATCGAGGGCTTCCAGCTCCCAGGTCAGTTCCCGCCCGTAGCGAGCGTTGAACTCGGCCAGGTAGAAATCGAGCAGCGGCTGGATCTCGTCCGGCCGCTCGCGCAGCGCGGGGATATGGATCGGCACCACGTTGAGACGGTAATAGAGGTCGGCGCGAAAGCGCCCCTCGGCGACCATCTGGCGCAGGTCGTGGTGAGTGGCGGTGATGATGCGCACATCCACTTCCTTGAGCTCCAGGCCGCCCACGGGAATGAAGCGACTCTCCTCGATCACCTTGAGCAGCTTGACCTGCAGAGGCAACGGCAGGTCGCCGATCTCGTCGAGAAACACCGTGCCGTGGTGGGCGAGCTCCAGCAGGCCGCGCTTGCCCTTGCTGCCGGCGCCGGTAAAGGCGCCCGCCACGTAGCCGAACAGCTCGGCCTCGATCAGGTTCTCCGGCAGTGCGCCGCAGTTGAGCGCCAGGAACGGCTGGGCCGCGCGCGGGCTGCGCTTGTGGATGTACTGGGCGATCAGCGTCTTGCCGACGCCGGTTTCGCCCTGCAGCAGCACCTTCACGTCACTGGCGGCCACCTGCCGGGCCTGGGCGAAGATGCGCCCGGAGGCCGGGTGATTGGCCACCGGCGAGGCATGGAGCAGGTCACCGCGCTGGCCGGCGTGCAGTTTCGCGGTGCTGCTGCGCAGCTCCTTGAGTTGCTGCAGCTCGTCACGCTCGTGCTTGATGCGCAACAGCTCGGTCATGTCGCGCACCGTGCTGACCACGTAGCGCACCTGGCCGGCGCTATCGAGAATCGGCGTGCCACTGACCAGCAGGCGCTTGCCCTGGCTGACGCTCTGCATCAGCGACAGCGCCCTGCCCTCCTTGAGCACCCGCAACGAAACCGACTGGGAGATCACCCCCTGCTCGACCAGTGCCTGCATGTGCTGGCCGACCACATCCTCGCTGCGCAGGCCGGTCAGCCTTTCGTAAGCGCCGTTGACCTTGAGGGTAATGCCATCGGCGTCGGTGATATAGACGCCGTCATGCAGCGCATCGAGCAACTCGCAAAAACTGGGGTCGTCGAAATCCATGAGCTTTCCAGGTACGGGCAGAAGACCTGGCAGTGTACTCGCAGACGCGAGAGGCATAACAAAGGGCGGGCAGCGAGTCGGGTCATCGCCGGCAATGACGGCGATAAAAAACCGCCGCAACCCGAGGGGCGGCGGCGGTTACGGCTACGCCGTGAAAGCGCTTATTCGTTGACCTGGGTACGCAGCTTCTCGCTGCGCCCGCGCAGCCATTCCAGAGTCAGCAGTAGCAGGATCGAGAAGCCGATCAACAGGGTCGCCGCAGCGGCGATGGTGGGGCTGAGATTCTCGCGGATGCCGCTGAACATCTGCCGCGGCAAGGTGACCTGCTCCGGGCCGGCGAGGAACAGGGTCACCACCACCTCATCGAACGAGGTGGCGAAGGCGAACAGTGCGCCGGAGATCACGCCCGGCGCGATCAGCGGCAGGGTCACCCGGCGGAACGCGGTAATCGGCGAGGCGCCGAGGCTGGCTGCGGCGCGCACCAGGTTGTAGTTGAAGCCCTGCAGGGTCGCCGACACGGTGATGATCACGAAGGGCACGCCCAGCACCGCGTGTACCACGATCAGCGACAGGTAGCCGTTGGCCAGGCCCAGCGGCGCGAAGAACAGGTAGCTGGCAACGCCGACGATCACCACCGGCACCACCATGGGCGAGATCAGCAGGCTCATCACCAGCGCCTTGCCGCGAAACTCCGAGCGGGTCAGGCCAATGGCCGCCAGGGTGCCGAGGATCATCGCCAGCACGGTCGCCGCCGGGGCGATGATCATGCTGTTCTTCAGCGCGCGCATCCAACCGGCGGAGCCGAAGAAGTCCTCGTACCAGCGCAGCGAGAACCCTTGCATCGGGTAGATCAGGAAGGTGCCGGAGTTGAACGACAGCGGCACGATGACCAGGATCGGCAGCACCAGAAACAGCAGCACCAGGCCGCAGAGCAGGCGCAGGCCGTAGTACCAGGCGCGCTCGACGGGAGACATATAGGGACTCAACATTTCTCAATCTCCTTCCGTAAGCAGGTCGCTGAAAAACTACCTGCGTTGCCGCTACTTCGTTGAACCATCCTCAAAATGCTCATGTACAAAAGTACACTCAGCTTTTTCGTCTGGTTCGCCTCGTAGCGGCTGCCTCGCTAACGTTTTTCAATCGCCTGCTAACCCAGACGCAACCGACCCGCACCCACCAACCAGCTGTACACCACATAGAGCAGCAGCGTGGCGACCAGCAGCAAGCCGCCCAGCGCAGTGGCCATGCCCCAGTTGATGGTGGTGTTGGTGTAGAAGGCGACGAAGTAGCTGACCATCTGGTCGCTCGGGCTGCCGAGCAGCGCCGGCGTGATGTAGTAGCCGATGGACAGGATGAACACCAGCAGGCAACCGGCGCCGACGCCGGCCAGGGTCTGCGGGAAATACACCCGCCAGAAGCTGGCGAACGGGTGGCAGCCCAGGGAGATCGCGGCGCGCATATAGGTCGGCGAGATGCCCTTCATGACGCTGTAGATCGGCAGGATCATGAATGGCAGCATGATGTGCACCATGGAGATGTATACGCCGGTGCGGTTGAACACCAGTTCCAGCGGCTGGTCGATGACGCCGATCTTGATCAGCGCCGAGTTGATCAGCCCGCCCGACTGCAGCAGTACGATCCAGGCCGCCACACGCACCAGGATCGAGGTCCAGAACGGCAGCAGCACCATGATCATCAGCAGGTTGCCCTGGCGGGTCGGCAGGTTGGCCAGCAGATACGCCAGCGGATAGGCCAGCGCCAGGCAGATGGCGGTGATCACCGCGCCCATCCAGAAGGTGCGGGCGAAGATGTCGAGATAAATGGCCTGGTCCGGGGTGGTCTTGACCACAGCGCCGGCGTCGTCAACACGATGATCCAGGGCGGCGAGCAGGTAGTAGGACGTCCAGGAACTGCTGTTGCGGCGAATCACCTGCCAGTAAGCCGGGTCGCCCCAACGCTCGTCGAAGGACTCCAGCGCCTCCTTGTAAGAGGCAGGTTCGGCCTCGAACGGCAGCGCGCGGCCGGTCTTGGCCAGCAGGCTGCGGTAGCCGGCCAGCTCCATGTTCAGGCGCTTGGACAGGTCGCCCAGCTTCTGCTGTTCACGGGCGTCGGCCAGGTCCAGGGCCAGCGCCTTGTAGACGGGTTCTTCGGGCAGGCCGCGGCCGTCCCAGCTGTCGATGGCCTCGACGGTGCGCGGCAGCGAGCCGACCACGTCCGGGTTATCCACGCTGCGGTTGAGCAGCGCCACGATCGGCACCAGAAAGGTGAACACGAGAAACAGCACCAGCGGCAGGATCAGGGCCTGGGATTTCAGGCGATTCATCCGCTCGGCGCGCGCCAGGCGCTGCTTGAGCGTGGGGCCGGCGACCTCGGCATTGGGCACTGCTAGGGCCATGGGGATAACTCCGGTGAAACAGATAAGGAATTCGGGGTACAGCCAGAGCGCCCATCACAGGCGCTCCTTGCAGCGTCTGAAAGCAGGTGCTTTCAGGCTTATTACGCCGAGCCGTTACTTGGCAGCCCAAGAGTTGAAACGC
This sequence comes from Pseudomonas argentinensis, assembly GCF_001839655.2. Taxonomy (NCBI): domain Bacteria; kingdom Pseudomonadati; phylum Pseudomonadota; class Gammaproteobacteria; order Pseudomonadales; family Pseudomonadaceae; genus Phytopseudomonas; species Phytopseudomonas argentinensis. The sequence continues at coordinate 5,003,466 of NZ_CP056087.1, forward strand.
TGCTCCAGTACTTCGCCGAAGTCGGCCCAGAAGGCCACGTCCATGGCCACCTGATTGGCGATGTTCTGCGGGGCAGTGGGCAGGTCGGCAGCGACCTTGGCGTCGAGCAGGTCGACGGCTTTCGGGTTCACCGGGCCGTAGGCGATGTTTTCGGAATAGGTTTTCTGGTTTTCTGCCTGCAGGGTGAAGGCGATGAACTTCATGGCCTCATCCTTGTTCTTGGCGCCCTTGGGGATGGCCCAGGCGTCGAAGTCGTAGATGCCACCGTCCCACACCACTTTCAGGCTGCTGCCCTCCTTCTGGGTGGCGGCAATGCGGCCGTTGTAGGCCGAGCTCATGACCACGTCACCGGAGGCGAGGTACTGCGGCGGCTGGGCGCCGGCTTCCCACCACTGGATGTACGGCTTGAGTTCGTCGAGTTTCTTGAAGGCGCGCTCCTGGCCGTCCTTGCTCGCCAGCACCTTGTAGACGTCCGCAGGCTTGACGCCGTCGGCCATCAGGGCGAACTCGAGGGTGTACTTGGCGCCCTTGCGCAGGCCGCGCTTGCCCGGGAATTTCTTCACGTCCCAGAAATCCGCCCAGCCGGTCGGCGCGGTGCTCAGCTTGTCGGCGTTGTAGGCCATGACAGTGGACCAGACGAAGAAGCCGACGCCGCACATCGAGGCGGCGCCCGGTACCAGGGCACTCTTGTCACCGACTACGGCGTAGTCGATCTCTTCGAACAGGTCTTCGTCGCAACCACGGGCCAGCTCGGGGGACTCCACCTCGACCAGGTCCCAGGACACGCTGTTGGTGTCGACCATGGCTTTGACCTTGGCCATTTCACCGTTGTACTCGCCGGCGATGATCCTGCCGTTACCGGCCGCTTCCCACGGCTGGTAGTAGGCCTTGACCTGGGCATCTTTGTTGGCGCCACCGAAGTTGATGACGGTGAGGTCTGCAGCCTGAACCTGTGCAGCGCAAACCAGGCCCAGTGTCAGCGCGGAAAGGGAGAATAGCTTCGACATTTTTATGTTGGCTCCAAGTGCTGTGGTAAAGCGCAAAACGCCGATCATTCCGCCGACAGCGGATCGAGGGCGCGAACGTGCTCGACCTGCCAGCCGAGCGGGATCACATCACCGACCGCGAGCGCGGGGTCGAGCTCGGCGATCGGTTGCTTGACGAAGAAGTCGGTCTTGCCACAGACCTCCAGGCGCACGCGCACGTGGTCGCCCAGGTAGATGAATTCCGAAACGCGCCCGGAAAAGCGGTTGTCGCAGCCCTCGGCCGCGGCATTCAGACGAATGCGCTCCGGGCGGATCGACAGGCTGACCGCATCGCCCGGCTGGCCGACATTGACGGCCAGGGCCTGGACCTTCTCGCCACGCGCCAGCTGCACGGTGCAGGTGTCGCCTGCGCGCTCGACCAGCTCGCCGGCGAAGCGGTTGTTCTCGCCGATGAACTGGGCCACGAAGGTGTTGCGCGGCGACTCGTAGAGTTCCCGCGGCGGTGCGATCTGCTGGATCTCGCCCTGGTGGAACACGGCGACGCGATCGGACATGGTCAGCGCCTCGCTCTGGTCGTGGGTCACGTAGACCACGGTCACGCCCAGGCGCTGGTGGATGTGCTTGATCTCCATCTGCATGTGCTCGCGCAATTGCTTGTCGAGCGCACCCAGCGGCTCGTCCATCAGTACCAGTTGCGGCTCGAACACCAGGGCGCGAGCCAGCGCCACGCGCTGCTGCTGGCCGCCGGAGAGCTGCGCCGGGTAGCGGCCGGCGAAGGCGTCCAGCTGCACCATGGACAGCGAGCGTTTGACCTTCTCGCCCACGTCGGCCTTGCTCATGCCGCGCACGCTGAGCGGGAAGGCCAGGTTCTCGGCCACGGTCATGTGCGGGAACAGCGCATAGTTCTGGAACACCATGCCGATGTCGCGCTTGTGCGGCGGTACGTTGTTCAGGCGCTTGCCGGCCAGGGTGATCTCACCGGCGGTGGGCGTCTCGAAGCCGGCCAGCATCATCAGGCTGGTGGTCTTGCCGGAGCCGGAGGGCCCGAGCAGGGTCAGGAACTCGCCCTTGCGAATATCCAGGTTGAGATCTTTGACGATCAGGTTCTCGCCGTCGTAGCTCTTTTGCACGCCACGAAAGCTGACCAGGATGTCGCTCGAAGAAGTGTCGCCCATCACCGCACCTGCCTGTTGTTCTACCGTGAGCCAAGACTAGAACCGGCATTGGAGGATGAAAATCGGGCGTAATGACACTTTGCTATAAGGCAGGCGGAAAGGTGCTTGTAGGGCGATCCCTACAGCGATGTCGCGTTTGGATAAGTATCGGCGTGACGATGACGACGCCATGCTGCGTCGCGCGGCAGATGATGTCGCGGATGGATACGTGGCGCGATCAGACCAGCTTGTGCTCGACCGCGTAGCGCACCAGGTCGGCCACCGAGTGCAGGTTGAGCTTCTGCATCAGCCGCGCCTTGTGGGTGCTGATGGTCTTGCTGCTGAGCGCCAGATGGACGGCGATCTCGTTGACGCCCTCGCCCTGCACCAGGCGCTCGAACACCGAGAACTCACGCTCCGACAGCAACGCATGGGGCGGCCGGGAATCGGTCAGGCCGACCTCGAAGACCATGCGGTCGGCCAGTTCGGGATCGATGTAGCGCCCACCAGCGGCGACCTTGCGGATCGCGGTGAGCAGCAGGGCCGGGTCGCTGTCCTTGGTGGCGTACCCGGCGGCGCCGATCTTCAGGGCGCGGGCGGCCATCTGCGCCTCGTCGTGCATCGACAGGACCAGAATCGCCGGCGCCTGGCTCAGCGCGCGAATCCGCGGAATCGCCTCCAGGCCGTTGACGCCGGGCATGGAGATGTCCAGCAGCACCACCTCGCAGGGCGTGTGCCGCAGGGTTTCCAGCAACTGCTCGCCGTTGCTCGCCTCGCCGACCACCTGCAGGTCACGGGCCATGCCGATCAGTTGCTTGATGCCCTCGCGGACGATGGTGTGGTCTTCGGCCACCAGTACTCGGATCACGGGCTCAACCTCCTAGTCATCGGATGCACACTCGCTCAGCGGCACCCGCACGCGCAACAGAGTACCTTCGCCGGGCCGGCTGTCGAGGCTCAATTGCCCGCCGAGCATCAGCACCCGCTCGCGCATGCCCACCAGGCCGAAGGAATCGGCACGGATGGCAGCCGGGTCGAAGCCGCGGCCATCGTCGCTAATCGACAGGCGCAGGCTGTCGCCCAGCAGTTCCAGGCGCACCGTCACGGTATGCGCCTGGGCGTGGCGCATGACGTTGGTCAGCGATTCCTGAAGGATGCGGAACAGCCCGGTGGCCTTGGCGTCGCTCAGCGGCGGCAGGTGCTCGGGCACTTCGACCAGGCAGGGAATCTGCGTGCGCGCCTCGAAGCGTCGGGCCTGCCATTCGATGGCCGAGGCGATGCCGGCATCCAGGATCGGCGGACGCAGGGCGGTGGCCACGTCACGCACCAGCTGGAACAGGTTGGCGATCAGCTTCTTCATGTTGTCCAGGCGCTCGCGCAGGCCGGGGTCGAGGTCGGCGAAGCCCAGTTCGCACATCGAGGTTTCCAGCTTGAGCACGGTGAGCACCTGGCCAAGCTCGTCGTGCACCTCGCGGGCGATCCGGGCCTTTTCCTCTTCGCGCACGCTTTCCAGGTGGGCGGACAGGTCGCGCAGGCGCGCCTGGGATTCGGCCAGCGCCAGCTCGTTGCGCTTGTTGTCGCTGATGTCCCAGACCACGCCGTCCCAGATCACCCGGCCATCGGCCAGGCGCCGGGCCATGGCCTTGATGTCCACCCAGCGCGATTCGCCGGCCTGGGTGAGCATGCGACCCTGCCAATGCCAGTCGCTGTCGCTGTCGAAGGCCTGGTCCTGGGTGCGGTGGTAGTCGGCCTTGTCGTCCGGGTGCACCAGGCTGCGCAGGCCGTGGCCGGGCGCCAGCAGTGTCGATGCCCGATAGCCGACCAGGCTTTCGCTGCCCTCGCCGATAAAGGCGAACAGCGCCGGGTCGCGCGGCCGCGCGCGCTCCAGGCGAAACACCACGCCCGGCACATTGGCGGCGATGCCCTGCAGGCGCGCCTCGCTTTCCTGCAAGGCGGCCAGGGCGCGGCGGCGTTCGGTCACGTCGGTGATGAACACCACCAGGTATTCGGTATCGCGGTACTGCAGAAAGCTCAGCGACACATCCACCGGCAGGCGGCTGCCGTCGGCGCGCAGGCATTCGGTCTCGAAGCTCGGCGGCCCTTCGTCACCCTTGCGGGCCAAGCGCCACAGGTTGAGCCAGCGATCCATGCTCATGCCCGGTTCGAAATCGCGCAGCGGCCGATCCACCAGCGCGCCGCTGCGGTAACCGAGCATGGTTTCGGCGGCGTGGTTGGCATAGCGCACGTGGCTGTCCCAGTTGACCCAGAGGATGCCCACCGTGCTGTTGTCGATGGAGAACTGCGACAGGCGCAAGGCGTCGCGGGCGATCTCCCGCAGCTCCACCTCGTGGCGCGCGGCGAGCAGGCGAAACTCCAGGGTGTCGCGCTGGCGGCGCAGCCACAGCGCCAGCGCCAGCGCGAACGCCAGCAACAGACCGAGCAGCAGGCTGATGGCACGCCAGAAGCTCGCCGAGCTTTCCTGTTGCAGGTAGCTCGGCGGCAGCCAGCGGTTGTGCAGGTCATCGAGCTCGCGGGCCGACAGGTTGCGCAACGCGACATCGATGATCGCCGACAATTCTGGCAGGTCGCGCCGTGTGGCCACCCGTAGCAGCTGCGGGAAGCCGATATCACCGACGATGGCCAGGCCGAGAAACTCCGGTTCCCGGGACAGGCGACCCAGCTGGGCTTCATCGAGCACCGCGTAGCTGGCTTGCTGATTGACCACCCGCTGCAGCGCCTGGCGCGGGGAATTGGTGATGTCCAGCTTGAGCTTCGGGTAGCTGCTGCGCAGGTAGTCGAGCACCGCATCGGAGCCCTTCAGGGCAACCGGTGAGCGGCCATCGAGCTGTTCCAGATCGACCGCGCCACCGCCGTCACGCTCGCCAACCAGCAGGTGCGAGACACGCAGAAAGGGATCGGAAAACACCCAGCGCCTCAGCCCGGCCGGGGTCTGGCTAAGGCCCGCGGCCAGATCGAGCTGATCGCTGCGCAGCGCCTGTTCCAGTTCCTCCGGCGTTTGGAAGGTGCGCCAGCGCACCTGCACGCCCATCAGCGCGGCCAGGGTGTTGACGATCTCCACGTTGGCGCCGGTCAGACGATGCAGGCGGCGGTCGAGCTGGGCGTAGGGCGGCTGCAGCACCACGCCGGCACGCAGCAGCGGATTGGCGGTGAGCCATTGCTGCTGCGCAGCATCGAAGATGGCCGCCGGCGCCGCTGGCGGCTGATCCGCCCATAGCGTGGTGGGCAGGCTCAGGATCAGGAGGAACAGCCAACGGCGGATCATGCACGGGCACCGAAAACGATTGGGAAGCCGCCGAGCAGAACGCTCGCGGCAGATGCCGCATTAAGCTACATCAGGATCTGACAAATCCACGACAAGTGATTAGGCTGGTTTGACCTACCCGTTCAGGCTTTGCCATGACCCGCCTTCGCCACCTGCCCCGCTACGCCCTGTGCCTGACCCTACTGGCCAGTGTCCTGGCCGCGCACGCCGAACAGAGCCCACCCGCCGAAACCGCCGACAAGGGCGAGGCCAAGCCCGCGCAGCGGGCGCCACTGATCGAGCGCAGCGACCTGGAAGCATCGGCCCTGGAACGTCAACTGGCGGCCAGCGAACAGCAGCAGCTCGATGCCGCCGGCACGACCTTTCTCGCCCTCTGGCGACCGGCCAACGATCCGGCGCCCATGGGGGCGGTGATCCTGATTCCCGGGGATGAAGAGAGTGCCGACGCACCGCCGACCATCGGCCCGCTGCGCCGCAGGTTGCCAGACGCCGGCTGGCACAGCCTGAGCCTGACCCTGCCGGACCCGCAGGGTCCGAACCTGCCCGTGCGAGTCGCCGAGCCGCCTGCGAGCGGCGACGGCAAAGCTGCCGAAGCCCCGGCTGAAAAGGCCCCAGAGCCGGCCACCCCGGCCCCGCCAAGCGAAGCGCCATCGGCTGACGCAGAGGCGGCACGCGCAGCTCACGTGGAACGGGTCTTCGCACGTATCGACGCCGGCATCGCCTTTGCCGGCCAGCAGCAGGCCAAGGTCGTGGTGCTGCTCGGCCATGGCAGCGGCGCCTACTGGGCGGCGCGTTACATCGCCGAGCGCAAGCCCGCCAATGTCACTCATCTGGTGTTGGTGGATACTCGCCAGCCGGAGGGTTTCGACGCGCCGTTCAACGACCTGCTGGCGCAGCTCACCGCCAAGGTCGGCGATTTCTATTACCGCGACGGTGCCAGTGCTCGGCAGGCGGCACTGGCACGCAAACAACTGAGTCAGCGGCAGAAACAGCCTGCCCTGGTGCAGATCAGCCTGGATGCCCTGCCGGGCAATCCCGATGTCGCCCAGGAGCAGCTGTTCCGTCGCCTGCGCGGCTGGCTGGACAAGCACGCCGGCGGCGCCAAGTAGCGCTCAGCGGAAACCGCGGCGCTGGCGAATCAGCGCATAGGCATTGTGCAGTTCACGGGTCGCGTCGGTGGCCTCACGGACCTTCTCGGGCGCCGCACCACTGCCGGCCAGCTTGTCGGGGTGGTGGCGGCTGAGCAGGCGGCGATAGGCCTTCTTGATCTGCTGCACGTCACTTTCCGCCGTCACGCCGAGCAGACGCAGGGCCTGCTGATAGGCGTCGGCGCCCGCGGTCGGCGGGCCGCGACGCGGCGAGTAGCCGGCGCTCAGCGCCTCCTGGGCTTCGGCGGAAACGCCCAGCCACTTGCCCCATAACAGGATCAGTTCGCGCTCGGCCTGGCCCACCTTGCCATCGGCCCAGGCCATGCGCCAGCAGGCGCGCAACAGTTCCTGGGCCTCGCTGCGGCGGCGTTGCAACGGGCCACGCAGGCTGTCCTGGCCGGTCTTGCCGCGCGAGAAGGCCTCGATGGCTGCCGCCCTGCCTGCCTCGCCCAGCGCCAGGCGCTGCATCTCGGCGCGGGCCTGACGAATGTGCGCCTGCTGCACCACGCCATCGCTCTTGGCCAGGCGCCCCAGCATGACGAACAGCAAGGCGTCATCAGCCACGGCGGACCTGCCCACCAGCCGCTCGCCCAGGGTTTTCCAGCCGCGCAGGCCCAGGCGCCGATCCAGCACCTGGCCGAGCAGGCCGCCGAGCAACAGACCGGGAATGCTTGCCAGGGCGTAGCCGGCCAGCGCCCCCACCAAGGTCAGCGGCCAGTACATCAGCACTCGTCCTGCAGCAGCGATTCCACTTCGGCCAGGCGCTCGTGGGTGCCGACATCCACCCAGCGGCCGGTGAAGCGCTCGCCCGTCACCTGCCGGCCTGCCATCGCCTGCCTCAATAAGGGCGCGAGCTTGAACGCGCCGGGCTGGCAGCCGGCGAACAGCACCGGGCTGAGCACCGCGATGCCGCTGTAGGTGAGGCTGTCAGCATCCGCTGCGGCATCCGCTACCCGCCCCTCGGCGAGGCAAAAGTCCCCCGTCGGGTGATGGGCGGGATTGTCCACCAGCACCAGGTGAGCCTTTTCGGAAAAGGGCCTGCGCAGGGCCGAAAAATCGTAGTCGGTGAAGATATCGCCGTTGACCACCACGAACGGCTCCTCGCCGAGCAGCGGCAGCGCCTTGAAGATACCGCCGCCGGTTTCCAGCGGCTCGCCTTCGGCCGAGTAACGGATGCGCACGCCGTAGCGTTCGCCCTCACCCAGATAGTCCTCGATCTGCTGACCGAGCCAGGCGTGATTGACCACCAGCTCGCTGAATCCAGCACGAGCCAGGGCGCGTACGTGGTATTCGATCAACGGCACGCCGGCGGCCCGCACCAGGGGTTTGGGTGTATGCAAGGTCAGCGGCCGCAGCCGCTCACCCTTGCCGGCGGCCAGAATCATCGCCTTCATCGAGTGGCCTCCGCAGCGCTTTTCAGCTGCGCGATCAGCTCGCCAAGCTCGGCCAGCTCCGGACGTCGCTCGAGCACCGCGTCTATATAGGCGAAGAAGCGTGGCACGTCGCTCAGGTAACGCGGCTTGCCGTCACGGTGGCAGATGCGCGCGAAAATGCCGATCACCTTGAGGTGGCGCTGCACGCCCATCAGGTCGCTGGCGCGCAGGAAGTCTGCGATGTCTTCCTGAACAGCAACGCCCGCCGCAAGGGCCTTGCGCCAATACCCCTCGAGCCAGCCCTGCACACGTGCCTCCGGCCAGCTGAGAAAGGCGTCCTTGAACAGGCTGGTGATGTCGTAGGTAACCGGGCCGTAAACGGCATCCTGGAAATCCAGCACGCCGGGGTTGGGCACGCTGAGCATCAGGTTGCGTGGCATGTAGTCGCGGTGCACCAGCACCTTGGGCTGCGCCAGGGCGCTGTCGATCAGCAAGGTGCAGATGCGCTGCCAGGCCGCCTGCTGATCGGCATCGAGGGTAAGGCCGAGCTCGCGGGCGACGTACCAATCCGGAAACAATTGCAGCTCGCGGCGCAGCAAGGCGTCGTCATAGTGCGGCAGGCCGGCGTCCATCGGCAGTTGCTGATAGGCCAGCAAGGCATCGATGGCGGGCGCAAACAGCTGATCGGCATTGTCGCTGTCGATCACCTCCAGGTAGGTCTGGCGGCCCAGGTCACTGAGCAGCAGAAAACCCTGTTCGAGATCCGCGGCATGGATCTGCGGTACGTTCAGCCCGGCGCGGGCGAGCAGATTGGCCACCTCGACGAAGGGCCTGCAGTTCTCCTGAGGCGGTGGCGCGTCCATCAGGATCAGGCTGCGATCATCCGCCTCCCAGCGGAAATAACGGCGAAAACTGGCGTCGCTGCTGGCCGGCTGCAGCACGGCAGCCGGCACCTCGCCCCAGCCGTTGGAAGCGAACAGGGCCTGCAGCTGCGGCTCGAGCCATTGCTGCAGGCGTTGCAAACGTACATCGTGATCAGGCATTGCAAGGGTCTCCGACGGCGCTAGCCGTTGCGCGGGTCATGCTTTATTATCCAGCATCTTTTTCAGCCCATCGAGAGGCGTGCGGCCCCTGGGCCAAAAGCGCACAGGAAGCCCGGAAAACAAGATGGCAGTAAAATACCCCGCTTTTCGCAAGAAATTCCCGCTTCTGGTAACGGGTGGCCTGTTGGCCCTGCAGCCCTTCGCCAGCCCATTCGCCACCGCTGCCGAACAATTCGACTGCCAGGCTTCGCCAACCGGCGGTTGGGCCTGTGCACCGAAATCCAGCACCGCCAACCTGCCGAGCCGACCGACCCACAGCGCCAACTCGGTCAGCGCGGGTACGGGGGCGACGGCTGCCGCCCAACCTGATACCAAGGCCGCACCAACGCAAGTGACCGAAGCCGGTGGCCGTGCCCTGGCCTCGCGCAGCGCCGACTATAGCCACCTGGACTGGGTACCGCGCGAGGAGCTGACCAGCGCACAGCTGGCGGAGATCGGCCCGGCCTGCTCCGGCGCTTACATCGAGCCTAGCCGCCCGGGCATGAACGACACCACGCCGATGAGCGAAGCGCCGATGTTCGTCTCGGCCAAGGCTTCGCGCTATCAGCAGGAAGAGCAGGTCGCGACCCTCGCCGGTGACGTGGTGGTGCACCAGGCCGGCATGCAGGTCGAGGCCGACGAGGCCAACCTGCACCAGGCCGAGAACCGTGGCGAGCTGGTCGGCAATGTCCGCCTGCGCGACAAGGGCGCCCTGGTGGTGGGTGACCGTGGCGAGCTGCAACTGGACAACGGCGAAGCGCGCATCGACAACGCCGAGTTCGTGATGCACGCCGCCCACGTGCGCGGCAGCGCCGCCTACGCCAAGCGTGAAGAAACCGCGATCATTCGCCTCAAGGACGGTACCTATACCAGTTGCGAACCGGGCAGCAATGCCTGGCACCTGACCGGTAACAACATCACCCTGAACCCGGCCACCGGCTTCGGCACCGCGACCAACGTCACGCTGCGGGTCAAGGATTTTCCGGTGTTCTACACGCCGTACATCTACTTCCCGATCGACGACCGTCGCCAGTCCGGCTTCCTGCCGCCGAGCTTCGGCAGCTCGGGCAGCAACGGCCTGACCCTGCAGACCCCGTACTACTTCAACCTGGCGCCGAACTTCGACGCCACGCTGTACCCGACCTACATGGCCAAGCGCGGCCTGCTGATGGAAGGCGAGTACCGCTACCTGACCCGCAATAGCGAGGGCCAGGTCGGCGCCGCCTACCTGGACGACCAGGAAGACGAGCGCGAGCTGCAGTCGGACTACAAGGACCAGCGCTGGATGTACAGCTGGCAGCACAAGCAGGGCCTCAATGATCGCCTGCTGGCCGAGGTCGACTACACCGATATCAGCGACCCCTACTACTTCCAGGACCTAAATACGGATCTGGGTATTGATAACACGCGATACGTCAATCAGCGCGGCACCCTGACCTGGCGCGGCGATAGCTACACCGCGCGGTTCAATGCCCATGCTTACGAGCTGGCCACCATTACCGATCTGACCCCTTATAACCGTCTGCCGCAGATCACCCTCGATGGCAAGCTGCCCTTCCAGCCAGGTGGTTTGAACTTTACCTATGGCACGGAGCTGGTGCGCTTCGATCGTGATCTGCGCAGCGGCAATTTCGTCAACGAAGACGGTGTATCCGAGGGGCTTTGGTATGACGCCCGACTACGCGGCCTGAAACGCGCCAACGGTACGCGCCTGCACGTCGAGCCAGGCGTCAGCCTGCCGCTGGACTGGAGCTGGGGCTTTATCATACCCCAGGTCAAGTACGCCTACACCCAGTACGACCTCGACCTCGACTCCATTGGGAGAGATCCAAGCCGCGGTGGTATCGCCGACTTCGACAGCAACCAGAACCGCAGTGTGCCGATCCTCAGCGTCGACAGCGGCCTGTATTTCGACCGAGGTACCACGCTCTTTGGCAACCCAACCCGGCAAACGCTTGAACCGCGCCTGTTCTATCTCTACGTCCCCGAGGAAGATCAGTCCGATATTCCGGTTTTCGACACTGGCCTTAGTAGCTTCAATTATTCCTCGCTGTGGCGCGAAAACCGTTTCAGCGGCAAGGATCGTATCGGTGACGAGAACAAACTGTCTTTGGGCGTGACCAGTCGCTGGATCGAAGCGAACGGCTTCGAGCGCCAGCGCTTCAGCATCGGCCAGGCCTTCTATTTCGAAGACCGAAAGGTGCAGATGCCGGATATCGACTATCGCACTCGCGACGAAGCGCAGTCGTCGGTATCGCCCTACGCTCTGGAGTATATGTATCGCTACAATCAGGACTGGCGCTTTACGTCAGACTTCAATTGGGATCCCGATACCCATCGTACCCGCTCCGGTAGCGCGATGTTCCACTACCAGCCCGCAGACAACCCACGCAAAGTGATCAACGCTGGGTATCGTTATCGCAACGACACTTTGAGGTACGACCAGAGTACAGGCGAGTGGAGTTACGGCGGCGACTATGGCAGGCCTACCCTGCCAAATGGCTCACCGAACCCGAACTACATCAAGGACTACTACAAGATCAGCCAGCATGACTTCTCGGTCATCTGGCCAATCGGCCCGCAGTGGAGCCTGATCTCGCGCTGGCAGTACGACTACGGCCGCAACCGCACCCTGGAAGCCTTTGGCGGCTTCGAGTACGACAGTTGCTGCTGGAAGCTGCGCGTCATCAACCGCTACTGGATCGACTACGACGAGGTCAGCCTCAACCCCTCGCGCAACGACGAACCAGACAGCGGCATCTTCCTGCAGATCGTCCTCAAAGGCCTGGGTGGCGTGACTGGCAACAACGTTGAGACATTCCTCGACCAAGGCATTCAAGGTTACCGTGAACGTGAAGAGCAAGCTCGCTGAGTGCGTGCGCCCGCTGCTGCTGGGCGCACTGTTTCTGGGTACCGCGGCGCACGCCGATGTACAGCCTCTCAACCGCGTGGTGGCGATCGTCGATAACGACGTGATCATGCAGACCCAGCTCGACGCCCGGGTGCGCGAGGTGCAACAGACCATCGCCAAGCGCGGCGCCGAGGTGCCGCCGGCCAACGTACTGACCCAGCAGGTGCTGGATCGCCTGATCCTGGAAAACATCCAGTTGCAGATGGGCGAGCGCTCCGGCATTCGCATCAGCGACGAAGAACTCAACCAGGCCATGGCCACCATTGCCCAGCGCAACGGCATGACCCTCGAGCAATTCCGCGACGCCCTGGCGAAGGACGGCCTGTCGTTCAACGACGCCCGCGACCAGGTGTCCCGCGAGATGATCATCAGCCGTGTGCGCCAGCGCCGTGTGGCCGAGCGCATTCAGGTCACCGAGCAGGAAGTGAAGAACTTCCTCGCCTCCGACCTGGGCAAGATGCAGTTGTCCGAAGAGTTCCACCTGGCCAATATCGTCATTGCGGTTCAGGAAGATGCCTCCTCCGATGCGCTGCAAGCTGCCGAGCGCCGCGCCCAGGACATCTACCAGCAAGCGCGCCAGGGCGCCGAGTTCGGTCAGCTGGCGATCGCCAACTCGGCCAGTGAAACGGCGCTGGACGGTGGCGACATGGGCTGGCGCAAAGCGGCACAGTTGCCGCCGCCATTCGACGCCATGATCAGCGCCATGAACGTTGGCGATGTCACCGAGCCGATCCGCACCCCAGGTGGTTTCATCCTCCTCAAGGTGCTGGAAAAGCGTGGCGGTGAGGCCGCGGCGGTGCGCGAGGAAGTGAACGTGCGCCACATCCTGATCAAGCCGAGCGAAATCCGCACCGACGCGGAAGCCAAGGTACTGGCCGAGCGCCTGTATCAGCGCATCGAGTCCGGAGAGGACTTCGCCGAACTGGCGAAGAACTTCTCCGAAGACCCGGGCTCGGCCCTCAACGGCGGCAGCCTGAGCTGGATCGACCCGAATGCCCTGGTACCGGAGTTCCGCGAGGTAATGAACAACACCGCCAGCGGCGAGGTTTCCAAGCCGTTCAAGAGCCAGTTCGGCTGGCACGTGCTGCAGGTCATGGGCCGTCGCGCAACCGACAGCAGCGAGCAGATGCGCGAGCAACAGGCGCTGAATCTGCTGCGCAACCGCAAGTACGAAGAAGAGCTGCAAACCTGGCTGCGTCAGATTCGCGACGAAGCCTATGTGGAGATCAAGCTGTAAACCAGCCTGAAACCACGAAGCCCGGCCCTGTGCCGGGCTTTTTCATTTGCGCGTAAGCTAGCATCACCAGCGCCTGCCCTCGAGACCGGATCATGCCCCATAACCTGCGCTTCGCCCTCACCCCTGGAGAACCTGCCGGCATCGGCCCGGATCTGTGCCTGCTGCTTGCCCGGCAGCAACAGGCCCACGCGCTGATCTGCGTGGCCAGCCGTGCACTGATGCAAGCGCGCGCGCTGGAGCTGGGGCTGCAGATCAAGCTGATCGACACCGCGCCTGATGACTGGCCAGCCCAGCCCGCCCCAGCAGGCAGCCTGTACGTCTGGGATACGCCGCTCGGCGAGCCGGCGGTCGCCGGTGAGCTCAACAAAGCCAATGCCGCCTACGTTCTGCAAACCCTGACCCGAGCGGCCCAGGGCTGCCTGGACGGCAGCTTCGCCGGGCTGGTCACCGCCCCGGTGCACAAGGGCATCATCAATGAGGCGGGGACGGCGTTCTCCGGTCATACCGAATTTCTCGCCGACCTGACCGGTACCCCCCAGGTGGTGATGATGCTGGCAACCCGCGGCCTACGGGTCGCCCTGGTCACCACCCACCTGCCGCTCAAGGACGTGGCCAGTGCCATCACCACCGAGCGTCTGCAGCGGGTGACGCGCATCCTCCACGCCGACCTGCGCGACAAGTTCGGCATTGCATCACCGCGCATCCTGATCTGCGGCCTCAACCCCCATGCCGGCGAAGGCGGCCACCTGGGGCGCGAGGAGATCGAGGTCATCGAGCCTGCGCTGCAGCAGCTGCGCGGCGAAGGTATGGACCTGATCGGCCCGCTGCCGGCCGATACGCTGTTCACCCCCAAGCACCTGGAACACTGTGATGCGGCGCTTGCCATGTATCACGACCAGGGCCTGCCGGTGCTCAAGTACAAGGGCTTTGGTGCGGCGGTGAACGTGACCCTGGGCCTGCCGATCATCCGCACCTCGGTCGACCACGGCACAGCGCTGGACCTTGCCGGCACCGGGCGCATCGACTGCGGCAGCCTGCAGGTCGCCCTGGAAACCGCCTACGAGATGGCTCAAGGCAGCCGCAAGCTGCAAGCGACAAGCCACAAGTAGAAGCGCTTTCCCTGCTAAACTGGGCGTTTTCGCCTGACCGCTTTACGCGCTTGCTTGATGCTTGCAGCTTGAAGCCTGGAGCTGCTTCTCAGATGTCCGAGCCTTACCAACACCGCGCGCGCAAGCGCTTCGGCCAGAACTTCCTCCATGACGCCGGGGTGATTCACCGCATCCTGCGCGCCATCCACGCCCGCGACAGCGAGCACCTGCTGGAGATCGGCCCGGGCCAGGGCGCACTCACCGAGGGTCTGCTCAACAGCGGCGCGCAGCTCGACGTGATCGAACTGGACCTCGACCTGATTCCGATCCTGCAAGCCAGGTTCGCAGAACAGCCGCGCTTTCGCCTGAACCAGGGCGATGCCCTGAAATTCGACTTCTCCAGCCTGCAGGCAGCGCCCAACAGCCTGCGGGTGGTCGGCAACCTGCCCTACAACATCTCCACGCCGCTGATTTTCCATCTGCTGGACAACGCCCACCTGATCCGCGACATGCACTTCATGCTGCAGAAGGAAGTGGTCGAGCGCCTGGCTGCAGGCCCGGGTGGCGGCGACTGGGGGCGGCTGTCGATCATGGTGCAGTACCACTGCCAGGTGGAGCACCTGTTCAACGTCGGCCCCGGCGCGTTCAACCCACCACCCAAGGTCGACTCGGCCATCGTGCGTCTGGTGCCCCATCAGGTGCTGCCGCACCCGGCCAAGGATCACCGACTGCTCGAACGCGTGGTGCGCGAAGCCTTCAACCAGCGCCGCAAGACGTTGCGCAATACCCTCAAGGCGCTGCTGCCGGCCAGCGAGATCGAGGCAGCCGGCGTCGACGGCAGCCTGCGCCCGGAACAGCTGGACCTGGCCGCCTTCGTGCGCCTGGCCGACCAGCTGGCCCAGCAACCCGCGCCTTCGCCCACCTGATTGATCGAGTGCCCATGTCCGACCCTCGTTACCAGATCGACGTCACCATCGTCACCCGCTACCTGGCGGAGCAGTCGCAGCCCGAGCAGAGCCGTTTCGCCTTTGCCTACGACGTGACCATCCATAACGCCGGTGAGCTGCCAGCCCAGCTGCTGGCGCGCCACTGGGTGATCACCGATGGCAATGGCCAGGTTCAGGAAGTGCGCGGCCCGGGCGTGATCGGTGAACAGCCGCTGATCGCCCCCGGTGAAAGCCATCGCTACAGCAGCGGCACGCTCCTGGCCACCCAGGTCGGCACCATGCAGGGCAGCTATCAGATGCTGGCTGACGATGGCCAGCGCTTCGATGCACCCATCGCGCCCTTCCGTCTCGCCGTCCCCGGGGCGCTGCACTAAGGGTCTACCCCCGTTTCGTTCGTGGCCGCGCCGGAGCCATTTTTTGCGCGAGGCAAGGCATGAGGAGAGAAGTTTGGTTATTCCAAATGAACGACGAATAACGCAGCATCGCGCAAAAAGTGGCCCGGCCCTTCGGGTTGCGCGAAAAATTGCACCATGCCGCGTTGCGAGGCTTGGCAAGGGAGCGACCATTACCTGCGCCTCACGCCTTACCTGGTGCAATTTTTCGCAGCAACGCGGCTCACGACGAAACGGGGGTAGACCCTAATGGCTACCTATGCCGTCGGCGACCTGCAGGGTTGCCTGAAACCGCTGCAATGCCTGCTTGAACGCGTGGCCTTCGATCCTGCCCGCGATCGGCTGTGGCTGGTGGGTGACCTGGTCAACCGCGGTCCGGCGTCCCTGGAGACCCTGCGCTATCTCTATGGCATGCGCGAGGCGCTGGTCTGCGTACTGGGCAATCACGACCTGCACCTGCTCGCCGCCTCGCGCAATATCGAACGCCTCAAGCGCGGTGACACCCTGCGCGAGATCCTCGAGGCGCCGGATCGTGACGAGCTGCTGGATTGGCTGCGCCAGCAGAAGCTGCTGCATTATGACGGGCAGCGCGATACCGCCCTGGTGCACGCTGGCATACCGCCGCAATGGACCATCGACAAAGCGCTGCGCCGCGCTGCCGAAGTCGAGAACGCGCTACGCGACGACGCCCTGTACCCGATGTTCCTGGACGGCATGTACGGTAACGAGCCGGCACGCTGGGACAAGGAACTGCACGGCATCGCCCGGCTGCGGGTGATCACCAACTATTTCACCCGCATGCGCTTCTGCAAGGCCGACGGCACCCTGGACCTGAAGAGCAAGGAGGGCCTGGACAGCGCACCACCCGGCTACCTGCCCTGGTTCAGCCACCCACAGCGCAAGACCTACGCTCAGAAGATCATCTTCGGTCACTGGGCGGCCCTGGAAGGCCACTGCGACGAACCCGGCGTGTTCGCCCTGGATTCAGGCTGCGTGTGGGGCGGTACCATGACCCTGATGAATATCGATAGCGGCGAGTATCATCGCTGCGACTGTAGCGAGGAGACAGCATGAGCGAGTTCAAACGCATCGCCCCCGAGCAGGCCCAGGCACTGCGAGAGAGAGGCGCCGTGGTCGTCGATATCCGCGATCCGCAGAGTTTCGCCGCCGGGCACATCTGCGACTCCGAGCACCTGGACAACTATTCGCTGGCCGATTTCATCGCCAAGGCCGACCTCGACGCGCCGCTGATCGTCACCTGCTATCACGGCAACTCCAGCCAGAGCGCCGCCGCTTATCTGGTCGGCCAGGGCTTCTCCGAGGTGTACAGCCTCGACGGCGGCTTCGAGCTGTGGCGCAGCACCTACCCGCAGGACACTGAATCCAGCCAGGCGGACTGAACGATGCCGGCCGGCCATCGCCCTCAGTTGCCGCAATGGCCGGTCATAAATATTTTCCCCGCCCAGCCCCCGCCAATGCTGGCTTTGCCCACTGCGGCAACGTCGCAAGGACGTTTTGCACGGTTATTGCGCCTTGACCTTGCCGATTACCAACTATCCTTGTCCTAGGCCATCCCAATCCAGGTAGCCGGCCAATCGGCCGAATGGGCCATCGGTACTCACCTTCAGCAGCCAGCCAGCGCCACGCAACACAGGGTCAGGCAGGGGAAGGCAGCCGATACGCCTTGCGCGAGAGACGCAAGGCGGCTGTCCTCGATCTGCCAAGCAACGGACGGCCGACCATGAGGTTCTGACTGACCAAGGGGTGTTCGGGGGATTCATCTCGGTAGCGCGAGCGCCGGGTCTGCATGCACCCGCTCGACCGATCCCGGCCGGCTCCCAGCATCGAGCGAGGTGAAGTCATGAGCATTTTCAGTCACTTCCAGCAACGATTCGAGGCGACGCGCCAGGAGGAGTACTCGCTGCAGGAGTACCTCGAACTGTGCAAACAGGATCGCAGCGCCTATGCCAGCGCGTCCGAGCGCCTGCTGATGGCCATCGGCGAACCGGAGTTGCTCGATACCTCCCACAACCCACGGCTGTCGCGCATCTTCTCCAACAAGGTGATTCGCCGTTACCCGGCCTTTGCCGATTTCCACGGCATGGAAGAATGCATCGAGCAGATCGTTTCCTACTTTCGCCACGCCGCCCAGGGCCTGGAAGAGAAGAAGCAGATTCTCTATCTGCTGGGGCCGGTGGGCGGCGGCAAGTCCTCGCTGGCGGAAAAACTCAAGCAATTGATGGAAAAGGTGCCCTTCTACGCCATCAAGGGATCACCGGTGTTCGAGTCGCCCCTGGGGCTGTTCAACGCCGCCGAGGACGCGGCGATTCTCGAGGAGGACTACGGCATTTCCCGGCGTTACCTGGGCAGCATCATGTCGCCCTGGGCCAGCAAGCGCCTGGCCGAGTTCGGCGGTGATATCAGCCAGTTCCGGGTGGTCAAGCTCTACCCCTCGATCCTCAACCAGATCGCCATCGCCAAGACCGAGCCGGGCGACGAGAACAACCAGGACATCTCCGCCCTGGTCGGCAAGGTGGATATCCGCAAGCTCGAGGAATTTCCGCAGAACGATGCCGACGCCTACAGCTACTCGGGCGCGCTGTGCCGGGCCAACCAGGGCCTGATGGAATTCGTCGAGATGTTCAAGGCGCCGATCAAGGTGCTGCACCCGCTGCTCACCGCCACCCAGGAAGGCAACTACAACAGCACCGAGGGTTTGGGTGCCATCCCGTACAACGGCATCCTGCTGGCCCACTCCAACGAATCGGAGTGGCACACCTTCCGCAACAACAAGAACAACGAAGCCTTCATCGACCGCATCTACATCGTCAAGGTGCCCTACTGCCTGCGCGTCAGCGACGAGATCAAGATCTACGACAAGCTGCTGGTCAGCAGCTCCCTGGCCAACGCCCATTGCGCGCCCGACACCCTGAAGATGCTCGCGCAATTTTCCACCCTGTCGCGCCTCAAGGAGCCGGAAAACTCCAACATCTACTCGAAGATGCGCGTCTACGACGGCGAGAACCTCAAGGACACCGATCCCAAGGCAAAGTCGATCCAGGAGTACCGCGACGCCGCTGGTGTCGACGAAGGCATGAACGGCCTGTCGACCCGCTTCGCCTTCAAGATCCTCTCCAAGGTGTTCAACTTCGACCCGCACGAGGTCGCTGCCAACCCGGTGCACCTGCTCTACGTACTGGAACAGCAGATCGAACAGGAACAGTTCCCCGGCGAAACCCGCGAGCGCTACCTGCGTTTCATCAAGGAATACCTGGCGCCGCGCTATATCGAGTTCATCGGCAAGGAAATCCAGACCGCCTATCTGGAGTCCTACAGCGAATACGGCCAGAACATCTTCGACCGCTACGTGCTGTACGCCGATTTCTGGATTCAGGATCAGGAGTACCGCGACCCGGAAACCGGCGAAATCCTCAACCGGGTGGCCCTCAACGAGGAACTGGAGAAGATCGAGAAGCCGGCCGGTATCAGCAACCCGAAGGATTTCCGCAACGAGATCGTCAACTTCGTGCTGCGTGCCCGGGCCAACAACAACGGCAAGAACCCGACCTGGCTCAGCTACGAGAAGCTGCGGGTGGTGATCGAGAAGAAGATGTTCTCCAACACCGAGGACCTGCTGCCGGTCATCAGCTTCAACGCCAAGGCCAGCAAGGAGGATCAGCAGAAGCACAACGATTTCGTCAAACGCATGGTCGAGCGCGGCTATACCGAGAAGCAGGTGCGCCTGCTGTCCGAATGGTATCTGCGCGTACGTAAATCGCAATAAAGCAGCCGCGAGCTGCAAGCCGCAAGCTGCAAGCGAAAGCGCCTGGCTTTTCACTTGTGACTTGTAGCTTGCGGCTTGCAGCTGCCCCGGGAGGGGCATATGAGTTACGTGATCGACCGTCGCCTCAATGGCAAGAACAAGAGCACGGTGAACCGCCAGCGGTTCATTCGTCGTTACCGCGACCATATCAAGAAGGCGGTGGAGGACGCCGTCAGCCGCCGCTCCATCACCGATATGGAGCACGGCGAGCAGATCAGCATTCCCGGCCGGGATATCGATGAGCCGGTGCTGCACCACGGCCGCGGCGGCAGGCAGACCGTCGTGCACCCGGGCAACAAGGAGTTCGTTGCCGGTGAACGGATTCCCCGTCCCCAGGGTGGCGGCGGCGGCCAGGGGGCCGGTAAGGCCAGCAACTCCGGCGAGGGCATGGATGAGTTCGTGTTCCAGATCACCCAGGAGGAATTTCTCGACTTCATGTTCGAGGATCTGGAACTGCCCAACCTGGTCAAGCGCCACCTGACCGGTGCGGAAACCTTCAAGACCGTGCGCGCCGGCATCAGCAGCGAGGGTAACCCGTCGCGCATCAACATCGTGCGTACCCTGCGCTCGGCCCATGCCCGGCGCATCGCGCTGTCCGGCAGCAGCCGGGCCAAGCTGCGCGAGGTGAAGGCCGAGCTGGAGCGCCTGCGCCGCGAGGAGCCGGACAACTTCAGCGACATCCAACTGCTCGAGGCCGAGATTGAACGCCTCAGCGCGCGCATTCACCGCATCCCCTTTCTCGATACCTTCGACCTCAAGTACAACCTGCTGGTCAAGCACCCCAACCCCAGCTCCAAGGCGGTGATGTTCTGCCTGATGGACGTCTCCGGCTCCATGACCCAGGCCACCAAGGACGTCGCCAAGCGCTTCTTCATCCTCCTGTACCTGTTTCTCAAGCGTAACTACGACAAGATCGACGTGGTTTTCATCCGCCACCACACCAGCGCCAAGGAAGTCGACGAAGAAGAATTCTTCTACTCCCGGGAAACCGGCGGCACCATCGTCTCCAGCGCCCTGAAGATGATGCAGGAGATCATGGCCGAGCGTTACCCGGCCAACGAGTGGAACATCTACGGCGCCCAGGCTTCCGACGGTGACAACTGGAACGACGACTCGCCGTTATGCCGGGATATCCTGATCAAGCAGATCATGCCCTTCGTGCAGTACTTCACCTACGTGGAGATCACCCCGCGCGAGCACCAGGCGCTGTGGTTCGAGTACGAGCGAGTGGCCGAAGCCTTCGGCGAGACCTTCGCCCAGCAGCAACTGGTATCGGCGGGTGATATCTACCCGGTATTCCGCGAACTGTTCCAGCGGAGGCTCACCCCATGAGCAGCAGCAAGAAACGCCAGCCCCTGTCCACGGGCTCGGAATGGACCTTCGAGCTGATCCGCGATTACGACCGGGAAATCAGCCGGTTGGCCGAGCGCTATGCACTCGACACCTACCCCAACCAGATCGAGGTGATCACCGCCGAGCAGATGATGGACGCCTATGCCTCGGTCGGCATGCCCCTGGGTTACCACCACTGGTCCTACGGCAAGCAGTTCCTCAGCACCGAGAAGTCCTACAGCCGCGGGCAGATGGGCCTGGCCTACGAGATCGTGATCAACTCCGATCCGTGCATCGCCTACCTGATGGAAGAGAACACCATCACCATGCAGGCCCTGGTGATCGCCCACGCCTGCTACGGGCACAACAGCTTCTTCAAGGGCAACTACCTGTTCCGCACCTGGACCGACGCCAGCTCGATCATCGATTACCTGGTGTTCGCCAAGCAGTACATCACCCAGTGCGAAGAGCGCCACGGTATCGATGCCGTCGAGGACCTGATCGACTCCTGCCATGCGCTGATGAACTACGGGGTGGACCGCTACAAACGCCCCTACCCCATTTCCGCCGAAGAAGAGCGCCGCCGCCAGAAGGATCGCGAGGAGCACCTGCAGCGCCAGATCAACGACCTGTGGCGCACCATTCCCAAGAGCGCCAGCAAGGCCGATGAAAGCGACCATCAGCGCTTCCCGGCCGAACCCCAGGAAAACATTCTGTATTTCCTGGAAAAACATGCGCCGCTGCTGGAGCCCTGGCAGCGCGAGGTGATCCGCATCGTGCGCAAGATCGCCCAGTACTTCTACCCGCAGCGCCAGACCCAGGTGATGAACGAAGGCTGGGCGACCTTCTGGCACTACACCCTGATGAACGACCTCTACGACGAAGGCCTGGTCACCGACGGCTTCATGATGGAGTTTCTGCAGTCGCACACCAGCGTGGTGTTCCAGCCCGCGTTCGACAGCCCCTACTACAGCGGCATCAACCCCTATGCCCTGGGTTTTGCCATGTACCGCGACATTCGCCGTATCTGCGAGGCGCCCACCGAAGAGGATCGCCGCTGGTTCCCGGACATCGCCGGCAGCGACTGGCTGAGCACCCTGAAATTCGCCATGACCAGCTTCAAGGACGAGAGCTTCATCCTCCAGTACCTGTCGCCGAAAGTGATCCGCGATCTCAAGCTGTTCAGCATTCTCGACGACGACCAGAAAGACGAACTCAGCGTACCGGCCATCCATGACGAGCCGGGCTATCGCACCATCCGCGAAACCCTCGCGGCCCAGTACAACCTGGGCAATCGCGAGCCCAACGTGCAGATCTGGAGCATCGACCGCCGCGGTGACCGCTCCCTGACCCTGCGCCACTTCCAGCACGACCGCAAGCCGCTGGGCAGCTCCACCGAAGAGGTGCTCAAGCACCTGCATCGCCTGTGGGGGTTCGACATCCACCTGCAGACGCTGCAGGGCGATCGCATCGTCAATACCCAGCATGTGCCGCCCAGGAGCGATGGCGCGCCGGACGGCGATCATCCGCGCCTGGATCTGCATATCCCTCCGCTCTAAGAGCCCACTCACGATCTCGCGAGCTAGAGCCATACAAGGCCTAGGCGGCCCCACAAAACAGGCGAGGACCGGTCGGAGTCGCGCTCGGCTTTACGATTGTAAATGAGCTTTCCGACTGGGCTGGCAATCCAGCTTGTTTTTAACGCCGTAGGGCCGACGCGCAGCAGATCGTGAGCGGGCTCTCAGCGCTCGCCGCGCAACGACAGGCTCCAGCGCAGCGGTTATCCTCTGCCCATGACGGAGACCTTTATGCAAATCTACAAAGTTGGCGGCGCCGTGCGCGACCGCCTGCTCGGTCGCCCGGTGACCGAGGTCGACTGGGTGGTGGTCGGCGCCACGGCCGAAACCATGCTGGAACAGGGTTATCGGCCGGTGGGCGCGGATTTCCCGGTATTCCTGCACCCGCAATCGGGCGAGGAATATGCCCTGGCCCGCACCGAACGCAAGAGCGGGCGCGGCTATGGCGGCTTCACCTTCCACGCCAGCCCCGAGGTGACGCTGGAAGAAGACCTGATCCGCCGTGACCTGACCATCAATGCCATCGCCGAAGACCAGCAGGGCAAGCTGATCGACCCCTACGGCGGCCAGCGTGACCTTGAAACCCGGCAACTGCGCCACGTCTCGCCGGCCTTTGCCGAAGACCCGCTGCGGGTACTGCGCGTGGCCCGCTTCGCGGCGCGCTATGCACCGCTGGGCTTTAGCGTAGCGCCGGAAACCCTCGAGCTGATGCGTCAATTGGCCGAATCCGGGGAGCTTGACGCCCTGACGCCTGAGCGCAGCTGGAAAGAGATTTCCCGCGCGCTGATGGAGCCGCGCCCGGACGTGTTCGTTCAAGTGCTGCGCGACTGCAGCGCCCTGGGGGCCATGCTGCCGGAGGTCGACGCGCTGTTTGGCGTGCCACAGCCCGCTGCCCATCACCCGGAAATCGACACCGGCATTCACGTGCTGGCCGTGCTGCGCCAGTGCGCCGAACACGGGCAGCCGCTGCCCGTGCGCTGGGCCTGTCTGCTGCATGATGTCGGCAAGGGCCTGACCGACCCCGCCGCATGGCCGCGGCATATCGCCCACGAGCACCGCGGCATCGCGCTGATCGAAGCGGTCAACAAACGCTGCAAGGTGCCTCGGGAATGCCAGGAACTGGCCGATCTGGTGGGCGAGTTTCATACCCACGCCCACCGCGCCCTGGAGCTGCGCGCCTCGACACTGCTGGAGCTGATGCAACGCTTCGACGTGTTCCGGCGCCCGCAGCGCTTCGAGGCCTTCGTGGCGGCCTGTGAAATGGATGCCCGCGGCCGCCATGGCCTGGAAGATCGCGACTATCCCCAGGCTGCCTACCTGCTGGCCGCGATGGCGGCGGTACGCGAGGTGGCCGTGCAGCCGTTGCTCGAGCGCGGCTACAAGGGCGCCGAGCTGGGTGAGGCGCTCAACCGCGAGCGCCTCAGTGCGCTCAAAGCCTTCAAGCAAAGCCGCGAAAGTAGCTAGGGCGACGGCAGCAACTCGGCAGGCGTCAGCTCGACGCCGCGCCACTGGAACGCGACCGGCCACAGTTGTTGTTCGATACGCGCCTCTTGCCACAGTTGGGCATAGGAGCGTCCCACGCCCGGGTGGCCGACCTCGGGCACCAGCAATGCCAGGGGGCGAAGTACGAAGGCGTTCCTGAGGATTTCCGCGCGGGGCAGCACCAGGCCATCGAAATTGCCGACCAGCTCGCCATAGGTCAGCACGTCGATATCCAGCGGCAGGCCCTTGCGATCCGGCGCATAGCGGCCGTTGTCGGCCTCGATGAATTTCAGCCGCCGGTCCAGCTCGGTCAGTGGCAAGGCCGTGCGCCCGGCGATCACCAGGTTGAAGAACGGCCCGCTCTTGATACCCACCGCCAGGCTTTCGAAGACCGGCGAGCAGCGCATGTCGGTGACGATTTCGGCCAGGGCATCGAGGCCCGCGCACAGGTGCGCCTCACGCTCGATATTGCTGCCCAGGCCCAGCAGGATTGGCGTTAGCGACATCCGCGCTCGATCTCCACACCGACACCGCCACGGGCCGCCGGCACGGCGCCGGGCTTGGTCACGCGCAAGCGCACCCAGGGAATGGCGAATTCGCCCATCAGCAGCGCCACCAGGCGCTCGGCGAATGTTTCCACCAGGATGAACTGCGAGTCGCTGGCGAAGCCCTGGATGCGCGTCGACAGCGTGGCGTAGTCCAGGGCCTTGCTCAGGTCATCGTCCTGGGCGGCGGGCCGGTTGTCCCAGCCGAGCCACAGATCCAGCTGCAGGCATTGGCGAATGGTGCGCTCCCAGTCGTAGGCACCAATCACGGTGTCGACTTCCAGCCCTGCGATAAACACTGTGTCCAAGCATGCTCTCCACGGCACGACAAGCTCGCCGTACCTCGTTAGAATCGGCCATCCCCCGGCGCGGAATGGATACCATGTTTTGGCTGCTGGCGATCCTCGCCTACCTGCTCGGCTCGCTGTCCTTCGCTATCCTGCTCAGCCGCATGACCGGCCTGGCAGACCCGCGCGCCAGCGGCTCGGGCAACCCCGGCGCCACCAATATGCTCAGGGTGGCGGGCAAACGCCTGGCCATTCTCACGCTGATCGGCGATCTGTTCAAAGGTTTGCTGCCGGTACTGATCGCCGCCCACCTCGACTTCACCCTGCAACAGCAGGCCTGGCTGGGCCTGGCGGCGGTGATCGGCCACCTCTACCCGATCTACTTTCGCTTCCGCGGCGGCAAGGGTGTCGCCACTGCGGCCGGCATGCTGTTGGGGCTTTACCCGCCGGCGGCGCTGCTGGCGCTGTGCACCTGGCTGCTGACCTTCAGCCTGACCCGCACCAGCTCCCTGGCGGCGCTGACCGCCGCACCCATGACCTTACCGCTGCTGGCCTGGCAACGCCCGGCGGCACTGCTGCCGATGTGCGTGCTCAGCGGACTGATCGTCTGGCGGCACCGGCGCAATCTACGTGATCTATGGGCTGGCCGCGAACGGCATTTTTGATCTGGGTCTGCTCGTGACAGCGCAGGCTTACCTTTCGATAAACAATGGCGACATGGTGGCGGGAGCGGCCGTTCCCCTATCCCATGGGAATGGGCGGCGGCGCCTAGTCCATGCCGTGATTCTTCGCGGGCATGGCCCGCTCCCTCAATGGACCTCCGTGACGGCTGCTTCTGCCTTCTAGCCGCCCTCTCACCCGCACATCACCAATATCGTCACAACGCCGGCAACTGCTCCATCGGCCAGCGGGCCTGCACGGTGATTGCCAGGTCTTCATGCTGCCCGGCCAGCAGACGCTGGCAACCGGCGTAGGCGATCATCGCACCGTTGTCGGTACAGAATGCCGGACGTGCGTAAAACACGTTGCCCTTGAGCGCTGCCGTCATGTCTTCGAGCGACGTGCGCAGGGCGCGGTTGGCACTCACCCCACCGGCGATCACCAGGCTGCCCAGGCCAGTCTGCTTGAGCGCGCGGCGGCATTTGATGGTCAGGGTCTCGACCACCGCCTGCTGGAAGGCCAGGGCCACGTCACAGCGGGCCTGCTCGCTGTCGTCACCGCTGTCCTGGCACTGCTGCCAGGTATTGAGGGTGAAGGTCTTCAGGCCGCTGAAGCTGAAATCCAGACCCGGACGATCGGTCATCGGCCGCGGGAACACGAAGCGCCCGGGTGTGCCGCGCTCGGCGAGGCGGGCGATTTCCGGACCACCGGGGTAGCGCAGGCCCATCAGCTTGGCGGTCTTGTCGAAGGCCTCGCCGGCGGCGTCGTCCAGCGACTCACCGAGCAACTGGTACTGGCCGATGCCGTCGACCCGCACCAGCTGGGTATGGCCGCCCGACACCAGCAGGGCGACGAACGGGAAGGCTGGCGGCGTTGGCTCGAGCATGGGCGCCAGCAGGTGACCTTCCATGTGGTGCACGCCAATGGCGGGGATGTCCCAGGCGAAGGCCAGGGCCTGGGCGCAGGCAGCGCCCACCAGCAGCGCCCCGACCAGGCCGGGGCCGGCGGTGTAGGCGATGGCGTCGATGTCGGTGGCCACGCATTGCGCCTCGTCCAGCACCTGGCGAATCAACGGCAGCATGCGCTTGACGTGGTCACGCGAGGCCAGCTCCGGCACCACGCCACCATAGGCGCGGTGCAGATCGATCTGACTGAACAGCGCGTCGGCCAGCAGGCCGCGCTCGCTGTCATAGAGCGCGACACCGGTCTCGTCGCACGAAGTTTCCAATCCCAGAACCAGCATGGTTTCGCCTTCTCTGCCGCTTGCCCAGCGTAAAAGGCCGGCATGATAATCGCCGCTCGGCGGCCCAGACCAGTGCTTTTCGATCAGAGGCTTTGCATTCCGCTTGACGAGGCGGTAACATCCGCAACCCTTAAAAACCTGTGATCTTTCCGTGCCGTTGCCAGGAAGACACAAACCTCCGGTAATAAAGAAGGTAGCCCTGGATGCCAGCCGTCAAAGTTAAAGAGAACGAACCCTTCGACGTAGCTCTGCGTCGTTTCAAGCGCTCCTGCGAAAAAGCCGGTGTTCTGGCCGAAGTTCGTAGCCGCGAATTCTACGAAAAGCCGACCGCCGAGCGTAAGCGCAAAGCCGCTGCCGCTGTTAAGCGTCACGCCAAGAAAGTGCAGCGCGAGCAGCGCCGCAGCGTTCGCCTGTACTAATAGCGTACACGCAACGCCCTAATGCCCGGCCCGCCCGGGCATCATCGTCAAGAACTCCGCATCGCCTGCTGGCGAAATGGCGGAGTTTTTGCGTTTTTGCCGTTACCCATCTGGGATATCCTGAGCGTCTATGGCCGGCCTGATCCCGCAATCCTTCATCGATGACCTGCTCAACCGCACCGACATCGTCGACGTGGTGAGTTCGCGCATCCAGCTGAAGAAGACCGGCAAGAATTACAGCGCCTGCTGCCCGTTCCACAAGGAAAAGACCCCCTCCTTCACGGTCAGCCCGGACAAGCAGTTCTATTACTGCTTCGGCTGTGGCGCCGGTGGCAACGCCCTGGGCTTCGTGATGGATCACGACCAGACGGAATTTCCTCAAGCCGTGGAAGAGCTGGCCAAGCGCGCCGGCATGGAAGTGCCGCGCGAGGACAACGGTCGCGGCGGCAAGCCGCGCCAGGCCACCGACTCGCCGCTCTACGCCCTGCTCAAGGCGGCTGCCGACTATTATCGCCAGGCCCTGAAAAGCCATCCGCAGCGCCGTGCCGCGGTCGAGTACCTGAAAGGTCGCGGCCTGTCCGGCGAGATCGCCCGGGATTTCGGTCTCGGGTTCGCCCCGCCGGGCTGGGACAACCTGCTCAAGCACCTGGCCGGCGACAGCCTGCAGCACAAGGCGATGATCGACGCCGGCCTGCTGGTGGAGAACCCGGACAGCGGCAAGCGCTACGACCGCTTTCGTGACCGGGTGATCTTTCCCATCCACGACAGCCGCGGTCGGGTGATCGCCTTCGGCGGTCGGGTACTGGGTGACGACAAGCCCAAGTACCTCAACTCGCCCGAGACCCCCGTCTTCCACAAGGGCCAGGAACTCTACGGTCTTTACGAGGCGCGCAAGCACAACCGCAACCTCGACGAGATCATGGTGGTCGAGGGCTACATGGACGTCATCGCCCTCGCCCAGCAAGGCCTGCGCAACGCGGTGGCGACCCTGGGTACCGCCACCAGCGAGGAACACCTCAAGCGCCTGTTTCGCCTGGTGCCCAGCGTGCTGTTCTGCTTCGACGGCGACCAGGCCGGGCGCAATGCGGCCTGGCGCGCCCTGGAGGCCACCCTGCCCAACCTGCAGGACGGCCGCCGCGCACGCTTTCTGTTCCTGCCCGACGGCGAGGATCCGGATACCCTGGTACGCAGCGAAGGCACCGATGCCTTCCAGGCGCGCATCCACCAGCATGCCCAGCCGCTGGCCGATTACTTCTTCCAGCAACTGAGTGAAGAAGCCGACCCGCGCTCGCTGGAAGGCAAGGCGCATCTGGTCACCCTGGCCGCACCGCTGATCGACAAGATTCCCGGCAACACGCTGCGCGCCCTGATGCGCCAGCGCCTGACCCAGATCACCGGCCTGGACGCCAGCGCCATGGGCCAGGCGCAGGCGCCCGCGCGCCAACCGAGCGCGACCGCCCAGCAAAGCCACGACAACCACGCGCCGCCCTTCGAAACCATCCCCGACAGCGCTTACTACGACGCGCCGCCCGGCTATGAAGCACAAGCCGCGCCCGCCGGGGTGTTCGAACGGCCGGCACGCAAACCCGGCAAGGGCGAGTGGAAGAAAGACGGTGGCAAGTGGAACAAGAAAGGTCGCGACGACTACCACCCGCCGCGCACCGCGGTCAGCGTCGAGTCGCCGCACCTGAGTGCCCTGCGCAGCTTGCTGCACCATCCTGAGTTGGCGCAAAAGGTCGAGGATGTCAGCAACTTCGCCGCCGAAGACGACACCTATGCACAACTGCTGGTGGCGCTCGTCGGCACGCTGCAGAAGCAGCCGAACCTGCGTTCGCTGCAGCTGATCGCCCGCTGGCACGGCACCGAACAGGGCCGCTTACTGAAGGTTCTGGCAGAAAAAGAGTGGCTGATCGATCACGACAACCTTGAACGGCAGTTTTTCGACACCATAACTACACTTGCCCGTAGCCAGTCGCTCAGGCGACGCGAAACCGCTCTGCGCAGCATCATGCAGAAAAGCCCGAGCGAACTCACCGACGAGGAAAAGGCGCTGTTACGCGAGCATTACAGCAGCCTCAACTCGCCCAGCAAGACCCCAACTGGCGCCTGAGCGCCGAGCTGAGGTATAATCCTCGGCTTGTTTTCAGCCCGCCAAGACCTTAAGTGGATAGGGTGTTATGTCCGGAAAAGCGCAACAGCAATCTCGTTTGAAAGAATTGATCAGCCGTGGTCGTGAGCAGGGTTACCTGACTTACGCGGAGGTCAATGACCACCTGCCCGAGGATATTTCAGATCCGGAGCAGGTGGAAGACATCATCCGCATGATCAACGACATGGGGATCAACGTATTCGAGAGTGCTCCGGATGCGGACGCCCTGTTGTTGGCCGAAGCCGACACCGACGAAGCCGCTGCCGAAGAAGCAGCCGCTGCACTCGCGGCCGTTGAAACCGATATCGGTCGCACCACCGACCCGGTGCGCATGTACATGCGTGAAATGGGGACCGTGGAACTGCTGACCCGCGAAGGCGAGATCGAAATCGCCAAGCGTATCGAAGAAGGCATCCGTGAAGTCATGAGCGCCATCGCTCACTTCCCGGGTACCGTCGACAGCATTCTCGCCGAATACACCCGCGTCACCACCGAGGGCGGCCGTCTGGTCGAGGTTCTCAGCGGCTACATCGACCCGGATGACGGCAGCGTGCCGGCCGAAGCCGCTGCTCCCGTTCCAGCCTCTTCGGACGACAAGGCCGAAGACAAGGACGATGACGAGGAAGATGGCGACAGCGACGACGAGGAAGAAGAAGGCGATGGCGGCCCGGATCCGGAAGAGGCCCTGCGCCGCTTCACCGCGGTAGCCGATCAGCTGGAAGTCGCCAAGAAGGCCCTGAAGAAGCACGGTCGCGACAGCAAGCAGGCGATCGAAGAGCTGCGCCTGCTGGCCGAGCTGTTCATGCCGATCAAACTGGTGCCCAAGCAGTACGACGCCCTGGTGGTGCGCGTGCGTGAAGCCCTGGACCGCCTGCGCGGCCAGGAACGCGCCATCATGCAACTGTGCGTGCGTGATGCCCGTATGCCGCGTGCCGACTTCCTGCGCCTGTTCCCGGGCAACGAAGTGGATCTGGACTGGGCTGCCAGCCTGGCCAAGGGCAAATCCAAGTACGCCGAAGCCATCGGCAACCTGCAAGCCGACATCCAGCGCTGCCAGCAGAAGCTGATCGCCCTGCAGGAAGAAAGCGACCTGACCCTGGCCGAGATCAAGGACATCAACCGTCGCATGTCGATCGGTGAGGCCAAGGCCCGTCGCGCCAAGAAGGAAATGGTCGAGGCCAACCTGCGCCTGGTCATCTCCATCGCCAAGAAGTACACCAACCGCGGCCTGCAGTTCCTCGACCTGATCCAGGAAGGCAACATCGGCCTGATGAAGGCGGTGGACAAGTTCGAATACCGCCGCGGCTACAAGTTCTCGACCTACGCCACCTGGTGGATTCGCCAGGCGATCACCCGCTCGATCGCCGACCAGGCGCGCACCATCCGTATTCCGGTGCACATGATCGAGACGATCAACAAGCTCAACCGCATCTCCCGGCAGATGCTCCAGGAAATGGGCCGCGAGCCCACGCCGGAAGAGCTGGGTGAGCGCATGGAAATGCCCGAGGACAAGATCCGCAAGGTATTGAAGATCGCCAAAGAGCCGATCTCCATGGAAACCCCGATCGGCGACGACGAGGATTCGCACCTGGGCGACTTCATCGAGGACAGCACCATGCAGTCCCCGATCGACGTGGCCACCGTGGAAAGCCTCAAGGAAGCCACCCGCGAAGTGCTGGCCGGCCTCACTGCCCGTGAAGCCAAGGTGCTGCGCATGCGCTTCGGTATCGACATGAACACCGACCACACCCTCGAGGAAGTGGGCAAGCAGTTCGACGTCACCCGTGAGCGTATCCGCCAGATCGAAGCCAAGGCACTGCGCAAGCTGCGCCATCCGACCCGTAGCGAACACCTGCGCTCGTTCCTCGACGAGTAAGGGTTCACGGAATGAAAAATGCCGGTCATTGACCGGCATTTTTTTCGCCTGCACTTAACGCTCATAGAGCGGCTTTTTTGCCAGCGCATTGGTGGATGAAAAGAGCATCATCCACCCTACAACCTGGTAGGGTGGGCCGGGACGCGCAGTCAACGCGAAGCTTGTCCACTTGAGCCCAGCGGCGAGGCGTCGGGCAATCCTCGCAAACCCTACGCGGTGGAAACAGACAGTTCAGCCCGCCAGCTCGGCGAAGCCCTGACGAATCGCTGCCTCCGGCAGGTTGTCGCCGATAAACACGATCACGCTCTCGCGCTTCTCGTCGGCCCCCCATTCGCTGTCCCAGTCGAAGCCGTAGAGCCGCAACACGCCCTGGAACACCATGCGCCGGTCTTCACCGGCAATGCTCAGTACACCCTTGTAGCGCAGCAGGGAATTGCCATGCTCTTCCAGCAGGTCCTCCATGAAGCCGCCGAGGCGATCCAGATCCAGCGGCTGGTCGCCCGTCAGCACCAGGGTGGCGATGCGGTCGCTGCTCTTGCCCGGCAGCACTGGCCGCAGGCTCGGCGCCACGTCGGCGTTGAGGTTGAAGCCGCGCACGTCCAGCAGCTCGCTCAAGTCGATGCGGCCATGCTCGACCACCCGGATCGGCGCCCGGCGGTTGATGCGTTGCAGGCGCGCGGTGAGCGCCTCACGGGCAGCCTCATCGACCAGGTCGGTCTTGCTCAGCAGGATGCGGTCGGCAAAACCGACCTGGGCCTGGGCGATGGTTTCCTGTAGATGGCGCTCGGCATTGGCGGCGTCCACCAGGGTGATGATGCCGTCGAGCACGTAGCGCTCGCACAGCTCCTCAGTGGCGAAAAAGGTCTGCGCCACCGGCGCGGGATCGGCCAGGCCGGTGCACTCGATTACCAGGCGGTCGAAATCCAGCTCACCGCTGTCGCGCTTTTCCAGTAGCACGAACAGCGCCTTCTCCAGTTCGACATGGATGGAACAGCACACGCAACCGTTGGCCAGGGTCAGCACCTGCACCGGCTCGCTGCCGAGCAACTGGCTGTCGATGGGCGTCTCGCTGTATTCGTTCTCGATCACCGCGATCTTCAGGCCGTGTTCGGCCTTGAGGATATGGCGCAGCAGGGTGGTCTTGCCGGCACCGAGAAAGCCGCTGAGCACGGTGACAGGAATCGGGGAAAAGGACATGAGCGTTCCTTGGAGCTACAAGCCCTCAAGCGACAAGCTGCAAGTAGAAGCAACAGCCGCCTTGGGCTTGATGATAAGAGAGCACAAAATCAATGGCGGTGAACTACCCCAGCAGTCACCGCCATCCACTTGCAGCTTGAGGCTTGCCGCTGCCGCTCAGCAGCAGCGAATCGGCCGCCCCTTGCCACCACCATAACGTGCTTCCTGACGCTCGCGGAAGAAGGCTTCGTAGCTCATCACTGGCTGATCGGGATGTTTCTTGGCCATGTGCTCGACGTAAGTGTCGTAGTCGGGCATGCCCACCAGCATCCGGGCAGCCTGACCGAGGTACTTGCCCATCCGGCTGAGATCATTGAACACGGGCAACCTCCGGCGCATCTGCAGGCAGCGCTTCATAGGTGGCTTCACGGTCGCTGCGCAGTTCCTTGCGCCAGGCGGCGCGGCCGACCTTGATCGCGTAGAACAGCACGCTCAGCACCACGAACAGGAACAGCACGGTCAGCGTGGCGTTGGTGTAGGCGTTGAAGATCACGTGCTGCATCTGGCCGATGTCCTTGGCCGGGGCGATGATCTGCCCGGCGTCCAGCGCAGCCTGGTACTTCTTGGCCAGGGCCAGGAAACCGACTGCCGGGTTCGGGTCGAGCAGCTTGATCAGGCCCGCGGTGGTGGTGCAGATCAGCAGCCAGGTGGCCGGGATCAGGGTCACCCACACGTAGCGTTCGCGCTTCATCTTGATCAGCACCACGGTGCCGAGCATCAGCGCGATACCGGCGAGCATCTGGTTGGAGATGCCGAACAGCGGCCACAGGGTGTTGATGCCGCCCAGCGGATCGACCACGCCCTGGTACAGCAGCCAGCCCCACAGGGCCACGCAGCCGGCGGTGGCGATCACGTTGGCGGTCCAGGACTCGGTCTTCTTCAGGGCCGGCACGAAGTTGCCGAGCAGGTCCTGCAGCATGAAGCGACCGGCACGGGTACCGGCGTCCACCGCGGTGAGGATGAACAGTGCCTCGAAGAGGATCGCGAAGTGGTACCAGAAAGCCATGGTGTTCTCACCCGGCAGCACACTGTGCAGGATCTGCGCGATCCCCACGGCGAGGGTCGGCGCACCACCGGCACGGGCCAGAATGGTGTTCTCGCCGATGTCCCGGGCGACCGCCTCGAGCTGTTCGGGGGTGATCATGAAGCCCCAGCTACTGACCGTGGCGGCCACCGACTGAACGTCCGAGCCGACCAGCGCCGCCGGGCTGTTCATGGCGAAGTAGATGCCCGGCTCGATCACCGAGGCGGCGACCATGGCCATGATGGCGACGAAGGATTCCATCAGCATGCCGCCGTAACCGATGTAGCGGGCATGGGTTTCGTTGGCCAGCAGCTTGGGCGTGGTGCCCGAGCTGATCAGCGCGTGGAAGCCGGACACCGCGCCACAGGCGATGGTGATGAACAGGAACGGGAACAGGGTACCCTTCCACACCGGGCCGGTGCCGTCGGTGAACTGGGTCAGCGCCGGCATCTTCAGCTCGGGCATGACCACCAGGATGCCGATGGCCAGGGCAATGATGGTGCCGATTTTCAGGAAGGTCGACAGGTAGTCGCGCGGCGCCAGGATCAGCCACACCGGCAGCACCGCGGCGACGAAGCCGTAGCCGATCAGCATCCAGGTGATCTGCACGCCGGTGAAGGTGAAGGCCGGGCCCCACACCGGGTCAGCGGCGATCACGCCACCGAGCCAGATCGAGCCGAGCAGCAGGATCACCCCGATCAGGGAAATCTCGCCGATGCGGCCGGGCCGGATGTAGCGCATGTAGATGCCCATGAACATCGCGATGGGAATGGTCGCCATCACGGTGAACATGCCCCAGGGGCTTTCCGCCAGCGCCTTGACGACGATCAGCGAGAGCACCGCGAGGATGATGATCATGATCAGGAAGGCGCCGAACAGCGCGATGGTGCCGGGGATCTGGCCCATTTCCTCGCGCACCAGCTCGCCCAGGGAGCGGCCGTTGCGGCGGGTGGAAATGAACAGCACCATGAAGTCCTGTACGGCGCCGGCCAGTACCACACCGGCAATCAGCCAGAGGGTGCCCGGCAGGTAGCCCATCTGCGCGGCGAGTACCGGACCGACCAGCGGGCCGGCGCCAGCGATGGCGGCGAAATGGTGACCGAAAAGGATGTGCTTGTTGGTCGGGACGTAGTCCAGGCCATCGTTGTTGAGCACGGCGGGGGTGGCGCGGGTGGGGTCGAGCTGCATCACCTTGGTGGCGATGAACAGGCTGTAGTAGCGGTACGCGACGAGGTAGATCGCCACGGCAGCGACCACGATCCACAAGGCATTGATCGATTCGCCGCGGTTCAGCGCCACGGTGCCCAGCGCGAAGGCGCCCAGCAACGCGACCGCAAACCAGGCGATATGGCTGGCCATTCTGGTCATTTGGACATCTCCGGTCGCAGGTCAAGACCTGCAACACTCATTGTTATTGTTGTGCTCAGTTGAGCCCCCGCAACTATCCATATAAGTATGCTTTGCAGTAATTCGCAAAACTACCCACGCCCCTCTACGTAGAACTACGCAGAAGCGTGCAGATCCCGTCAGCCGGGCGCTGCCGCTTTGTGTATGCTCTGCCGGCCTTCCACCTGCCGCACGGCTGCACAGCCGCGGCAACGCCGCCCGGAGTGCCCATGCAACTCAAGCACAAGATCGTCGCCCTGAGCCTGCTGCCCATGCTCCTGGCCGTGGCCGTGGTGTGCCTGCTGGTGCTGATCCAGAATCAGCGCCTGGGCAACCAGCAGGCCCAGCTGATCGAACACAGCATCCTGGGCAGCAAACAGGCCGAGCTCAAGCACTACGTGGAAATGGCCCTGAGCACCATCGC
Source organism: Pseudomonas argentinensis (assembly GCF_001839655.2). Lineage (NCBI taxonomy): Bacteria > Pseudomonadati > Pseudomonadota > Gammaproteobacteria > Pseudomonadales > Pseudomonadaceae > Phytopseudomonas > Phytopseudomonas argentinensis. Next base: position 5,038,530 of record NZ_CP056087.1, read on the forward strand.
GCCGCTGTACGAGAGCGGCCGCGACGACGACGAGACCAAGCGCCAGGTGCTGGCGTTGCTCGAGCGCATCAACTTCGGCAGCGACGGCTATTTCTTCGTCTACGACCGCAGCGGCAGGAGCCTGATGCACCCGCGCCAGGCCACCCTGGTGGGCAAGGACCTGTGGAACATGACCGATCCCCACGGCCTGCTGGTGATCCAGGCACTGATCCGCAGCGCCACCGAAGGCGATGGTTTCCAGCGCTACGGCTGGCAGAAGCCCTCCACCGGCCAGGTCGCCGAAAAACTCGCCTACGTGACCATGCTCGAGCGCTGGGGCTGGATGCTCGGCACCGGCATCTACCTGGAGGACGTCGACAACGCCATCGCCCAGGTTCGTCACGACGTCGGCAGCGGCATCCGCACCACCATGCTGGCCATCGCCATCGTTGCGCTGATCGCCGTGCTGCTGGTGTTTGCCAGCGGCCTGACCCTCAACGTCAGCGAACACCGCCTGGCCGACCGCAAGCAGCAGCAACTGACCCAGCGCATCATCACCTCCCAGGAAGAGGAGCGCTCGCGGCTGTCCCGGGAGCTGCACGACGGCATCAGCCAGTTGCTGGTGTCGATCAAGTTCAAGTTCGAGCTGGCCGGCCATGAGCTGGAAGCCGGCAAGGCCAGCGCCGCGCAGACCCTGCGCCAGGGCATCGAGCGCCTCGCCGGGGCGATTGGCGAGGTGCGACGCATCTCCCATGACCTGCACCCCTCGCTGCTCGACACCCTGGGCCTGGCCTCGGCGATCGGCCAACTGGCCAGCGAGTTCGAGCAGCGCAGCGGCCTGCGCGTCGCCTACGACAACAGCCTGGGCGACACGCGCCTGAGCGACGACATGAACGTGGCGCTGTTTCGCATTCTCCAGGAGGCACTGACCAATATCGAGCGCCACGCCCGGGCCAGCGAGGTGACCATCCAGCTGACCGGCAACCCGCGCCGGGTGGACCTGCGCATCAGCGATGATGGCACCGGCTTCAGCCCGCGCCAGGCCGAGCAGAGCGGCGGCATCGGCCTGCGCAATATTCGCGAGCGGGTCGAGCATTTCGGCGGCGACTTCAGCATCGCCTCCACATCGGCCGGCACCGTTCTCACCGTCGCCCTGTTACTCTCCGCCGACGTGCCACCACCCCGGACCGAGCCCGCATGAAGACCATCCGCATCGCCCTCGTCGACGACCACATCCTGGTTCGCGAAGGCATCCGCACGCTGCTGTCGATGGTCGAGCATTTCGAGATCGCCGGCGAAGCGGGTAGTGGCAGCGAAGCCCTGGAGCTGGTAGCCCGCGAGCAGCCGGACATCCTGTTGATGGACATCGGCCTCAAGGACATCAACGGCCTGGAGCTGACCGGCATCATCAAGAAGCGCCACCCGGCCACCAAGGTGCTGATCCTGAGCATGTACGACAATCAGGAATACGTGAGCAGCTCGCTGCGCATGGGCGCCTCGGGCTACGTGCTCAAGGAGGCGCCGTCCCAGGACATCATCTCGGCAATCGACGTGCTGGCGGTCGGTGGGCGCTTCTACAGCGGCGACGTGGCCCACAAACTGGCCCAGGAAGAAACCGAGGAAGGCGAGCTCACCCCCCGTGAGCGCCAGGTGCTGCTGATGATGGCTCAGGGCCTGAACAACAAGGCCATGGCCCGCGAACTGGCGATCAGCGTGCGCACCGTGGAAACCTACCGGCTGAACATTCGCCGCAAACTCGATATCGAAAAGCCTGCCGACCTGGTCAAGCACGCCATGGAGTACGGCTGGTCGCCGCAAACCTGAGACCAGCTTCCGCGCATTCGGCGACGCCGCCCTGCGCCTTGGCTATAGTGGACGAGGGTCTGCTGCCGTTGCACACACGTTGAAACGGCAACAGACCCTAAACCAATAGAGGACAGCTTCCATGAGTGACAACCACGAACGTCGGCGCTTCCAGCGCATCGCCTTCGACGCGCCTGCCGAGATCGTGCAAGGCGAACAGAGCTGGCAAGTGGAACTGCACGACATCTCGTTCCGTGGCGTGCTGGTGCGCCGCCCCTGGAACTGGGAAGGCGAGACCGGCCAGGACTATCTGCTGCGCATCTCGCTCGACGACAACCTGCAGGTGACCATGCAGGTCGAACTGGTGCACCGCGAAGAGCGCGTGCTGGGCTTTCTCTGCCACCACATCGACCTGGACTCGATGAGCCACCTGCGCCGCCTGGTGGAACTCAACCTGGGCGACGAAGCGCTGCTCGAGCGCGAGCTGGCAGCTCTCTGCGAAGACGACAACTGAGCAAAAAAACGGCCGCCCCGGGTAATCGGATGCGGCCGTTAGCGTTTCCCGGGCGGGCCTGCCCGCTTGCTCAATGCACGGTGAACTCACAGCAGGCCGCATCGGCTTCGCGGCGCCGGGCACGACGGGCCTTCACCAATCGCGGCAGCACATCGAGAGGGGCCTGGCGCTTGCGCTCGATGCCCAGGCGATCCACCGGCGAAAAACTGGCTTTGGCGATGATGTCGTAGAACAACAGCATGATGGCGTCTCCTCTGTGGGTACGCCTTCATCCTGCGGCTGCTGCCCTGCCCTAGGATTGACCCAGGTCAATAGCCGCCAGGCGCACCCAGCGGCACAACGCCGCAGTCACTCGAACAGCGCGTCGAGGGCTTGCTCCAGGCGCGTCACCGCGACCACCTGCAAACCAGCCGGCGCCTCCTTCGGCGCGTTGCCCTTGGGCACGATGGCGCGTTTGAAGCCGTGCTTGGCGGCCTCCTTCAGGCGCTCCTGGCCGCTCGGCACCGGGCGGATCTCGCCGGACAAACCGACCTCGCCGAACACCAGCAGGTCGTGGGGCAGCGGCCGGTTGCGCAGGCTGGAAATCACCGCGGCCATCAAGGCCAGGTCGGAGGCCGTTTCCAGCACTTTCACGCCGCCGACCACGTTGAGAAACACGTCCTGGTCATAGGTGGGAATACCGCCATGGCGGTGCAGCACGGCCAGCAGCATGGCCAGACGATTCTGATCCAGGCCCAGGGTCACCCGCCGCGGGTTGGCCATATGGCTGGTGTCGACCAGCGCCTGCACCTCCACCAGCATCGGCCGGGTGCCTTCCCAGGTGGCCATGACGATGCTGCCCGGCACCTCTTCCTGGGCGCGGGTGAGGAAGATCGCCGACGGGTTGCTGACTTCCTTGAGGCCCTTGTCGGTCATACCGAACACGCCCAGCTCGTTGATCGCCCCGAAACGGTTCTTCACCGCGCGCAGCAGGCGCAGGCGGCCATCGGGGTCGCCTTCGAAATACAGCACGGTATCGACCATATGCTCGAGCACCCGTGGGCCGGCCAGGGCGCCTTCCTTGGTCACGTGGCCGACCAGGAAGATCGCCGTGCCGCTCTGCTTGGCGAAGCGCACCAGCAGGGCCGCGCTCTCGCGCACCTGGGCCACGCCGCCGGGCGCCGACTGCAGCTGCTCGGTGAAGATGGTCTGGATCGAGTCGATCACCATCACCTTGGGCTTTTCATGGCGGGCGGTGGCGATGATGCTTTCGATGCAGGTTTCGGTCATCACCTTGAGCTTGTCTTCCGGCAGGCCCAGGCGCCGGGCGCGCATTGCCACCTGCTGCTGGGATTCCTCACCGGTGACGTACAGCGCCGGAAAGCGTTGGGCAACGTTGCACAGGGTCTGCAGCAGGATGGTCGACTTGCCGATACCGGGATCGCCTCCGATCAGCACCACCGAGCCATCCACCAGGCCGCCACCGAGCACCCGGTCGAGTTCGGCCGAGGCGGTGGAGAAGCGTGCCACTTCCTCGACGCTGACTTCGGCCAGGGTCTTAAGCTGCGCCTGCTGTCCCGCCCAGCCGGTTCGCCCGCTGGGCGCTGCGGCGCCGCCGGCTTCGATCATGGTTTCGGTCAGGGTGTTCCAGGCGCCGCACTCGCCGCATTGCCCGGCCCACTTGGGAAAGGTCGCGCCGCACTCGGTGCAGCCGTACAAGCGTTTGGCCTTGGCCATGGGAGTCGTCCTGCCTGATCAATCGAGGCCGAAACGATACCGAACAACTGGATAAATTTACAGACCTGCGCACACGGGCTATCGGCGCTGGACCACCCGGGTCGATAATGCCCCGCTCCCCTGCCCCGAGGCCCGCGATGTCCATCGAGCTCATTCCCACCGGCGTCGAGCACTTGCCGCTGATCCGTAACCTCTACCAGTTCTATGCCTACGAGTCGTCGGGCTGGGAGCAGGAGGATGTCGAGGTCGATGGCCGCTTCTACGTGCACCAGCCGCACCTGCAGCGTTACTGGCAGGACGAGGGCTGGAGCGCGCAGCTGATTCTGGCCGACGGTTTCATCGCCGGATTTCTGCTGCTGGAGGCCTGCGAGGACGCGGCCGTGGCGGACATGGAGTTCGCCGACCTGTTTCTGCTCAGGAAATACCGCCGCCTGGGCATTGGCCGCGCCGTGCTGCAGCAGAGGGTCAGCGACGGGCGCCGCTGGCTGGTGTGCTGTTATGAGCAGGATGAGCTGGCACACGCCTTCTGCCGGCAGGTGCTGGGCGAACTGCCGCTCGAGGTACACGAACTGGACAGGGATGGGGACGAGCCAGGGCTGCAACGTTTCATGGTGCAGGCTTGAAGAGTCCCGGGTTACGCCTGCGGCTAACCCGGGCTACGAAACACTCGTAGCCAGCGGCTGAGCGCAGCGATACCCGGGTATCCGTCGCTAAAGCCCCAGAGCATCGCTGCCCTCAACCTCAGCTAAAGGCTCAGCCTTGCGTCAGTTCCTGCACGATCTTGTCCTTGAGTAGCACGCGCTCACGGCGCAGACGGCCCAGGGTTTCGTCATCGAAGGGTTGGTTACCGGACTCGAGTTCGACGATGCGTTTGTCCAGGTCCTGGTAGCGGCCTACCAGGCCATCGAAACCCGGATTGCTCTTGCGACGCTCGGTCAGGGCATCGCCGTATTCACGGAATTCTTCGCGCAGGTTGTGCTCGGCGGTCATGGGGGCGCTCCTCTGTGTGGGGGTGATGATGCATTGACCTTAGCCCATGGCCGCCAGCACGAACCGCCCGACGAACTGCATCAGCCGCCGCAGTTGTTGCCGCAGTTGCAACACCCGCCCATGGCTTTGTGCTGCTGACGCGCCAGGTCCTCGCGCAAGCCGGAACGACGCAGTTTCAGGGCCGCCAGGCTGGGCCCCTCGGGCCGTTCCAGGCCGCTCTCGATACGGGCGATGCGGCGGTCGACATCGTCGTGCTGCTCCACCAGCGCGGCGTAGGCGGGGTTGCTGTGCAGCCGCGAGACGGCGTCGGACTGGGCGGAATAATCGATATGCATGGCCGGGCTCCCGATAGATGAATGGTCGCACTGTAGTCGGCCAAACGGTCCTGGCCGTTGATCCTCGTCAACGGCGGCAGTGTCGGGCAAGCGCCTGTCGTCGGTGCTCGCAGCCGCAACGCAGAGCCCTGCAATGGATCTGCCAGGGTGATTGGCCGGTAATAAATTCGGACAATTGCCCAGCCTCAGGGTCACAGACCTAGCGCTGCCCAAACGGCGGCACATGGCACACAGGCAGCGGTGCTTTACACTTCAGCGCACCAATCAGATCCAGGGGGTTGCACATGAGCATCATCAACGAATTCAAGGCCTTCGCGGTCAAGGGCAATGTCGTCGACATGGCGGTCGGTATCATCATCGGCGCGGCCTTCGGCAAGATCGTCTCGTCCTTCGTCGGCGACGTGATCATGCCGCCCCTGGGGCTGTTGATCGGCGGGGTGGATTTCTCCGACCTGGCCATCACCCTCAAGGCCGCCGAAGGCGACCTGCCTGCCGTGGTGCTGGCCTACGGGCGCTTTATCCAGACGGTGATCGACTTCATCATCATCGCCTTCGCCATCTTCATGGGCGTCAAGGCGATCAACCGTCTCAAGCGTGAAGAAGCCGTGGCGCCATCGGTGCCGCCAGCGCCCAGCACCCAGGAAGTGCTGCTGACGGAAATCCGTGACCTGCTCAAGAACCAGCAGCACAAGGATTGACCGGGTAGCGGCTCAGAAAAGAAAACGGCGCCTTCAGGGCGCCGTTTTCCTATCAGGTTCAGGTCAGGCAACCGATTCGCCGCTGCCCGGCTTGAGCAGCACCCGGGTGATGCGGCGCTCCTTGACCTCGATCACCGTCAGTTCCCAGCCCAGGTACTCGACCTTGTCGCCGATCAGCGGCAGGCGGTCGAGCAGGCTCATGGCCAGGCCAGCCAGGGTCTGGTAGTCGTCGGTCGGCTTGGCCGCGAAGTTCATGCGCTCGCGCAGCACCGCCAGGTTGACCGCACCGTTGACCCGGTAACCGCCGTCCACTTCCTCGACATCGGGCCCCTCCACCTCGCTGGCGTCCGGCAGCTCGCCGGCGATGGCCTCGAGGATATCGGTCAGGGTCAGCAGGCCTTCGAAGCCGCCGAACTCGTTGACCACGAAGGCCACGTGGGTCGAGCCCTGGCGCATCTGCTCGAGTGAGCTGAGCACGCTGGAGCTGTCCGGCAGGTTGATCGGCGCCCGCACCAGGCTCTCGATGTCCGGCTGCTGGCCCTTGAGCAGCTCCTTGAACAGCTCCTTCTTGTGGATGTAGCCCAGGGGTTCGTCGCGCGAGTCGTTACGGATGACCACCAGACGCGAGTGGGGCGAATCGAGCAGCGCCTGCTGGATCTTCTCCGGGGCGTCGTCGAGGTTGATGCAATCGACTTCCATGCGATCGGTCATGACCTTCTGGATCGACATCTCGGCCATGTTCAGCACGCCGCTGATCATCACCCGCTCGCGGCGGTCGAACAGCGCGGTTTCGCCCTGCTCGCCCTCAAGCATGTCGGCGATGTCCTCACCCACTTCATCGGCCTGTACCTTGCCGCCGAGCATGCGCATCACCGCATGGGCGGTGCGATCACGCAGGCCGCGCTGGCCCTGCAGGCTGCGCTTGCGGCGCGAACGGGCGACCTGGTTGAACAGCTCGATGAGGATCGAGAAGCCGATGGCCGCGTACAGGTAACCTTTCGGAATGTGGAAGCCCAAGCCTTCGGCGGTCAGGCTGAAACCGATCATCATCAAAAAGCCCAGGCACAGCATGATCACCGTCGGGCGGGCGTTGACGAAGGCGGTCAGCGGCTTGCTGGCGACGATCATCAGGCCGATGGAAATGATCACCGCGATCATCATCACTTCCAGGTGCTCGACCATGCCGACGGCGGTGATCACCGCATCCAGGGAGAATACCGCGTCGAGCACGATGATCTGCGCCACTACCGGCCAGAACTTGGCGTAGGTGCGCGCGCCACCCGGCTGGTGCACCCGCCCTTCCAGGCGTTCATGCAACTCCATGGTGGCCTTGAACAGCAGGAACACACCACCGAACAGCATGATCAGGTCACGGCCGGAGAAGGTCTTGCCGAACACCTCGATCAGCGGGTCGGTGAGGGTCACCAGCCAGGCCATGCTGGCCAGCAGGCCCAGACGCATGATCAGCGCCAGGCTCAGGCCGATCACCCGCGCACGATCCCGCTGCTCGGGCGGCAGCTTGTCGGCGAGGATGGCGATAAACACCAGGTTGTCGATGCCCAGGACGATTTCCAAGACGATCAGGGTCAACAGGCCCAGCCAGGCCGTCGGATCAGCCATCCATTCCATTTAGTGTGCAGCTCTCTCTAGGGGAAAACGGAGACGGCCGAATGCACCACGCATGCGCAAGGCAGGCGCGTGAAGGCTCGGCTGTCGGGAAGAATGCGCAGCGCTCTGCTGCACGGGAGGCGTGCGCCGGGTGGCGCCGCCTTGGGGAAGTACCGCCCTCGTCCATAACGGCGAGGGCGATCGTCTACTGTCGCTGTCCATGAAGACCGGATAGTGGGAAACAGACCCCGCAATTTACTGGAGCGCGGGTCACACTGAAAGCGGCAAGTTTGTAACCGTGCTTTACCAGTAGTTTTCCACGGCTACCTGCCCGGGTCGCCGGGTCAGGCTGAGATTCATGTTGCGCGCCTTCAGGCACCCGCGAATGTCGTCGATCATCTGGGGATTGCCGCAGATCATCACCCGCGAATGTTCGGGGGTCAGTTGCAGACCGGCGGCGCGTTCCAGCTCGCCATTGTCGATCAGCTCGGTGATACGCGCATTCAGGCAGCCCGGCGCCTGCTCGCGGGTGACCACCGGCAGGTAGGTGAGCTTGTGGGTGAATTCGGCCAGGTGCTCCAGTGCGGAGAAGCCGTGAATCATGTCCTGATAGGCCAGCTCGGCCAGCGTGCGGGCGCTGTACACCAGCACGATGCGCTCGAAGCGCTCCCAGACCTCGAAATCCTGCAGCATGGACAGGAATGGCGCGATGCCGGTACCGCTGCCCAGCAGCCACAGGTCGCGACCATCGACGAAACGGTCCAGGGTCAGGTAACCGGTGGCCATCTTCTCCACCAGCAGGGTATCGCCGACGCGCAGACGGCTCAGTTCGCTGGTGAACTCGCCTCCGGGCACCACGATGGAAAAGAACTCCAGGTGCTCGTCGTGGGGCGCCGAGACCAGCGAATAGGCGCGCCAGACCACCGAGCCATCGGCCTTTTCCACGCCCAGGCGCACGAACTGCCCGGCACGAAAGCGAAACCCGGCGTCGCGGGTGGTGCGCAGGGTGAACAGGCTGGGCGTCAGGGTCTGTACGTCGAGAAGGGTCTGGCGGGTGAACTTGTCGTCGCTACTCATCGGCGGCTCCATCAGGGCTCATGCCCCTAGTGTCGCGCAAAGCCGCGGCTGGAAACACCGGTAAAGATCAGGGACAACGCTTGGCCGAGCTCGGCGGGGCGGCGATGTTGAGGTGATTGGTGGATAAGCTTCGCGTTATCCACCTACGGACTGAGCCAAGTGATAAATCGGCCTCACGCTTTTGTGGGAGCGGGCCATGCGCGCGAATCGCGGGCATGGACTAGGCGTCCCCGCCCGCTCCCACACGGGTAGAGCGCCGCTCGTAGGGCGGACCGGGACGCCGGCCGCTCGTAGCGAAGCAAACAGTCCGCCGAACCATGCGGACCCAGGCAAAACGGCAGCGGCGTACTGCTTCGCGAGTACGCCCTACCGCGTTTACAGCGCCTCGCGGCTGCTGACGCCGTCCACCAGGCGGGCGATACCCAGCGGGTTGGCGTTTTTCAGGGCATCGGGCAGCAGGACGTCCGGGCAGTTCTGGTAGCACACCGGGCGCAGGAAGCGGTCGATGGCCAGGGTGCCGACCGAGGTGCCGCGTGCATCGGAGGTCGCCGGATACGGGCCGCCATGCACCATGGCGTCGCACACCTCGACACCGGTCGGGTAGCCGTTGAACAGCACCCGACCGACCTTCTGCTCGAGCAGCGCGAACAGCGCTTCGCTGCCAGGCAGGTCGCCCGGCTCGGTGATCAGCGTGGCGGTCAGCTGGCCATGCAGGCCCTCGATGGCTTTGAGCAACTCGGCCTGGTCGGCCACCTCGACGACGACCGTGGTCGGCCCGAAGACTTCTTCCTGCAGGCGCTCGTCACCATCGAGCAGCAGGCTGACATCGGCCTTGAACAGCTGCGCACGCGCCTGATTGCCTTCCTGGGTGGCGCCGCTCAGGTGGGTGATGCCGGGGTGTGCGGCGAGCGCAGCGATACCTTTGCCATAGCTCTCCAGGCCGCCGGCATTGAGCAGGGTCTGCGGCGGCTGCTCGGCCATCTTGGCGGTCAGGCTGTGCAGAAACGCACTGAACGCCGGCGAGCGGATACCGAGCACCAGGCCCGGATTGGTGCAGAACTGGCCGGCGCCCATTACCACCGAGGCGGCCAGCTCAAAGGCGATTTTCTCGCCACGGGCCTTGAGGGCTTCGGGCAGCAGGATGACCGGGTTGATGCTGCTCATCTCGGCGAACACCGGGATCGGCTGCGCGCGCGCCGCGGCCATGTCGCACAGGGCACGACCGCCGCGCAGCGAGCCGGTGAAGCCGACGGCCTGGATGGCCGGGTGCTTGACCAACGCGGCGCCGACGATACCACCGTAGATCATGTTGAACACGCCCTTGGGCATGCCGGTCTTCTCGGCCGCGCGCAGCAGCGCCGCGCCCACCAGGGCGGTGGTGGTCATATGGCCAGGATGGGCCTTGAACACCACCGGGCAGCCGGCCGCCAGGGCGGAGGCGGTATCGCCGCCAGCGGTCGAGAACGCCAATGGGAAGTTACTGGCACCGAACACCGCGACCGGGCCGAGGCCGATGCGGTACTGGCGCAGGTCGGGGCGCGGTAGCGGCTGACGATCCGGCAGGGCGCGGTCGATGCGCGCACCGTAGAAGTCACCGCGGCGCAGCACCTGGGCGAACAGGCGCATCTGGCCGCTGGTGCGCGCGCGCTCACCCTGGATGCGGCCAGCGGGCAGCGCGGTTTCACGGCAGACGATGGCGATGAAGTCCTCGCCCAGGGCATCCAGCTCGTCGGCGATGGCCTCGAGAAACGCGGCGCGGCGGGTCGCCGGCAGGCTGCGATAAGCCGGATAGGCAGCGGCGGCGGCCTTGGCGGCGGCATCGACTTCTTGCTCGGTGGCCTCGACGAATTCGTACGGCAGCGTTTCGCCAGTGGCGGCATCGACGCTCTGCAGCTTCACACTGCCGCGGGCGCTGTAGGCGCCACCGATGATGTTGTGGCCGTTAACGGACATGAATGTTTCCTCCTGGTCAGCACCAAGCCGGGGCCGAACCTGGCCCTGGCATGGATAACGATGGATGCTTCAAAGGGCGGTGACGCTGCCCGGTTGCAGCGGCTCATCGGCCGCCACCAGGCCGTTGCGCAGGGGCGCACCGAACTCGCTCATTTCGATCTCGAAGGTATCGCCGGGCTGCGCCCGGATACCGTCGGCATAGGACAGCGTAGCCGTGCCGAAGTAATGCACGTGCACATCGCCCGGGCGCAGGAACTGCTGGTACTTGAAGTGGTGGAATTCCAGGTTCTCCAGGCTGTGGCACATGTTCTCCTCGCCGCTGAGGAATTCCTTCTCCCAGATCACCTCGCCGCCGCGATGAATACGGCTGGTGCCGGCCAGGTATGCAGGCAGCGCACCAACGCGCAGCTCCGGCCCGTAGGCGCAGAAACGCAGTTTAGAATGGGCCAGGTACAGGTAATTGCGGCGTTCCAGCACGTGGTCGGAGAATTCGTTGCCCAGGGCGTAACCGAGGCGATAGGGTTTGCCGTCGTCACCGATCACGTAGAGGCCGACCAGTTCCGGCTCTTCACCGCCATCTTCGGCGAATGCCGGCAATGGCAGCTCGGCGCCAGGGCGCACGACGATGCTGCCATCGCCCTTGTAGAACCACTCCGGCTGCGCGCCAACCTGGCCGGCGCCCGGTTTGCCACCCTCCAGGCCCCAGCGGAAGATGCGCATGGTGTCGGTCAGGGTGGCGTCGTCCTGGCCCTTGTGCTGGTGCATCTTGTCACGGGTCGAGGCGCTGCCCAGGTGGGTGAGGCCGGTGCCGCTGATCAGGCAGTGGGCCGGGTCTTGATGATCCAGCGGCGGCAGAATGCGCCCCCCCTGCTGCAGTTCGGCATAGGCCGGGCCGGCGTCGCTGCCACGGCTCTCGACCTCGGCCTGCAGGCTGCGCCCGGCGCGGATCGCCGCCAGGGCCAACTCGCGGGTGCTGGCCACGCCGCGCACGCTACGCACGGCATCGCCGTCGACAACGCCAACCTGAGGCTGGCCGCGGGTGGATTCGAACTGGATCAGTCGCATGGCTTGTCTCTCTTGTCAGTCTTGCCCGAACGGGTACAGGGCAGACTTTACGAACTGCGCGCCAGCCTGCCTAATGACAGGCTCTGATCAAGCAATAACCGTTGGTTATCACCATGCTCGCATCTCTCCCTGCTCTGGTATCCCGACTGCGCCTGAAACAGCTGCGCCTGCTGATCGCCCTCGACGAGCAGGGGTCGCTGCACAAGGCCGCCGACGCCGTAGCGATCAGCCAGCCGGGGGCGACCAAGGCGCTCAACGAAATCGAATCGGCGTTCGGCACGCGGCTGTTCACCCGCACCAGTCAGGGGCTGGAGGCCAATGATCTGGGGCGTTGCGCGATCCGCTACGCGCGGCTGATCCACAGCGACCTGGCGCACCTGCGCGAGGAGATGCTCGGCATCCTGCAGGGCCAGGGCGGGCGCCTGGTGGTCGGGGTGATCATGGGTGCGGTGCCGCACCTGACCCGCGCCCTGTCGCGGTTGCGGGCGCGGCAGTCGGAGCTGTCGGTGGAAATCGTCGAGGACACCAGCGCGCGGCTGCTCAGCCTGATCGACCAGGGCCGCCTGGATCTGGCGATCTGCCGCACCAGCGTAAGCCGCCGGCCGGACGACTACGACTGCCTGAGCCTGCATGACGAGCAGCTGAAAGTGGTGGCCAATCCGGCCCATCCGCTGGCCACCACCCCAGGCCTGAGCCTGGCGCAACTGGCGGCCTACAGCTGGGTGGTGTTCCCGGCGAACATGCCGATGCGCCTGGTGCTGGAGCGGGCATTCAGCGACGCCGAGCTGGAGTTCCCACGCTATCCGCTGGAAACCGCCTCGACCTTTGCCACCCTCATGCTGCTGGAGGATGACCCGAACCTGGTGGCATTGATGCCGCGGGAAACCGCCCAGTCGGCGGCGCGCTCGGGCCAGCTGGCCTGCCTGGATGTGGCCCAGGTGCTGCGCAGCGAGCCTTACGGGGTGATCAGCCGCCGTGGCTCGCCGCTGTCATCGCCGGCGCGTTTGCTGCTGGAGGAGCTGCGGGCTTCGTAGGATGGTCGGGCCGAACAGTTGAACCCATTTGGGGGGCGATGGGGCTCCTCCATCCTAGCAACCTATTCGTGATCTTTCAGCCCAGGTTCGTCGATTTTGGCAGCTAAGTGGCGGAAGCAGCCGCAAGCTGCAAGCCCCAAGCTACAAGTTAAAAGCAGTCCGCAGTGCTCTAGCTTGTTCTTGCAGCTTGAGGATTGCGGCTTGAAGCTCAATGTCCGCTTTCATTTTGTAGCTGCCGCTTCATGCACATAAAGATCGTGAAAAGGCCCTAAGGGTCCTTTCCCCCAAGGGCTTCGGCGGCAGCCCGACTCAATCAGCGGCGATTGACCGTTTGCGCCGCGCGCAGTACGTCGGTGCCGATTTCGGCTTCGAAACGCTGCCATACCGGGCGCATCGCCTCGCGCCAGGCTTCGCGCTGCTCGGGCGTCAGGGTGATGATCTGCGCGCGGCCGGCGGCGACCAGTTGCTCGCGGCTCTTGCGGTTGAGCTCCTCGGCGTCCTGGTTCACCTTGAAGCTGACTTCTTCGATGATCGCTTCCAGTTGGGTGCGCACCTGGTAGGGAATGCTGATCCAGAATTTGGAATTGCTGATCAGCATGTAGTTGAGTGAGCCGTGGTTGGTTTCGGTGATGAACGGCTGCACGCTGTCGAGCTTCTGGCTGGCCAGGTTCGACCAGGGGTTTTCCGCGCCCTGCACGGTGCCCTTCTGCAGCGCCGCCAGGGTTTCGCTGAAGGCCATCTTGCTGGCGGTGGCGCCCAGTTCGGCGAACTGCGCCTCCAGTACCGGCGACGGCTGGATACGGAAATTCAGGCCCTTGGCATCGGCCGGCGTCTTCAGCGCGCGGGTGGCGGAAAGCTGCTTCATGCCGTTGTTCCAGTAGGCCAGGCCGTAGATGTCGTGGCCCGCCATTGAGCGCAGCAGCTCGCGGCTCTTCTCGCGCTTCTGAAAACGCTTCACCGCCTCCAGGTCGTCGAACAGGAACGGCAGGTCGAACACCTGCAGTTGCTTGGTGTAGGCATCGAACTTGGACAGCGACGGCGCCAGCAGCTGCACCTTGCCGTCACGCAGCGCCTGCAGCTCGTCCGCATCACCGAACAGCGTGGAGTTCGGGTACACCTCGACCTTTACCTTGTCGCCCAGGCGCTGCTCCACCAGTTCCTTGAACAGCTGTGCGCCACGGCCCTTCGGGGTGTCTTCGGCGACCACGTGGGAGAACTTGATGACGATGGGCTCGGCGGCGAACGCTGGCGTGCAGATCAGCAGCAGGGCGGACAGGGCAGTGGTGACAACGGACTTGAACATGCAACACCTCGGCAATAGCAGACAGCGGCGCATGCGCGAGGCAGCACCTGAGGGAAATGGGTTTCGAATGACCTGCGATGAGGTCGCTGTCGGCTAGGCCCGGCGCGGAGCGCGGGTGTCCGACTATTATTGGAGGGCTGCGCAGAGGGCGCGCTGAAAAGGCGCCCGGTCTGGCAGGGGCGCGATTCTTGTCCATCCTCCGCCGCAGAACAAGCGCAATAACGCCAACTGCTGCACAGCTTGAAGATTCAATGCCCGTGCCGTGGCAGAATGCGCCCCGCCACGCCCACCACGAGATCAGCATGTCGTCGTCCTTCGTCACCCCGTTCGCCACCCTCGACCTGCAGCGCCAGCCCGAGCAACCCGGCATGCCGCTGCAGGCCTTCGACGCCGCCGATGCCTACCTGCTGGAGCAGGTGCAAACGCTGCCGAGTACCGGGCACGTGCTGCTGCTCAACGACAGCTTCGGCGCCCTGGCCTGTGCCCTGGCCGGTCGTGCCCGGGTGACCAGCAGCAACGACTCGCACCTCGGCCACCTGGCGCTGCGCCTCAACCTGGCGCGTAACGGTTTGGCCGAGGACGCGGTGACCTTCGTGCCAGCCAGCGAGCCGGTAAGCGGCCCGTTCGATATGGTGCTGATCCGTGTGCCAAAAACCCTGGCGCTGCTGGAAGAACAACTGATCCGTCTGCACGCTCAGCTGGCGCCAGACGCCCAGGTGATCGCCGGGGCGATGATCAAGCACCTGCCGCGCGCCGCTGGCGACCTGCTGGAGAAGTACATCGGCCCGGTGCAGGCCTCGCTGGCGGTGAAGAAGGCCCGCCTGCTGCATGCCACACCTGAGGCCAAGCCGGCGGCCAAGTCGCCCTACCCGACCCGCTACCGCCTCGACAAACCGGCGCTGGAACTCAGCAACCACGCCAACCTGTTCTGCCGCGAAGGCCTGGATATCGGCACCCGCGCCTTCCTGCCGCACCTGCCACGCCATCTGGACAATCGCCGGGTGGCCGACCTGGGCTGCGGCAACGGCGTGCTGGGCATCGTCTATGCCCTCGGCAGCCCCCAGGCGGAACTGACCCTGGTGGACGAGTCCTATATGGCGGTGCAATCCGCCGCCGAGAACTGGCAGGCGGCGCTGGGCGAACGCCCGGTGACCATCCGCGCCGGTGACGGCCTGGCCGAGCAGCCCGAAGACTCGCTGGATCTGGTGCTGTGCAACCCGCCCTTCCACCAGCAGCAGGTGGTCGGCGACTTCCTCGCCTGGCGCATGTTCCAGCAGGCACGCAGCGCGCTGGTCACCGGTGGCGAGCTGTGGATCGTCGGCAACCGCCACCTGGGCTACCACGCCAAGCTGGCGCGGTTGTTCCGTGGCGTCGAGCAGGTGGCGGCCACGCCGAAGTTCGTGGTGCTCAAGGCGACGAAGTAGGCATCAGTATCGCGGCGCCTGCTGCCCCGGGTATCGCTGTGCTAGCAAAGTCACTCGCAGCCTGCGGTTGAGCGCGGCGATACCCAGGGATCTTTCTCTCAGTCGATCAGGCCATTGCCGTCATAGAACGGATAGGGCCCCGGGTATTCACCAAATACGCCGGTGTGGGTAACCAGGCCATGCTCGGCGTGCCAGTGGTGCAGCAGGTAGCCAGGTGGCTCCAGGTTGAAGTGGGCCGGCGCGCTGGGCTGCAGGTCCAGCACGATCTGGTGGGAAACTCCGGGGCACACGCAACTCAGGCTGCCGGCAAAACGCCGCTGGATCGGGCGATGCAGGTGCCCGCAGAGCAGCCGCTCCACCTGCGGATGACCGCCGATCAACCACTCCAGCGCCGCCGCGTTGCCAAACGGCTCGCGGTCCATATGGCCGATACCGCTGATGAATGGCGGGTGGTGCAGGATCAGCACCGTCGGCACCTGCGGGCGCAGCGCCAGCTGGGCGTCCAGCCAGCGCAGCTGGCTGTCCTGCAGTTGCCCGCCATGGCTGCCGGGAATCGTCGTGTCCAGGCCGATCAGGCGCACGGGATGGCTATCGACGACCCAGTCCAGCGGCGCCTCAGGCGACTGCGGCAGGTAGGCGTGATCGGCAAAGGCGGCCAGCAGGTGGGCGCGATCATCATGATTGCCCGGCACCAGGTAACAGGGCATGGCCAGGCGTTGCAGCTCCGGGCGCAGCACGGCGTATTCGTCGGGGTGGCCGAAGTCCACCAGGTCACCGCTGATGACCACGATGTCCGGGCGTGGCTGGCTGGCGTTGAGCTGGTCGACCGCGCGGCGCAGCGCCGCCAGGGTATCGACCACCCCGTAACTCGGCTTGCCGCCGGCCTTGAGGTGCAGGTCGCTGATCTGCGCAATGAGGAAGGTCGGAATGCTGGGGATGACATCAGGCATTGAGGCTGAACACTCGTTGGGGCTCGACGGCCAGGTTGATCAAATCGCCGGGGGCATGCAGACGGTCGTCGCTGCTGTCCACCGCCAGCGGCTGCGCGCCGCCCACGTCCACCAGCAGGCGGCTCTGCGCGCCCTGGAAGAATTGCCCGAGCAGCCGCCCGCGCACATGGCCGGGGGCACTGGTCACCTGCAGGTGCTCGGGCCGGCAATACAGAGTGGTTGGCAGCTCGCTGGCGCTCCACGGCAACTCGCCGCCGTTGACCTGCACGCCGTTGGCCGTGCGGCCGAGTACCGCGAAGGCATTCAGGGTGCCGATGAAATTCGCCACGAAGGCATTGGCCGGCTGCTGATAGAGCGCCCGCGGCGTGGCCAGCTGCGCGATGCGCCCGCGCTCCATGACCAGAATGCGGTCGCCCAGGGCCATGGCTTCGCCCTGGTCGTGGGTGACGAACACCGCGGTGATGGCCAGCTCGCGCAGCAACTGGCCCAGCTCGCTGCGCAGGCGCTCGCGCAACTGGGCATCGAGGGCCGCCAGCGGTTCATCGAGCAGCAGTACCCGCGGGCGTGGCGCCACCGCGCGGGCCAGGGCAACGCGCTGGCGCTGGCCACCGGACAGCTCGTGGATCGCACGATGGCCATAGCCCTGCAGGCCGACCAGTTCGAGCAGTTCGGCGCAGCGCTGTTCCCGGTCGGCGCGGGGCACCTTGCGCACCTTCAGGCCATAACCGATGTTGTCGGCCACGTTGAGATTGGGAAACAGCGCGTAGTTCTGGAACACCATACCCACGTCGCGGCGCTCGATGGGCAACGGCGTGACATCACGCCCGGCGAACAGCACCTGCCCGGCATCCGGACGCTCGAGCCCGGCGATCAGGCGCAGCGTGGTGGTCTTGCCGCAGCCGGACGGGCCGAGGATGGCCAGGGTCTCGCCGGCGTGGATCTCCAGGCTCAGGTCGTCCACGGCGACGGTGCCGTCGGCGAACGCCTTGCGGCAGTTGTGCAGGCGAATGGAGGTAGCGGTCATCGTTGGTCTCCACGGGACAGGCGGGCGCTGATAGCCTGCAGGGCGATCAGCAGCGGCACGATCATCAGCAGGAACAGCAGGGTGTAGGCGCTGGCGACTTCCAGCCGCGCCGAGGCGTAGCTGTCGGCCAGCCCCACCGGCAGGGTCTTGGTCATCGGCGTGTGGAGCATCCAGGTCAGGTTGAATTCGCCCAGTGACAGGGTGACGACCATCAGCACCCCGGCGAGGATGCCCGCACGGCAGTTGGGCACCACCACGGTAAAGAAGCGCCGCAACGGGCCGGCGCCGAGACTGGCGGCGGCATCTTCCAGGGTCGGCAGGTTCTGGCGCTGCATCACCGCCATTACCGGGCGCACCAGAAACGGCAGGGTGAACAGCACGTGGCCGACCAGAATGAACAGCCAGCTGCCACGAAAGCCGCCGAGATGACCGTAGGTGAGCAGCAACGCCAGCGCACTGGCCAGGCCGGGCATCGCCACCGGCAGCACCATCAGTTCCTCGAAGGCGCGGCTGAAGCGGTTGTTCATGCGCACCAGGGCGTAAGCCGCCGGCACGCCGATCACGCACACGCAAAGGGCGCAGGCCAGCGCCAGTTGCAGCGACAGCCACACCGTCGGTGAATAGGCCTGCCAGACCTGCGCGAGCCAGTCGAGGGTCAGGCCGCTGGACAGCCCCTGGAAGTAATTGCGGGTCAGCCCGGCGAGCAGCGACAGCAGCACCGGCACCAGCATGAAGGCGCAGACCAGGCAGGTGAAGATCAACTGCGCGGCAAACAGCGTCGAGCGTTTCATAGCAGCCCTCCGGCGTTGCGCACCCACTTCCTGACCACCAGCAGCACCGCCCAGGTCAGCGCACCGAGGAGCACCGACAGCGCGGCGGCCACGCTGAAGTTGGCGTAGTTGGTGAACACGTTGTAGATCGCCACGGGCGTGACGTTGAGCTGGGTGCCCAGGGTGAAGGCGGTACCGAACGCGCCCATCGAGGTTGCGAAGCAGATCGCGCCGCAGGACACCAGCGCCGGCATCAGCCCTGGCACGATCACGTCCCAGGTGACCCGCCAGTGGCCCGCGCCCAGCGAGCGGGCGGCTTCCTCCAGGCTGGCGTCGAGGCTTTCACTGGCGGCCATCACGGTGAGGATCACCCGCGGTATGGAGAAGTACAGGTAGCCGAGAAACAGCCCGGCCAGGGAATAGGCGAACACCCAGCGCTCGCCCACCAGCCCCAGGCCCAGCGCCGCGAACACGCCCTGGCGGCCGGCCAGCAGAATCACCAGAAAACCCACTACCACGCCGGGAAATGCCAGGGGAAAGGTCAGCAGGGCGACCAGCGCCGAACGGCCGAAGAAGCGCTGGCGGGCGAGAAACACCCCGCTGATGCTGCCCACCAGCAGTGCCGCCAGGGTCACCGTGGCGGCCAGCACGCTGGTCTGCGCCAGGCTGCTCAGATATTGGCCGCTGCTCAGCACCTGCCAGTAGCCACTGCCCGCCCCGCCGCGACTTTCGCCGCCAAGCAGCACCAGATGGGCCAGCGGCAGTATCCAGAAGGCCAGCAACACGGCAGCAGCCGGCACCAGCGCCACGGCAGCCCCCGGCCGCCAGCGCCACAGCGGCCTGCTATCGGCCTTTACGGCAGCGCGGTTGCTCAGGGCGCTGCTCACCTCAGCGCACCTCTTTCAGGTAACGCGCGGCGAAGGCTTCCTGCACCGCAGCCATCTTCTGGTAATCGACCACGCCGGCGCGGGCGTAGTCACTTTCCGGCAGGAAGCGCGCCGCCACCTCGGCGGGCATCTGCACCGGGCGCACCGGCCGCAGGTAGGCATTGGCCCACAGCGCCTGGCCCTGGTCGGAGAGCACGAAGTCCAGCACCTTCTCGGCGTTGGCGCGGTGCGGCGCGTTGTCCACCACGCTCATCACGTAGGGCACGCTGATGCTGCCTTCGCTCGGAATCACGAAGGCCACATTGGCCTGGTCCTTGTAGCGCGCGCGGTAGGCGTTGAAGTCGTAGTCGACGAGGATCGGCAGCTCACCGGACAGCACCCGCGCATAGGCGGTCTGCTTGGGCACGACCGGCGAATTGCCGGCCAGCTTCTTGAAGTAGTCGATGGCCGGGGTGAAGTCGTCGAGGTCGCCGCCCATGGCGCGGTTGATCGCTACCGCCGACACGTAGCCGACGAAGGCGCTGGACGGGTCGAGATAACCGACCATGCCCTTGTACTCGGGCTTGAGCAGGTCGGCCCAGCTTTGCGGCACCGGCAGGCCGCCGAGCGCATCGACGTTGACCATGATGCCCAGGGTGCCGGAATGGATGGCGAACCAGTGCCCTTCAGGGTCTTTCAGCCCGGCCGGAATGTCGTCCCAGCCCTTTGGCTTGTAGCTGCCGACCACCCCGGCGTTCTGCGCCTGCAGGCCGAAGGTCACCCCGTAATACACCACGTCGGCCATCGGCGCCGCGCGCTCGGCCACTAGCTGTGCCAGGGCCTGGCCGGAGTTCTTGTTGTCCAGCGGCACCTTCACGCCGGTGTTCTCGGCAATCGCGGCGAGCTGCGCGCCCCAGTCCGCCCACTCCGGCGGGCAGTTGTAGCAGATCGCCGTCTCGGCGGCCTGGCTCAGGCTGGCGGTACCGCACAGCAGCAGGGCTGCAAGGGTTTTACGGAAGCGGGTCATCGGGCGTCTCCTCGAGGGGGCGGATACTTTCACCTGGCCGGATATGGCACGGCAGGCAGTGGGAAGCGGGGGTGGCGCCGGCGATCTGCGCCAGCAGCTGGTCGATCAGGGTGTGCGCCAGGTCGGCGATGGGCTGCACCACGCTGCACAGCGTCGGGTGCACCTGGGTGCCGAGGGCGATGCCGTCGAAACCCATCACCGACAGCTGGCGCGGCACGCTCCAGCCGTTGCGGCGCAGCACGTTGATCAGGCTGATGGCCAGCAGGTCGTTGGAGCACACCAGCGCGCTGGGCGCCTGGGGCCCCTGCAGCCAGGGTTCGATGGCGACAAAGTCGGCCTGGGTGTGGGCAGGCATTTCGATCAGCGGCAAGGCCTGTAGCCCAGCCGCGTGCATGGCCTGCCGATAGCCGGCATAACGCAGCCGGGCACGGTCGGACTGCAACGCCGAGCCGGCGACCATGCCGATGCGCCGGTGGCCGGCCGCCAGCAGATGCCGGGTGGCCAGCGCCATACCGGCGTGGTTGTCCACCGATACGGCGCTGTATTCGCGGTTTTCGGGCTGGTGGTAGGCCAGCACGAAGGGCGTGTCTTCCTGAGCCAGGCTTTGCAGCACGCGGTTGCTGCGGGCATCGGTCACCGTCAGCACCAGGCCGTCGACACGCTGGCGCAGCAGCTCCTCGACCACCTCGCTTTCGCGCTCGGTCTGGTAGTCGGTGGTAGCCAGCAGCAGGTTGTAGCCCCGCCCACGCGCCGCCTGCTCCATGGCCTGGAACTGTTCGGCGAACACCGGGTTGAGCAGGTTGGGCACCACCACGCCAATCAGCTGGGTGGTCTGCAAACGCAGCTGTCGGCCCAGGCGATTGGGGCGAAAGCCCAGCTGGCGCGCCGCGGCGAACACCTGCTCACGGGTGTGGGGGCGCACCATGTCCGGCGAGGCAAAAGCCCGCGCGGCGGTGGCCCGGGAAACGCCTGCCCTCAGGGCCACCTCTTTCAGATCCGTCATGCTCGCTCGCCTTGAGATCGATCTCATTGGCGAGCAACTTAGCGAGCGCAGATGGCAGTGGCGCTACACGGGGATGACGGTTCCGTGTCAAAGCGCCTTCTGATTGCGTAGGTGCGGACCGGGACGCCGGCCGCTCGTAACGAAGCGAACAGTCCGCCAGTCCAACCAAGCACTCCCCATGGACCAATCATTGCCCGAAGAGGCAAGTATCACTAAAGTGGCACTTTCATTCTTGCACCGAGCCCCGCCATGAAAGTCGAGCTGGTCACCAACCTCAAGCGACAGGCCACCAAGATCCTTGCCGATCTTCACGAATCCAAGGAGCCCGTGCTGATCACCGAGCACGGTATGCCATCGGCTTATCTGGTGGATGTCGATGACTACCAGTTCATGCAGAAGCGCCTTGCACTGCTGGATGCCCTGGCCCAAGGGGAACGGGCCGTGGTCGAAGGCAATGTTGTCAGCCATGAACAGGCCAAGGAACGGCTGGGCAAATGGCTGAAATAGTCTGGACCGATCCGGCCCTCGAGCAACTCGACGAGCTGGCGCACTACATCGCACTCGACAAACCCGATGCCGCTCGCGCGTTGGTCAGCAAGGTGGTTGAAGCGGTCGGGCGTTTGGCGGAGTTCCCTCTGTCGGGCCGCGTCCCGGATGAGCTGCCAAACTCGGTGTACCGCGAAGTCGTCGTCCCGCCCTGCCGAGTCTTCTACCGCCCGGCAGAGGGAAAGGTTTTCATCATCCACATCATGCGAGAAGAGCGTGTGCTGCGCGCTCATATGCTCGAGTGAGCCTCATTGTGGATACGGCAAATGCTGGATGAGTGTTGTTCAGCATGCGGCTGGCGATACCCTGGGATGCGCCCCTTAAAGCGTCAGGGTAAACCGCGACAGCAACGCGCCGGGCAGCGCCATCGAGCCGGTCTGCCGGGCGCCGTAGGTGCCGCTGGGCAGCAGCAGCTCCGGTTTACGGGTCAGGGCTTCCAGGTTCGCGCCGAGGAAGTCGAACAGCGAGTCGTCGAAGCGCATGGTGTTCACTGGCGCCTGGATGCGGCCGTCCTCGACCCAGAAGGTGGCGAAGCGGGTCATGCCGGTCAGGCGCCCGGCCGGCAGGTCGGAGAAGTTGCTGTACCACAGGTTGCCGATATACAGCCCGGTGCCGAGGCGCTGCAGGATGTCGCCCTCCTCCAGCTCGCCGCCGTGCAGGTGCAACGAGAACGGATACTCGCCATTGCCCGCGCCATTGGCGATCAGACCGTGTTCGGCGGCGCTGCGCGAGCTGACCAGGCGCTCGCCCGGTTTGCCCTGACTGACCAGGCGCAGCGGCTGGCGTGGCCCTTCGCGGGTAAAGGCCGGCGCCAGTCCGCCTTCGATGCGCTCGTCCAGCGTCACCTTGTCGCTCAGGCTGGCGCTGCCGGCGAACAGCCGCTGCAGTGGGCTGCCACCGGTGGCCAGCGCTTCGGCGGAAAAGCCCCAGGCGAACAACCCGAACAACTCCTCCAGCGCCGCGGGCGTCAGGTAGGCGCGGTACGCCCCTGGCTTCAGCTCATGAGCGGGCTTGCCCAGGTGTTCCAGCTGCTCGCGGGCGAAGGCCAGCTTGCGGGCGAAGGCCTGGGCATCCCAGTGCTCGCCGGCGTAGCTGCTTTTCACCGCCTGACCGTTTTCGTGGAACAGGCTGAACTCGAAGTTGAAGCTGCTCGCCCCGTGCCAGCCGAAGGCGCCCCAGGAACTGGCGAAGCCCTGGTACTGCGGCCCGGCGGCGTAGAAGCCGACTAGGTCCAGCCCGGCGGCCGCTTCATTGATCTGGGCGATGGCCGCCTCGCTATGCTGAACCGCCTCACCCGTAGCCGTCTCGCTGCGCCACGCCTCGCGATTCAGGCGCAGGTACGGGTCGTCGGCGAGCGTCGGCAATACCCCACGCAGGCGCTGCAACGCCTGGTCGAGGCGCGCCAGGTCGTCATCGATCACCCCACTCAGGGCCAGCTCGAAGTCGCCATGCCGCTCACCCTGGTACAGCGCCAGGGTGGCGTACACCTGCTGCACCTGGCCGGCCTGACGCACACGAGCATGGTTGAAGCGGATAAAGTCCGAGGCCTCGGCCTGGTACTCCAGGGTAAAGCCTTCGCCGGCCTGCAACTGGCTGTTCAGGTGCGCGAGCAGCGCCTCGAAATGTTGACGTGCGTTCATCAGGCCGCCCCTCCAAATACATCGACATCGGCGAACACGCACGCCGGCGTGGCGTGCCCGACGCGGACCACCTGGTTCGGCTCGCCCTTGCCGCAATAGGGCGTGCCCAGCACCTCGAAGGTACTGGCATCGCCGACCGCCTTGAGGTTGCGCCAGAACTGCGCGGAGATGCCGCGGTAGTTGGGGTTCTTCACCACGCCCTTGAGCTCGCCATTGTCGATCAGCCGGCCCCACTCGCAGCCGAACTGGAATTTGTTGCGCGCGTCATCGATCGACCAGGAGCGGTTGTTGCTCATCAGAATGCCGCGCTCGATGCCGCCGATCAGCTGCTCCAGGCGCTGGGTGCCGGGCTCGACGTTGAGGTTGGCCATGCGGTCCAGGGTCGGCCGGTTCCAGCTGCAGGCACGGCTGTTGGCCACGCCCTCCAGCCCGCTGCGCCACTGCGACAGCGTGCCGCCGAGCGGCCGCTGCAGGATGCCCTCGCGGATCAGGTATTCGCGCTGCGCCGGGGTACCGTCGTCGTCATGCCGGTAGCTGGCCAGCTCGCCCGCCACCGTCGGGTCGAAGGTCACGTTGAGCAGCGACGAGCCGTACTGATAACGGCCGAAATCTTCCTGGCGGATAAAGCTGGTGCCGGCGAAATTGCGCTCGTCACCGAGGATGCGATCCAGCTCCAGCGGATGGCCGATGGATTCGTGGATCTGCAGGATCATCTGGTCCGGCATCAGCAGCAGGTCGCGATGACCGCTCGGCGTATTGGGCGCCAGCAGCAGTTGCAGCGCTTCGTCGGCGATACGACTGGCAGTGCCCACCAGCCCCAGCTCATCGATCACCTCGGCACCGCCCTGGCGCGCCAGGTGGGTGCCGCCAAAGCTGCGGCTCTGGCTGTCGGCACCATCGCTGGCGGTAACGCCCAGCTGTGGGAATACGTAGTGCTGAGCGCGGCGCAAGCGGGCGCCGACGCTGTTCAGGTAGATCTGCTCGGTGGCGGTAAAACTCAGCCCGGCGTACCAATCCACCAGCCGCTCATCCCGCGGCACCCGTGCCGACTCCGCCGCCAGCAGCTCGTACCAGTGCGCCGGGCTGGCCAGGCTGCGCGCGTAGCCGGGCATCACATCATCGGCCTGCTCATGGGGCACCGGCAGCTCATGCAGATCGAGCAGATTGCGCCCTGCCAGCTGCCGCGCCAGTGCCTCGGCCTTGTCGAGCGCCGCCTGCAACCCGGCCTGACTGAGATCGCTGGTCGCCGCATAAGCCTCCACACCGGCCACCCGCACACTGAGCATCGCGCCCGCATCGTCCGAAAACGACGGTGCCCGCGCCACATTGCGGCGCACCCCATAGCGCTCGGTGGTTTCCCGCACATGGCGCAGCGACCAGAAATCGGCGGTGCAATGCAGGGCGGCGAAGCGGCGTTGCAGGGTTTCGCTGAAGGCGAACATGGGGGTTCCCTTGGTAGGCGGCATAGGAAGGCAGTATGGGAATGATTGGCAGGATGAGGCAACCAGGGAGGCGGCGATCACACCGAAGACGGACAGCTATTTGCCGGCGTAGTGTCGGAGCCGACTCCGTATTCAAGCCCGTAGGGCGGACCGGAACGCCGGCTCATGCCCGGTTCGCACCACAACCCGCGCGCCGCATTCCGAGGCGTACTGCTTCGCGAACGCAGCGCCGCCCGGTACGCCCTATATAGCTGATTCCCGTAGCCCGTAGATACCAGGGTCGATAACGCGAAGCTTGCCCACCGCATTCAAAGCACCTGACCAGAACAAAACCAACAAGACCTCTGCCCTGCTCCAGGTCTTGCCCCACCAAACCCTTGTCCTTACCTTGTCCCTCGCCTCCCCGCCTTCAACCGCGAGCTCCGACCCACCATGAAAAATCTAACAATCAGCGCCATCACCACCTTGCTTATCGGCCTGTCGGGTTTTGCCCAGGCTCGGGAAATGCCATCGCACCTGGACAAGGTGCTGGAGAAGGGGCAGCTGGCGGTGTGCACCACCGGCGATTACAAGCCCTATACCTTTCTGCGCCATGACGGTGAGTACGAGGGCATCGATATCGAGATGGCTCAGTCGCTTGCGCAAAGCCTTGGGGCCAAGGTGCAGTGGGTGCCGACCACCTGGAAAACCCTGATGCCGGATATGGTGGCGGGCAAGTGCGATATCGGCATGGGCGGCATTTCGGTGACGCTGGAGCGCCAGAAGAAGGCCTTTTTCAGCGGCACCCTGGATGTCGACGGCAAGATTCCCCTGGTGCGCTGTGAAGACGTGTCGCGTTACCAGACCGTCGAGCAGATCAACAGGCCAGAAGTGCGCCTGATCGAGCCGGCCGGCGGCACCAACGAAGCCTTTGCGCGAGCCTATCTGCCAGAGGCTCAGCTAGCGTTTCACGACAACAAGACCATCTTCCAGGAACTGCTGGATAAGCGCGCCGACGTGATGATCACCGACACGTCCGAGGCCCTTTACCAGCAGAAACGCATGCCCGGCCTGTGCGCCGTCAACCCGATGAACTACATGCAATATAGTGAGAAGGCCTACCTGCTGCCCCGCGACGACATGACCTGGAAAAGCTACGTCGATCAGTGGTTGCACCTGAGCAAGGCCACGGGTGCGTATCAGAAGACCCTTGGCCACTGGCTGGCGGTGCCGGGGCAGTAAGGGCACGCGACCAGCGATCAACCACCCTTCAGGGGCTGCGGCTGCAGTTGCAGCAAGGCCGTATCGACAAGGCCCAACAACTCCTCGATGGCCAGGGTGGCATGCTGGAAATAGCTTTTCGCCGCAATGCTCGGTTGTTCCCGGCCGAGCAGCTCCTGCTCGATGCACAACAGAAACGCCTCGATCGCCTGCTGGCGCCGGGCCAGTTGAAACAGGTCACGCTCCGACTGCAGAGCGGCAAAGGCGTCGCCAGCCAGTTGCTCGATCTTCTGGTAGAGAAAGCGCAGGCGTATCCGCTGCTCGGCACTGCTCTTCCCTGCCGCGGCGATGCCGGTTCCAAACGCTCGGGCTTGTCCGGCCCATTCCGCTGCCTGCACCACCTCGCGCCAGATGCACGGCAGATAGGCGAAATCGCTACGGCCTTCACAGAGGTCGATCTCGCTGGCCACGTCTTCCATCAGGAAGATGCTGTTGCGAATGATCAGGTGATGCTGCACCAGGTTGTTGGCTGCGTCGGTGCTGCGCCCTTCCTGCAGGCGCGACCAGTGATCGATCAGGCCACTCCATCCATCGACATGGCTACCGCTGAAGCTTGCGGCAATGCGCATCTGCTCTTCGAGCGACCGCCGGGTGGCGGCCAGCTCGTCGCTCAGCCCGGCATCGCCACAGAGCACGCCGTTGCTCAGGCCGCGATGACGCTGGAGGCCGGCGATCAGCGAGCGCAGTAGCGTCAACTGACGAATGTTCGCGCGAATGTGTGCCCGTTTCTGACGCAGCCGACGTCGATGCAGGGCGAAGACCATCAACACCAGGCCGACCAGGAGGCCGGCGACAGAGGCGTATCCGTACCATCCCTCCATAGCCATCAACCGGTCAGGCTTGCCAGGTGATGGGCGATGGTGCGGGTCTGGTCGGCGGCCTTGAGGTTATCGACATTACCCTGGCGCACGCGGTCCGAGAGCTCGGCGATTTCCGTCACCGCCTTGCCCTGCTGCTCGGTGCTGACGGCCACCTGCTCGACCTGCTCGGTCAGTTGCCAGGTGCACTGCTGAACCTGGTCGAGCAGGCTGCACACGGCCTTCGAGCTTTGCGCGCTGCGCTGGGCCAGCTCGCTAAGGCCGGCCACCTTCACCGTGGCGCCCTGGATATGCTGTTGTACCGAGACGATGTTGCGGCTGATCTCTGCCGCCGATTCCTGGCTGTGCAGCGCCAGGCGCCTAACCTCGTCGGCGACGACCATGAAACCGCGACCCCTGTCTCCAGCGCGAGCGGCCTCGATCGCCGCGTTGAGTGCCAGCAGGTTGGTCTGGTCGGCGATGCCACGGATAGTGCCGGACATCTGATTGATGATCTGCGAATTGGTGTTCAGCAGCAGGATCAGCTCATTGGTGGTTTCCGCCTGGCGGCTCATTTCCACCACCTGCTGAACCAGCTCGCCGAGGCGCGCGATACCGTCACTCAGTTGCTCGCTGGCTACCAGGCTGCTTTGCCGCGACTGTTCCGCCAACGCAGCCACCTGGACGATGCTGGCATTCAGCTGCTCGACCGCAGCCGCCGCCGTGCTCGCCGCGTCGCTCTGGTTTTCGGCGTTGCGCGTCACCAGCACGGAGCTCTGTTCGAGTTCCTGCGAGGAATGGGATATCTCGTCGAGGCGTTGTTGCAGGAGTTGCTGCTGGCGACGCTCGCGGTTGAGCCAGCGCTGCCAGCTTCGACCGATCGCTTCCAGCACCACCCAATCATCCTCGGCGGGTTTCCGGCCAGCCTGATCGACGTGACGATCCTGATAGCCCTGCAACAGCAGCAGTTCGCGCCGCAGCAGCCATAGGCTGGAAATCGCCAGGTAGGCGAACAGTAACCAGCCCAGCAGAGCAGCCGTTTGCGGGCGACCGGACAGGCTCAGCGCGCTGCTCGCCAGGGCAATGCCGAGCAGACTGCGCAACATGCCGGCGATGCCCAGTTCGCGTAGCAACAGCAGCACGGGGTAGCCAAGCCACTTCATGAATTCCTTCTCCGCTGACCGCCAACTGGATCCCGATTACCCACCGCGAGGACATACCGAGCTAGGGCAGTGCAGCCCATTCCTAAACAAACGCCTGAATGCACGGCAATGAAAGCTGCAGTGCATTCAGGCGCCATTGCCTAGCAGAGGTATGACCCTGGGTGTGTGTTTGAGGGATGCAATGCAGAAACGATGCCAGCAAGGCGACCGCCGCCAAGGCGTAGCAAAAGGCGGCATTTGGCCAGCACCCTCCTGGCGACACGGCTCAGGCGCACCAGCAGGGTGCATGGTCGGGTCGAAGGCGCGAAGTTCGCCCAACAAGCCGAGCCGAAAGGCCCACTGGCCTAAGGCGTACTCAACCCCGCCGCATTCATGAACAGCCGCAACAGATAGGACAGCAGCCCCAGGCTCAGCACGCTGACCGTCCAGATACCGGCGAGCCAGGCGATGCGCTGCCAGAGGGGTTTCTTTTCGCTGGTCTTGTTCATCAGTGGTACCCCTGATCCGGCGTGACCTTGCCGCGGAACACGTAGTAGCTCCAGGCGGTGTAGACGAGGATGATCGGGATGATCAGCAGCGCGCCGACCAGCGCGAAGCCTGGCTTTGCGGCGGCGCGGCGGCCTGCCAAATGGTCAGCGAGCCGGGCACGATATTCGGCCACAGGCTGATGCCCAGGCCGCTGTAGCCGAGGAAGATCAGCGCCAGGGTCAGCACGAACGGCTTGCTGTTGTCGTAGTTGGCCACCGAGCGCAGCAGGTAGAAGAAGCTCGCCAGCACCAGCAGCGGCACCGGGGCGAACCACAGCAGGTTGGGGAAGGTGAACCAGCGCTCGCGATGCTCGCCTGGGACAGCGGTGTCCACAGGCTGACGATGCCGATCACCGCCAGCAGCGCGAGGGCCAGGGGCCGGGCCAGGTCGTGCATCTGCTTTTGCAGGCGACCTTCGGTTTTCATGATCAGCCAGGTGCAGCCGAGCAGCGCATAGGCGGCGATCAGCCCCAGGCCGCTGAACAGCGGAAACGGCGCCAGCCAGTCCAGCGAGCCGCCGGCGAAGGCGCGTCCCTCCACCGGAATGCCTTCGATAAAGGCGCCCAGCGCTACGCCCTGGAAGAAGGTCGCGGCGATGGAGCCGCCAATGAACGCCTTGTCCCAGATATGCCGCTTGTGGTCCTTGGCCTTGAAGCGAAACTCGAAGGCCACGCCGCGAAACACCAGGCCCAGCAGCATGAACATCAGCGGCAGGTAGAGGGCGCTGAGTACCACCGAGTAGGCCAGCGGAAAGGCCGCGAACAGCCCGGCGCCGCCGAGTACCAGCCAGGTTTCGTTGCCGTCCCACACGGGGGCCACGGTGTTCATCATCACGTCGCGCTCGCCCTTGTCGGGCACCAACGGGAAGAGGATGCCGATGCCCAGATCGAAGCCGTCCATGATCACGTACATCATCACGCCAAAGACGATGATCACCGCCCAGATGATCGACAGATCGATACCCATGTTCATGCCCTCCCGTTCGCTTCGACGCCGCCATGATCACCGTCGTGCAGGCCCTCCTTGGGCGCCGACAGTGGCCGTGCCGGGGTATGCCGGGTACCCGGCCCGCCTTCGTGCTGGTGATCGCCCTCACCGGTGACCGGCCCCTTGCGCACCAGGCGCATCACGTAGCCGAAGCCGGCGCCGAACACCGCGAAGTACACCACCACGAACAGCACCAGGGTCAGGCCCAGTTGCGCGGCGCTGTGGGCCGACACGCCATCGGCGGTGCGCATGATGCCGTAGACCACCAGGGCTGGCGGCCGATCTCGGTGGTGAACCAGCCGGCGAGAATGGCGATCAGCCCGGACGGGCCCATCCACAGGCAGAAGTACAGGAACGGACGCGACCGGTAGAGGCTGCCGCGCCAGCGCAGCCACAGGCTCCACACGCCGGCGAGGATCATCAGCAGGCCCATGGCGACCATCACCCGGAACGACCAGAACACGATGGTCGAGTTGGGCCGATCCTCCCTGGCGAATTCCTTGAGCGCCGGCACCTGCTTGTCCAGGCTGTGGGTGAGGATCAGGCTGCCCAGGTATGGATCTCGAGCTTGAAGCGGGTTTCCTCGCGCTCCATGTCCGGCCAGCCGAAGAGGATCAGCGGCGTCGGCTCACCGGAGCTGTTGTCCCAGTGGCCTTCGATAGCGGCGATCTTCGCCGGCTGGTGCTCCAGGGTATTGAGGCCGTGGAAGTCGCCGATCACCGCCTGGATCGGGGCGACCAGCAGGGCCATCCACAGCGCCATGGAGAACATCTTGCGCATCGCCGGGGTGTCGCGCCCGCGCAGCAGGTGCCAGGCCGCCGAGGCGCCGACGAAGAACGCGTGGCGAGAAACGCGGCGGTGGCCATATGTGCCAGGCGGTAGGGGAAGGACGGGTTGAACACCACCGCGAACCAGTCCACCGGGATCACCCGGCCGTCGACGATCTCGAAGCCCTGGGGCGTCTGCATCCAGCTATTGGAGGCGAGAATCCAGAAGGTCGAGATCAGCGTGCCGACCGCCACCATCACCGTCGAGAAGAAGTGCAGCCCCGGCCCCACGCGGTTCCAGCCGAACAGCATGACGCCGAGAAAACCCGCTTCGAGGAAGAACGCGGTGAGCACCTCGTAGGCCAGCAGCGGCCCGGTGACCGAGCCGGCGAAATCCGAGAAGGCGCTCCAGTTGGTGCCGAACTGGTAGGCCATCACCAGGCGGAGACCACGCCCATGCCGAAGTTGACCGCGAAGATCTTCACCCAGAAGTGGTAGAGATCGCGGTAGACCGTTTGCCCGGTCTTCAGCCACAGGCCTTCGAGCACCGCCAGGTAACTGGCCAGGCCGATGGTGATGGCAGGAAAGATGATGTGAAAGGAAATGGTGAAGGCGAACTGGATGCGCGCAAGATCCAAAGCCTCTAGGCCGAACATGGACGTGCCCCTCGATAGGATTTAACGGTTATCGACTTCTTGTAAGCCGCCTCTAAAAACTACCTGCGTTGTCATCACTGCGTTTAAAAACAAGCTCGTATGCGAGTCCAATCAAAATGCTCATTTACAACTCGTAAACTCCGCTTTCTCGCTTGTTTTTGCCTTGTGCTGACTACCTCGCCTACGTTTTTAGAGGCGCCTTGTTATGCGTGTATCGCAGACAGCCAAGGCGAAAGGCGCCTTGATCTGGATCAATCGATCGACTCAAGATTACGCCTCGCCGCGCCACTTACCAGCGTGGCCGGATGCCGCGCGACAGGCTGTCGCTGTGGCGTTGTGACTTAGTTCGCGGGCTTGGCGCGAACGTGCGCGTTATCGGATGAAGGGCAGAATGGCCTGGCGCGCGCGGGCGCCGTCCTACCCGCGCGATCCAAACGCCGCCCCACGGAGAACCACCCCAATGCCCTGCCCGCCCCCGTTCGCCCTGCGCCCACGTCACCTGCTGGCTGCCAGCCTGCTGGGCGCGGCACTGCCTGTCGCCCATGCCGAGACCGCGACAGGCAGTCTGCAGCTCGAAGGCGTGCAGGTTACCGAGCAGGCACTGACCGAGCAGCAGGCGGCCGAAGAGCAACTCAAGCAGGTACCGGGTGGTACCAACCTGGTGGATATGCAGCGTGTCGAGCAGGGCCGCGTGGCCGGCAATGCCGATGTGCTGGCCTACCAGCCAGGCGTGTATGCGCAGTCGCCGGGCAACGAGGGCATCAAGGTCGCCATCCGCGGTTCGGGCATCAACCGCGGCACCGGCTCCCACGCTTCCGGCAACCACATCATGCTCGACGGTTTGCCGCTGACCGGCTCGGGCGGAACCCCCTACGAGCTGCTCGAACCTTTGTGGATAAGCCGCGCCGAAGTGCTGCGCGGCGCCAATGGTTTCG
Source organism: Pseudomonas argentinensis (assembly GCF_001839655.2). Classification (NCBI taxonomy): domain Bacteria; kingdom Pseudomonadati; phylum Pseudomonadota; class Gammaproteobacteria; order Pseudomonadales; family Pseudomonadaceae; genus Phytopseudomonas; species Phytopseudomonas argentinensis. The sequence goes on from NZ_CP056087.1 coordinate 5,070,389, forward strand.
ACAAGGGCTCGCTGGCCCTGGGCGGCGCCATCGACTACATCACCCGCACCGGCCGCGATGCCGACAGGCTGCAACTGCGTTATGAAGCCGGCAGCCACGGTTACCAGAAGCGCAGCATCAGCTCCGGCCAGGTGCTGGGGGATTTCGATTACTACATCAACGTCACCGACAGCCGCTACGACGGTTATCAAGACCACGCTTCGGGCAAAGGCCAGGGCGTGGCTGCCAACCTCGGCTATCGCCTCAACGACAACCTGGAAACGCGCTTCTACCTGCGCTACCGGGAGACCGAGCACCAGGCACCGGGCCGTCTGACGAAAGCGCAGATCGAGCATGACCCGCGCGCGGCCGCCGCCAACAACCTGCGTATCGATGCGCACCGCGACCAACCCGGCAGCACCTGGCTGGCCAACAAGACCACCTGGCAGATCGATGACGACTCGACGCTGGTGGCCGGCCTGGCCTACCACCACTACCCGATGGATATCGTCGAGAACAGCTCGCCCAACGGCAACACCTACCGGGTGCGCGTGGACTACAGCGATGTCAGCGGCACCCTGACCTACACCCGTCGCCACAGCCTGTTCGGCCTCGACAGCAGCACCACCCTCGGCTTTCGCAGCACCACCAACCTGCCGAGCAGCAAGTCCAAGGAAAATGCCGCATTACCGATCAGCGTCGGCGGCACCGATTACCCGGCCGGCACCCTGATGCGCGCCTACGAGCATCTGGGTTCGGACAACGTGCTGCATATCGGCAACGAAACCGAGCTGGCCCCCGACCTGTGGCTGACCACTGGCCTGGCACTGATCTACACCCGCCGTGAAGTGCAGGTGAGCCGGCCGGCCACCGACGACACGCTCAGCGAACACACCTGGGATTACGCGCCGCGTATCGGCCTGCGTTACCAGCTCAATCCGGACGTGCAGGTGTACGGCAATATCAGCCGCTCGGTGGAGCCGCCCCACGCCTGGTCGATGCTCTGGAGTTCGCCACTGCGCTTCCCGAACAGTAACCAGCCCTACAGCGCTCGCCAACGCGCGCCGATCTCGCTGGATAACCAGACGGCGACCACCTTCGAAATCGGCGGGCGCGGCGACTCGGCACTGGGTCAGTGGGATGCCGCCTATTACTACTCGCTGGTGCGCCATGAACTGCTCACCGTGCCGGTGGAGAGCAACGTGTTCTCCGAGGCCAACGCCAGCCCGACCATCCACCAGGGCATCGAACTGGGCCTCGACAGCCCGCTCTGGGACGGCGGCGCGGCCGGCGCCCTGGCCCTACGCCAGGCCTACACCTTTAGCGACTTCCACTACCGCGATGACGCGGCCTTCGGCGACAACCGCCTGCCCGGTCTGCCCCGCCACTACTACCAGGCCGAACTGCGCTACAGCCTGCCGAACGGTTTCTACGCCGGCCTCAATACCCAGTACGCCTCGAAGGTCGCGGTGGATTACGCCAACTCCTACTACGCCGATGCCTACGCCATCTTCGGTGCGACCCTGGGCTACGCCTCGCCGAAGGACGACTGGCAGACCTGGCTGGACCTGCGCAACCTGACCGACAAGCGCTACGCCGCCACCGTCACGCCGGGCTACAACGACAACGGCGCCGACATTGCCCGTTCGACGCCGGGCGATGGTTTCGGGGCGTTCGTGGGCGTGTCGTACAGTTTCCATTGATCCTGGTGCCCTGCCCCAAAGCCTGGATGGATAGGCGCCCCGGGCAGCGCGTACATAGCGCTGCTTCTCGGTGTGCGCCGAGCGGCCGCCCCTTGCTCAGAAATCTAGGGTGGCCGATACCTTGAGCGTACGTGGCTCGCCCTGGGTCAGGTAGCCGCCATTGGTGGAGGCCCAATAGTCCTTGCCTGCCACATTTTCCACGCCGGCACGCAGCGTCACACCTCGCTGCTCGACCTTGAACGCGTAGCGGGCACCAAGATCAACACGCGTCCAGGCGGGGATGCTGTAGTTATTGGCCGAGTCGTAGAACTGCCCACCGGTACGCAGCAGCAAACCGTTGAGGGCCAGACCGGGAACACCCGGAACGTCCCAGTCCGCGCCGAGGTTGAACTGGAACTCGGGGACACCCACAGCGCGGTTACCCTCGGTGCCACTGACGCCACCGCTTAATTGAGAGTCGATCCAGGTGCCCCCGGCCAGCAAACGCAGGCCAGACATGGGCTCACCAAATACACTCAGTTCGACGCCTGGTTACGCTGTTGTGCGTCCACACGGTAGTTGCCATCGCCACCTAATACACCCTGAGGTAACTCGATGCGATAGACACCGAGGCTTCCACCGTAGACGCCCCAGTCCAACTTTATGCCAGCCTCGGTCTGTTTGGCTCGATAGGGTGCGAACACCTCGTTGCGATTATTGGCGGTAGCCGGAGCAGTCTGCCCTTGCTGCAACGACTCGATGCGGTTGGCATAGAGCGAGAGGTATTCGGTTGGTTTCACCACCAGCCCATAGGCCGGCGTGGTGATGCTTTCCTGGTAGTTGGCGGTACGTGACCGATCAAGCGCGCTCCAGGCATCCGAGCCAATCGACTGTCGGCGAGCGCCCAGCGTCAGCACGCGGTCATCGAGAAAGCCCAACGTCTCGGAGACTGCCAGGCTGCGGTTCTGCACCTTGGCCGTGGTCTTGGGATCATGGATGTCGCCTGCACGGGTGGTGGCAACCGGCTCGGCTACATCGACTGGATCATAGAGATTGCCGAAACGTCGGCTGCCTGCAGCCGTGGATTCGTAGGCGTTTCTCTTTTCCGTCCACAGGCCGTTCACTGCCAGGTTGAGTTGGTGGCTCACCGAGCCCGTATTGAAGCTGCCACGCAGCCCAGCCAGCGCACTGAGATTCTCCTGATCGAGCGGCGAATACAGCCGTCCGACACGCGCCGAGCCATCGAGCGCATTCACGTAGGTTGATCCATAAATGCCATTCTCGCGGGTGTACTTGCCGCCGGCGGCCATATACGCGGTCCAGTGATCGCTGAGGTCGTACTCGGCGTTGACCATCCCATAGGTATCTTCCAGCTGTGACCAGCTCCAGGGTTGCGCATAGTTACCCTTGGCGTCCGGCGCTTTGGGTTTTTGCCGCCAAGCCTGGTGGTCAGCGTGTTCGTGTCCAGATACACCGGGGATCGCCCTTCGTTGACCCGCTGTTTTTGGTAACCGAAATCGGTCGAGACCCGCAACCTGTCACCGCGGTAATCGAGGCCGACTGCTGCCAGGGTGAAGTGTTTGCTCTCGTTGTCGATGGCGCTCTCGCCTTCACGCTTGGCCAGGTTGACGCGCACGCCGAACCGGTTGTCCTCGCCGAAACGCTGGCCAAGGTCGATGTGCGTACCGATCCGACTGTCGCTGCCGTAATCCATGGTAATGCTTCGGGTCGGCGTGTCTTCGGCATGCTTGGACACGACGTTGATCGCCCCACCGATGCCGCTACCTCCAGGCGCAAAACCATTGAGAAAAGCATTGGCGCCCTTGAATACCTCGACCCGCTCGACCGACTCGGCCGAAATGATTTGCCGGGGCAGAATGCCGTAGAGGCCATTGAAGGCGATATCGTCGCTGTACAGCTGGAAGCCGCGAATCACGAACACTTGCGAAAAGTTGCCGAAGCCATAGGACTGCCGCACCGCCGAGTCGCTGTTGAGCACGTCACCCAGGCTCTGCGCCTGGCGATTCTTGATCAGGTCGGAGGTATAACTGTTGAAGCTGAACGGCACATCCTGCATATCCTGATTGCCCAGCATGCCGATCCGCGCGCCACGGGCGACCTGGCCACCGGCGTACTCGACCGGTAGATCCAGGCGCCGTCCGCCTGACCGCTCACGGTGGTGGCATCGAGTTGCAGCGAGCTGGCGTCACTGCTCAGCGGTACCAGGCTGACCGTGCCGTCGGCGCCGATCAGGTAGCTCAGGCCGCTGCCCTGCAACAGCCGCTGCAGGCCTTCGTCGACCGTGTAATCGCCTTTCAGAGCCGGCGCCTGGCGCTCGTCGGGGGTCAGGCTGGCATCGTAGAGCAGGCGCACGTTGGCCTGCTCGGCGAAATCGGTCAGCGCCGCGTCGAGCGGCTGGGCTGGAAGATCGAACTCCAGAGCCGAAGCGCTGGTGGCGGTGAGCAACAGGTGGGCAGTGGCGATGGCTGGCCAGAGGGGAGTACGCGTGAGGCGCATGCTGGATTTCCTGTGTTCTGCATAAGGTCATGCGAAGAAGTCGCATTTGCAGAGAGGAAGACGAAGCAACCGCAGATTTCTGAACCGCTAACCTGATTATTTTCCAGGATACCCGCACATGGCCCAGCCTCGGCTCATGCGCGACTGACCAGCAGCAACCCGGGCAGGCGCACCAGGCGCACCGGCAGGGCGCTTTCGATGGCGCGCAGTACGGCCTGGGGATCGTCGTGGGCGAACACACCGGTAACCTTGAGCTCGCGCACGCTGGCGTCGAGAAAGATCACTCGCTGGCGCTGGCTGCGCTCCAGCGCGGCGAACACCTCGCCCAGCGGCTGGGCGCGAAACACCAGTTTGCCGCGCTGCCAGGCCAACTGCTGGCGGGCATCCAGCGGCTGCACCGCCTGCAGCTGATCGCCGCTCCAGCGCACCTGCTGGTTGACGCCCACTGGCAATGGCCGGTTCGAGGCATCGCTGGCCTGTACCTGCCCTTCGGTCACCGCCAGCACCACATCGCGGCCATCGTAGTCGACATCGAAACGCGTGCCGGTGACCCGGATGCGCGCCGGCCCCGCCTCGACGATAAACGGGCGATTGGCATCCTTGGCGACCTGCAAATCCACCTCGCCGCGATACAGGCGCACTTCCCGGCGCCCGTCGCCCAGCGTCCAGTCCAGCGCCGTGGCGCCATTGAGGGTGAGATCGAACCGTCATCCAGTTCGAGGGTGCGCACTTCACCCGGCGCCGTCGCCACGTCGGCGTACCAGCCCAGCCAGGCGCCCTGGGGCAGCCACAGGGCCAGCAGCAACAGTGCGGCGCTCGCGCAGTGGTACGCTCCAGCGCAGAGCACGGCGACGGCGCGGCGGCTGGGGGGCTTGCGCGGCGACGGGCTGCACGGTGGCCGGCGGCTGCACCTGACCCAGCAACGCCCACAACCGGTCCACCTCACGGGCAGCCTGTTCATGGGCCGGCGAGCGCTCGCGCCAGGCTTTGGCAGCCAGGTGGTCGGCCGCCGTGGCGCGCCCCGAATGCAGCAGCACCTGCCATTCCCTGGCCTGGGCGAGAAGTGAGGAATCGGTGTTCACGGCATCAAATCCATCTTCTGCTGGCAGTGTTCGAGGGCCTTGAGGATATAGCGCCCGGCCATGCTTTCGGAAACACCGAGACGCTGGCCGATTTCCTTTTGGGTCAGGCCGTCCAGGCGATTCCACAGCAGCGCCTGGCGCAGGCGAGGCGGCAGGTCCTGGAGAATGCCCTGCAGGCGACCAAGCTGCTGTACGTCGCCGACGATCTGTTCGGGGCCGGGTTGCTCCGACACCAGCTCCACCGAGACATCTTCCTGCACCGGGCGAGCCTGCTGCTGGCGCCGATGATCGATCACCAGGTTGCGCGCGATGCGATACAGGAACGCCCGCAGGTTGCCCACTTCGTCGCTGCCGCGGCGCTGGAAGCGCAACCAGGTTTCCTGATGCAAGTCTGCCGCCAGCTCGCTGCACTTTACCTGTCGCGTCAGAAAACGCAGCAGCTCGCCGGCATGGCGCTGGAACTGGCCGTCTCGGGCATCAGGATCGTGGGGCGGCGCACTCGGGAATCTCGTGCAGGGAGAGGGTTGCGAACATATATCCGCTGGTAATTATTTTCAACAACACCCGCCAGCCGGCGCTGACCGGTGATCCGCCGGCTCCTGGCCCAGGTAATCAGCGGATTAGCGTTCAACAGCGGGGCGCCCGCGCGGTGCCCGCTCCGTCACTCAGTCAACCGCATACCCAAGCACCCGTGGCAACCACAGGGCGATTTCCGGGAAGACCGCGACCAGCACCAGGGCGCAGCCCATCACCAGGACGAACAGCAGGGCCCAGCCGATGGTTTGCTCCAGGCGAATCTTCGCCACTTCGGTGGTGACCATCAGGTTGATGGCCACCGGCGGGGTGAACTGACCGATGGCGATGTTCATGGCCAGCAGTATGCCGAACCACACCGGGTTCCAGCCGAAGTGCTGCATCACCGGAATCAGGATCGGCATCAGGATCAGGTAGATGGAGATGGCGTCGAGCAGCATGCCGGCCAGCAGTAC